>NZ_JBPGXB010000002.1:3802500-4287500 GCF_056755015.1 Rhizobium sp. KNZ14-9A
CACGCGGTTGGAAACCGTGCGGGTGTCGCGCGCTTCGGCCGATCAGCGTGCCGGCCGCGCGGGAAGGACAGAACCTGGCATCGCGATCCGCCTGTGGCATCAGGGCCAGACGGCGGCACTTCCGGCCTTCACACCACCACAGATTCTTTCGAGCGATCTTTCCGGTCTCGTGCTCGATCTCGCCCATTGGGGCGTTCAGGATACGAAATCGCTCGCTTTTGTCGATCAACCGCCGGAGACGACAATCAAGGAAGCACGCGCGCTATTGGCGCAGCTTGGGGCGCTGGACAAAGACGGCGCGTTGACGGCGCGAGGGAAGGTGATGCGCGACCTCGCCCTGCCGCCGCGGCTGGCTGCCATGGTGGTTTCGGCTGGCGAATCGGGTCATGCCAAGGATGCGGCGCTGATATCCGTGCTGCTGACCGAGCAGGGGCTCGGCGGCACTAGCGTCGATCTGGAAGAGCGTCTGCGACGGTTCAAAGGTGAAAAAGGCGAAAGGGCTGAGGCTGCGAGACGGCTCGCAGGAAGGCTCTCAGGAGGTTTCAACAGGGTTTCGAGCGCTGAACCTGTGCTTGCAGGAAGGCTTCTGCTGCATGCATTCCCGGATCGAATCGCGCTTCAGCGCGGCGCGCGCGGGCGGTATGTCATGGCGAACGGCCGAGGCGCCGAGCTTGCGGAGACCGAGCGGCTGGCCGGCAGCCAGATGCTCGTAATCGCCGATCTGACGGGTCGGGCCGCGCAGGGGAGAATTCTGGCGGCAGCGGACGTCTCCCGCGCCGACATCGAAGCCGAGCTGCCGGGCGAAATCCGGACGGACGATCAGACCTTTTTCGATAGGCAGAGCCGGCAGGTGCGGGCACGCCGGGCCACAAGACTCGGCGCGATCGTTTTCGAGGAAGCGCCGCTTCCACGCCCCTCGGGCGAGGCGGTGGTACGGGCGTTTGCGCAAGGATTGCAGGAGCTGGGGCTCGATCAGCTTCCCTTTTCCAAGGAAGCTCTGCAGCTTCGGGAGCGGATCGGCTTCCTGCACCGGACGATCGGTGAACCATGGCCCGATATGAGCGACGAAGCACTGCTTGACCGCATGGAAGACTGGTTCATCCCTTTCCAGATGGACGCGCGAGGGCTTTCGGATATTTCCGCCTCCGGGCTCTCCAACGGACTGATGGCACTTGTGCCACACGACCTGCAGCGCGATCTCGCACGGCTTGCACCAACGCATTTCGAGGCACCGACAGGGCAACGCCATCCGATCCAATACGACGGCGAAGAACCGACGCTGACGATCCGGGTACAAGAGCTCTTCGGTCTCAAGCAGCATCCGGCGGTCGCCGGCGGACGATTGCCTCTGCTGCTGGAGCTCACTTCGCCGGCCCACAGGCCGATTCAAACGACCCGCGACCTGCCGGGTTTCTGGGCCGGCTCGTGGAAGGATGTGCGCGCGGATATGCGAGGGCGCTATCCAAGACATCCCTGGCCGGAAAAGCCTGATGAAGCGGTGCCGACGACAAGGGCAAAGCCCCGTGGTACATAATCCGCGGCGTTGGAGTGCCGTGCGTTCATTCGGACGCGCAACGGACGCTCTAACTCTTTGAATCTACGCATCAAGCTTTCCGAAATCGATTCCGATTTTCGGACGATGCTGTAGGAGTGTGGCGTGATTGAGAAGACCGAAATCCAGACACGGGAAGACAGGCTAAGCAGTCGCCGGCTACGCCTGCAGACTTTGGTGCGATTGCGATGGCTGGCCGTCACCGGCCAGGCAGTAACAGTCTTCATCGTTGCGTTCCTGTTGAAATTCCCGCTGCCGCTGGTTGCCAGCTGCTCGCTGATTGCGGCACTCGCCGGGGTGAATTTCTATCTGACGATACGCTATCCGCCGACTCACCGGCTTGAGCCGCGTGCCGCTTTCGCGCTTTTGGGTTTCGACCTTCTGCAGCTCTGCGCGCTGCTCTTCATTACTGGCGGCCTTGCCAATCCCTTTGCGGCACTGGTCTGCGTTCCCGTCATCATTTCCTTCGCCTCACAGCCGATCCGCTACAGCACAGCATTGATCGGCTTTGCGATGGTCTGCATTACCGTGCTTGCCTTCTCGCCCTTTCCGCTCCCATGGTTCGACGGGATGGAAATCAACGTCCACAATGTCATGCAGTTCGGCGTCTGGTGTTCAATTGCTTCGACCATGGCCTTTGCCGCCTTCTATGCCTATCGGGTGTCGATGGAAGCAAGCCAGCTTGCCGACGCGCTGGCAGCGACAGAGCTGGTGCTGCAGCGGGAAAAGCATCTTTCCCAGCTCGACGGGCTTGCAGCCGCTGCTGCGCATGAGCTCGGCACACCGCTTGCCACGATCAGCGTCGTTGCCAAGGAGATGGAGCGCGAGCTCAAGAATGATGACCGGTTCCGCGAGGATGTGCAGCTTCTGCGCAGCCAGAGCGAGCGTTGCCGCGACATCCTTCGCCGGCTGACGACGCTCTCTGCCGAGGGCGAGGCGCATCTGCGGCGGCTACCCCTTTCCTCGATGATGGAGGAAATCGTGGCGCCACATCGCGAATTCGGCATCAAGCTGGAATTGATAGAGAAGAGCCCGCGCAGGGGCGAGCCTGTTACCGACCGCAATGCCGGCATCATGTACGGGCTCGGCAACCTCGTCGAGAACGCTGTCGACTATGCGCGGGAGAAGGTGACGGTCACGGTCGAGCACGATCACGAAAAGGTGCTCATCGTCATCGAGGACGACGGCAACGGCTACGCGCCCGATATTCTGACGCGGATCGGCGAGCCCTATGTCACCAAACGGCAGAGGGAAGATACGGCTGGAGGCCTGGGACTGGGGCTTTTCATCGCCAAAACGCTGCTGGAGCGCTCCGGCGCATCTTTGATTTTCGAAAACCGTGATCCGGAAAATGCCGGCGCTCGCATTCGAATCGAATGGCCGCGCGTATTGATAGACGCAAATTCGACAAAATGACTTTGTGGGCATAAACAGAATATAAGCGGTTGACGCATTCGGACATTCAACCGCCGGGACCGTAGCGATGACAGATCAGAACCATGAGATTTCCGCCGGCTCCAACGAGGAGCATATCGGGCCTGACCCGAGCCTGCTGATCGTCGATGACGACGGCCCCTTTCTGCGTCGCTTGGCACGGGCCATGGAGGCACGCGGCTTTCATGTGGAAACGGCCGAATCGGTGGCGGAAGGTGTGGCAAAGTCCAAGGGCCGGCCGCCGAAATATGCGGTGGTCGACTTGCGGCTCGGCGACGGCAACGGTCTCGATGTCATCGAGGCGATTCGCCAGCGTCGCGACGACACGCGAATCATCGTGCTGACGGGCTACGGCAATATTGCCACTGCGGTGACCGCCGTGAAGCTCGGGGCTGTGGATTACCTGGCGAAACCTGCTGATGCCGATGACGTGTTTGCGGCGCTGACGCAACGGCCCGGGGAAAAGGCGGAACTGCCGGAAAACCCCATGTCGGCGGATCGCGTGCGCTGGGAGCATATCCAGCGTGTCTACGAAATGTGTGAGCGCAACGTGTCCGAGACGGCACGCCGGCTCAACATGCACCGCCGCACGCTACAACGCATCCTCGCCAAACGCGCACCGAAATAGTCAGACATCATCAACGTTGAACGGCTTGCCGTTTGCCCATTCGGCCATCATCAGCCGCTGCGCGGCTGCGCGTGAAAAGTTGAGCGTTACGGCCTTACGGGTCGCCGGCGGCAGGCGGTGTTCAGGTGCCTCGCGCAGCATGTGCGCCCCGTAACCATCTGAAAGAAAAAGGCCGCACTCCTCCGGAAATATATCGACGGGCACATCCTTGTGTGTTGCAAAGAATAGCCGGTCGCAATGCAGACGGTAATCCGGCCATTTGCGATCGACCTTGAAGTCCTCGATCGACGTCTTGATCTCGATGATCCAGACCTCTCCCTTTTCAGAGATGGTAATCAAATCGGCCCGGCGGCCGCTCGCCAGAGGCAGTTCCGGCAGCACTGCGTGGCGCATATCGTGAAGCAAAATCTGCATGCCACGGCGCACCATCATGGCCCTGTCCGATTGCCGGCCATCGATTAACGGATTGTTATTGTAAACGCTCAAAATCGTCATGGATAAGTGTCAGGGGGCCTTGGTCATTGTTGCAAAAAAGCCATGCGCTTCTAATTTGCGGCGCAGATGGATTTTGTCGCACCGCAGCAGCCTTGCAAAGGCAAAGTTAATCGAAAATAAACCATAAGCAACGATGGTCGAAAGACTATCCTCTCTTGCCCCAAAACCTTCACGAGTTATCCATGCGCATCCGCAATGCATTCCCTGTATTTGGCCTGCTGGCGACCCTGGTACTGGCCGGCTGCTCCACGACGTCCGAATCCGCGTCCGTCGATGACAAGGGCGCAGGTCCGACCGTTCAGACGGCACAAATCTTCAATGACGCCTATGGTGTAACGTCGGATGCCGGATACTCCCTGCCGGCAATTCCGATCGACCGCGTCAAGCCGGAATTCCGCCGGCAGATCGTCAGCTACCAGAGCGACGAGCGTCCGGGCACGATCATCGTCAACACGCGCGAGCGTCACCTCTATTATATCCTGCCCAACGGCAAGGCCGTCCGCTACGGGATCGGCGTCGGCAAGCAGGGCTTCGCATGGTCCGGCACGGCCTATGTCGCCTGGAAGCAGGAATGGCCAAACTGGCACCCACCGAAGGAAATGGCCGTCCGTCGTCCTGAAATCGCCAAGTACGTCGAAGACGGCATGGGTCCAGGCCTCACCAACCCGCTCGGCGCACGCGCCATGTACCTCTTCAACGAGAAGGGCCAGGACACGCTCTTCCGCCTGCATGGCACCCCCGAATGGGCATCGATCGGCACCGCCGCTTCTTCTGGCTGCATCCGCCTGATGAACCAGGACGTCATCGATCTCTACAGCCGCGTCCGTCCGGGCAAGACCACCTCCAAGGTCATCGTTATCCAGTAAGCTAAAAGCTGAATTCGGTATAAAAAAGGCCGCCGGACTTTTGAGTCCAGCGGCCTTTTTGTATCTGGCATGCTCAGGCTTAGGCGGTCTGCTTTGCCTTGAGCTCGATGCGGCGGCGATGCAGGACCGGCTCGGTGTAGCCGTTCGGTTGCTCCCTGCCCTTCAGGACCAGATCGAGTGCTGCCTGGAAGGCGATCGAATCGTCGAAATTTCCGGCCATCTGGATGTAGGCTGAGTCACCGGCATTCTGCTGATCGACGACGGCGGCCATACGCTTCATCGTTTCGACGATCTGCTCCTTCGTAACGATCTTGTGGTGCAGCCAGTTCGCCATGTGCTGGGCGGAAATCCGCAGTGTCGCACGGTCTTCCATGAGGCCGACATTGTTGATGTCAGGCACCTTGGAGCAGCCGATGCCCTGGTCGACCCAGCGCACGACGTAACCCAGAATGCCCTGTGCATTGTTGTCGAGTTCGCGCTGGATTTCTTCCGGCGTCCAGTTCGGCCGTACAACGACAGGCACCGAGAGAATATCGGAGAGCTTGGCACGGGTGCGATCCTTCAGGCCTTCCTGCACCTTTGCGACATTGACCTGGTGATAATGCGTGGCATGCAGAGTAGCGGCCGTCGGCGACGGCACCCAGGCGGTGTTAGCCCCAGCCTTCGGATGGGCGATCTTCTGCTCCAGCATTGCGGCCATCAGATCGGGCATCGCCCACATGCCCTTGCCGATCTGCGCGTGGCCGGAGAGGCCGCATTCGAGGCCGATATCGACATTCCAGTTTTCGTAGGCTCCAATCCAGGCGGCCTGCTTCATGTCGCCTTTGCGGATCATCGGGCCGGCTTCCATAGAAGTGTGGATTTCATCGCCTGTGCGATCGAGGAAGCCCGTGTTGATGAAGACGACCCGTTCGCGGGCAGCCCGGATACATTCCTTGAGATTGACCGTCGTGCGGCGCTCCTCGTCCATGATACCCATCTTCATGGTGTTGCGCGCCATGCCGAGGGCGTCTTCAACGCGTGAGAAGATCTCGACTGCGAAGGCGACCTCTTCGGGGCCATGCATCTTCGGCTTGACGACATATATGGAGCCGGCACGCGAATTCTTGCGGCGTCCGGACGGGCCGACATCGTAAAGCGCAATCAGGCCGGTGATCACGGCATCCATTATGCCTTCCGGAACCTCGTTGCCATCGCGATCGACGATCGCCGGATTGGTCATGAGGTGGCCTACATTGCGCACCAGCATCAGAGAGCGGCGATGCAGTTCGAGGCTCTGCCCGCCGGGCCTCGAGTAGGCGATATCCGGATTGAGCTTGCGAACGAATGTCGAACCGGCCTTGGCCACTTCCTCCTGCAGGTCGCCCTTCATCAGGCCGAGCCAATTGCGATAGACGACGACCTTGTCCTCGGCATCGACGGCAGCAATGGAATCCTCGCAGTCCATGATCGTGGTGATGGCCGATTCCAGCCAGACGTCGGAAATATGGGCCGGATCGGTCTTGCCGATCGCGGTCGAGGCATCAAGCACGATTTCGATATGGATGCCGTTGTTCTTCAGGAGAATATGGGTCGGCGCGTTCGCATCGCCGCGATAGCCGGCAAAGTGTCCGGCATCTTTCAACGCCAGTGCTTTGCCATCGACGGCAGTAATCGCCAGAGCACCATTCTTGACCGCGAAGGAGCCGACATTCTTCCAGGAGCTGCCATTAAGGGGAACGGCGGAATCGAGGAAATTGCGCACCCAGGCGATGACCCTTTCGCCGCGCTTGGGGTTGTAGCCCCTGCCCTTTTCGGCACCGTCCGTTTCCGGGATGGCATCGGTGCCATAGAGCGCGTCATAGAGCGAACCCCAGCGAGCATTGGCGGCATTCAACGCGTAGCGGGCGTTCATGACGGGAACGACGAGCTGCGGGCCGGCAAGAGAGGCGATCTCGGCATCGACATTGGCAGTCGAAACCTGAAAATCCGGCCCCTCCGGCAGGAGATAGCCGATCTCTTTCAGGAAGGACTGATAGGCGTCCATATCCGTCGGTGCGCCGTTCCGGCGATACCAGTCGTCGATCTTTGCCTGCAGCTGGTCGCGCTTCAAAAGCAGCGCGCGGTTCTTCGGCGCCAGATCATGCACGATCGCCGAGAAGTCGGCGAAGAACTTGTCCGCATCGATTGCGAGGCCCGGCAACGCCTCCTTCACGAGGAAATCATGAAGGACGGCTTCGATGAAGAGACCATTCTTTTCAATGCGGCTCATGCGGTGTCTCCCTTGCAGTGGCAGCTTTTTTCATGCTGCCACTTTGCCCGGCTTTCATTCACAGTCAATTCAGCAACAATTCGAAAGATTTATGCAGGCTTGGAAACAGTCCGGCGAGTCACGCGCATCGGAAGGCCGTTTTGCGGCTGCGTCGTCAGCTTCTGCACCGGCCAGGGATTCGTCTGATCGGTCGAATCGAAACGGTGGTGCTGCATCAGCACGGCCAGCGCGATAACCGCTTCCTGAAGCGCAAAGGTGGCGCCGATGCAGACGCGCGGACCGGCGCCGAACGGCAGGAACTGGAAACGGCCGATGGAAGCACGGTTTTCCGGTAGGAATCGTTCCGGCATGTAGGCGCGCGGCCGATCCCAATGGAGCTCGTGGCGATGCAGCGTCCAGGGCATAACGAGCACGGTGACGCCGGCCTCGATCTCGACACGCTCGCCCTTGGGGCTGGTCCAGGAATCATCTGCAATGGCAGCGCGATTGATCGAAGGAGCTGGCGGATAAAGGCGGAGTGCCTCCTCGAAGGCGGCGCGGGTCCGCGGCATCAGATCCGGCCATTCGACCGGTTCTGCGCCTGACGCGAGGACCCTGTCGATCTCCTCTTCCATTGCCTCGCGGATATGCGGGCTGTTCGATACGCAATAGAGCGTCCAGGCGAGCGCGCGGGCGGTTGTCTCGTGGCCCGCACCGATGAAGGTCAGGATATTGTCCTCGATCTCCTCCTTCGTCAGGCCATCGGGACCGGCCTGCTCCAGCAGCAGGGTCAGGAAATCGTTCGGCGCCGTGCTGCGGTCGGCCTTCATCTTGGCGAGCCGCATATCCATGGTGTTGCGGACGATGGCACGGAATTTCTCAAGGACCTTCTGGCCGCCGATGCGTGTCACACGTGGAACCCAGGATGGCGCACGCAGCAGATCCATCGGATCGACGCGGCCCATGCGATGCAGCAGCTCGTTGACATCGTCGGCGAAGTGGCCGCTCGATGTGACGATCTCACCGGAAAACAACGTATCTGCAAGAACGGCGAAGGTCAGTTCCGTCATTTCGGTGCTGATATCAAAAATTGCGCCGGCCTCGCCGACATCGGCATATTTGCGGGCGTAGTCTTCCGACTGGCGCAGCATCTGGCTGGCAAAGCCGCGTGCATGCCGCGGGGTGAAGACAGGGGCGATAGCCTTGCGCGAGCGTTTCCAGACAGGGCCTTCCGCAGTCAGAAGTCCGTCGCGAAGGATCGGACGCAGCACAAGCTGCCGGACATCGGACATGCGGTAATTGTTGGCATTGTCGACCAGCACATGTTTGATGAGGCCGGGATCGTTGACGATCAACGTCCTCTGGCCGAAGAAATTGGTGCGGATCCAGGGCAGCGTATAGGACGGCTCGCCCCAGAGCTCGAGCGGATTGCGGAAAATCGTCCTGATGATCTCCAGCCGAGACGGCGGCACGGTGCGCGGCAGCGGTGCCGGCGGAACGAAGGGGTCCGGACGCATGTCCATGAGCAAAGCCTTTCACGGGAAAAATCGTCTTCCCGGCAGGCCTGAAGGTTAGAGCAGGCCCTTGAGCTCGTCCAGTTTGTCGTTGATCAGCCAGCCATAATAATTCTCTTCCGGCCAGACCGTCGCGCCGGAGGAGCGATTCTTGGCGGCAAGCGCTGCGGCGCGCTGGCGGGAATTGCCGACATTATAAAGTGTGGCTGTCACTCCCGGATTGCCGGAGATATCCATACCGGCGATCTCCTTGTAGTCATCGATCGATCTGCGGATCGAGGCGGCGACGAAGGCGAGTGAGATGTCTGGGTCCATGATTGCCTTGTAGACCGAACCGGCATTCTTCTCGTTCAGCCTCGGATAACCGGAAACGCGGGATACGAGATCAGACAGCATCAACGCCGTCAGCGGGTTGACCTGGCCAAGGCCGAAGGTCTGGCCTGCATAGAAGGGCTGAAAGAAGACGGCGCTGAAGCGGTTGTTCGGGAAGCTCTTGCCACCAACGGTCTTTCCACGGAAATCGCTTTCCCAGACATCCTCGCGGCAGGTCCAGAGTGTGTAAGAATCGCTTTTGCTGTTGCAGGCGGCAAATTGCGGCCGGTCGACGAAATCGTCGACGCTCTCGCCATCATAGGCAAAGCGGAAGCTCTCACCGGCATAGGAAGCGGCCTTCACATAGTAGGCCTGCAGGCGGTCATAGGCATCGACATTATAAGTATGTTCGCCGACGATCGCGCCTATCACATGAATGGGATTGATGCCGTAAGCGTTTGAGACCTTCTTGATCTTGCCCAGGAGCTCGTGATCGGTCGACAGGAGGTCGTACACCTTCTCATATTTGATATCGAAGGTCGTCTTGGTGCCCTTGGTGCGGCGGACCGAAGCGCCTGGAATATCCGGCTGCTCGGCATGACGGTTGCCCGGCGGAACAGCCTGCGCCGCGAGCGCAGGAACCGAGCCCGCAATGGTCATGGCAATCACAAGGCTTGTCAAAAGGCGTCGCACGATCTGCTTTCCCGTCTTTCCCTGTCGTCTTCGTGGCGGCTGACTGGACCAGAATCTTGTCCGAATAAAGCCGTACAAAAAACAAAGCAGGCCTTTCACTAAAAAGTAAAAGGCCTGCTGTCGAGAGTTCAGATCGTCAAAGTTTTTGCATTACCTGCGCAAAGACAGGAAACGACGTTTCCCGATCACAGGATGAAGCGCGACAGGTCGGTATTCTGCGCGAGATCGCCGACATGCTCGCGTACGTAAGCGGCATCGATCTTCACATCCGTGCCGGCGCGGTCCGGTGCGTTATAGGAGATGTCGTCCAGCACCCGCTCCATGACCGTCTGCAGGCGGCGCGCGCCGATATTTTCGACGGAGGAGTTCAGATGGACGGCGACATCGGCGAGGGCATCGATCGCGTCATCGGTGAAATCGAGCGTCAGGCTTTCGGTTTCCATCAGCGCCTTGTACTGGCGAATGAGGCTTGCCTCGGTTTCCGTCAAGATGCGGCGGAAGTCTTCCTTGTTCAGCGGACGAAGCTCGACGCGGATCGGCAAGCGGCCCTGCAATTCCGGCAGCAGATCCGACGGCTTGGAAACATGGAAGGCGCCGGAGGCGATGAAGAGGATGTGATCCGTCTTCACCGGGCCGTATTTGGTGGAAACCGTCGTGCCTTCGACGAGCGGCAGCAGGTCGCGCTGGACGCCTTCGCGGGAAACGCCGGCGCCAACACCGCCATCGCGGGCCGCGATCTTGTCGATTTCGTCGAGGAAGACAATGCCGTCATTTTCAACCGAGCGCACAGCTTCGCGCTGGATGACTTCGTTATCGATAAGTTTATCGGACTCGTCGCGGACCAGGTCTGTGTAGGAGGCCTTCACCGTGGTGCGCACCTTCTTGGTGCGGCCGCCCATCGCCTTGCCGAACATTTCCGACAGGTTCAGCACACCGATATTGGCGCCCGGCATGCCGGGGATATCGAAGCCGCCCATGCCGGAGCCGGTATCGGCCACTTCGATATCGATTTCCTTATCGTCGAGTTCGCCATTGCGCAGCTTCTTGCGGAAGCTTTCACGGGTCGCGGGCGAGGCCGTCGCACCGACCAGCGCATCGAGAACGCGCTCCTCGGCGCTCATATGGGCCTTGGCCTGAACCTCGGCGCGCTTCTTTTCACGCACCAGGCCGATGCCGACTTCGACGAGATCGCGAATGATCTGCTCGACATCGCGGCCGACATAACCGACCTCGGTGAACTTCGTGGCTTCGACCTTGATGAAAGGCGCTCCGGCGAGCTTGGCGAGGCGACGGGAGATTTCCGTCTTGCCGACGCCGGTCGGGCCGATCATCAGGATATTCTTCGGCATGACTTCATCGCGCAGGCTCGGATCGAGCTGATGACGGCGCCAGCGGTTACGGAGCGCGATCGCCACGGCGCGCTTGGCCTCATGTTGGCCGATAATATAGCGGTCGAGCTCGGAAACGATCTCGCGGGGAGAAAAAGTAGTCATATCAGATCCGTTTCTTCGGGTGGGTCCATAACCATGAAATGGGCTGGACCATATATGGATGTTCTCGTGTCGAAATGCCGGAAGCCTGCCTTTTCGTAAGCACGGATCGCTCTTGCATTCGCCGGGTCGGGATCGATCACGATCCGCGTCGCGCCGGCAGCGAAAAGTTCGGCAGCCATCTGCCTGACAATCGTGCTGCCATGACCCTTGCCCAGCAAATCCGCATCGCCGATCGAAATATCCAGTCCAAGCGTGCCTTTCGGCTGATCCTGATAAGGATGGCCCTCTTCAAGATGCGGATCGTAACTCTGGAGATACGCAATCGGCGCTCCATCCAGCTCCACGATCATCGGCCGTGTTTCCACGCTCGTCATAGACTCCCTGATCGAAGCAAGCTCCTTGTCGACAGCGCGCCACCATTCCGCAATATGCGGCTCACCGAGCCAGCGCACCAGAAGCGGGAAATCTCCGTCGGTGACATCGCGGAATGTATATCGGGGTACGCTGTCAGCCTTCGACATCCAGCGTTTCCACGATGACGTTGTGGTTCGTATACACGCAGATGTCGGCAGCAATATCGAGCGAGCGGCGGGCAATCTCTTCGGCGGACTTGTCTGTGTCGGCCAGCGCGAGAGCCGCGGCAAGCGCGAAATTACCACCCGAACCGATGGCCATAACGCCATGCTCAGGTTCCAGCACATCGCCATTACCGGTAATGGCAAGCGTCACCGACTTGTCGGCGACAAGCATCATGGCTTCGAGATTGCGCAAGTAACGGTCAGTACGCCAGTCCTTGGCGAGCTCGACGGCGGCGCGCATCAGCTGACCCGGATATTGCTCCAGTTTCTTCTCGAGCCTTTCCAGAAGCGTGAAGGCGTCGGCCGTCGCACCAGCGAAACCGGCGATCACTTCGCCCTTGCCGATGCGGCGGACCTTGCGGGCATTGCCCTTCATGACGGTCTGGCCGAGGCTGACCTGGCCATCGCCGGCCACCACGACCTTGCCGCCTTTTCGAACTGTAATAATTGTCGTCATCAAACACCTGTTGCCCCAACTCGCGGGCGGTTACAGCGGGCCGAACATCGGCCCTGTCCAACCCTATGTAAGAGGGTCCGCCGCGATTGCAAATGGCCTGCCTTTTCTGCCCTCGCGCTTCTGGATATTTCGCAATGCGCCTGATAAGGAACCACCTTGATTTCAAGGAGAAAGCCATATGGCCGAGACCGCAGCAAGCCGCACGGGTAGCGTTTCCCGCAAGACCAACGAGACCTCCATTTCCGTTTCCGTCAATCTCGACGGCACCGGCAAATCGACGATTTCGACGGGCGTCGGCTTCTTCGACCATATGCTGGAACAGCTTTCGCGACATTCGCTGATCGACATGGAAATCGAGGCCAAGGGTGATCTGCATATCGACGACCATCACACGGTCGAGGATACCGGCATCGCAATCGGCCAGGCGATTTCGAAGGCGCTCGGCGACCGCCGCGGCATCACGCGTTACGCCTCGATCGATCTCGCCATGGACGAGACGATGACGAAGGCGGCAGTCGATCTCTCCGGCCGTCCCTTCCTCGTCTGGAACGTCTCGTTCGGCGCGCCGAAAATCGGTACTTTCGATACCGAACTCGTGCGCGAGTTCTTCCATGCGCTTGCGCAAAATGCCGGGATCACCCTGCATATTCTCAACCACTATGGTGCCAACAACCACCATATTGCAGAGACATGCTTCAAGGCCGTTGCCCGCGTCTTGCGTACGGCGACAGAGATCGATCCGAGACAGGCGGGCCGTGTTCCCTCGACGAAGGGCACGCTCGTCTGAGCCCCAGCAGGGAGCGTCAGATGGCATCCAGCTACGTTTTTCTTGTTCCGCCCGATGGTCAGCGCGAGGACACACGCACGGTCCGCGATGGTTTCTCGTGGCTTGCCTTCCTCTTTCCCTGGATCTGGCTGCTTGCGCATCGCCTCTGGCTTCATGCGATCGTCGCCTTCGCACTACAGGCGATCGGCAGCGTGTTGGCAGAGCAATCGGGCTTTGGACCGGCGGGCATGGCCCTCGCCTTCGCGGTCAACCTGTTCGTCGGCTTCGAAGGACAGAATTTCCGCATTCGCAATCTCGCCTCCCGAGGCTGGCGCGAGGAGGCCGCGATTGGCGCTTCCTCAATCGACCTTGCGGAAGAGATCTATTTTTCCAATATCGAGACCGGCGCCGCTCTGAAAGCGCCCGAATGGAACCAGGCTTCCGGCCCGCAGGCGCGGCAGAGCCATTCCACTTCCCTCGGTCTCTTCGGTTTTGATGGAGGACGCAAATAATGCGCGTCGCAATTATCGATTACGGCTCTGGCAATCTGCGCTCGGCCACCAAGGCTTTCGAGCGCGCAGCCCGTGAAGCCGGCATCGAGGCGGAGATCAATCTGACGGACAAGGCGGAGATCGTTGCCGCTGCCGACCGTATCGTGCTGCCGGGCGTCGGCGCCTATGCCGATTGCCGTCGCGGGCTCGATGCCGTGCCCGGCATGACGGAAGCTCTGCTCGAAGGCGTCGAGCGGAAGGCGCGTCCCTTCCTCGGCATTTGCGTCGGCATGCAACTCATGTCCTCACGCGGTCTTGAGAAGACGACGACCCGAGGCTTCGGCTGGATTCCAGGCGATGTCGTGGAGATGACGCCTGCTGATCCGGAGCTGAAGATCCCGCAGATCGGCTGGAACACGCTCGACCTGAAGCAAGAACATCCGCTTTTCGACGGCATCCCGACCGGGCCAGATGGCCTGCACGCCTATTTCGTGCACTCCTACCATCTCGCCGCCGAAAATGCCGGCGACGTCATTGCCACCACCGACTATGGCGGGCCGATGACGGCCTTTGTCGGCCGGGACAATATGGCCGGTTCCCAGTTCCACCCAGAAAAAAGCCAGAAGCTTGGGCTGGCGCTTATCGCGAATTTCCTGCGCTGGGCGCCGTAAGGGCTGGCTTTTAATACGCGCGCCTTATTTCTCCTGTAATTGAAAGGGCAGTTACAGGAGCGCGCTCGATGCCGGCTTCGCGGAAATCAGGCAAGATATTCTACAGGTTGCGGCCCTCCAGAGAGGGGCAACCGCCTTTTGTCGATATCAGGCTGCCCGGTGGGGCGATCATCCGCCAGGTGGATGAGGCTCTGCATCACAAAGCACTCGCGAACGCGGCCAAAGCGCTCAAAGAGAGGCTC
Organism: Rhizobium sp. KNZ14-9A; assembly: GCF_056755015.1. Taxonomy (NCBI): domain Bacteria; kingdom Pseudomonadati; phylum Pseudomonadota; class Alphaproteobacteria; order Hyphomicrobiales; family Rhizobiaceae; genus Rhizobium; species Rhizobium sp. KNZ14-9A. Next base: position 3,816,923 of record NZ_JBPGXB010000002.1, read on the forward strand.
GGCGGCTGATGCAGGAGACCTTTCCAGGAAACGAGAATTCACGGTTGCGATCAGGCGAGATAAGCGCCGGCGATCTCGCCGAAGCGGTGCTGGAATTCTACATCGAAAGCGAGGATGATCTGATCGGCCTGCTTGCCTATGCACTTTACGAGCGCCAGAAGCGCGATTTCATTGTCAGCCATCGCAAGCGCAATGCCGGCCGCTCACCCAATGAGGTGGAAATCGCGGCGGTGACAAGCAACTACCTCTCCGCCGATCTGCGCAGCACGCTGCGCGACCGCGCTTCGCAGATCCTTTCGAGCTATGCCGATACCTATGTCGAAGCCATGGAGCCGCAGATCCAGCTCATGGCCACCAACAGCGAGGCGCTGCGGCAGGCGCGGGATATTGAAAAGTCGGTGAAGAAGCGCACCGGCTTCTGGCGCCAGGTCCGGGTGGCCTTCACCGTGACCCTGCTGCTGATCGTGCTTTTTGCCGCGGTCGCCATTGCCGCTGTCTTTTTTCGTTCGGATATCGTAGATGCGTGGAATGCACTGATGGTGCCCACGACGCTACGGACTTGAGACGAATGATCCTTTTTCCCGCGATCGACCTGAAGGGTGGACAATGCGTTCGCCTGAAGCTCGGCGACATGCAACAGGCAACGGTCTACAACACCGATCCGGCCGCTCAAGCGAAATCCTTCGAAGAGCAGGGTTTTGAATGGCTGCACGTGGTCGATCTCGACGGCGCCTTTGCAGGACATTCGGCTAATGGTGACGCCGTTGAGGCAATCCTCAAGGCCACGAAAAATCCGGTTCAGCTTGGCGGCGGCATCCGCACGCTCGAGCATATCGAGAATTGGCTGTCGCGCGGGCTGCGTCGCGTGATCCTCGGTACAATTGCGGTACGTGACCCGGCGCTCGTCATCGAAGCCTGCAAGGCATTTCCGGGCCGTGTCGCCGTCGGCATCGACGCCAAGGGTGGCAAGGTGGCTGTCGAAGGCTGGGCGGAAGCATCCGAACTCGGCATTATCGAGCTTGCGAAGAAATTCGAAGGCGCCGGCGTTGCCGCGATCATTTATACTGATATCGATCGCGATGGCATCCTGACCGGCATCAACTGGGCATCGACACTGGAGCTGGCGGACGCTGTTTCCATCCCGGTCATCGCATCTGGTGGACTCGCCTCGATCGAAGACATCAAGCGCATGCTGCAGCCGGACGCCCGCAAGCTTGAAGGCGCCATCTCCGGCCGAGCCCTTTATGATGGACGGATCGACCCCAAGGAGGCGCTCGATCTCATCAAGGCCGCACGGGCAAAGGAGACCGCATAATGACCCTGAAAGCCCGCGTGATCCCCTGCCTCGACGTCAAGGACGGCCGTGTCGTCAAGGGCGTCAATTTCCTCAATCTGGTCGATGCCGGCGATCCCGTCGAGGCGGCGAAAGCCTATGATGCGGCCGGTGCCGACGAGTTGTGCTTCCTCGACATCACCGCCTCCTCGGACAATCGCGAGACGATCTTCGATGTCGTCGCACGCACGGCCGAGCAGTGCTTCATGCCGCTCACCGTCGGCGGCGGCGTGCGGACCATTGCCGATATCCGCAAGCTGCTGCTTTGCGGTGCCGACAAGGTCTCGATCAATTCGGCTGCGGTCAACAATCCGGATTTTGTCGCCGAAGCGGCTGACAAATTCGGCGACCAGTGCATCGTCGTGTCGATCGATGCCAAGCGCCGGCTGACGCAAAAAGTCGGCGGCGACAATCTCAGCGCCTGGGAAATCTATACACATGGCGGCCGCAACGCGACCGGCATCGATGCGGTGGAATTCGCCCAGAAGATGGTCGCCCGCGGTGCTGGCGAACTGCTCGTCACCTCCATGGACCGCGACGGCACGAAGATCGGCTACGATCTGGAACTGACGCGGGCGATTGCCGATTCCGTCCGTGTGCCCGTCATTGCGTCGGGCGGTGTGGGCGATCTCGATGACCTAGTGGCCGGTGTGAAGGAAGGCCATGCCAATGCGGTGCTTGCCGCGTCAATCTTCCATTTCGGCACCTATTCCGTCGGCGAAGCAAAACACTATATGTCTGAGCGCGGCATCGCGATGCGCCTCGACTGAGTTTGAAAGCAGTATCATGAGCGGATTTTCCCTTTCCGACCTTGAGCGGATCGTCGAAGAACGGGCGAAGGCCTCTCCGGACGAATCCTGGACCGCCAAGCTGGTGGCCAGCGGGCAGCAGAAAGCAGCCAAGAAACTCGGCGAGGAAGCGATCGAAGCTGTCATGGCGGCCGTCACCAACGACCGCGATAACCTCACCTATGAAGCAGCCGACGTTCTCTATCACCTAATGGTCGTATTGAAGATTGCTGAAATACCGCTAGAGAATGTCATGACCGAACTTGCGCGAAGGACTGCGCAATCCGGCCTCAAGGAAAAGGCCAGCCGGCAGAATTCATGAGCATCGCGACACAGATTATCGGAGTGGCGGAAAAGCTGGATCACTTCCAGAGTGCATCCTTTTCCCCCTATCACTTCTTCACATCGAAACAGTGGGCGAAGTTTCGTGCCGACACGCCGATGACGCTGACGGCCGATGAGGTCAAACGGCTCCGCTCCATGGGCGACCCGATCGACCTCGACGAAGTCAGGCGCATCTACCTTTCGCTCTCACGCCTGCTTTCGGCGCATGTGGAATCCTCGCAGCTGCTGTTCGAGCAGCGCAACCGTTTCCTCAGCCTGTCGGACGTGACAAAGACGCCATTCGTGATCGGCATTGCCGGTTCGGTGGCTGTCGGAAAATCCACGACGGCGCGTATCCTGAAAGAGTTGCTCGGCCGGTGGCCTTCGAGCCCCAAGGTCGATCTCGTCACCACGGACGGTTTCCTTTATCCCAATGCCGTGCTGAAGCGCGAGAACCTGATGCAGCGCAAGGGTTTTCCGGAAAGCTACGACACGGGCGCGATCCTGCGTTTCCTGTCAGCGATCAAGGCTGGCCTGCCGGATGTGAAGGCGCCCTCCTATTCGCACCTCGTCTATGACGTGCTGCCGGACGAATATAAGATCGTCGACCGGCCTGACATCCTGATCTTCGAGGGCATCAATGTTCTGCAATCGCGCGATCTGCCAGCTGACGGCAAGATCGTCCCGATGGTGTCCGACTTCTTCGACTTCTCGATCTATATCGACGCCGAGGAAACCCAGATCCACAACTGGTATGTGACGCGCTTCATGCGGCTCAGGGAAACGGCCTTCCGGGATCCGAATTCCTACTTCCACCGTTACGCATCGATCAGCGATGAGGAAGCGATCGCGATCGCAGAGGACCTCTGGGCGAACATTAACCTCAAGAACCTGCGCCAGAACATCCTGCCGACACGGCCGCGCGCCGATCTCATCCTGCGCAAGGGCAAGGATCATCTGATCGAGCAGGTAGCACTGCGCAAGCTCTAGGATTTTGGTGGGTTAGGGATTAACGCGGCGGAGCGTTAGGTTGATGCGGCCGCCGTTCTTCAGAAGCGTGGAGGTGGCCGGGTAGATGCGGTCCACGCCGTGGAAGCAGAGCCGGCCCTCCCCGCCGAGAATGACGAGATCGCCGCTCGACAACTTGAACGACATGGTCTTGTCGTTACGGTTCACTCCACCCACGCGAAACAAGCAGGCATTGCCGAGCGAAATCGAGACGACTGGCGCTTTCAAGTCGTTCTCGTCCTTATCCTGATGCAGGCCCATGCGCGCTTCATCAGAGTAGAAATTGACGAGGCAAGCTTCGGGCGGCTTGTCATAGCCCGAAAGATCATTCCAGATTTCCAGCAATTCCGAAGGGATTGACGGCCATGGCCTGCCGGTCGCCGGATGCATCGGCTGGTAGCGGTAGCCGCGTTCCTTGTCGGTCACCCAGCCGAGCGAGCCGCAATTGGTCATCCGGACCGACATAGTTTTGCCGGTGCCGGGCATGACCGGCACGTAGAGTGGCGCTTCAGCGACGATAGCCCTGATAATGCCCACTAGCGCTTCCTGACGGGCGCGATCCAGATATTCGGGAAGATGGCGGACGCCGCTTAGGAGTTCCGGCATATCATTCTCCGCCGCCCGGCCGGCCGCGCATCTTCTTGACTTCTGAACGGCCGGATTTTTCCTTCAGCCGCCGTTCAATCGAGCCCTTGGTCGGCTTTGTCTTCTTACGCGGCGGCGGTGGCGGCTTGGCGGCCTCCAGGACCAGCTCCTTCAGCCGCTCGCGCGCATCCTCGCGGTTGCGGTCCTGGCTGCGGAACCGGCTTGCCTCGATCATCAATACGCCGTCCTTCGACATGCGCCTGCCGGCAAGCTTGATCGCATTGGCCTTGACCCGCTCGTTGAGCGAGGGCGAGTTCGGGATGTTGAAGAAGAGTTGGACGGCGGTCGACACCTTGTTGACGTTCTGACCGCCCGGACCGCCCGCCAGAACGAACTGTTCCGTCAGCTCCCATCCGGCGATGGTAATCCTGTCGTTGATATAGAGCGCGTCGCTGGCCATACCGCCTTCTAGCGCATAATGGCTGCGAATTGAAAGCGGGTGAAATCCAGCGCAAGGGCGACGAAAACCCGGCGCTGGGAACGCCGGGTTTCACGTGAATCGCCAAGAGTTTATTGGTGAATTATTCCGCAGCGACCTTGATGCCGGGTGCTGCATCGCGCACGCTGCCGTCGACATGATCTTCGAACTTGGCGAAGTTGGCGATGAACATGGAGACCAGCTTTTCGGCCTGCGCGTCATAGGCCGGCTTGTCGGCCCAGGTCGAACGCGGATCAAGGATGCCGGTGTCGACGCCTTCGACTGCAACCGGGACCGCAAAGCCGAAATTCGGATCGGCGCGGAGTTCGGCCTTGGCGAGTTCGCCCGAAAGGGCCGCCGTCAACAGTGCACGGGTTGCCTTGATCGGCATGCGTTTGCCGATGCCGTAAGCGCCGCCGGTCCAGCCGGTGTTGACGAGCCAGCATTCCACGCCGTGGCGGCCGATGAGTTCCTTTAGCAGATTGCCGTATTCGGCCGGATGACGCGGCATGAACGGTGCGCCGAAGCAGGTCGAGAAGGTCGCCTCCGGTTCCACCACGCCCTTTTCCGTGCCGGCCACCTTGGCGGTATAGCCGGAGAGGAAGTGGTACATAGCCTGATCCGGCGTCAGCTTGGCGATCGGCGGCATGACGCCGAAGGCATCAGCCGTCAGCATGATGATGGTTTTCGGATGACCCGCAAGACCGGTTTCCGATGCATTCGGAATGAAATCCATCGGATAGGCGCAGCGCGTGTTTTCGGTCAGCGACGCATCATCGAAATCCGGCTCGCGGCTTTCGTTGAGAACGACGTTTTCAAGCACTGTGCCGAAGCGCTGGGTGGTGGCATAGATTTCCGGCTCGGCCTCTGCCGAGAGGCGAATGGTTTTGGCGTAGCAGCCACCTTCGAAATTGAAGATGCCGCTTTCGCCCCAGCCGTGCTCGTCATCGCCGATCAATGTGCGGGCCGGATCGGCCGAAAGCGTCGTCTTGCCGGTGCCCGAAAGGCCGAAGAAGACAGCGGCATCACCGGCGGGGCCGACATTGGCCGAGCAGTGCATCGGCATGACGCCCTTGGCGGGCAGCAGGTAGTTCAGCACGGTGAAGACCGATTTCTTCATCTCGCCGGCATAGGAGGTGCCCGCGATCAGCACGATGCCATTCGTCAGATCGCAGGCGATCACCGTTTCGGTACGGCAGCCATAACGCTCCGGATCGGCCTTGAAGCTCGGCAGGTCGATGATCGTCAGCTTCGGTGCGAAGCCTGCGAGCGCATCGGTCTTCGGGCGGATCAGCAGGTTGCGGATGAAGAGCGAGTGCCAGGCGAATTCGGTTACAACGCGGGTCGGCAGCGCCTGCTCTGCATCGGCACCGCCGATAAGATCCTGCACGAAGAGGTCCTTGCCGGCGGCGTGAGCGAGCATGTCCTTGTGCAGCAGGGCGAAATGCTCCGGCGACATCGGCTTGTTATTGTCCCACCAGATCTGGCCATCGGTGTTTTCATCGCGGACGACGAACTTGTCGCGCGGCGAGCGGCCCGTGTGCTGGCCGGTGGTCGCGCGAAGGGCGCCTTGGGCTGTCAGTTCGGCCTCTCCCCGGCGAATCAATTCCTCATAGAGAAGAGCGGCGGAGAGGTTGTAACGTACGCTCCGTACGTCGCTGAAACCGATCGTCGCCAGCTCGATTGCCTGGTTATGAACTCCGAACATCTCCATAGCTTTTCCCTTCGCTGAGGCGCCTTGGCCGTTAAAATCAGTGCGAAAATAAGAGGAGAAATTTTAAATGGCAATAGCCTTAATCCTAGAAAAGACAATGATATCAAATATTTAATCGATTTAAATTCTAGAAATCCATTTTAAATCGTTTGAAGACCGCCTGTTGAAACAACTTGTCGCACCACTTCCGATTGCCGCTTATACGGGTAGGCAATCTACCCCTTTATCTTTGCCACAATTTGTTCCACCTTTATCCTCCATAAGCGCAACCGGTCACGAAGACCGCCTGGGGACGACCAATCCGGGAGATTGCGCACTGATGACGGAGACCAACACCATGCCGACAATCGCGCTCGTTGACGACGACCGCAACATCCTCACTTCCGTGTCGATTGCACTGGAAGCAGAAGGATATAAGGTCGAGACCTACACGGACGGCGCTTCCGCGCTGGATGGACTGCTCGCGCGTCCGCCACAGCTGGCGATCTTCGATATCAAGATGCCGCGCATGGATGGCATGGAGCTGCTTCGCCGGCTTCGCCAGAAGTCGGACATTCCGGTCATCTTCCTAACTTCCAAGGATGAGGAGATCGACGAGCTCTTCGGCTTGAAGATGGGCGCCGACGATTTCATCACCAAGCCTTTCTCCCAGCGTCTGCTGGTTGAGCGCGTGCGCGCTGTGCTGCGCCGCGCCTCGAGCCGCGAGGCAGCTGCCGCCGGCGGCGTTGCCACAGCCGGCGCGCCCAAGGCGGGTGCAGTTCAGCAGGCCCGTTCACTCGAGCGCGGCCAGCTGGTCATGGACCAGGAACGTCACACCTGCACCTGGAAGGGTGAGGCAGTCACCCTCACGGTCACCGAATTCCTGATCCTGCATTCGCTGGCACAGCGCCCAGGTGTGGTGAAAAGTCGCGACGCCCTGATGGATGCCGCCTATGACGAACAGGTGTATGTTGATGACCGCACCATCGACAGCCACATCAAGCGGCTGCGCAAGAAGTTCAAAATGGTCGATACAGACTTTGATATGATTGAAACGCTTTACGGTGTGGGTTACCGCTTCCGCGAAGCAGCCTGACGCCTCGAGGCGCGGCAAGAGACGATTGAGGGCGGCGGGCCGGTCAAGCTGGCCCCGCCCTCCGAAAGGGCCTGTCATTGGCACAGTTGGTGCAGGAAAGGGATCTGGATGATGCGGAGGGCGTGAGCACTCGACGCGTCAGAGGCCGGCGTTGGTCGCATCCCTTCACCCTGATCCGCCGCATCTTCGGCAATGCCGTCTTTTCGAGCCTGACGCGCCGTATCGTCTTCTTCAACCTTGCGGCCCTGCTCGTCCTCGTCGGTGGCATTCTCTACCTCAACCAGTTCCGCGAAGGCCTGATCGACGCGCGCGTCGAGAGCCTACTGACACAGGGTGAAATCATCGCCGGCGCGGTTTCGGCCTCAGCCTCCGTCGACACGAACTCGATCACCATCGATCCGCAGAAGCTGCTCGAACTGCAGGCCGGCCAGAGCATTACGCCTGTTCCGAATGACGAGGATCTCGAATTCCCGATCGATCCGGAAAAGGTGGCACCGGTTCTTCGGCGGCTGATCTCGCCTACCCGCACCCGCGCCCGCATCTTCGATGCCGATGCCAATCTGCTGCTCGATTCCCGGCATCTCTATTCGCGTGGCCAGGTTCTGCGTTTCGACCTGCCGCCGGTGGAAGAAGAAAAACAGACCTGGAGCGAATGGTTCACAGCGCTCTTCAACAAAGCACTGCAGCCGGGCAACCTTCCGGTCTACAAGGAAGCGCCTGGTGGCGACGGCTCGATCTATCCCGAGGTGATGAACGCGCTGACGGGTGTACGCGGCGCAGTCGTGCGTACGACGGAAAAGGGCGAGCTCATCGTTTCGGTTGCCGTTCCGATCCAGCGCTTCCGGGCCGTGCTTGGCGTGCTGCTGCTATCGACGCAGGCCGGCGATATCGACAATATCGTGCATGCCGAGCGTCTCGCCATCATGCGCGTCTTCGGCGTTGCGACGCTCGTCAACGTGCTGATGGCGCTCGTGCTTTCCTCGACCATCGCCAATCCGCTGCGCCGGCTTTCGGCGGCGGCCATCCGGGTGCGCCGCGGCGCCAAGGAACGAGAGGAAATTCCAGACTTTTCGGCGCGCCAGGACGAAATCGGCAACCTTTCCATAGCACTGCGCGAAATGACGACGGCTCTCTACGATCGGATCGATGCGATCGAGAGCTTTGCGGCCGATGTCAGCCATGAGCTGAAGAACCCGCTGACCTCGCTGCGCAGCGCCGTCGAAACACTGCCGCTCGCCAAATCCGACGATTCCAAGAAGCGGCTGATGGATGTCATCCAGCACGATGTCCGCCGTCTCGACCGTCTGATCAGCGATATCTCCGATGCATCCCGCCTCGATGCCGAGCTTGCGCGCGTCGATGCCGGATCTGTCGATCTGGAAGTATTTCTGCGCGACCTCATCGACGTATCGCGCCAGATCCGCAGCACCAAGAAGAAGGTCGAGATCGACTATACCGTCGATCGCAAGCCGAACGTCAAGACGCGCTTTGTCGTCAAGGGACATGACCTGCGTATCGGCCAGATCATCACCAACCTGATTGAAAATGCCCGCTCCTTCGTGCCGGAGGAGAACGGCAAGATCACTGTGCGTCTGGTCCGTACCCGTTCCCGTTGCGTCGTCTATATCGAAGACAACGGTCCGGGCATCCAGGCAGAGAATATCGACCGCATTTTCGAACGCTTTTATACCGACCGGCCGGAATCCGAAGGCTTCGGCCAGAATTCCGGCCTCGGGCTTTCGATCAGCCGGCAGATCGCCGAGGCGCATGGCGGTTCATTGCGGGCCGAAAACATTGTCGACGACGAGAGTGGCAAGCTGCTCGGCGCTCGCTTTATCCTTGCCCTTCCGGCCGATGCCGCGGCATGATCAACATCCACGCCACCGCAATCGTCATCGGAAAGACCGGCCTGCTGTTCACCGGCCCCTCAGGCTGGGGCAAGTCGATGACCGCTTTTACCTGCATGGTAGAGGCGCGGCGGCAGGGTGTTTTTTCTGTTCTCGTGGCTGATGATCAGGTACTTCTTTCGAAACAGGATGGAGCAATCACCGCCGCCTGTCCGCCCGCCATTGCTGGGCTCATCGAATTGCGCGGCACCGGGATCGTAAAGCACGATCATATCGCCCAGGCAGCGATGCATTTTGCAGTCCTGCCGGCCAGCGCCACGGGAGAAAACCGGCTCCCCGCGGAAGGAGAAACCATCGTTCTTGCCGGGCGTTTCGAGCTGCCTGTACTGCGATTGCTGCCCAATCTTCCGCTGCCTCTTGCCGTGTTGATGGCAAAAGCGCCCGAAATAGGAAGTTGAGGCCTTCCGAACGGCCCGATACGGCCTATACATTTATATTTTTATCTTGCACTTCGGCTTTTGATCGCCAAGATGTGCCCCCACCGGTGGACGTAATTGCTGCGTTGCGATATTGGGGCCACGGTTTGCGTATGCCATGGGAGCAGTAATATCATGATCGGACTTGTGCTTGTCACTCATGGCAAGCTGGCTGAAGAGTTTCGTCATGCCGTAGAGCACGTCGTCGGTCCTCAGAAATTCATCGAAACGGTCTGTATCGGACCGGAAGACGATATGGACCAAAGACGACAGGACATTCTCGAAGCCGTTTCCGGCGCAGACGACGGCCATGGCGTCGTCATTCTCACCGACATGTTCGGCGGTACCCCTTCCAATCTCGCAATCTCGGTGATGAGCAGCGGCCACACCGAAGTCATCGCCGGCGTCAACCTGCCGATGCTGATCAAGCTCGCCGGCGTACGCGGCGAGAACAACATGGAAAAGGCGCTTGCCGAGGCTTCGGAGGCAGGCCGCAAGTACATCAACGTTGCGAGCCGGGTCCTGAGCGGAAAGTAAGAAGCCTCCATGACACCGCTCTCCCGGGAACTCCTTATTATCAACAAGCGCGGCCTGCATGCGCGCGCTTCGGCAAAATTCGTCCAGACGGTCGATGCCTTCGATGCAACGATCACCGTTTCCAAAGACGGCATGACGGTTGGGGGAACCTCCATCATGGGCCTTATGATGCTTGCAGCAAGCCCCGGCTCCAGCGTCATCGTCTCGGCGACCGGCAACCAGGCTGCCGAAGCACTGAATGCCCTCGATCAGCTCATCCAGAACAAGTTCGGCGAAGAAATCTGATCTTCAGCGCCATATAAAGATATAAAGACTTCTTTATATCCCCGTTGCCTTCCCGGCTGAAGCCTGCTAAACGGCGAGCATGACGTGCATTCCGCACGTGTTCGATCCGTTGCGGTCATCGTCGCGTCCTTGCGATGTTTTTGAGACGTTTTCAGCCTGGAGAGCCCTATGAGCACTGAAAAAGATTATGTTGTCGCCGATATCGGTCTTGCAGATTTCGGCCGCAAGGAAATCACCATCGCCGAAACCGAAATGCCCGGCCTCATGTCCTGCCGCGCCGAATTCGGTGAATCCAAGCCGCTGAAGGGCGCGCGCATTACCGGCTCGCTGCACATGACGATCCAGACGGCTGTCCTCATCGAGACGCTGGTCGCGCTCGGCGCCGAAGTCCGCTGGGCTTCGTGCAACATCTTCTCAACGCAGGACCATGCCGCTGCAGCGATCGCCGCTTCCGGCGTTCCGGTCTTCGCAATCAAGGGCGAGTCTCTTGAGGATTATTGGGTTTACACCGACAAGATTTTCCAGTGGGCCGATGGCGGCTTCTCCAACATGATCCTCGATGACGGCGGCGATGCCACCATGTACATCCTTCTCGGCGCTCGCGCCGAAGCCGGTGAGGACGTTCTCTCCAACCCGCATTCCGAAGAAGAGGAAATCCTCTTCGCGCAGATCAAGAAGCGCCTTACCGCTTCGCCCGGCTGGTTCACCAAGCAGCGTGAAGCAATCAAGGGTGTCACTGAAGAAACCACGACAGGCGTCAACCGTCTTTACCAGCTCAGCCAGAAGGGCCTCCTGCCTTTCCCCGCGATCAACGTCAACGATTCCGTCACCAAGTCGAAGTTCGACAACAAGTACGGCTGCAAGGAATCGCTGGTTGACGGCATCCGCCGCGGCACCGACGTGATGATGGCCGGCAAGGTTGCCGTCGTCTGCGGTTACGGCGATGTTGGCAAGGGTTCTGCGGCTTCGCTTTCCGGCGCTGGCGCCCGCGTCAAGGTCACGGAAGCCGATCCGATCTGCGCCCTGCAGGCCGCCATGGACGGTTATGAAGTCGTTCTGCTCGAGGACGTCGTTTCCTCCGCCGATATCTTCATCACCACGACCGGCAACAAGGACGTCATCCGCATCGACCATATGCGTCAGATGAAGGACATGGCGATCGTCGGCAATATCGGCCACTTCGACAACGAAATCGAAGTTGCCGCGCTGCGTAACCTCAAGTGGACAAACGTCAAGCCGCAGGTCGACCTGATCGAGTTCCCGAAGGGCAACCGCATTATCCTTCTCTCCGAAGGCCGCCTCTTGAACCTCGGCAACGCAACGGGCCATCCGTCCTTCGTCATGTCGGCCTCGTTCACCAACCAGACGCTGGCGCAGATCGAGCTCTTCACCAAGCCCGGCCAGTACGAGAACAAGGTCTACATCCTGCCGAAGCACCTCGACGAGAAGGTCGCGCGCCTGCATCTCGACAAGCTCGGCGTAAAGCTTACCCAGCTCAGCGAAGAGCAGGCTGCCTATATCGGCGTGAAGCCGCAGGGTCCGTTCAAGTCCGACCACTACAGATACTGATTTCCTCTTCGATATCCACAAGATGTGGTAGCTCCAGCATTGACAAATGCTGGGGCTTATTTTTTGGGCGCTCTCTTTCCGACGATTCCCTTCCGAAGTATTGTTTTGAGACTTGATTCGTGGCTTCGGAGCTCTCCGTTTTCCACGAAAATGGGATGTCTTGTCGTGATGCGGCACATTAAAGGACGGAGACATACCGAGGATGTCGGAAATGAAACACAGCCTGCCCAGCCAGGTGGAGGGTCGCGCATATGCCGCGGACCGTCCGCTTCAGGCAGGCCAAAAATATAGGTTTGCCGCGGTCCTTGTGACTGCAAGGCAAAAGCATTGGTCTTTGGCACGTATTGCAAAGCTGTGCGCTGCGAGCACTGCAGTCGTCGCACCGGCTTGGCCGGCTCTGGCGCAGGCGCAGCCAGATATTGGTGCGTCAGCACATCTTTTCACCTCCTCGCAAGTCGTCGGCCTTTCCGTCGTCATTGGCGTCATTTCAGCCGCCCTGCTTTCGACGCTCTGGCTGGTGCGCCAGCGCGGCAATCTCGAAAATGAAAGCCGCGAGATCCGCTCGGCGCTTTCGGACGCGCAGCAGCGCATCTCCCAATATGAGGCGCTCATTGCCGACAAGAACCGGCGCATCGTCATCTGGGATGGCGTCGCCCGACCGGAACTCCTCGGTCAGCTTCCGCCGGAAACCGGCGCTCCACAGGACAATGAATTCCTTGCCTTCGGTCTCTGGCTGAAGGCGCGATCGGCTTCCGAGCTGGAGCGGGCGGTCGGCCGTCTCCGTGAACAGGCCGAAAGTTTCGACATGGTGATCGAGACTATCAGAGACGAGGTAATCGAAGCACAAGGCCGGGTTTCCGGCGGTCGCGCCTTCGTGCGCTTCGTGGCGCTCAACAATCTGCGCGCCGAGCTGGCTGAACTGAAGATCGAGCGCGATCGGCTGATGACGTCGATCTCCGCCTTTCAAACCATGCTCGACGCCATCGATATGCCGGCCTGGCAGCGTGATACCGTCGGGCGTCTGACCTGGGTGAACCATGCCTATGGCGATGCCGTGGAAGCGCAATCGCCGCAGCAGGCCGTCAATGAAGGCCGTGAAATCCTGACGACGATCGCGCGCGAGCGCATCCACGCCACGGCAACGCCGGAATCGCCTTTCCACGACACGATTTCGACAGTCGTGCGCGGCAACCGCACGTTCTTTGATGTGGTCGACGTAAAGGTCCCCAGCGGCTCGGCCGGCCTTGCCGTCGATGTTTCCGATATCGAAGCGGTTCGCGCTGAACTGGAGCGGACGCTTAAGAGCCATGCTGAAACACTCGATCATCTGGCGACACCCGTCGCCATTTTCGGCGGCGACCGCCGGCTGCAATTCTACAATCAGGCCTTCGTGTCGCTCTGGGAGCTCGATATCGCGTTCCTCGAAAGCAAGCCTGACAATAGCGAACTTCTGGAACGCCTTCGTGCAGCCAAGAAACTGCCGGACCAACTGAACTGGAAATCGTGGAAGGAAACGGCGCTTTCCGTCTATCGTTCGCTCGATACGCAATCCGACCTCTGGCACCTGCCGAACGGACAGACGCTGCGCGTCTTTGCGACCGCGCATCCGCAGGGTGGCGCGACATGGGTCTTCGAGAACCTGACCGAGCAGGTCGATCTCGAAACGCGCTACAATACGCTGGTGAAGGTACAAGGCGAGACGATTGATCACCTTTCGGAAGGCGTTGCCGTCTTCGGGCCTGACGGCCGTATCCGCCTCTCCAACCCCGCCTTCCGGGCGCTCTGGGGCATCACGGAGACTGAAGCCAAGCCCGGCACGCATATCCGTGGCATCGGCGAGGCTTGCGCCCCGTCCTATGACCAGCCCGACGGCTGGAAGACCTTTGCAGAGTTGATCACCAGCTTCGACGACGAGCGTCGTTCCAGCCAGGGAACGCTCGAACTGCTGTCCGGCCTCGTGCTCGACTTTGCTGTCATCCCGCTGCCCAACGCTCAGACCATGCTGACCTTCGTCAACATGACCGACAGCGTACGAGCCGAACGGGCGCTGACGGAAAAGAACGAGGCGCTGCGCAAGGCGGACGAGCTGAAGAATGACTTCGTGCAGCACGTCTCCTATGAGCTGCGCTCGCCGCTGACGAACATCATCGGCTTCACCGATCTGCTGCGCACGCCGGGCGTAGGCCCGCTGAACGAGCGGCAAGCCGAATATATCGACCATATCGCCACCTCGTCCTCGGTGCTCTTGACGCTCGTCAACGACATCCTTGATCTTGCGACCGTCGATGCCGGCATCATGCGGCTGAACTATGCGGAAATCGATCTCGCCGATCTTCTCGACGACGTTTCCATGCAGATCGCCGACAGGCTGCAGGAGAGCGGCGTTTCGCTGGAGATCACCGCGCCCGCCTATCTGGGCTCGATCGTTGCCGATCCGCAGCGGCTGAAGCAGATCCTGCTGAAGCTTCTGGCCAATGCCGCCAATTTCTCGCCCGAGGGCGCATCGATTGCGCTGGAATGCCGCCGAGAAGGTACGGACTTCGTCTTCTCGGTGCGGGATCGCGGCCCCGGTATTTCGCCCGATATGATCGCGACCGTTTTCGACCGTTTCGCAACCGGGGCCAAGAGTGGAAAGCGTGGCGGCGCCGGGCTTGGCCTCTCGATCGTCGACAGCTTCGTCAGCCTGCATAATGGCGAAGTCAGCATCGACAGCGAGCCCGGCAGGGGAACAACGGTGACCTGCCGCATCCCCTCCATCAACCTGCCGCATTCCGTCGCTGCCGAATGACGCAAGTCGACGTCATCTCGCTTTTCCTGGAAGACGAGGCGGCAACCCTCCGCCTCGGCAATGATCTGGCGCTGGCGCTGAAAGCCGGTGATTGCTTGGCGCTGTCGGGCGATCTCGGCGCCGGAAAATCCTCACTGGCGCGGGCTTTCCTGCGCACCATGGCTGATGATGAAGGGCTGGAAGTTCCAAGCCCGACTTTCACGCTGGTGCAATCCTACGATCTGCGCATTCCCGTCTCGCATTTCGATCTCTACCGGCTCGGCGACCCCTCGGAACTGACGGAGCTCGGCTTCGACGAAGCGCTGGAAAACGGCATCTGCATCGTCGAATGGCCCGAGATGGCGGAAGGTGAGTTGCCCGTATCGCGCATCTCCCTGCGCCTCGAACATGAAGGTACCGGCCGCCGTGCCGCGATCACGGCGCCGGAGAAAACTGCAGACCGTATCCACCGCGTGCTCGCGATCCGCGGCTTCCTTGCCGATGCCGGTTACGGAGAAGCCAAACGCCGATTCCTGACCGGGGATGCCTCGCTTCGGGCCTACGAATACGTCTATCCGAGCGACGCTTCGCGAAAGATACTCATGGACTGGCGGCCGCATCCCGAAGGACCGCCGGTCTATGAAGGCAAGCCCTACCCCAAGGTCGCGCATCTGGCACAGGATGCCTATCCTTTCGTCGCGATCGCCGATGCATTGCGCGAGCGGGGCTTTGCGACGCCGGAGATCTACAAGGTCGATTACGAACAGGGCATATTGCTGATTGAGGATCTCGGTACCGAAGGCGTGCTGGATGAGGACGGACGGCCGATCGCCGAGCGTTATCGGCAAAGCGTTGGCTGCCTTGCCCATCTTCATTCGATGCAGATCCCGCAGGGCATCCCGGTTTCTACCGCGCATACGCATCACATTCCAGACTTCGATCGCGTGGCGATGAAGATGGAAGTGCGGCTGATACTCGACTGGCATATTGCCTGGAAACGTGGCACGGCGCCGACGGATGCCGAGCGCGAAGAGTATCTCGCGATCTGGGACCATTTGATCGACGAGCTGCAATCGGCCGAAAAGAACCTGCTGCTACGCGACTTCCATTCGCCCAACATCATCTGGCGGGAACATGAAAGCGGCATCCGCAAGATCGGCATCATCGACTTCCAGGATGCGATGATCGGACCGACCGCATATGATCTTGCTTCCATCGTTCAAGACGCCCGCGTCACGATCGAACCGGATCTCTTCCGTCAGTTAATGGACGACTACCTTTCGCTCCGACAGGCCCAGGGCGGTTTTGACGAAGCTGGGTTTATGAAGGCATGGGCTATCATGTCGGCGCAACGCAACTGCAAACTTGCCGGCCTATGGGTGCGGCTCTTGCAGCGGGACGGCAAACCCGGCTATCTGCAACATATGCCGCGTACGCTGTCTTATCTGGAGGTGGCGCTGGAACACGAGGCGCTTGCCCCCTTGCGCGAATGGTGCGCAAGGGCTGGAATAGTCCCAGTCGAATCATAAGACCGGATCAGTATGACCATCAGACAAGCCATGGTACTGGCCGCGGGGCTCGGAACCCGCATGCGCCCGATTACCAACACGATTCCGAAGCCTCTGGTGAAGATCGGCGAAAAGCCGATGATCAACTATGCGCTGGATTCGCTTGTCGAAGCCGGTGTGGAGCGAGCGGCCGTCAATGTCCATCATTTCGCCGACCAGATGGAAGCTCACCTTAAGAGCTATCCCGGGCTTGATATCCTCGTTTCCGACGAGCGCGAGGCGCTGATGGATTCCGGCGGCGGACTGGCAAAGGGGCTGAAGCTGCTCGGCCGCGAACTGGTCTTCGTCATGAATGCCGATCTTTTCTGGATCGGCGAGCCGGCGGGTCAACCAAGCAATCTGCGACGATTAGCCGGATTCTTCGATGCCGAACGCATGGATATGGCCCTGCTATGCGTGCGCATCAAGGACACGACGGGGCATAACGGCAAGAATGATTTCAGCCTGGGACCTGACGGTCGATTGACGCGCTATCGTGACGATCCCTCCAATCCAGTTGTCTATGCCGGTGCGATCGTCATGCGCCCCGCACTGCTGGACGATGCACCCGAGGAAGCCTTCAACCTCAATATCTATTTCGACAAGGCGATCGCCCGCGGCCGGCTTTTCGGCATGATGATGGAAGGCCATTGGCTGACGGTCGGCACGCCTGACGCTATTGACGATGCGGAGGAGACGATCCGGCGGTTCCGGACGTTTGCGTGACGCATGGTAGAGCGGCACCGGCCACGCATTCTGACGATCCCATCCGGCCTCCCCTTCCTGAAGACGCTGGCAAGTTCGCTTTGTGACGGACGCCTGACACCTCTTTTCCGGCATGATCCCGCTGATCCGCTTTCGCTTGCCAAGGTGACGATCTATCTGCCGACCCGGCGCGCCGTACGTGTCCTGCGTTCGGAATTCGTCGATCTGCTCGGCGGCCGCTCGGCGATCCTGCCGGTCATCCGGCCACTGGGAGAGACGGACGACGACAGCGGCTATTTTGACGAGGCGCTGCCCGCGACGATCGATCTTGCCCAGCCGCTTTCCAATACCGCGCGCCTTCTGGAACTGGCCCGGCTGATCCTTGCCTGGCGCAACAAGCTGCCGGAGATCGTCCGGCATATCCATTCGGAATCGCCTCTCGTCGCGCCGGCAAGCCCGGCGGATGCCATCTGGCTTGCCCGCAATCTGGCGGAATTGATCGATTCGATCGAAACCGAGGATCTTGCATGGTCTGAACTCGGCAAGCTTGATACGGGTGATTATGCGGCCTGGTGGCAATTGACGGCGGAGTTCCTGCAGATCGCCAGTGCCTTCTGGCCGGAACGCCTGATCGAACTTGGCCGATCGTCGCCGGCCCGCCATCGCAATGCCATCCTGCGCGCCGAGGCCGGCCGTCTCTCGATGATGAAGCCTGCCGGTCCGATCATCATCGCCGGCTCGACGGGTTCGCTTCCTGCCACGGCCGATCTCATCGGCGCCGTGGCGAACCTTCCGGAAGGCGTGATCGTGTTGCCCGGCCTCGACCTTTCCATGCCGGAGGAGCACTGGTCTCTGGTCGCTCCTGATCTCCTGCCGGGTCAACGGGCCAACCCGGCAAGCCGCACGCATCCGCAGTATGGTCTTTCCGTTCTGCTGAAACGGCTGAAACTCAGCCGCGAGGACGTTCAGCCGATCGAGGAAGCGGAAGCCGATCTGCGCTCTCGGGCGGAAGTCCTCTCGCGGGCGCTTACTCCATCAGAGGCGACGAGCGGCTGGGGCGATTGGAAAAAAGACCTGCCGGAAGGGACCGTTGCCGCGGCATTCGCGGACGTATCGATGATCGAAGCCGCCAACGAGCGCGAGGAGGCGACGGCGATTGCCGTTGCTCTGCGGCTTGCACTGGAACAGCCGGGCAGCGATGGCGAAAGCAGAGCTGCGCTTATTACGCCAGACCGCAATCTGGCGCGCCGTGTTATGGCGGAGCTTTCCCGCTTCGGCATTCTCGCCGACGATTCAGCCGGTACGCCACTTTCGGCAACGCCGCAGGGCACGCTGCTGCAATTGCTCCTGGAATCAACTCTGCGTCCCGGCGATCCGGTCGCCATCGTTTCGCTGCTCAAACATCCGCTTGCCCGCTTCGGGCTGGAGCGCGGCTTTCTGACCGGGGCTGTCGAGGCATTGGAGTTGCTGGCGCTGCGCGGCGGCGTGACGGAGGTTGATATCGGATCGCTCGAACAGCTGCTCGACCATCAGCTTTCGGAGCAAGCGCTCGACAGGCACGTGCCGGTGTGGCGCAAATCGCTGCCATCTGAAGCAGCGGAGATGGCCCGCAGGTTAGCCCAGAAAGTTGAACGTGCCGTGGAACCACTGGTATCGGCGCTCGTGCGGCATCGTGGGGATGATGATGGCCTGACGACCGGCATCTCGCTCTCGCAATGGGCCGAACGGACGGGCCGCGCCCTGGAAGGTATCGCTGCCGACGAACATGGCAATCTGGCAGGCCTCTGGTCCGGTGAAGCGGGCGATGCCCTGGCGAGCCTGCTTGGCGAAGTCATCGATACCGATGGCCAGATGGAAGCGGATGGGCCGCAATGGATCGATATCATGGTGGCGCTCTCCGCCGGCCATGCCGTCAAGCCCGGTGCCCTCAGCCACCCTCGCCTCTTTATTTTCGGGACGCTGGAAGCGCGCCTGCAGAATGTCGATACGCTGATACTCGGCAGCCTCAATGAAGGATCATGGCCAGGACAGACCGCCAACAATCCCTTCGTCTCCCGTATGATGAAGACAGAAATCGGGCTGGAGCCGCCGGAACGGCGCATCGGCCAGCTGGCGCATGATTTCGAGATGGCGAACGGGACGCGCCATCTGATCTATTCACGCGCCTTGCGCCAGGGTTCGACGCCAACGGTCGCCTCCCGGTGGCTGCAACGGCTGCTGGCGCTCGGCGGCGAAGATTTCGAAGAGCAATTGCGCAAGCGGGGCGCGCGCTTCGTTCACTGGGCAAACCAGATAGACCTCGGCGACAATCAGGCGCCAGCGCAGAGGCCCTCTCCCAAGCCGCCACGGGAACTGCAGCCCAAATCCTATTCCTTCAGCGAAGTCGGTCGGCTGCGCCGCGACCCCTATGCGATTTATGCGCGGCGCGTGCTGCGGCTCGATCCCGTCGACCCATTCAATCGCGATCCGGGCGCAGCGGAACGCGGTACTCTCTACCACAAGATTATCGATCGCTTTGTTCGCGAAGACCATACAGCAGGAACGCCGGAGGCGGCAGCGGCGATGGAAATCATCCTGACCGAACTCTTCGACATGGAGCAGTTGCCGCCGCATATCGACGCCGTCTGGCGGCCGCGCTTCCGCGAAGTCGCGCGCGCTTTCCTGAAATGGGAGGCCGGGCGGCAGCCCGATGTGCAAAAGAGGCTGACGGAAGTGAGGGGCGGTGTCGAACTCGATGGGATCGATATCCGGCTCACCGGCGTTGCCGACCGTATCGATATCAAGGGGCCAAACAGCGCCGACATCATAGACTACAAGACTGGCTACAACCCCTCTCCGACACAGGCCCGCGCCTTGCTCGACCCGCAGCTCGCGCTTGAGGCCGCTGCCCTTCAGGCCGGCGCCTTCCGTGATGCCGGCAGCCTTGTACCGAACGACCTCCTCTATGTCCGCTTGCGGCCGGGCAGCCGCTTCCTGGTGGACAAGGTCAATAACGAGGAGGCCAACAGCGACAAGGCAAAATCGGCAATGCAGCTTGCCGAAGAATCGATCGACCAGCTGGTAAAATTCGTCACCCTGCTGCAGTCCGGCGAGAAGGGTTTTACCTCGCGGCTGATCCCTGCCCAACAATTCGATTTCGGCGGCGATTACGATCATCTTGCCCGCGTTGCGGAATGGGCAACTGCTGACCCGGAAGGAGGAGGCGATGAATGATCCGACCGCGCTTCCGGAGGGTGACGATCCCGGTACCTGGATCGGCTGGACGACGATCCAGCAGGCGATCGCTTCTGATCCGGCCCGTTCTGCCTGGGTGTCGGCCAATGCCGGCTCCGGCAAAACGCATGTTCTGACCCAGCGGGTGATCCGGCTGCTGCTTGCCGGGGCACGGCCTTCCGCCATTCTCTGCCTCACCTATACGAAGGCTGCCGCCTCCGAAATGTCGAACCGCGTTTTCGAGCGGCTGGCAGAATGGGCGATTTTTCCGGATGAGGAACTTGCCAAGCGCATCACCCAGATCGAAGGTCGTGAGCCGGATTCCCTGAAGCTTGCGGAAGCAAGACGACTGTTTGCCAAGGCACTGGAGACACCGGGTGGTCTGAAGATCCAGACGATCCACGCCTTCTGCGAAGCACTGCTGCACCAGTTTCCGCTGGAAGCAAACGTCGCCGGGCACTTCTCGGTTCTCGACGACCGGGCGGCAGAGACGCTGCTTGCCGATGCGCGGCGTTCACTTTTGACGGCAACGGCACCGGAGAACGACCGGAACCTCGCTGGTGCCTTCACCTATGTGCTTAATCTCGGTGATGAATCCGGGCTTGAAAATCTGCTCGGCGAGATCGTTGCCAACCGCAACGCCATACGCCGCTTCATAACCACTGCCGAACAGCATGGCGGCGCCGACAAGTTGCTGCGAAAGAAACTCGGGCTTTCACCTGATGATACGGAAGAGGGGCTGGCCGAGCGATACTGGCCCTTGCCGGGTCTCTCGGATGCGGTGCTGGAACTTTATCTTTCGCTCGCCGCTACAAAGGGTGGCGCGAAGGCTCAAGACGTCGCCGAGGGCTTGCGTCGCGCCGCCCGCGAACGGGATGTTACCGCGCGCGCGCAGATTCTGGAGAAAGTTTTCCTGACATCGAAAGGTGAGCCGAAGACGGACGGGCAATTCTTTGTCAAGGTGATGCTTGCCGAAGCGCCGCAGCTTGGCGATGCTATCGCCTCTGCGCGTGCGCATGTCGTCAATTGCCGCGACCGGCTGAAATTGATGCGGATGCACACAGCAACCCATGCCGCTCTCGTGCTCGCGGACCGTCTGAACCGGGATTATGAGGAGCTGAAAAAACAGCGCAGCCATCTCGACTTCGAGGACCTGATCACCCGCACTGCGGACCTGCTCACCAAGAGTGGCGTCGGTCCGTGGATCCATTACAAGCTCGATCAGGGTATCGACCATATCCTCGTCGACGAGGCGCAGGATACCAGCCCTGTTCAATGGAGCGTCATCCAGTCGCTGGCGGAGGATTTCTTCTCAGGAGAAAGTTCGCGGCCTCTCGTCCGGACACTGTTTGCCGTCGGTGACGAGAAACAGTCGATCTATTCCTTCCAGGGCGCGCGGCCGGAACGGTTTTCCGAGGAGAAGGAACGAACGCAGCGTCGCGTGCAGAACAGCGGCCTCGCCTTCTCGACCGTTCGCCTGCCGCTGTCCTTCCGCTCTACCTCCGACGTTCTGCTCGCTGTCGATCACATCTTCACCCCACCGGAGAATGCACGCGGCCTCGGCACCGAGCCGGTCGTTCATCGCTCCAGCCGTATCGGCCATCCTGGGGCCGTCGATCTCTGGGAGATGGTCGTGCCCGATGTCGTGGTAAAGGAGGAGGACTGGACCGCTCCCTTCGATGCGACGCCCGAGAGCGCGCCGGCCGCCATTCTTGCACGGCGCATCGCTCATACGATCGGTAATCTCGTCGGACGCGAAACGATCGTCGAAAAGGGCAAGGAACGCTTCATAGAAGCCGGCGATATCCTCGTTCTCGTCCGCAAACGCGACGCCTTCGTCAATGCGCTGACGCGTGAACTGAAGCGGCGTGGCGACATCCCCGTCGCCGGCGCGGACCGGCTGGTGCTGACCAGTCATATCGCCGTACAGGATCTGCTGGCGCTCGGCCGTTTTCTGCTCCTGCCGGAAGACGATCTTTCGCTCGCCGCTCTCCTGAAAAGCCCTCTCTTCAATCTTTCGGAAGAGGATATTTTTGCGGTTGCGGCGCTGCGCGACGACCATGAAAGCGTCTGGCACCATCTTCGCAAATATGCCGCCGACGGCAATGAGCGCCTCGGCGCGGCCGTCGCAAGGCTGGAGCTCTTTCTTGCCCAGTCCCGAAGCCTTTCGGTCCATGATTTCTATGCCCGTGTCCTCGGCAGTCATGGCGGCCGGCGGCAGTTTCTGGCGCGGCTCGGTACCGAAGTCAGCGATATCCTCGACGAATTCCTGACCTTTGCGCTCGACCACGAGACATCGGGTCTCCCCGGCCTGCAATCCTTCATCTCGACGCTTGAGCTTGAAGCGCCGGAAGTGAAGCGCGAACAGGACAAGGGCCGCAACGAGGTGCGCATCATGACGGTGCATGCCTCCAAAGGTCTCGAAGCGCCAATCGTCTTTCTGGTCGATGGCGGCTCCAAGGCTTTTACCCACACCCACCTGCCAAAGCTCCGGTTGCTTGATGCCGGGCCGGACGAGCCGCCGATACCGGTGTGGATTCCCGTCAGTGATCTCGGCAATTCGCTGACGTTGACCGATGCAGCGCGCATCCAGCTTCTTGCCGAAGAGGAATACCGGCGCCTGCTCTACGTGGCGATGACACGCGCCGCCGACCGGCTGATCGTCTGCGGCTATCGCGGCGTGCGGCTGAACACCGACACCTGGCATATGATGATTTCCACCGCGCTCGACGCGGAGCATCCGCATGTCGAAAAGGCGACTTTCGCGGGCCCGGATGGCGAGTGGGACGGCATGCGCTGGCGTGTGCCGCAGGTCGAGCGCAGCTTCGAGCGAATGGACCGTGCGCCTGAACAGGCAACTGTCGAAACGGTCCCCCCGGACCTTTTCCGCCCTTTGCCGCCGCAAAAACAACTGCCGCGGCCGCTTAGCCCTTCCGGTGCCGGAACGATCATCGATGAGGAGGCCGATGATCTCTTGGTGACCTCGCCGCTCTTCGGCGATCAAGAGGGCAGCGATCGTTCCCTGGAAAAGGGCCGTCTTATCCATCGGATGCTCCAGGCTCTTCCCGATATTCCAGCGGAGGAGCGGGCCGATGCAGCAACGCGTTATGCTGAACGCGCAGCGCGATTCTGGCCGGCCATCGAGCGTCAGGCTCTAGTCGATTCGGTTGTGAAACTTTTGCAAGATGAAAGACTTCAAGCCATCTTCAACGTTCATGCCCAGGCGGAAATTTCGATCATGGGAACCTTGACGCTGGAAGGCCGGGAATATGCCGTCTCCGGCCGGATTGACCGGCTTGCTGTCCTGCCAGACAGCGTCGTCATTCTGGACTACAAGACAAATCGCGTTCCACCGACAAACGAAGACAAAATCCCTTTTGCGCACAAGGCGCAGCTTGCGATCTATCGGGAAATATTGAAGCCGCTCTATCCTGCCAAACGGATCGATTGCATGCTGGTCTATACGGAAAATGCGACCATCCATACTCTTGGCGAACAGGCTTTGGCTTCGGCACTTGCGGGACTCAACACAAAGTGAAATATCGGACATTGAAATTCCGGCACCGCACCCTCACATGTTACGCAACAGCAAATTCCGGTAAAGGAGCAGCCTATGGCTACCGTTAAGGTCGATATCAACAACTTCCAGTCGGAAGTTCTGGAGTCCGCAGAACCAGTCGTCGTCGATTTCTGGGCTGAATGGTGCGGTCCGTGCAAAATGATTGCTCCGAGCCTCGAAGAAATCGCCACGGAAATGGCCGGCAAGGTCAAGGTTGCCAAGCTCAACATCGATGAAAACCCGGAACTGGCTGCCCAGTTCGGTGTTCGCTCGATCCCGACGCTTGCAATCTTCAAGGGCGGCGAAGTTGCCGATATCTCCATCGGTGCAAAGCCGAAGACGGCGCTTTCCAATTGGATTTCCAGCGCAGCCTGATGATATCGATAGTTCGATGCAAAAAGCCCGGCAAATGCCGGGCTTTTTCATTTAGGGGGTGTGCCGTTTTCCGCCAGCACGTCGCCGACGAGATAAAGAGAGCCGCCGATGAGGATACGTGGCGGCGCCGCCTCCGGGTCGACGCTCGAAGCGATGGCGTCCAGGGCGTCGGTGACTGATGACATCGGTTCGGCCACAAGCCCGGCATCATAGGCGGCGTGGGCCAGAATCACCGGATCGATCATCGCCTCGCTGCCGCGGATCGGCACGCAATAGATCTTCTCCGCCAGATCTGCAAAGGCCTTGAAATAGCCGACCGGGTCCTTGGTGTTGATCATACCCGATATCAGGAACAGCGGACGGGACTGGCGCTCTTCGAAATTTGCCATGGCTTCGGCAATAACTTCACCAGCACCCGGATTATGGCCGCCATCAACCCAGATTTCCGACCGTGCCGGCGCGTGGCTCAGAAGCCTGCCTTCCGTCAATTTCTGCAGGCGGCCGGGCCACTCCACCGTTTCCATTGCCTTTTCCATCATCGGTTCGGTGACGGTAAAGCCTGCAGCCTTGACAGCCCTGATGGCGGCGGCTGCATTGGCATATTGATGGCGACCGGGAAGGCGCGGCAAAGGCAGATCCGCGAGGCCGAAATCATCCTGATAGATCAGCCGGCCATATTCCTCATGCGCGATGAAATCCTGGCCGAAAACGGCGCTCGGGCAGTGCAACCGCTCGGCCGTCGACATTAGCACGTCAAGGGCTGCGTCATACTCCTGATGGCCAATGACGACGGAATGGCCGCGCTTCATGATGCCTGCCTTTTCCGCAGCGATCAGCTCCACCCGGTCTCCGAGATAGGGCTGATGATCGAGTGAGATCGGCATGATGACCGAAACGGCAGGATCCTCGATGACGTTCGTCGCGTCGAAACGACCGCCGAGACCGACCTCGATGATTGCGGCATCGGCCGGATGTTCAGAGAAAAGAATGAAAGTGACGGCCGTGAGTACTTCAAAGACGGTGATCTTCTCCCCGCCATTGGCCTTCGCCACGCGTCGCAAAGCTTCTGCGAAAACGGCATCATCAACCAGTTGACCACGCCCGCCTGGAACACCCAGACGGTAACGTTCATGCCAGTTAACGAGATGCGGAGAGGTATGGACATGGGCGCTGTAGCCGCCCGCTTCCAGAAGCGCGCGGCAGAAAGCCGATGTCGAGCCCTTGCCGTTGGTGCCGGCGATATGGATGACGGGGGGAAGGTTCCGCTCCGGATTGCCAAGCGCCTCCAGAAGGCGCTTGATGCGGGCTAATGACAAATCGTAGCCCTTGGGATGCAATCCCATGAGCTTTTCGATTTCCTGCGCCGCCTCACTCACCGCGATCTGGCCTCTGTCTGTCATCGGCCCGCCCTATTCTGTGAGATCTGCTGCTCAGGCGCTCGCCGCCAGAGCAATCACTCCATTGGCATCATTTGCCGCCGCAGCCGGCTTCTTGGTCAGGATTTTCAACAGACGCGCCAGCGTCTCTGGAATATCATGACGCTTGACGACCATGTCGACCACGCCGTGTTCCAGCAGATATTCCGAGGTCTGGAAGCCCTCGGGGAGCTTTTCACGCAGCGTCTGTTCGATGACGCGCTTGCCGGCAAAGCCTATTTCGGCACCCGGTTCCGCCAGATGAATATCGCCAAGCATGGCGTAAGAGGCCGTTACGCCGCCGGTGGTCGGGTTTGTCAGAACCACGATGTAGGGCTGGCCTGCTTCCTTGAGCATGTCGACGGCCACCGTCGTGCGCGGCAGCTGCATCAAGGATAGAATGCCTTCCTGCATACGCGCGCCGCCCGAAGCCGGGAACATGACGAGCGGGCACTTCTCCGCAATCGCGCGTTCGAAGGCTTTGACGATCGCTTCGCCGGCAGCCATGCCAAGCGAACCACCGATGAAATTGAATTCATGAACGACCGCGACGAGCTTCAGGCCCTTCACGCTGCCGAGACCGGCGAGGATCGTATCTTCCTGCTCGGTCTTGAGGCGGCTGTCGCGCAGACGGTCGCTATACTTCTTGGAATCGCGGAACTTTAGCGGATCCTGGGCGACCTTCGGCTGCGGCAAAGCTTCGTATTCGCCGTTGTCGAACAGGTCGGCAAGGCGCGCCTTTGCGGGCATCTTCATGTGGTAGCCGGAAGCGGGAATGACCCACTTGTTGCTTTCCAGGTCCTTGTGAAAAACCATCTCGCCCGTTTCCGGGCACTTGATCCAGAGGTTCTCCGGCACTTCGCGACGGCCCAGCATGGAATTGATCCGCGGGCGAACGTAGTTAGTGATCCAGTTCAACTCGAATACTCCTGATTGACTAGTGCCAATGTGGGGAAACTATTCGGCAGCAACAAGGCGCGCCGAACGCGTTCCTGTGGAAAGACCGCGAACGAGTGTCGCAACGGCCTGAACCGTGTCGGCCGTCGCCTTTCCATCCGCCGTCAGGGTGTTGGCTACCTGATTGACGATCGCGGTACCGACAACCACACCATCGGCCGAAGCACCGATGACCTTTGCGTGCTCTGCCGTCTTGACGCCGAAGCCGACGCAAACGGGCAGATCGGTATGGTCCTTGATGCGCTTGACCGCACCCGAAATCAGCGACGGATCCGGCAGAGCCGAACCGGTGATGCCGTTCATAGAAACGTAATAGACGAAGCCAGACGTGTTCTTCAGCACGGTCGGCAGGCGCTTCTCATCCGTCGTCGGTGTTGCCAGACGAATGAAATTGATGCCCTTCTTCAGCGCGGGGATGCAGAGCTCGTCATCCATTTCCGGCGGCAGGTCGACGATGATCAGACCGTCGATGCCGGATGCCAGCGCATCGTCGAGAAACTTCTCGACGCCGTAGATATAGATCGGATTGTAGTAGCCCATCATGACGATCGGCGTTGCATCGTTGGTGTTGCGGAAGTCGGCAGCGAGCTGCAGCGTCTTCTTCAGCGTTTGACCACCCTTCAGGGCGCGCTGGCCGGCCAACTGGATCGCCGGGCCATCGGCCATCGGATCGGAAAAGGGCATGCCGAGTTCGATGACATCGGAGCCGGCTTCCGGCAGCGCCTTCATGATGCCGAGCGAGGTCTCGTAATCGGGATCGCCACCCATGAAATAGGTTACGAGCGCCGGGCGGCCTTCCGCCTTCAGATCGGCGAAGCGTTTATCCATACGTGCGGTCATGTCTCTTTACTCACCCATTCCCAGGATCTTGCCGACGGTGAAGATGTCCTTGTCGCCACGGCCGGACAGGTTCATCAGAATGATCTCGTCCTTGCCCATCTTGGGCGCGCGCTTGATGACTTCGGCAAGCGCATGCGAAGGCTCGAGCGCGGGAATGATGCCCTCGAGACGAGTCAGTATCTGGAAGGCTTCGAGCGCCTCATGATCCATGATCGGCACGTATTCGGCGCGGCCGATATCGTTGAGCCACGAATGTTCCGGGCCGATGCCAGGATAGTCGAGGCCGGCCGAGATCGAATGGCCTTCCTTGATCTGACCGTCATTGTCCTGCAGCAGATAGGTGCGGTTGCCGTGCAGCACGCCCGGTGAGCCGGCTGTGATCGAGGCGCAGTGCTCATCGCCCTGCAAGCCCTTGCCGCCCGCTTCGACGCCGACGATCTTGACGTCCTTGTCATCGAGGAAAGGATGGAAGATGCCGATCGCATTCGAACCGCCGCCGACCGCAGCTATGACGAGATCTGGGAGGCGGCCTTCGGCCTCAAGGATCTGCTGCTTGGCTTCCGTGCCGATAACGGCCTGGAAATCCCGCACCATCTCCGGATAGGGATGCGGGCCGGCGGCCGTGCCGATCAGGTAATAGGTATCATCGACGTTGGTGACCCAGTCACGCAGCGCCTCATTCATCGCATCCTTCAGCGTGCCGCTACCGGCCGTGACAGGCTTTACTTCGGCACCCAGCAGCTTCATGCGGAAAACGTTCGGCGCCTGACGCTCGACGTCGGTGGCACCCATGTAGACGACACAGGGAAAGCCGAAGCGGGCAGCGACGGTGGCGGAAGCCACGCCGTGTTGGCCGGCACCAGTTTCGGCGATAATGCGCGTCTTGCCCATGCGCTTGGCGAGCAGAATCTGGCCGATGCAATTGTTGATCTTGTGCGAGCCGGTATGATTCAGCTCTTCACGCTTGAAGTAGATCTTGGCGCCGCCGAGATGCTGGGTCAGGCGCTCGGCGTAATAGAGGGGGCTCGGGCGGCCGATATAGTGGGTGCCGAGATGCTTCAGTTCCGCCTGAAATTCCGGATCGTCCTTCGCCTTGTTCCACTCCTCCTGCAAATCGAGGATCAAAGGCATCAGGGTTTCGGCCACGAAGCGGCCCCCATAAATGCCGAAGCGTCCGTCTTCGTCCGGACCGGCGCGGAAGGAATTCGGTTTAGGCGTCTCGTTCACTTTCAACTCCCTGAGGTCGTTTCAGGCAGGCATGCCTGTTCAACCGCATCGAAAAATTCATCGATCATGTCCAGGCTCTTCACGCCCGGCGCACTCTCGACACCAGAGGCAGTATCGACACCTGGCGCCTTCGTCATTGCAAGCGCCTGTCCGACATTGGCCTTGTTGAGCCCACCGGAAAGCATGTAGTCGACATTGCCGTCAAGCCAGGTGAGCAGACCCCAATCAAAGGAGACGCCATTGCCACCCGGTAGTTCAGATCCTTTTGGCGGCTTGGCATCGAAGAGGAAGCAGTCGGCGATGCCAATATAGGCCTCGACCCTCTTCAGGTCGTCGGTGCTGCGGACCGACAAGGCCTTGATCACGGGGATGCCATACATCGCCTTGATGGTCAGCACGCGCTCAGGGCTCTCGCTACCATGGAGCTGCAGCATATCCGGGCGCAAAAGTGCAACGATTTCATCAAGATCATCATTGCTCGGATCGACCACGACAGCGACGATCTTCGCCTTGCCTCGCGCAGGTTCCGCGAGCTTGCCGGCAATGTCCGGCTCGACGTAACGCGGGCTTTTCTGGAAAAAATTGAAGCCGATATACGTCGCTCCGCGCTTCAATGCGCGCTCGACAGTCTCAGGCGTCTTCAAACCGCAGATCTTGATATCCGGTCTCATGGCAGCGAAGTGACACGAAACGGGCGAAGAGTCGAGCCAATTTGCAATGGCGGCCGCATTTAACGGCGGGGCTTAATCGAACTCTATGGCGTGCAGCTGACTGCCGTGACGCTTCAGCCAGGACTTCGCCTCTTCCATGTGCGGGCAGAGCTTCTTGCAGAGCGCCCAGAAGTGTGGACCGTGGTTCATTTCCTTCAGATGCGCGACCTCATGGGCGGCGAGATAATCAATCACCAAAGGCGGCGCCATGACGATGCGCCAGGAGAAGCTCAGATTTCCTTCCGAAGAGCAGGAACCCCAGCGGCTGCGAGTATCTTTCATCGAAATTGAGCGGATCGGCGCCTTGATGGAACCGGCATGCAGCCGCGACAATCTCTCAAGATCGCTGCGCGCCTCCTTCTTGAGGAAGGTCGCGATGCGCCGGCCGATATGTTCCGGCATGCCGCTGACGCGAAGTACCGGTTTGCCGTCCATCACGACAGCCTCAGTCAGTCCACGGAGGCTGCCTGTGTGCTCGATGCGATGTCTGACACCGCGAAAGAGAATTTCGCCGCCGTCGCGCAGGCCCGCATCCGTCGAGAATTTCGCAAGCTTGGTCAGCAGCCAGCCCTGATGCCGATCAAGGAAGGCGTTGACTTCGCGGGCGGCAAGCCCCTTCGGCACCGTCATCTTCAATGCACGGCCGCCCGGCTCGATACGGAGCGTGATCCGGGTTGCCCGATCATGCTGCTTGATCGTCAAGGGCATCAGACGGCCGGCGACATCCAGCGTCCGCTTTTCGGGCGGCGACGGCTTTTTCGTCGTACGGCGGATCTTCGGAAGCGGAAACATAGGGGTTTTCTATACGATTCGGGAGAAATCCGGGCAAAGAAAAACCGGCATCGTATCCGATGCCGGCCGTAGATTCTTTGTGATCACGCCTTACGGCGTCTGGTATTCGGCGACCGGGCCATTATCGTCGCGTCGGTTGTTCTTGCGCTCGCGCATGAAGCGATCGAATTCTTCCTGATCCTTGGCGCGACGAAGCTCGCGCAGGTAGGAATTGAATTCCTCACGCATTTCATCAAGCTTGCGGCGCTCTTCTTCCATGCGATCGAGCTCGGCCTTGCGCCAATCGTCGAAGGCGACGTTGCCCGTCGAGAAATGCGGGCGGTGACGGCCGTGCGAACGGCGGCAGCCTGCAAAGAAGCCATCCGTTGCCTGGTTGACGTCACGCTTGAAGCCACGCAGCCGCTCGCCGAAGATGATATAGGCAAGCATGGCCAGCCCCAGAGGCCAGAAAACCATGAAGCCGAGGATCATCAAGGCAACGGTAGCCGGAGTCCAATCCGGGCGAAGCAATGCTGACTGGTTCATCGTGCGGTATCCTCGCGTTCAGCACCCGACAGGATGCCGAGTGCTGAAAAAACAGATGGTTACCGCGGAACCGGCCTTCAAGACGATTTCAGGTTAAATCGAACAAGACCTTGAATCGATGGCATTAAATCAGCGTTTTCTAACTCACGCCGATTTGCCGCCCTTGATGACGCGCTGGACCGGTGGCTTCTTGGCGCGGGAATGCTGGCGCGTGAAGCTGACGATGCGGGGCGCGATCTCGCGGCGGAAGCGG
This sequence comes from Rhizobium sp. KNZ14-9A, assembly GCF_056755015.1. NCBI lineage: Bacteria > Pseudomonadati > Pseudomonadota > Alphaproteobacteria > Hyphomicrobiales > Rhizobiaceae > Rhizobium > Rhizobium sp. KNZ14-9A. Next base: position 3,847,827 of record NZ_JBPGXB010000002.1, read on the forward strand.
GAACCGTTGAAGACGCCATAGTGGCCGACATCCGGCTGCAGGTAATGCATGCGCATGTGCTCAGGGACGTTTACGCAGATGGTCTGGGCTGCATGCGTCTGGCCGACACCGGAGATATCGTCGTTCTCGCCTTCTACGGTGAGCAAGGCCACGTTGCGGATGGCCGAGGGATCAACAAGCTTGCCGCGATGCATCAACTCGCCTTTCGGCAGCGCATGCTTCATGAAGACCTGCTCCACGGTCTGCAGATAAAATTCCGCGGTGAGGTCCATGACGGCGAGATATTCGTCATAGAAATCGCGGTGCTTTTCCGGTTCGCCGTCGTTCTTCACCAGATGCATGAAGAATTCTTTGTGGGCGATCAAATGCCGGTCGAGGTTCATCGACATGAAGCCGGAAAGCTGCAGGAAACCCGGATAGACAGATCGCATGAAGCCCGGCTGCGGCCAGGGCACGTTCATGACGACATTATCGGCAAACCATTCGAGCGGCCGTTCCTTGGCAAGATTGTTGACGGCTGTCGGATTAATGCGGGTATCGATCGGACCGCCCATCAGCGTCATGGACGACGGGGCGAGCGGATCCTTGGCCTCTTCCATGATTGCGGCAGCGGCCAGCACCGGCACGGAGGGCTGACAGACGGCGACAACATGGGTGTCATGGCCGAGGAAATGCAGCATCTCGATGACGTAGTCGATATAATCGGAAAGGTCGAAGGTGCCTTCGGTCATCGGCACCATGCGCGCATCGATCCAGTCCGTGATGTAGATATCGGCGCTGGGCAGAAGGGCCTCGACGGTGCCACGCAGCAGCGTCGCATAATGGCCGGACATCGGCGCGACGATGAGGATGCGCGGGTCGCCGCTGTGGCCGGCCGGAACATCGCGGGAGAAATGGAGGAGATTACAGAAGGAGCGCGCCCAGACGACTTCCTCGCGCACGGAAACCTTCTTGCCGTCGATGACAGTCTCATTGAGCCCGAATTCCGGCTTGCCGTAACGGCGCGTCGTGCGCTCGAACATTTCGAGACTGGCCGAAATGGTGCGCCCTAGCGGGGTCTGTGAGAAGGGGTTCAGCGGATTGGAATAGGCAAAACGCATGATATCTGCTGCAGCGCGGAAAGGAGCCAACGCTGCATGGTTCAATTCATAAAGCTGGTAGAACATGGAGGGCGCCACCTTTCTCTATCCGGCAAAGACGACGCCAATTGAAGGGCACCGGACTCTTTCCGTTAACGCTGGCACATCAACGTAGGCTAACAGGTTTTTGTTGCACAGCAACATAACATTACAGTTTGAAAGAAAAATGCCGGAAAATTGATCTCCGGCATTATCTTGGCGCACAAAGTTTAAGCTTTTCAGCAAGAAAAGTCGTTAACGGTCTGCTACGAAGAGCTGCTTCTGGGTGCCGAGACCTTCGATACCGAGTTCGACGACGTCGCCGTCCTTCAGGTAACGCGGCGGCTTCATGCCCATGCCGACACCTGGAGGCGTACCCGTCGAGATAACGTCGCCCGGATGCAGGGACATGAACTGGCTGAGATACGACACGACGAAAGCCACGCCATAGACCATGGTTTTCGTGGAACCGTTCTGCATCGTCTGGCCGTTGACCTTGAGCCACATGCCGAGGTTCTGCGGATCGGCAACTTCGTCTTTGGTGACGAGCCATGGGCCGATCGGTCCGAAGGTGTCGCAGGATTTACCCTTGGTCCACTGGCCCGAACGCTCGGTCTGGAAGGCGCGCTCGGAGACGTCGTCGGAAACGCAGTAACCGGCAACGTAATCCAGCGCTTCGGCCTCGCTCACGTATTTCGCGGTTTTGCCGATAACCACGCCAAGTTCGACTTCCCAGTCGGTCTTTTCAGAACCGCGCGGGATCAGCACATTGTCGTTGGGACCAACGATCGCTGAAGTCGCCTTCATGAAGATAACGGGTTCGGGCGGCACGGTCGCGCCGGTCTCGGCCGCATGGTCGGAGTAGTTCAGGCCGATGCAGATGAATTTGCCGGTGCCGGCAACACAGGCGCCGATGCGGCCGGGCGCCAGTTCCGGCAGGCTCTTAGGGTCAAGGGCCGCGATTTTCGCAAGACCTGCCGGCGTGATCGCCTCGCCGCCGATATCGGCCACGTGCGCGGAAAGGTCACGGATCTTGCCATCGGCATCGAGCAGGGCCGGCTTTTCGCGGCCCGCTTCTCCAACGCGCATCAGCTTCATGAATATCCTCCTCAATGGAAAGTAGATGCGCCACCTATGAACGAATTATTCATCGGTGTCATTATGACTTGCCACGGAAGCGGTACGCCCGCTTAGAAAATTTCCGCCAGTGATGGACCAACCGGAACAATACGCGTGGGGTTGAGGCTCTCGATCGAATAATAGCCGCGCTTGATGTGATCGAGGTTCACGGTCTCGGCAATACCGGGCCAATCCAGCATCCGCCGGCAAAAGGACCTAAGGTTGGTATAGTCGGAGAGACGCCGCAGATTGCATTTGAAGAGACCGTGATAGGCGACATCGAAACGCACCAGCGTGACGAACAGGCGGATATCGGCTTCCGTCGGATGGTCGGCAAACAAGAAGCTGCGTCCTTCGAGCTGCGGTTCGATCCAGTCGAGGCAAGCGAAAACCTCGGCAAAGGCCTCTTCATAGGCAATCTGGGTCGTTGCGAATCCGGTGCGATAAACGCCATTGTTCAAGGACGAATAGATACGCTCGTTGAAGGCATCGATTTCACCGCGTCGAGCGACCGGATAAAGATCGAGACCGCCGCGGGCAAGATCGCCAAAGCCGCTGTTCAGCATGCGCAGAATGTCGGAGGATTCATTGTTGACGATCGTTGCACGCTTTTTGTCCCATAGAACGGGGACCGTTGCTCGCCCGGTAAAATGGGGATCCGCTTTTGTGTAGATCTCGTGCATGTAGATGACGCCGTTCAGCTCATCCGAAGTCGCGCCGGGATAATCGCCAAAACGCCAGCCCTGCTTGCTGAGCGTCGGCTCGACGATCGAAACCGAGATGACGTCTTCGAGCCGCTTGAGCTTGCGGCCGATCAGCGTGCGAGAAGCCCAGGGGCAGATATAGGCGACGTAAAGATGATAGCGTCCGGCTTCCTCAGCAAAACCGCCCTCACCCGTCGGACCTGCGCTGCCGTCAGGTGTCACCCAGTTGCGGAATCTCGATATCTGACGGACGAAACCACCCTTCTCATCCTTCGCCTGGACCGGCTGCCAGTCTTCGGTCCATTTCCCATTCACCAGCATGCCGTATCTCCAGATCGATCGGATTTGACGCTGCTTTACCGGGAGTTCCTCGCGCGCGTAAGGCCAGTTTCTGGAAACAGATTGTGCACTGGCTGTGACCAAACTTTGCTTGCCAAGCAAGCGAGCGCCGAAATATCACTTAAGTGATCTCCGCAATGGAATCCCCCATCCATCGCCAACTTCCGGAAGCCAGCATGACGAAAGCCAATAGCCGCGAATCCGAATATCCAATCGATCCGATGTTTCTCGACCGTTGGTCGCCCCGCGCCTTTACCGGCGAGATCATCGAGGAAGCCCAGCTTCTGACGCTTCTCGACGCCGCACACTGGGCGCCGTCTTCGGCAAATATGCAGCCCTGGCGGTTCCTCTACGCCTTAAAAGGCTCCGAGCACTGGGAAGAATTCGTGAGCCTGCTCAACGAAGCCAACCAGGAATGGGCACAGAACGCTTCAGCGCTGATCTTCGTGGTCTCGCGCAGCTTCAACGGCGCCCGCAGCGAGGGACGGTCAAGCTATACGCACTCTTTCGATGCTGGCACGGCGTGGGGCCATCTTGCCATGCAGGCCCGCATTTCCGGCTTCCATGCACATGGCATGGGCGGCATCAAGCATGACGAGATCAAGGAAAAGCTTGAAGTCCCCGATGGTTACCGCGTTGAAGCCGGCATTGCCGTCGGTCGCATCGCCGACAAGGGCATCCTTTCCGAGCGCAACCGGGAGCGCGAATTCCCGAGCCAGCGCAAGCCGCTCTCGGAGGTCGCCTTCAACGGCCATTTCATCGGCAACGATTGATCGCAAAATAAAAAGCCCCGCAAGCCTGATGGCTGCGGGGCTTTTTCGCGACTGATTTTTGGTCAGATATCGAGGTTTGCGACGCTCAGCGCATTGTCCTGGATGAATTCGCGCCGCGGCTCGACTTCATCGCCCATCAGGCGCGCAAAAAGGCCGTCGGCATCGGTCGCATCGTTGACCTTGACCTGCAGCAGCGAGCGAACGTTCGGATCGAGCGTCGTTTCCCAGAGCTGTTCGGCGTTCATTTCGCCGAGACCCTTATAGCGCTGCATCGTCAGGCCCTTCCGGCCGCTTGCGAAAACTGCATCGAGAAGGGCGCGTGGACCGGAAATTTCGACATCGCCATCCCGTCGGCTCAGCGCCGGCGGCGTCTGATAGATTTCCTTCATCCGCGGCGTGAGTTGGTCGATAAAACGGGCATCCTGGGAGCCGATCAGCGCCATATCGAGCACGATGACCTCCTTGACGCCGCGAACCATGCGCTCGAGGCGGATACCGCCCTCGCTGGTGAGGCTGCCTTCCCAACCACGCTCGGTTTCCTCGGCGATGATGTCGAGACGCTTTGCCACCTCGATTGCCAGTTCCTGGGCACGTTCGGCATTGCTGACGGTTTCGGCATTGAGCGCGCCGGCGATTGCCGCCTGTTCGACGACCGCACGATTGTAGCGCGAATGCAGGTTGTCGAGTAGCGCGCGCAGGCGCAGGGCATCGTGAATGACCTCATTCAGATCCTGGCCGACACGGACTTCGCCGCTGGCGAGCTTCAGCGCCGCATCTTCCAGACCCTGGCCGATCAGATAATCTTCCAGCGCTTTTTCGTTCTTGACGTACTGGACCGACTTGCCACGCGACACCTTATAGAGCGGCGGCTGGGCGATGTAGAGGTGGCCGCGCTCGATCAGTTCCGGCATCTGGCGGAAGAAGAAGGTGAGCAGCAGCGTGCGAATGTGGGCGCCGTCGACGTCGGCATCCGTCATGATGATGATCTTATGGTAGCGCAGCTTTTCGACATTGAACTCGTCCTTGCCGATTCCGGTGCCGAGCGCAGTGATAAGCGTGCCGATTTCCTGGCTCGACAGCATCTTGTCAAAGCGTGCACGCTCGACATTCAGGATCTTACCGCGCAGCGGCAGGATCGCCTGATTTTCGCGCGAGCGCCCCTGCTTTGCAGAACCGCCTGCCGAGTCACCCTCGACGAGGAAGACTTCAGACTTGGCCGGATCGCGCTCCGAGCAGTCGGCGAGCTTGCCGGGCAGCGAGGCGATATCGAGCGCACCCTTGCGGCGCGTCAGTTCGCGCGCCTTGCGGGCGGCTTCACGGGCGGCGGCGGCTTCAACGACCTTGCCGACGAGAATCTTGGCTTCGCTCGGATGTTCCTCGAACCAGGTATTCAAGGCCTCATTGACGAGGCTTTCGACGACAGGGCGAACTTCCGACGAAACTAGTTTGTCTTTCGTCTGCGATGAGAATTTTGGATCCGGTACCTTTACCGATAGAACTGCGGTCAGACCTTCGCGACAATCTTCGCCCTGCAGCGTCACCTTTTCCTTTTTCGTAATGCCGGAATTATCGGCATAGGAAACGACCTGACGCGTCAGTGCGGCGCGGAAGCCGGCCATATGCGTGCCGCCATCGCGCTGGGGGATGTTGTTGGTGAAGCAAAGCACGTTCTCGTGATAGCTGTCGTTCCACCACATGGCCACCTCGACGGTAATGCCATCCTTCTCGCCGCGGATCGCAACGGGCTTTTCGACGAGCGGCTTCTTGGCGCGGTCGAGATAGGAAACGAAGGCCTCGAGGCCGCCGTCATACATCATCTCTTCCTGCTTGATGTCGGAATGGCGCTTGTCCGTCAGCAGAATGCGGACGCCGGAGTTGAGGAAGGCCAGTTCGCGCAGGCGGTGCTCAAGTGTGCCGTAGTCGAACTCCGTCATGGTGAAGGTTCCGGTGCTCGGCATGAAGCTGACTTCCGTGCCGGTCTCGTTGCCCGCTTCGCCCGTCACCTTCAACGGAGCATCCGCAACGCCGTGGGTGAAGCTCATCTCATGTACCTTGCCCTGGCGACGGATCTTCAGCTTCAGCCAGACGGACAGTGCATTGACGACCGAAACGCCGACGCCGTGCAGACCACCCGAAACCTTATAGGAATTCTGGTCGAACTTACCGCCGGCATGGAGCTGGGTCATGATGACCTCAGCTGCCGACACGCCTTCGCCGCTGTGAATATCGGTCGGGATGCCGCGGCCGTTATCCGTCACGGTCACAGAGCCATCGGGATTGAGCGTAACGGTGACGATGTCGGCATGGCCGGCCAAGGCTTCATCGATCGCGTTATCGACGACTTCATAGACCATGTGGTGGAGGCCCGAGCCGTCGTCGGTATCGCCGATATACATACCGGGGCGCTTGCGCACGGCATCGAGGCCCTTCAGGACCTTGATGGAGTCTGCGCCATATTCGGTGTTTACGCCGTTTTCCGTCGCGGGTGCATCGGTCATTCTGTCGAGGTTTTCCCTGTTGTCACAAGCAACGGCGCGCCTTGCGAATCACCGGCTTTTTCAATGTCGAATATAGGTTTTTTGCAGCGAGTTCCCAATGGCAAGGCCCTAAAACAAGGCATAAATCAGGGGATTATGACGCTTTTCCGTCCCCTTTGCCGTCATTTTCAAGAAGCGCCGATAACCGGGCGATATCGGCGCTGTCAAGGCTGCGAATTCGCTTGGCCAGACGATTGGCAAATTCGGTATATTCGGGCGGCAGGCCCGATGTATCGACGACCACGCGCGGATCGGAAGAGCCGGCAACGAGGAAGAGCTCTTCGGCCTCGTCCCAGATGATGTTGAAGTAGCCGGCGATGCGCTGCAGCAGATCGAAGCTCGGCACGCCGCGCTTTCCATGCTCGAGCGCCGAGAGATAGGCAGGCGAAACATTGAGCGCCGCCGCCATCTGTTTCTGCGTCACGCCCTTGCGGGCGCGCAGCTTGCGAACTGCTTCTGCAAACGGCGTCACGATGTTTCCCCGGCCCGCCGCGAGAGGCGGATATAGAGGGCGCCCGCGCCGCCATGATGTTGGGCCGCTGGTTCATAGGACGAAATCAGAAAACGGAATTCCGGCTTGGAGAACCAGAGCGGCACCGCGCGCTTCAAGGCGCCTTCGCTGCCCATGGATCTGCCCTTGCCTGTGATGACGAGGACGTGCCGCATGCCGCGTTCATGCGCGCGGATCAGGAAATCGAGCAGGAAGGAATGCGCTTCGCTCTGGACCATACCGTGAAGATCGATCCGTGCTTCCAGCGCCAGCTTGCCTTTGGCGATCCTGCGCTTGACCGGCCGCTCCAGTGGATGGTGGACGCCCGAGGGCTGTTTTACGGGCGTCTGAGCTACCGATTGCTGCGGAACCGGGGCGGCCGTCTTCTGCTTTTGCGCCTTTTCCTGTTCGGCCTCCGCCAGGAAGGCGTCGAGCGCAGTCAGTTCATCCGTCTTGCCTGGCATGGGCCGGGTACTGCGGGCGACCCTTCCCCAGAGGATTCTCTCGTCTGAGCTGAGCTTGCGGTCCTTCGCCATCAGAGGAACCTCGCTGCAGCGGCATTGGGGATGAGAATTGCGAAATCGGCATCGTTGCGTACCGTTCCCGCCAACTCGCCTGCAGCATGGCCCGAACCGGTGAAAATGTCGCCGCGCGCGGGACCGACAATTGCCGAACCAGTGTCCAGCGCCAGCATCAGCCGCTGAAACGGCTTACTGGCATCGAGATGCGTCAGGCTTTCGGAGCGGATGAAGAATGGAAAACCGAAAGTATGGATCAGGCGGTCGACGGCGAGCGAACGCCCCGCAAGCAGCGGCACCTTCGCGGCTGCGATCGGTCCGGCATTCGGGTTGTCCACCGGTGCTCCCCGGAAGAAAATATAGGATCGGTTATGCCAGAGGACTTCGTCGACTTGGTCCAGATGGGTGGCAAGCCATGCGCGGACCGACTGCATGGAAATTCTCGCCCGCTCGATCTCGCCACGGTCGATCAATAGCTTGCCGATCGCCGAAAATGGGTGGCCGGCTTTGGCGGCGTAGGTGATGCGGCCGATCCTGCCATCCGGATAGCGCATACGGGCAGCACCCTGCACATGGACGAAGAAAAGATCGACCTTCGATTTCGCCCAGGCGATCTCAAGACCACGGCCCTCAAGATAGCCCTGATCGATGTCGTGGCGATCCGGATAGGCATCGATCAGCCCATCACGCAAGCGTCCAAATGCGTAGGAGCCATCAAACTGCGCGGGGCGATTTTGATCATCGAGATCGATGAGATCATCCGGGCGCCGGTAGATCGGAAAACGGAAGGTCGCATCCTGTCTGTCGGAAACTTCAATTTCGGGTTCGTAGAAGGCGGTGACGAAACCACTGACGCCGTCAGCCCGGACAATCCGGAATGGCTGGCAGTGCTTTTCAAAAAAGCCACGCGCTTCCTCCGGCGAAGACGGGCGAAATGTCTCTGCTTCCTCCAGCAATGGAAGGAGATCAGCTGAACTCAGCCCCAGCGAACCGGTACGATAAGGTTTCGTTTCGGAAATATGCCGGCGACAGGTAGCCATGACTTCAAAAAGGCTGGAGGGATCGTCATCCCTCCAGCCTTCCATTGCGTCGAAACTGACTGCCTGAAGGGCAAAGCCGGCTGCGTCAGTCATGTTCCGATTCAGTCGCGACGAGTTTCCAGTTGGGGTCGCGCGATCGCGTATCGCGAGCGAACGTCCAGAGATCGTTGACCTCCGCGACATTCTCAGCATCGCCGTCGATCAGCGTGTCGTTCTTGTCGTAGGAGGCAGAGATCAGCTGACTGATGATGCGAACGGTGATCTGCGCCTCGCTGCCTTTGGTCTCGGCATGGGTGATCTCAGCCTTGTCGATGCCCACGAAAGTGGACTTCATCTTCTCGCCCTTGTTTTCGCGATCGCTGATCGCCGCGTCGAAGCCGTCATAGACTTCTCGGGAGAGAAGGTTCTTCAGCGATTTGCGGTCACCATCAGCAAAGGCCATCACGATCATCTCGTAGGCCATACGGGCGCCATTCAAGAATTCCTTCGGGTCGAAGGAGGGATCGGCTCTGTTGAGCGCGCGCAGCGATTCGTTCAGCGGCGTGCCGGCCGGTGCGAAAGCGTCGATGGCGGAAAAGCGGTCTTCCTCTTCCCCGTTCACATCGCGCCGCGGCAGGGTTACGACCTTGCCGGCATCGGCACTGTCGTTCTGCACGGCATCCCGTGGCGTATAGAGATCACGCGGCGGCTTCTCATTTCCCGTGCGGCGTCCGAGAACGGATCGAAGCTGAAAGAAAATCAGCACCGCCGCCACCAAGAAAAATAATGTGATGAAGTCGTTTGAACTCATATCCCGCCGTTCACTGTTAACATCCCTGATTTCTACCCCCATATAGTCCGGCTATACGAATGATTCAAATCATGGCTGGTATCTTCGCCAGTGCCAAGAGGAGCCCGAGCCACTCGGGGTAAAGAGATGCGTTTTTCCATGCTGCCGGTTTTCGCGCTGCTTCTGCCGCTTGCCGAGATCGCTGGCTTCGTAATTGTCGGCCGCGCAATCGGACTTGCCGCGACGCTGGCGCTTGTCGTACTGGGCTTTGTCGTCGGCTCCTTCCTCTTGCGCCGGCAGGGTATTGGCATCCTGCGCCGCATGTCCGCCGAAGGGCGTAGCGGTACCATGCCCGGGCGGGAACTGCTCAATCCGGCGATGACTGTCATCGCCTCGCTGCTCTTCATCATCCCGGGCTTTCTGTCCGATATACTGGCGATCCTGCTTCTTATCCCACAGGTTCGCAATCTGCTCTGGCGGTCGATCGCAAAGCGTTTCGTTGTCGTTGGCGCGAGCGGCGACGGTTTTTCGGCTTCTTCGCGTTCGGAATTTCGAGGCCGGCCGGGCAAGCCGGGCGATTCAAAGGTGGTCGATCTCGATGAAGAGGACTATCATCGTGAACCGAACGGCAAGTCGCCCTGGTCCGGCAAACGGCTCGGAGACTGATATGGCGGCGCATTAACTGCGCCGGACGCCCAGGGTTGTAAGCCTATTCCCGAAATGTTAGATGGCGGCACCATTCAATGCCCCTCGAGGAAAATCCCATGGCAGACGATAACAGCAGCAACGGCGCAGCGAGCCCGACCCTTTCGATCCTTGCCCAGTACGTCAAGGATCTTTCCTTCGAAAACCCGGGCGCACCGCGCTCGCTTCAGGCCCGCGACAAGGCACCGGCGATCAACATCAATGTAAACGTCAATGCCAATCCGCTGTCCGAAACGGATTTTGATGTCGTGCTTTCGCTGATCGCTGAAGCCAAGGAAGGCGATAAGACCGTCTTCCACACCGAGCTCGTCTATGGCGGCGTCTTCCGCGTTGCCGGCTTCCCGCAGGAGCACATGCTGCCGGTTCTCTTCATCGAGTGCCCGCGCATGCTCTTCCCGTTTGCCCGCCAGATCATTGCCGACGTCACGCGCAATGGCGGCTTCCCGCCGCTGATGATCGACCCGATCGATTTCGCACAGATGTTCGCACAGCGCGTTGCCGAAGAACAGGCCCGCTCCAAGGTTCATGCCGTTCCGAACTAAGCCGGTTTTACAGGTTCTCAAACTCAAATGCCCGGGCAAAACCCGGGCATTTTTATTTTCAGTTGAGCTGGTCGTATTTCGACCAGACGGCCTTTTGACCAAGCTTGGCGATGAGAGCGTCATGTGCCTCAACTTCCGCTTCGCTCAATCGCGGCGCCAACGGCCGCGGCCTCTCCATGATGGCAGCGACAACGACTTCTTCCACCTCGGCATCGCTCTTGTTCTGGCTCGCAGATCCTGTAACGCCGAGCCCCAGTGCAGCCTGTCTGCCGCCGATCATCTCGATATAGACTTCGGCGAGAAGTTCGGAGTCGAGGAGAGCGCCGTGTTTGGTACGGTGCGAGTTGTCGATGCCGTAACGGCGGCAGAGAGCATCGAGCGAGTTCGGTCCCATTGGATGCTTTCGGCGAGCAAGCGAGAGCGTGTCGACGACGCGATCCGGCAGGATCGGCGGAACGCCGAGCCTGGCAAGCTCGGCATTCACAAAGCCCATGTCGAAAGTGGCGTTGTGGGCGATCCACTTGCCGTCGCCGAAGAATTCCAGAATCTGCTCGAAGACATCGGCAAAAGGCGGCTTGTCCTTCAGGAATTCGTCGGTGATGCCGTGGACGGCGAGCGCATCGGGATGAACCTTCTGATCACCCGGATTGACGAAGAGGTGGAGCGTCCTTCCTGTCGGAAAATGATTGAAGAGTTCAATACCGCCGATTTCGATGATGCGGTCCATGCGGTTGTCGAGGCCGGTGGTTTCCGTATCGAAAATGATCTCACGCATGTGGGACTTCTTCCTTCGCTATCCGCTTCTTCAAGTCGGCGACGATATCTGCCACCTGTTTTCTTGTCGTCTCGATGCTGTGGCTGCTATCTACGATGTAGTCGGCCCGACGGCGTTTTTCTGTATCTGATATCTGGCGGGAGAGAATCATATTGAATTTTTCTTCCGTCATGTTCGGCCGCGCAAGCACCCTCTCCCGCTGAATCTGTGGATCGGCGCTGACGACGACAATAACATCCACCCTCTGATCGGCGTCGGTTTCGAAAAGGAGGGGAATGTCGAGCAGGACCATATCTGCTCCCGCGGCCTCCTGCCGTGCCAGGAATTCATTCTCCCGCTTGCGCACCAAGGGATGAACAATCTGTTCGAGCCGCTTGAAGCCAGCTGGATCTCGAGCGAGTTGCCGGCCAAGTTCCTGACGGTCGACGGTACCGTTCTTCATTGTGCCCGGGAAAGCTGCATCGACCAGAGGCGCCGCCTCGCCCGCATAAAGATCGTGCACAACAGCGTCAGAATCGTTGACCGCGACACCGGCTTCGGCAAAGAGCTTCGCCGCCGTCGACTTACCCATTCCGATGGAGCCGGTGAGGCCGATCTTCAGCATCAGTGTTTTTCCATATCCGCTATTATCAATGCGCGCAGCGTTTCATCAACGACAGGCCGCATGCCGAACCATTTTTCAAATCCCGGAACCGCCTGATGCAGGAGCATGCCAAGGCCATCGACGATGGCAAAACCTTGTTCCTCTGCCTGTGCGAGGATCGGTGTTTTCAGCGGCACATAGACGATATCCGTGACGACTGCGTCCGAAAGCATTGGCGAGAAATCGATGGCGGGTGCCGCCTCTCCGTCCATGCCGAGAGAGGTGGTGTTGATGAATAGCCCCGCCCCGGTCATTACTTCGGCGAGTGCTGCGGTCGGATGCGCATGGACCTTCGGGCCGAAGCGGTCGGCCAGCTCCTGCGCCCGCTCGACTGTGCGGTTGACGACGTGGATTTCTTTCAAGCCGCGGTTGCGGACCGCCTGAATGACAGCGCGACTTGCACCGCCGGCGCCGAAGATGACGACTCGGTCATGTCGGTCCCAGCCGGGATGGCGTTCATCGAGATTGGCGGTAAAGCCGCGGCCGTCCGTGTTCGTCGCAAGAAGTTTTCCATCCTCCAGCCACAGCGTATTCGATGCGCCGAGTTCTTCCGAGAGTTCGTCCGGTTGGTCCGCCAGTTTGAACGCCATCTCCTTGTGCGGGATCGTGACATTGCCGCCAACGAAACCGGCACTACCGTCCCTTAACGAGGCGATGAAATCCGCAAAGATTTCCGGGGCAACCTCATGCGCCCGATAGCTGCCGGGCAGATCGAGCGTCTTCAGCCAGTAGCCGTGGATCAATGGTGAGCGCGAATGCTTGACGGGAAAACCCGTGACAAACGCTTTCGGCCCATGTGTTTCACGTGAATCATCCATCGATCGCATCCAGTTCCCGGAGTTTTGCAAGGAGAGGCAACATCGGCAGACCGAGGATCGTGAAATAATCTCCGTTGATCTTCTCGAACAGGTGGATCCCTTCCCCCTCAAGCTGATAGGCACCGACGCTTGCCAGAGCCTTTGGTCCCACGCGCTTGAGATGGCGCGCAATAAAATCATCGGTCAGCGGACGCATCGTCAGTTCCGCATGCGCCACGTGCTGCCATAGGACTTCGCCATCTCTGACAATCGCAATCGCGCTGTTCAAGCGGTGTGTTCTGCCGCCAAGTATGCTCAGATGATTGGCTGCATCCGCCATATCCTTCGGCTTGTGAAAGACCTGAGCGCCAAGCGACATCGTCTGGTCGGAGCCGATGACGAGCGCACCACCGAAGCGCCGGCTGACCTCATCCGCCTTTGCTTCGGCAAGAACGAGCGCCACCTGATCGGGCGTGGCGCCCGATTTTTCCAGAGGAGCCTCGATTGCCCGTTCATCGATTTGAGCGGCATGCGCTTCAAAAGCCAGACCGGCATTTTCCATCAGCATCCGCCGGAATGGGCTCGACGATGCGAGAACGAGCTTTGGTGTCATCCCAGTTCCTCGGGAGCGATTCAGTTGTTCAGCGCTTAACGCAGCTTTGGGCGCAGGGCAACGATCGCCGCTGCCGTTTCCTCGATCGAGCGCCGGGTGACGTCGATCATTGGCCAGTTATGACGGGCACAAAGAGAGCGCGCATACTTCAGCTCCTCCGAGATTGCTGCACGGTCGGTATAGTGTTCCTGGTCGAAACCCGGCGTCGATCCGAGCAGACGATTTTCACGGACTTGAGAAATCCGATCGGTGGTGGCGATGAGGCAGACGATCAGCGGTTTGGTCGCCGCCGCCAAAGCCTCGGGCAAGGGCACGCCATAGACGATCGGGATATTCGCGGTCTTGATGCCACGGTTTGCGAGATAAATGCTGGTCGGCGTCTTCGACGTACGGCTGATGCCGACGATGACGACGTCAGCATCATTATAATCCTCCGGCATCTGACCATCATCATGGTCCATCGTGAAATTCAGCGCTTCGATGCGCGCGAAGTAGCCGGCATTCATCACGTGTTGAGCGCCGACCCGCCTTCTGGAGGGAGCGCCGAGATAGATTTGGAATGCGCCGATAACCGGTTCCAGAACATTGACGGAGGCCACACCCATTTCTGCGCAGCGTTCATCAATGATGCTGGCAAGCTCCGGATCGACGATCGTGTACAGAACAATGCCGGGTTCACTGTCGATCGCCTGAAGCACCGGCATCAGCTGCTTGCGGTTTCTGATCAGCGGATAGACGTGTTCGATCGGCTGAGAAGACTTGAACTGCGCCGACGCGGCCCGGCCGGCGGAGATCAGAGTCTCCCCGGTCGAGTCAGAAATCAGATGCAGATGGAAGAAGTTCGTTCTGTTCTCCACGCTATTTTCCGCTGCCTGTTGAAAACACTGGACAGCGAAGAGCTAATGGCGTGGCCGGGATCGAGGCAAGGGAAAACATGCCTCCTTATCCACATCCGGAACTTTCGGAGGTCGTTTCAGAGATACCTGTGGAGTGTGGGGACTGTGGTTATGCTTCCCAAAACAATGCACAGCTTATCCACAAGATGGGTGACAAAATGAATTCCTGGAAGCTTCTGGAATCTCTGCGGGATTCGAGTTTCCTACCGCTTTAAGCGCAAATATGCGAATCTTGGTTCCCGCTAACCCAGCCTGCGTGACAAATCGCGCTGTCGGTGGATGGATTTTAATCCTTGATAGACACCGACTCTAAGAAATAGAAACCTTTTAAAATATCTTTGTATTTTTATAGGGAAGAAGCGCTTGAGCGAAACGCGCCGGAAAATTATGCGGGTTCTTGATGGCGAGACCCTGACGCCCCCACCCCTCTGGCTCATGAGGCAGGCGGGTCGCTATCTGCCCGAGTACAGGGAAACGCGCGCGAAGGCCGGGAGTTTCCTCGATCTCTGTTATTCGCCTGAGCATGCCGTCGAGGTCACGCTTCAGCCGATACGCCGCTATGGCTTCGATGCCGCCATCCTATTTTCCGATATCCTGGTCATCCCTGATGCGATGAAGCGCAATGTACGCTTTACCGAGGGGCATGGCCCTGAGATGGATCCGATCGACGAGGCGGGTATCGCCGGCCTGGATGGAGAAAGCGTTGTCGATTACCTGCAGCCAGTCCTGGAGACGGTGAAGCGCCTGAGGAATGAGCTGCCCACCGAGACAACCCTCCTTGGCTTCTGTGGCGCGCCCTGGACGGTTGCGACCTACATGATTGCCGGTCATGGCACGCCAGATCAGGCACCCGCTCGGCTCTTCGCCTACAGGCATCCGCGCGCCTTCGAATACCTGTTGATGCTGCTTGCGGATGTCTCTGCAGATTATCTCGTCGCGCAGATCGATGCTGGCGCTGATGCGGTGCAAATCTTCGATTCCTGGGCCGGTGTCCTCGGCGAGAGGGAATTTGAAGCTTTCGCAATCCGTCCGATGGCGCGGATGATCGCGTCGATCAGGGCGCGGCGGCCGCAAGCGCGGATCATCGCCTTCGCCAAAGGTGCGGGCTACATGCTCAAGACTTACCGGCAGAAAACCGGAGCAGATGCGATCGGGCTCGACTGGTCCGTACCACTTGCCTTTGCCGCCGAGCTGCAGAAGGACGGACCCGTGCAGGGCAATCTCGACCCAATGCGTGTCGTGGCTGGCGGTCGTTCACTGGAGGAAGGTATCGACGATATTCTTCAAGCGCTCGGAAACGGACCGCTGATCTTCAATCTGGGTCATGGCATAACGCCGCAAGCGGATCCGGAGAATGTACGCCTTCTTGTCGATCGCGTGCGTGGCATGAGGGCTGCGTGATGGAAAAGCAGACTGATCAAAAGCCGGGTGCCTATGCCCGCCGGCGTGCCCATTTTGCGCTGGCCTTCTTCGCTCTTCTGGCTGTCGGGCTCTTCGTCTGGAACCCTGATAATCTCTATCTCTGGATCAAGGCCCTTCACATCATCGCCGTGATCTCGTGGATGGCGGGGCTTTTCTACATGCCCCGCCTTTTCATCTACCACACGGATGCAGAACCTGGCTCGGTTCAATCCGAGACCTTCAAGGTGATGGAGCGGCGGCTGCTCAAGATCATCATGAACCCGGCGATGATGCTGACCTGGATCCTTGGTCTTTATCTTGCCTGGTCGGTCTATGGTTTCCACGGCGGTTGGCTACATGCGAAGATCGGGTTGGTTGTCCTCCTGACAATCGTCCATGTCTTTTTCAGCAGAGCCGTGCGGGCGTTCGAGCGGGATGAAAACCGTCGTTCGGCGCGTTACTGGCGCTTCATGAACGAGGCGCCAACGGCACTGATGATCCTCATCGTCATCTTGGTGGTGGTGAAGCCTTTTTGAAGCCCAGGGGTTGCTGAGGTTAAATTTCAGTCATTTTAAGCAGCCCCCTTGCGGGTCGGGTTCCGACTCGCTATTTTCCGCCCATCTCATCTTCGTGGCATGTGTGTAGAGTTCAGTCGCCTGCGAGCCCCTTTCGCAGTACCGAATACGACCCAACATCGCCTTTCCCCTTATAAAATAACGAGTATTGGTCACTTCATGGCTGAAATGAAGCTTCAGGAACTTAAGAGTAAATCCCCGACGGATCTTCTGGCTTTTGCCGAATCGCTCGAGGTCGAAAATGCGAGCACGATGCGCAAGCAGGAGCTCATGTTTGCAATCCTCAAGGTTCTTGCCAGTCAGGATATCGAAATCATCGGCGAAGGTGTCGTTGAAGTCCTGCAGGATGGTTTCGGGTTTCTGCGCTCCGCAAATGCTAACTATCTGCCCGGCCCGGACGATATCTACATCTCTCCCTCCCAGATTCGCCGCTTCTCTCTGAAGACTGGCGATACGGTCGAGGGTCCGATTCGCGGTCCGAAGGAAGGCGAACGCTATTTCGCGCTTCTCAAGGTCAACACAATCAATTTTGATGATCCCGAAAAGATCCGTCACAAGGTTCACTTCGACAACCTGACGCCGCTCTATCCGAACGAGCGTTTCAAGATGGAACTGGATGTTCCAACCTCCAAGGATCTTTCGCCCCGTGTGATCGATCTCGTGGCGCCTCTCGGCAAGGGCCAGCGCGGCCTGATCGTTGCTCCGCCACGTACGGGTAAGACGGTTCTCCTGCAGAACATCGCTCACTCGATCACCGCCAACCATCCGGAATGCTATCTGATCGTTTTGCTGATCGATGAACGTCCGGAAGAAGTCACGGATATGCAGCGTTCAGTCCGCGGCGAAGTCATTTCTTCTACATTTGACGAGCCGGCGGTTCGGCACGTCCAGGTCGCAGAAATGGTGATCGAAAAGGCCAAGCGCCTCGTGGAACACGGCCGCGACGTTGTCATCCTGCTCGATTCCATCACCCGCCTTGGCCGCGCCTACAATACCGTCGTTCCCTCGTCTGGTAAGGTTCTGACTGGTGGTGTCGACGCCAACGCGCTCCAGCGCCCGAAGCGCTTCTTCGGTGCAGCACGTAACATTGAAGAAGGTGGTTCGCTGACCATCATTGCAACGGCTCTCATCGACACCGGCAGCCGTATGGACGAAGTTATCTTCGAAGAGTTCAAGGGCACCGGTAACTCTGAAATCGTTCTCGACCGTAAGGTGGCTGACAAGCGTATCTTCCCGGCCATGGATATTCTCAAGTCGGGAACGCGCAAGGAAGACCTGCTCGTTCCGCGTCAGGATCTGCAGAAGATCTTCGTTCTGCGCCGTATCCTCGCTCCGATGGGGACGACCGATGCGATTGAATTCCTTATCGACAAGCTGAAACAGACGAAGAATAATGGTGACTTCTTCGACTCGATGAATACCTGATTATTAGCCGGATTCCTCAGACAGAGGCTGGTGGGTCGTTCGCGCGACTACCAGCCTTTTCTGTTTTGAATTGATTCGGAAACGAACCGATAGGTCAAAGACCATATGGAAACGTGGAACGACACCATATTTGCTCTTTCGAGCGGCGCCCCGCCGTCAGGCGTGTCGGTTGTTCGCGTCAGTGGCCCCCAGACCTGTCTAATCCTAGAGGGGCTGATCGGTGGGATTCCATCACCGCGAACGGCCGCCTACAGAACGATTCGGACTCGGAATGGTTTTCCGATCGATGCCGGGCTGGTTCTTTTCTTTCCTGGTCCGGCTTCCTTTACCGGCGAGGACTCCGCCGAATTCCAGGTTCACGGTTCGAAGGCAGTTATATCGGCTCTCTCGAGAGAACTGGCAACGTTTTCCGGGACCAGACTTGCAATGGAAGGTGAATTCAGCCGTCGCGCCTTTGAAAACGGCAAGCTTGACCTCGTTGAGGTCGAGGGGTTAGCGGACCTTATAGCAGCTGAGACGGAAATGCAGCGTCGTCTAGCGCTGGAGCAGAGCTCCGGCGGGCTGTCGCGCCTATATGATTCGTGGGCGGAACGAATTACACGCTCTCGCGCTTTGATTGAAGCTGAACTGGATTTTGCGGATGAAGACGACGTTCCCGGGTCTGTCTCGGATCAGATCTGGGTGTCGTTGGCGGAGCTTCGGCGAGAGATGGAGGATCATCTTTCCCATGCTGAAATGGGAGAGATTGTCCGAGATGGTTTTAAAGTTGTTATTGCCGGGGCGCCCAATGCTGGAAAGTCCAGCCTGATGAACTGGTTTGCGCAAAGGGACGTGGCGATCGTTACCGACATAGCAGGCACGACGCGCGACGTGCTTCATGTCGATATCAATCTGAATGGCTATCTGGTCAAGCTTTATGACACAGCGGGTCTGAGAGACACCGGCGATATAGTGGAGCAGGAAGGTATCAAGAGAGCACAGCTGGCGTTGAACAATGCTGATCTCGTGCTCTTTCTGACTGACATGGGGTCGCCATCACCAATAGATCCTATCGACTTGGAACGCGCTTCATCGCATGTTATTGTCGGCACCAAGCGGGACCTATATCCTTCAACTGCTTCATACGACCTTCAGATTTCTACAATGACAGGTGAAGGCCTTCCGGAACTTCGGGACTTTGTTTCTTCCTTCATCGAACAGAAGTTTGAGGGATTGTCTCTATCCGTTCCGACACGGGAGCGGCATAAGGATTCGCTCTCGAAATGCCTGATTACCCTATCGGCGGCAATCGATCAGGCAGAGCAAAGCCTGGAGATCAGGGCGGAATCTTTAAGACTCGCCGGTGATCATCTGGGGCGCATCACCGGACGGGTCGACGTTGAAGATCTTCTTGGCGTCATCTTTTCGGAGTTTTGTATCGGAAAATGATTCACGTGGAACGCCGGCGGCAGCGGCGTGAGAAGTTTCACGTGAAACCTTTTGTGGAGTAGCGCATGAGCGCCAGTAGTTATGACGTTATCGTGATCGGAGGCGGTCATGCCGGATCAGAAGCAGCCGCGGCTGCCGCGAGGATGGGCGCAAAAACTGCCTTGATCACGCATCGGCGCGACACGATCGGCGTAATGTCCTGCAATCCGGCCATCGGCGGGCTTGGCAAGGGCCATCTTGTTCGCGAGATTGATGCGATGGATGGTCTTATGGGTCGTATTGCTGATGCCGCAGGTATCCAGTTTCGTATGTTGAACAAGAAGAAGGGTGCAGCGGTTCGTGGTCCGCGCACCCAAGCCGATCGCAAGCTCTATCGCCTCGCCATGTTGAATGCCATCGAGGCAATTGAGAACCTTGATGTGATCGAAGGCGATGCATTTGATCTGGATATCAAAAGCAATCGAGTCGCTGGCGTAATAATGAAAGACGGAAGGCTCATCGTAGGCCCGTCGGTTGTTATTACGACAGGCACGTTCCTTCGGGGACTTATCCATATAGGAAATGAGAAGACACCTGCAGGACGCACCGGGGAGCCACCTTCGATGGGGCTTTCCACGACGTTCCTGCAATTGGGTTTGAAGCTGGGCCGTCTTAAGACAGGGACACCGGCTCGCTTGAACGGGAAAACGATTGATTGGGAATCTGTCGGGCGTCAAACTGCCGATGACGAGCTGGTGCCGTTCTCCTTCATGACCGATCGGATCGTGAATCCACAGGTCGAATGCGGCGTAACGAGAACAACAGAGGCGACGCACCGTATCATCGTCGCTAACCTGCAAAAATCGGCGATGTATTCTGGACAAATCGAAGGTGTCGGTCCGCGATATTGCCCATCGATTGAAGACAAGCTCGTTAAATTTGGTGAGAGGGACGGACATCAGATTTTCTTGGAACCTGAAGGGCTTGACGACAATACCGTTTATCCAAACGGGATTTCAACGTCGCTGCCGGCCGACGTTCAAGCCGCGTTCATCAGGACGATTCCTGGTTTGGAGCGCGTAGAAATATTGCATCCTGGCTACGCGATTGAATATGACCATGTCGATCCAAGAGAGTTGACGGCAACATTGGAAGTTAAAAAACTACCAGGGCTTTTCCTGGCTGGTCAGATTAACGGGACGACGGGTTATGAGGAAGCTGGCGCCCAAGGTCTTGCTGCAGGTCTCAACGCCGCATTGTCGAGTGGCAATTCCAAACCTTTTATATTCAGTCGTACAAACTCCTATATCGGCGTCATGATTGATGACCTGACGACGCGGGGTGTTACGGAGCCGTATCGAATGTTCACGTCTCGCGCGGAGTATCGATTGACACTCCGCGCCGATAATGCTGACGCGAGGCTTACGCGAGGCGCGATCGAACTTGGGTGTGTTTCCAGTGAACGCCAAGCTCGTTTTGCGGCATATCAAGACGAGTTGGAGAGCGGTCGAACGCTCCTTCAGTCTTTATCCGTTACGCCGAATGAAGCGCGTAAGGCAGGACTTAATCTTAATCTCGACGGCCAGCGCCGAACAGCCTATGAACTTCTGTCCTATCCCGAATATGCGTTTTCGCAGTTGGAGCAGGTGTGGGGAGATCTGAAGTCCTTCTCTAAGAAGGTTGTCGAGGCTCTGGAGATCGAGGCGATCTATTCGGTTTATATGGATCGTCAGACCGCGGCCATCGAGGCACAGCGGCGAGATGAGGCGCGCTTGATTCCTGAGAGCTTTGATTACAGCAGTCTATCGGGACTCTCGAATGAGCTGAAGAATAAGCTCAACACACAAAAGCCCGCCAACATCGCTCAGGCTCTGAAAGTGGAAGGTATGACGCCAGCGGCGATTTCGCTCTTGCTCGTGCACTTGCGTCGCGGTGAAAGTGTTCGTGGGCAGGTCGCGTAGTCGCCGCAAGGTTTGAGAGTCTTCGGGAATGGAATTAAACGGATTGCGTGTTTCACGTGAAACACAAGAACGTCTGCAATATTTCGCAGAGCTTTTCACCAAATGGGCCAAGGCGATCAACCTCGTCGCGCCTTCGACCATGAGTGATATGTGGAACCGGCATATCGCGGATAGTGCGCAGATATTTCAGATCTCCCCTCACCCTCAAACCTGGATCGATCTCGGAAGCGGTGGCGGTTTTCCCGGTGTGATCACCGCGATCTTCTTGGCCGAACAGCAACAGGGTTGGGTTCACTTGGTGGAGAGCAACAATAAGAAGGCGGCATTTCTGCGTACCGCTTTACGAGAGACCGGCGCGCGAGGCGAGGTACATGCCATAAGGATTGAAGATGCGCCGGTAGCAATAGCTGCTTGTAATGCTATTTCCGCCCGTGCGCTAGCCGATCTCGATAAGCTGATTGAATACGCGGCGCCATGGATGGTTGGAAAAGAAAATAATCGCGCATATTTTCATAAAGGCCGGGATTACCAAAGAGAGATCCAGAAAGCACGTGGCCGCTGGAGTTTTGATCTGCTAGAACACAATAGCGCTGTTGAGCAAGATTCTGTAATTCTCGAAATATCAAGTCTCCAGCGCCTGGTTTAACGAAACGGATATTGCGGCAATGGCGGGCGAACGTAATCGGATTATCACCATCGCAAATCAAAAGGGTGGCGTCGGCAAGACGACCACCGCAATCAATTTGGCAACCGCTCTCGCCGCCATTGGTGAGCGGGTGTTGATTATCGATCTGGACCCACAGGGCAATGCAAGCACTGGTTTGGGTATTGATAGACGCAATCGTAAGCTTTCCTCTTACGATCTGATGGTCGGGCAAGCTGGTGTCGCTGAGACTGCGTTGGAAACGGCAGTTCCTAATCTCTTTATTGTTCCGTCGACGATGGATCTTCTCGGAGTCGAGATGGAAATCTCCCAGCAGAATGATCGCGTCTTCAAGCTCAAAAAGGCATTGTCTTCCCCCGAAGCGGTGTCTTTTTCTTACATTCTTCTCGACTGCCCGCCTTCCTTCAACCTGCTGACGATGAATGCGATGGCGGCTGCCCATTCCGTGCTGGTACCGCTGCAGTGCGAGTTCTTCGCGCTTGAAGGTTTGAGCCAGCTTCTGGAGACCGTCAACCAGGTCCGCGGAACGGTCAATCCTCAGCTCGATATTCAAGGCATCGTGCTGACGATGTTCGATGCTCGTAATAATCTGGCACAGCAGGTCGTCAACGACGTGCGGACTCATCTCGGTGAAAAGGTCTATCACACACTTATCCCGCGGAATGTTCGTGTTTCAGAAGCGCCCTCATACGGCAAGCCGGCTATTCTCTATGATCTCAAGTGCGCCGGCAGCCAGGCCTATCTGCAGCTCGCATCGGAAGTTATCCAGCGGGAGCGGCAGAGACTGGCAGCTTGAAAGACTGCATGACAGAGTAAGCGAGTTTTGAACATGAATGACGATACATCGAAAAGACGGCTTGGCCGTGGCCTCGCAGCCCTTATAGGTGAAATGGATCAGCCCGTTCCGGCCGAGGCGGAGCGGCCTACGGTCAGCGCCGACCGGATGATCCCCATCGAGTTCGTCACTCGCAACCCTCGCAACCCTCGTCGTTTCTTCGATGACGCCGAGCTTCACGACCTTGCGAGCTCGATCCGCCAGCATGGGATCGTGCAGCCAATCGTCGCCAGAACGCTCGCGCGGGACCGCTATGAAATCATAGCCGGCGAAAGACGTTGGCGGGCAGCCCAACTGGCGGGTTTGATTGAAATCCCTGTTATTATCAGGGATGTTGATGACAAGACGGCGCTGGAAATTGCGATCGTTGAGAACGTCCAACGCTCCGATCTCAATGCTCTCGAAGAGGCGCTCGGGTATGAGCAGCTCATCGCCGAATATGGATATACCCAAAATGATCTCGGTGAGATTATCGGCAAGAGCCGCAGCCATGTCGCCAATTCGTTGCGCCTATTGAAGCTGCCTGAGCCCGTTCGGGACATGCTGGCTGCTGGGAGCCTTTCCGCGGGGCATGCGCGTGCGCTGGTTTCGACATCGGACCCCTCGGCACTTGCGCGTACAATTGTTTCCAAGGGCATGTCGGTGCGCGATGCGGAGAAGCTTGCGCAGAACGACATCAAGGCTCAGTCAGAGCCACACGCACCTGTTCAAAGGAACCAGAAGGATTCCGATACGCTGGCTCTGGAGCGCACACTATCGGATACGCTCGGACTTGATGTATCCATCAATCACAAGGCCAGTGGCGGCCAGATCCGCATCTCCTACAAATCCCTGGAGCAGCTCGAGGAAGTCTGCCGGCTTCTGGAGCGCCGCTAATCAGGCTTGAGGGCGTCTTGCCGACTGCAGTGTCGTGGAGAGCAATGTCTGCATGGCGATGCTGTCTTCCAATATCTGACGCTGTCTCGTTTGCAGAACGGCTGCCTGCAGGCGCTTTGTTTCACGCGAGATGGCGTCTGCGCTCCAGCTTTTTAACGCTTGTTCTATAATCGGCTTGCGGCGGAAATGAAGATGTCTGCCCAGCGTCTGCATGATTTGCGCGGGCGGCAGTCTCTTCTCATCCATCTCAGCGCGCATCGTATCGAGAAGCTGAAATTGTCTAAGGCAGGCTTGGAGAACCAGAAAAACCGAGGTTTTGGAACTGGTGATCTTCTGCATCGCATGCAGGAAACTGTTGCTGTTGCCGCTCAATATCGCATCCACAGCATCATCGACCGAAATTGCACTGGCGTCCCCGATTATTTCGGTAACGTGATGATCATCGATCGTTCCCATGCCTCGGCAATAGAGCGCCAGTTTGCGAATTTCGTTTCTCGAAGCAATTCTGTCGCCCCCGATCAGCGCGACGAGAGCTTGCCTGGCAGCAGGCGTTATGCCCAACCCTTCGGCGGAAAGTTCGTTGTCGATCAGCGCGTTCAGCGCTCGGCCGTCGTCAGCATAGCAGGGGATGGCAACTGCTGCGCTACGAGCAGCCTCGACTGTCTTGCGTAAGGCAGATCCCTTTTTCAGGTCACCTGCTTCGATGATGATGCTGACTGCTTCCAGGGAAGCGCCGGACAGAAACGCGACAGCATCGACGAGATATTTCTCATTCGCGCCACCCTTTACCCATATTAGCTTTTCACCGCCGAAAAGACCGATGGATTGGGCTTCATCAACCAGCCGGCCAGGCTCTTTCTGCAGATCGCCGACATCAAGCTTGGTGACGGAGAACGGATCGTTCTGATCTATGCCCGTCTTTCCAGCGATCATACCGGCGCGCTCGGAAACGAGTCCACGGTCCGGACCATAGATCAGATAGATACGGTACAGGCGTGCGGATTTCTGCAGAAACCCCTCGAACTCATGGGATTTGATTTCCGCCACGCCACCGCTCCCTTAGCGGCTGAGTGCGGCGGCAAGATCCGCTCCAACGAATTCGGCCGCCTGATTGGCTGCGCGATTTTCGGCATCACGGATGGCGCGCTGCTTTGCAAATTCCTGACTCGGGAAGTCTACCAGGGCCGTCGCTTCGCGTCTGCCTGCCTTGATCACCTGATTGTCTTTAGTGGTGCGCAAAGTGTAGCTAACCGAAACGGTCGCGCGGCCTGCGCGAGACGTATCCGAGGACTGAACAAGCAAAGTATCGGCAACGTATGACGAAACTTGCATATCAACCATGTAATCCGGCTTCTCGACTTCCCCGGCACCGCGGGAAGCCAGGAAGATCAGATGATTGCGAACTTCCTGTCCGACACGTGTACCCGCTTCGGAAAAGCCGACGGAGCCGAGCTTTTCGGTAACGCCGGTGTTTTCGGAATAGAGCGGCCGAACCTGGCAGGCGGAAAGAAACGCCGTAGAGACAAGGATCGTGACGATGCCGGCGCGGCGCGCAAGCTTGCGGGCGAAATCAGACGACAATGTTTACAATCCTCTGTGGAACCACGATGATTTTTTTCGGTGCTTGACCGTTCAAGATATTCTTCACCGCGTCCAATTCCAGCACGGCTTCGGTGACGGCATTTTGATCTGCGTCGCGAGAAATTGTCAATTCGGCGCGCTTCTTGCCGTTGATTTGCACGGGAAGGATCACGTCGTTCTCGACGACGAGCGATTCATCAAAATCCGGCCAGGTCGTATGGGCGATGAGGTCCTTGTTGCCGAGGGTCATCCAGCATTCCTCAGCCAGATGCGGCGTCATCGGCGCGACGAGTTGGATGAGGATCTCAGCCGCATCGCGGATTGCAGCCCGATAGGTTGCATCGCCCTCACCGGCCGCGACCTTCGTCAGCGGGCCTGCCAGCGCGTTGACGAGTTCGTAGATGCGGGCGACTGCTTTGTTGAACCAAAGCCTGTCATAGTCGTTCTGGACTGCCTTCAGCGTCTTGTGGGCGAGCTGAGAGATTGCGAGGGCTTCGCCGTCTTTCGCCGTCTTCGGTTCCACGGTGGAGAGCACTTCAGCCGCTTCCGAAATCAGACGCCACAGCCGCTGTGTGAAGCGGTGAGCACCTTCAACGCCGGCTTCCGACCAGATCACGTCGCGCTCGGGCGGAGAGTCTGACAGAACGAAGAAGCGGGCAGTATCGGCGCCATAGGAGGCGATGATATCGTCGGGGTCTACGACGTTCTTTTTCGACTTCGACATCTTTTCGATCGAGCCGATGGTGATTTCTTCGCCGCCTTCCAGCAGATAAGCGCTGCGCTTCCCGTCAATCTCCTCGATGCGGATATCGGTGGGGGAAATCCATTCGCGATGCATGCCCGCGCCGCGGCTATAGGTTTCGTGGACCACCATACCCTGGGTGAAGAGACCCTTGAAAGGCTCCTTGACATCCACGTGGCCTGTCTCGCGCATCGCGCGGGTGAAGAAGCGCGAATAGAGCAGATGCAGGATCGCGTGTTCGATACCGCCGATATACTGGTCTACCGGCAGCCAGCGGTTGGCCGCAGCCGGGTCGGTCGGCTGCGTCTCCCAGGGGGCCGTGAAGCGGGTGAAGTACCAGCTCGAATCGACGAATGTGTCCATCGTGTCCGTCTCACGACGCGCATCCTTGCCACATTGCGGGCAGGCGACGTGCCGCCAGGTCGGGTGGCGGTCCAGCGGGTTGCCCGGCTGATCGAAAGTCACATCCTGCGGCAGCTTTACCGGCAGGTCCTTTTTCGGAACCGGGATGACGCCGCAGTCATCGCAATGGATAACCGGGATGGGGCAGCCCCAGTAACGCTGACGGGAGATACCCCAGTCACGCAGGCGGAAATTGACCTTGCGTTCGCCCTGCGGCGCGTTGCCGAGCAGAGTGGACGACAGCTTGTCGGCAACGATCTGGAAAGCTTCGTCCGCCGTCTTGCCATCAAGGAAGCGCGAGTTGATCATCACGCCCTCGCCGTCATAGGCGACATCGCCGATGGTAAAGCTTGCGGCATCGCCGTCCTTAGGCATGACGACCGGCACGACCGGCAGACCATATTTGCGGGCGAAATCCAGGTCTCGCTGGTCGCCGGAAGGGCAGCCGAAGATGGCGCCCGTGCCGTAATCCATCAGGACGAAATTGGCGACGTAGACCGGCAGCTCCCAGGAAGGATCGAGCGGGTGCTTCACGCGGATGCCGGTATCCATGCCCTTCTTCTCAGCCGTCTCGAGTGCGGCAAGAGAGGTACCAGCGCGGCGGCATTCCTCGCAGAAGGCCTCGATGTCAGCATTCTTTCCCGCGGCCTCCTTGGCGAGCGGATGATCAGCGGCGATCGCCAGGAAGGAGGCGCCAAACAGCGTATCCGGACGGGTCGTGTAGACCACCACTTCGGTTTCGCCGGCAGGTGCGGTTTCCGGGACGACCTCCCAGCGGATCGTGAGACCTTCAGAGCGGCCGATCCAGTTCTTCTGCATCAGCCGCACTTTTTCCGGCCACTGGTCGAGCGTATCGAGCGCGTCCAGCAGGTCCTGGCTGAAATCGGTGATCTTAAAGAACCACTGCGTCAGTTCGCGCTGTTCGACCAGCGCGCCGGACCGCCAGCCGCGGCCGTCGATGACCTGTTCGTTGGCGAGAACGGTGTTGTCGACCGGATCCCAGTTCACCTTGGACTGCTTGCGGTACACGAGGCCCTTTTCCAGGAAGTCCAGGAAGAGATGCTGCTGCTGCTGGTAATATTCGACATCGCAGGTCGCGAATTCGCGGGACCAGTCCAGCGACAGGCCCATCGCCTTCAGCTGTGCCTTCATCGAGCCGATATTCTGATAAGTCCAGGATGCGGGGTGTACGCCGCGCTCCATCGCCGCATTTTCCGCTGGCATGCCAAAGGCGTCCCAACCCATCGGATGAAGGACGTTATAGCCGCGAGCACGCTTGTAGCGTGCCACGACGTCACCCATGGCGTAGTTGCGGACATGGCCCATGTGGATACGGCCCGACGGATAGGGGAACATCTCTAGGACGTAATATTTCTCGCGCGGATCGGAGTTATCGGTCTCGAAGACCTTTTCCTCGTTCCATTTCTGCTGCCAGCGGGGCTCGGCGTCGCGCGGATTGTAACGTTCGGTAGCCATGTATCAGAATTTCCGGAAAATCAGGGGAGGTTGGTCGAGACCTTCACCATGAAACCAACCAAGCGTCAAGTTTTGCAGGCGCTTCACGCGTTCGATCTTGGCTATGAGGCGATTTCACGGAGAGAAGCCTTGGCAAGCCCACGGCAGCCCAGTAGTGCATTGCCGATGAATTTATGCCTGTTATCGGGACGAAACGATGGAACTTCAAGAGCGGTTGAAAGAAGTATGGTCCAGGGTTGCTGCAGCGGGGCGGGATGCGGGTCGTCCGGAACGTTCCGTGCAGCTGGTGGCGGTCTCCAAGACCTTTGAGGCCGATACCATTCGCCTGGCGATCGAAGCCGGTCAGCGCGTCTTCGGAGAAAACCGCGTTCAGGAAAGCCAGGGAAAATGGCCGGAACTGAAGGCGGAAACGCCCGGCATCGAGCTGCACCTCATTGGTCCGCTGCAATCCAACAAGGCTGCCGAAGCGGTTGCGCTCTTCGACGTGATCGAGACCATTGATCGTGAGAAGATCGCGCGCGCCATTGCCGAGGAAATGAAGCGGCAGGGCAAGACGCTGCGTCTCTATGTGCAGGTCAATACCGGCCTGGAGCCACAAAAGGCCGGCATTGCACCTGACGATACGGCAGCTTTCGTGAACTTCTGTCGCGATGAGCTCAGCCTTGCCATTGAAGGGCTGATGTGTATTCCGCCGGCGGATGAAAATCCCGGTCCGCATTTCGCCCTGCTCGCCAAGCTCGCGGAAAAGTGCGGCGTCAAAAAACTCTCCATGGGCATGTCCGGTGACTACGAGATTGCCATTGCGTTCGGTGCCACCAGCGTGCGCGTCGGCTCGGCGATTTTCGGCACGCGTTAACAAATGGCGGAAAACGATCTCTTCGAATCGGAGGATTGCTCATGATTCGAAGAGGTATCCGGTGGCCGTTGTTTGGAAAGCGATAATATTCATTAATTCGAAAAAAAGTTTAAGCGCGCGGCTTTTCTAGTTAATGCCCGACCACACATCGTTCGCGGCATTCCCCTAAGATACTTAAATTATTGAATAATTTTTGACGATTTCTCGCGCTTTTCCAAAGCCGATTGACTGCCGCCGCAAGCCCTAACGAGAACTTAAATTAAATTTTCAGCAAAGCTAATTGAGGAATTATTAACTATGTTGGGCGCAACCATTCGTTAACGGCAATGACCCAGCTCTCCTGGGTTTTGCATGAAGCGTCGCCGTTACCGGACTCGTCCGGATGACCCCTTTCACTTTGATTGCGGAAAACGGAACATGACAAGCATCCTCACCAACAACGCTGCTATGGCAGCGCTGCAGACCCTGCGCGGCGTAAATGACAGCCTCAAGGATACCCAGGGCCGCGTCTCCTCGGGCTATCGTATCGACAAAGCTGCCGACAACGCTGCTTATTGGTCGATCGCAACGACCATGCGTTCGGACAACAAGGCCCTCTCGGCTGTTTCCGACGCTCTCGGCCTCGGCGCTGCAAAGGTCGATACGGCCTACACTGCCATGGACAATGCCATCGACGTCGTCAGCGAAATCAAGTCCAAGATCGTCGCCGCTACGGAAAAGGGCGTCGACAAGACCAAGGTCCAGGAAGAAATCGACCAGCTGCAGGAACAGCTGGTAAGCATCGCTCAGTCGGCGTCCTTCTCCGGTGAAAACTGGGTTGCCGGCGCTTCGGGCACGAAGAGCGTCGTCTCCTCCTTCGTCCGTGACGGTTCCAATGCCGTTTCGGTCAAGATGACGGACTATGTTCTTGATGCCGGCACGCTCGGCAACGTGCTGTTCGGCATGAACAGCAACGGCACGATCCAAACGACGAGCGGCATCATCGGTACCGCATTCAACGGCACCTATGGCAACGTCTCCATCGTGATGCCGTCGATCTATGCACTCGACATCACCACCTTCACTCAGGGCCAGCTCGATGGAGCGCTTTCCGGCGTCGAACTCGTGCTCCAGGCCATGACGAATGCAGGTTCACAGCTCGGCTCGATTTCGACCCGAATTCAGTTGCAGGAAACCTTCGTCAGCGCTCTGGGTGACTCGATCGACTCCGGTGTCGGCCGCCTCGTCGACGCCGACATGGAAGAAGAGTCCTCCAAGCTCTCTGCCCTGCAGACGCAGCAGCAGCTCGCGATCCAGTCCCTCTCGATCGCCAATTCCTCGGCGCAGAACATTCTCTCGCTCTTCCGCAGCTAATAGCGCGCAGGAGAACGGCAACAAAAAACCCCGCCACTGGCGGGGTTTATTCATTTCAGGATATGACGATCTCAGAAGTGATCATCTTCATCCTCGTCCTTGGGGGTCGAGCGCAGCGAGCTCAGCTTGCGGAAGACGGCATCGGCGTCGATTTCCTTTTCTTCCTCACGCTCATAGCTCGGCGTCAGACGCTCGGTTTCCTGAGCGGACTGCAGCGTTGCGCCGAGTTCGGCAGCGGTTGGCAGCGGACGGCCCTTGGATGCCTTTTCCACTTCCATGTCGAGATCGATCTGGCTGCAAAGGCCGAGTGTGACCGGGTCCATCGGTGCGAGGTTTGCCGAATTCCAGTGGGTGCGCTCGCGGATCTGCTCGATCGTCGACTTGGTGGTGCCGACGAGACGCGAAATCTGGGCATCCTTCAGTTCCGGATGGTTGCGAACCAGCCAGAGAATGGCGTTCGGGCGGTCCTGACGCTTGGAAACTGGCGTATAGCGCGGGCCACGGCGCTTGGATTCCGGCACGCGGACCTTCGGCTCGGAAAGCTTCAGCTTGTAGTTCGGGTTGCCCTCTGCGCGGGCGATTTCATCACGGGAAAGCTGGCCGGTGGCGATCGGGTCCAGGCCCTTGATGCCCTGCGCGGCTTCACCATCGGCAATCGCCTTGACTTCGAGCGGATGCAGTTTGCAAAACTGAGCGATCTGGTCGAAAGACAGGGCTGTATTGTCGACGAGCCAGATGGCAGTCGCCTTCGGCATGAGCAGCTGTTGAGCCATGGATATAGTCCTTCTATCGTCCGCGCCGGTCGCGGTCCGTGGATTGTCACCACAATGTCCGGGAAATATGGCGCTATATAACCGCACTGTCGCAGAATTGCAATTCTTCAGAAATGAAATGACCTTTGTCTAATTGCCGTCATCAGACTACCTGATATGAATTACGCAATTCGAGTCCCGGTCGCTGCGTCGAAACCATCGGCCGTTGCATAGCCTTGTGAGGAGGAGTTCCCATGTCGGAGAAGATCTATCCGGTTTCCAAACCGGTGAAGACCCGTGCGCTGATCGATCAGGCCAAGTACGAGCAATGGTACGAGGAAAGCATTGAAAACCCCGACAAGTTCTGGGGCAAACACGGCAAGCGCATCGACTGGTTCAAGCCCTACACCAAGGTCAAGAACACGTCCTTTACCGGCAAAGTCTCGATCAAGTGGTTCGAGGATGGCCAGACCAATGTTTCCTATAATTGTATCGATCGTCACCTGAAGACGAACGGCAATCAGACCGCCATCATCTTCGAAGGCGACAATCCCTATATCGATAAAAAGATCACCTATAACGAGCTCTACGAGCATGTCTGCCGCATGGCGAACGTGCTGAAGAAGCATGGCGTCAAGAAGGGTGACCGCGTCACCATCTACATGCCGATGATCCCGGAAGCGGCCTATGCGATGCTCGCCTGCGCCCGCATCGGCGCGGTGCATTCCGTCGTCTTCGGCGGCTTCTCGCCGGAAGCGCTGGCCGGCCGTATCGTCGACTGCGAATCCACCTTCATCATCACCTGCGACGAGGGCATCCGCGGCGGTAAGCCGGTTCCGCTAAAGGACAATACGGATACCGCCATTCATATTGCGGCCCGCCAGCATGTCACGGTCAACAAGGTGCTCGTCGTGCGCCGCACTGGCGGCAAGACCGGCTGGGCGCCGGGTCGCGACCTCTGGCACCATCAGGAAATCGCCACGGTGAAGCCGGAATGCCCGCCGGTGAAGATGAGGGCGGAAGACCCGCTTTTCATCCTCTACACTTCGGGTTCTACGGGCAAGCCGAAGGGCGTGCTGCACACGACGGGCGGTTATCTCGTCTATGCGGCGATGACACATGAATATGTCTTCGATTACCACCCCGGTGATATCTACTGGTGCACGGCCGATGTCGGCTGGGTTACCGGTCACTCCTATATCGTCTACGGGCCACTCGCGAACTGTGCCACCACCCTGATGTTCGAAGGTGTGCCGAATTTCCCGGACCAGGGCCGTTTTTGGGAAATCATCGACAAGCACAAGGTCAATATCTTCTACACGGCGCCAACGGCGATCCGCTCGCTCATGGGCGCCGGCGACCATTTCGTTACCCGCTCTTCCCGCGAGAGCCTGCGCTTGCTCGGCACGGTCGGCGAGCCGATCAATCCGGAAGCTTGGGAATGGTACTACAATGTCGTCGGCGACAAGCGTTGCCCCGTGATCGATACCTGGTGGCAGACGGAAACCGGCGGCCATATGATCACGCCATTGCCGGGCGCCACCGACCTCAAGCCCGGTTCGGCCACCAAGCCCTTCTTCGGCGTCAAGCCGCAGCTCGTCGATAATGAAGGCAAGGTGCTGGAAGGTGCCGCCGACGGCAATCTCTGCATCACCGATAGCTGGCCCGGCCAGATGCGCACGGTCTATGGCGATCACGAGCGCTTCATCCAAACCTACTTCTCCACCTATAAGGGCAAATATTTCACCGGTGACGGCTGCCGCCGCGACGAAGACGGCTATTACTGGATCACCGGCCGCGTCGACGATGTTCTGAACGTCTCCGGCCATCGTCTCGGTACGGCGGAAGTCGAATCCGCCCTCGTCTCGCACAATCTCGTCTCGGAAGCTGCCGTCGTTGGTTATCCGCACCCGATCAAAGGCCAGGGCATTTATTGCTACGTCACGCTGATGGCGGGCAATGAGGGCACAGACGAGCTGCGCCAGCAGCTTGTCAAGCATGTGCGTGCGGAAATCGGCCCGATTGCAGCGCCCGACAAAATCCAGTTCGCGCCCGGCCTGCCGAAGACCCGGTCCGGCAAGATCATGCGCCGCATCCTGCGCAAGATTGCCGAGGACGATTTCGGTTCGCTTGGCGATACCTCGACGCTGGCAGATCCGGCCGTTGTCGAAGATCTGATCACTAACCGGCAGAACAAGGCTACGGCTTGAGTCAAAGGGCCGCTCCATCGTAAGGAGCGGCCCTATTCTTCCGCGCAGAAAACCCGTGGTTTGCGACCGCCGTCATAGGTGCGGACCAGTCCTTCCGAAAGAAGATCCTGTGCAGGATTGCGCCCATCCGCGAAAGTGACATTGGCGAGAATTCGTCCGAAATATTTGTCGCCGGCGATCTCCCTCAGCTGGATATTGGAAACGCCTGATATCATTTGTTCAAGCGCGTCTCTTGCCTCGAGACCGGCCTTCCGGATTTCAGCGCATTTCGAATGGATTTCGGGCGCATCTATGCCGCGAATGCGGACATAGACTTCCATGGTCTGCTGCGGCCAGGGTGTTGCTGCAACCAGCAGCGTATCGCCGTCAATGATCCGGATAATCTTCGCCGATACAGGACCTTCGATTTCGTCCCGTGCCGCAAGGGCCGGCACAGACGAAAGAGACAACAGAAGAATCAAAAGCGGCTTAAGCATAACAGGAATAAATTCCGATTATGCCCTGAAGTCAATGGGAATATTTACCTAGAAATCGATCGCACGGCCGTTGATTTCATAGTCGCCGAAGCGGGAGGGTTCAGCTCCGCCCCGTCCGCCGATCTCCGGTGGCAGATCGGCAAGCCTGGCGTTTTTGCGGCGCTCCTCGGCTTCGGCCAACGCACGCTTCGCGGCAGGGGAAAGCATCTTGCGCGGCGGCTCGGAGCCCTCTGGCACCGGGGTTTCCACATTATCGTTATCGGCCGTCTGCATGCTGACTCCCGCCTGAAAATATTGAAAATGGCTGGCGAATAACCAAATCATAGTGCGTTGGCGCCAGGATTTAAAGCATCGCGCTGCAATCAAGGAGATGGAGACCTCTGATGAACCTCGTGCGTACTGCCATGTTGCTTGCCTTCATGACGGCGCTTTTCATGTTTGTTGGCTTTTTGATCGGCGGCAGAGGCGGCATGATGATCGCCTTTCTCATCGCTGCCGGCATGAATTTCTTCTCCTACTGGAATGCCGACCGGATGGTATTATCGGCCTATCGGGCGCAGGAGGTCGATGAGCGCAACGCCCCGGAATTTTACCGTATCGTGCGCGATCTCGCCCACAATGCGGGCCTGCCGATGCCGAAGGTCTATCTCTACGACAGCCCTCAGCCGAATGCCTTTGCGACCGGGCGCAATCCGGAGAACGCTGCCGTCGCGGCCTCGACCGGCCTGCTTGCCGCCCTCTCGCCAGAAGAAGTTGCGGGCGTGATGGCGCATGAGCTTGCCCACGTCCAGAACCGCGATACGCTGACCATGACGATCACCGCCACGCTTGCCGGTGCGATCTCGATGCTCGGCAATTTCGCCTTCTTCTTTGGCGGCAACCGCGAGAACAACAACAATGCCCTGGGCTTCGTCGGCGTGCTCGTCGCGATGATCGTTGCGCCGCTTGCCGCCATGCTGGTGCAGATGGCAATCAGCCGCACGCGCGAATATTCGGCCGACAGGCGGGGTGCTGAAATCTGCGGCAACCCGCTGTGGTTGGCCTCCGCGCTCGGCAAGATTGCCCGCGGTGCGGCGCATGTGCCGAACTACGACGCTGAACGCAACCCGGCCACCGCGCATATGTTCATCATCAATCCGCTCTCCGGCGAGCGCATGGACAACCTGTTTTCGACCCATCCGAACACCGAAAATCGTATTGCGGCCCTGCAGGAAATGGCACGGGGAGGTTTCGACGTCTCGACGCGGCCGGTTCGTGCTGCTAATCCGACACGCAAATCGCGCTCGGTTCCGAATACGGGTTCCGGCGGCGGTGGCTCGCAACCGCCAAAGGGTCCGTGGTCTTGAATTCAGACGGCAAGAAGAAGCCAGTTCACAAACATAAACCTTCCCCAGAACGCTCAGCGCAGGCGCCGATAAAACCCGGCCTGCCGGCGCGTGCTGCAGCCGCAAAAATCCTTGCCGCCGTCGTCGACAAAAAACTGCCGCTCGATGGCGCGCTGGATCACGAGCATGGAAATCCGGCCTACAAGGCGCTCGGGGAAAGCGATCGTGCTCTGGTTCGCGCCATCCTCAACACCACCCTTAGGCATCTGCCTCGCATCGATGCCGCCATTGCCTCGCTGCTCGAAACGCCGTTGCCGGAAGGTGCCCGAGCTTTGCATCATGTGCTTGCCGTTGGAGCTGCGCAGATTCTCTATCTCGACGTTCCCGATCACTCCGCCGTCGACCTTTCGGTCGAACAGGCCAATCAGGATCCTCGCAATCGGCGTTTCGCCAAGCTCGTCAATGCGATCCTGCGCCGTCTTAGCCGTGAGAAGGAGCATATCCTTGCCGAGATCGCTGACATTCCGCCAATGCCGGCGTGGTTCATCGCGCGGCTTGAAAAAGCCTATGGGAAAGAGCGGGCACTTGCCATTTCGGAATCCCAGCTTGAGCCGGCGGCGATCGATCTTACCGTTAAATCCGATGCCGCAGGCTGGGCGGAGCGCCTGAACGGCACTGTGCTACCCACTGGCGGCGTGCGACTTTCCGCTTTTGAAGGCGGTATTCCCTTGCTTGCCGGCTTTGACGAGGGTGAATGGTGGGTTCAGGATGCGGCCGCGAGCATTCCCGCGAAGCTCTTCGGTGATCTCACCGGCAAGCGTGTTGCCGATCTCTGCGCTGCGCCGGGCGGCAAGACCGCACAGCTCATCCTTGCCGGTGGCAAGGTGACGGCGATCGACCAGTCCGAAAATCGGCTGAAGCGCTTACGCTCCAATCTGGAGCGGCTGGGCCTCGAAGCCGATACGATCGCGGTGGATCTTACGAAATTCGAACCGTCGGAGCGTTTCGACGCGATTCTTCTCGACGCGCCCTGCTCTTCGACAGGTACGACGCGCCGGCATCCCGACGTGCTCTGGACGAAAGGCGCCGAGGATATCACCAAGCTCGCAGCACTGCAGGAGCGTCTTCTGCGCCATGCTATTACCCTGCTGAACCCTGGCGGCGTGCTCGTCTTTTCCAACTGCTCGCTCGATCCGCAGGAAGGCGAGGAGGTCGTGGCGCGCGTTCTCGAAGATGTGAAGGTCGTTGAACGGGTGCCGATCGACACCGAAAAATGGCCCGGTATGAGCCAGGCGATTACACCACTGGGCGAGTTCCGCACACTTCCTACAATGCTGGATATGCCTGATGGTTTTGCATCGGGCCTCGATGGCTTCTACGCTGCGGTGCTCAGACGCGTCTAAGTTCTATTATATTCCAACTTCATCACAAAATAATACATCGTGGCTAATGAAATCGGTTTTGATTCATCTATTCTTAACCACGAGGGGCAATAGACAATTGATATGCAGTCCGGTCGGCGTCTTGCGAGCATGTATGTTCGGGAAGCTTGGCGGCGCGGTACGCGCCGTGCCGCACTTCTGCGCTTGCGTTTCTTCCGCCATGCCATACCGGTGCCGGAACGCCTGATCGTCGCGCCGACGGATCTGAGAGGCGTCGATTCACACGTTGCCGAAGAAATCATGGACGGCCGGTTTCCGCTTGCCGGGCGTATGTTGGAAACCGGCGGCAAATCCCCCTTCACGTTGACGCTTCCGTCACGCGCTTTTGCGGTCAGGCTTCATAGCTTCGGCTGGCTGCGGCATATGCGGGCCAATAAGAGCGAGCGCGGTTCGGCCGTTGCCCGTGTGATCGTCGATAGTTGGCTCTCTATTCACGGGGGTCGTATTGAAGGGATCGCCTGGGAGACCGACGTCGTCTCGCAGCGTGTCATTGCCTGGCTGGCGCATTCTCCGGTCGTCCTGCAGAATGCCGATCGCGGTTTTTATCGCCGTTTCATGAAGTCGCTCGCCTTTCATATCGGTTATTTGCGCCGCATGGCGCCCTATTCGACTGGTGAAGTCCGCTTCCGCTTGCGCATCGCGCTCGCGACGGCCTCTGTCGCTATGCCAGTGCGTGCCTCGACAGTGCGGCGGGCGGCCCAGGCGCTCGACCGCGAATTCGACAGCCAGATTCTGCCTGACGGAGGCCATATCTCCCGCAATCCACGCGTCGGGCTTGAGCTGCTGCTCGATCTGCTGCCGCTGCGGCAGACCTATGTCAATCTCGGCCACGATCTGCCACAGAAGCTGATCTCCGGTATTGACCGCATGTACCCTGCCCTGCGCTTCTTCCGCCATCAGGATGGAGATCTGGCGCTCTTCAACGGTGCGACATCCACGCTGGCAGACGAGCTGATGTCCGTGCTGCGCTACGACGAGACTGCAGGCCAGCCGTTCAAAGCGCTACCGCATTCCCGCTATCAGCGACTTGCCGCCGGCAAGACGGTGATCATTGCCGATACCGGACCACCCTCGCCCGCCTGCTTCAGAACAGCCCATGCAGGCAGTCTCTCCTTCGAAATGTCCTCAGGCCGCTACCGCTTCATCGTCAACTCGGGATCGCCGAAATTCGCAGGCCAACGCTATGTCCAGATGGCCCGCACCACGGCTGCCCATTCCACCGTGGTCCTGAACGATACGTCCTCTAGTCGGTTCTCTCCCTCGGCTTTTCTGGCCCATATGATGACGGAGCCGGTGGAAACGGTTGCCGCCGAGCGCGTGGAGACCGAGGATGGCCGTGAAGGCATCAAGGCGAGGCATGACGGCTATCTCGATGCTTTTGGCGTCATCCATGAGCGGGAGCTGACGCTGAACGCCGCTGGCTCCATCGTGACCGGCATGGACCGTTTTGTGACGGACGACCGGTATCACAGCGAAGGTCCGCTGCGGGCGGTTGCCCGCTTCCACATCCATCCCGCCATCGTGCCGAGGCAGAACGATACGGAATCCGTGCTGCTGACGGCGCCGGATGGCGAAAGCTGGTTGTTTTCCTCTCCCGGCAATGAAGTGCTGATCTCGGAAGATATTTTCTTTGCTGACAGCGCCGGTATCAGCAGCTCGGACCAGATCGAGATCGATTTCGATTTGGCGGAGAAACCTGAAATTCGCTGGTTTTTATCGCGCAAGGGCTAGCAGCTGTTTGCGCCGGCTCCAAGCTGTGGTAACGCGGCCCCATCAAGCGTCCCTTGCCCGGATGTCTCCCGAAGCCCGAACGGAGAAGGTTCATGGCCGTCATTTCCAAGAAAATCCCCGCCCCCGACAAGGTCGAAGTCAAGACCGCGCTGCTCTCTGTCTTCGACAAGACCGGTATCATCGAACTTGCCCGTGCGCTTTCGGCGCGTGGCGTGCGCCTGCTGTCGACCGGCGGCACTTACAAGGCGATCGCAGCCGAAGGACTTGCGGTGACCGACGTTTCCGAAGTGACGCAGTTTCCGGAAATCATGGATGGCCGCGTGAAGACCCTGCATCCCAAGGTGCATGGCGGCCTGCTGGCGATCCGTGACGATGTCGAGCATCAGGAAGCCATGAAGGCCCATGGGATCGACGGCATCGACCTGCTGGTCGTCAATCTCTACCCCTTTGAGGATGTTCGTGCGGCCGGCGGTGACTATCCGACGACGGTCGAGAATATCGATATCGGTGGCCCGGCAATGATCCGTGCTTCCGCTAAGAACCATGCCTATGTCACCGTCATCACCGACCCGGCCGACTATGCCGAGCTGGCCGAGCAACTGTCGGCCGATGCCGGCAAGACAGCCTATGCCTTCCGCCAGCGCATGGCGGCCAAAGCCTATGCCCGTACTGCCGCCTATGACGCTGCCATCTCAAACTGGTTTGCTGAAGCGCTTTCGATCGATACGCCGCGTCATCGCACCATTGGCGGCGTGCTGAAGGAAGAGATGCGCTACGGTGAAAACCCGCACCAGAAGGCCGCCTTCTACGTGACGGGCGAAAAGCGCCCGGGCGTTTCGACAGCCGTCCTGCTGCAGGGTAAGCAACTTTCCTACAACAATATCAACGATACCGATGCAGCCTACGAACTCGTGGCCGAGTTCCTGCCGGAGAAGTCGCCGGCCTGCGCCATCATCAAGCACGCCAATCCCTGCGGTGTCGCAACCGGTTCAACACTTCTCGAGGCCTATAAGCGGGCGCTCGCTTGCGATTCCGTCTCGGCTTTCGGCGGTATCATCGCATTGAACCAGACGCTCGATGCGGCGACGGCCGAAGAAATCATCCAGCTCTTCACCGAGGTCATCATTGCGCCTGACGTCACCGAAGAAGCCAAGGCAATCGTAGCACGCAAGCCGAACCTGCGCCTGCTTTCAGCCGGCGGCCTGCCGGACGCGCGTGCGGCCGGCATCACTGCCAAGACCGTTTCCGGCGGCCTGCTCGTCCAGAGCCGCGACAACGGCATGGTCGAGGATCTGGAACTGAAGGTGGTCACTAAACGCGCGCCCACGGCCCAGGAACTCGAAGACATGAAGTTCGCCTTCAAGGTCGGCAAGCATGTGAAGTCGAATGCCGTGGTCTATGCCAAGGACGGCCAGACCGCAGGTATAGGCGCCGGCC
Source organism: Rhizobium sp. KNZ14-9A (assembly GCF_056755015.1). Classification (NCBI taxonomy): domain Bacteria; kingdom Pseudomonadati; phylum Pseudomonadota; class Alphaproteobacteria; order Hyphomicrobiales; family Rhizobiaceae; genus Rhizobium; species Rhizobium sp. KNZ14-9A. Next base: position 3,887,132 of record NZ_JBPGXB010000002.1, read on the forward strand.
AGATGAGCCGTGTCGATTCCGCCCGCATCGCTGCGCTCAAAGCTGAGGAAGCGGCCAAGGCGCTTGGTCTCGCCGTTCCGATGACACATGGTTCGGCAGTCGCCTCCGAGGCCTTCCTGCCCTTCGCCGATGGCTTACTGTCGATGATTGCTGCTGGCGCCACCGCCGTGATCCAGCCGGGCGGTTCTATGCGCGATCAGGAAGTCATCGATGCGGCAAACGAGCACAATGTCGCGATGGTCTTTACCGGCATGCGCCATTTCCGCCACTAAAGCTCTTTGTTCTGACGCAATTCCGGACGCAAAACCGTTACACACTTTTGCTGGAATTGCTCTAAGGCGGAGCAGCGGATTATTCCCCCGGCTTTGCGGCCGGGGGAATATGTCAGGCGCGATCCGCCGGATAGGGCGTGCGGATCAGCAGCACCAGGCCTCCGGCCAGGAACAGGATCAGCGTCGACATGCCGAGATGCGCCGATCCGGTCAAATAGGTCACAATCGAAAACAACAGCGTTGCCATGAAGCTCGTGGCGCGGCCGGACAGCGCATAGATGCCGAAATAACGGCCCGCTTCTTCGAGGCTGACGCTGCGCGCCAGATAGGAGCGCGATGAGGCCTGCACCGGGCCAAAGGCAAGACCGATCAACAGGCCATAGAGGATATAGGCTTTTTCTGCCATCGTGCCGAAAAGTCCACCGCCGTCGGCGGTCGAAAGCGGCATCAGTCCGAAGAAAGTGTAGCCGGGGCCGGTGGAAATAATGCCGATCGTGGCCAGCAACAGCATGGTGAGGCTGATGATAACAGTCACCTTCGAGCCGATCCCCCTGTCGACGCGTCCGGCAATCAGGCAGCCGAGGATTGCCACGACATTGAGAATGATCCCGTAGATGCCGATCTCGATCGTGGCCCAGCCGAACATGCCCGCCGCGAAGGCGCCGCCAAGGATCAGCAGGCCGTTGACGCCATCCTGATAGATCATGCGGGCGATAAGGAAGGTCAGGATATTGCGGCGCGTCTTCAGTTCGCCGAGCGTATTGCGCAATTCCTTGAGGCCGAAACGCACGGCAAAGCCGAAAGGCAGTCCCTTGCGGGCATCCGGTGTGAAGAAAAACATCGGCAGGATGAAGATCAGATACCAGACGGCCGAAATCGGACCGGTGACGCGCGCATCCTCGCCCGTATGAGGATCGAGACCGAAAAGCGGATCGAGGCCCAGAATGGTCTTGCCGCTTTCCGGGCTGCCGGCCAGCAGTGCCACGACGGCGATCAGCACGATCATACCGCCGAGATAACCAAGACCCCAGGCGGTGTTGGAAAGCCTGCCAACCTCATCCTTGCCGACAAGGCGCGGCATCATGGAATCGTTGAATACGATCGAAAACTCCGCCGAGATCGAGGCAAGGATCATGAAGATGACGGGATAGATAATTGGTGAGCCCGGGGCAGCAAACCAGAGGCAGCAGAGGCTGACGATCTTGATCACAGCGAAGAAGGCGATCCAGGGTTTGCGTGCGCCGGACTGGTCGGCAATGGAGCCTAGTATGGGAGACAGGATGGCGATGATGATCGAGGAGATCGTCGCCATATTGCTCCACATCGTCTGCGCGGAGACGGGATCGGCCGTCAGCCGCGAGACGAAGTAGGGGCCGAAAATGAAGGTGGTGACCACGGTGAAGAAAGGCTGGGCTGCCCAATCGAAGAGCATCCAGCCCCATATGCCCTTCTCCGTGGCTTTCGGCGGCTGCGTTCCTGTCCAGTCAATGCGATTCAAGCGTCCGCTCCTTTTTGGGGCGGACTGTCTCATCTCGCCCGGTCGCGCGCAAGGTCGGTCAGGATGCCTGCGGCAACAGTGATGCGGGCGAGGTTCGGATCGGCGCCATCACTGAGGCTCGCAAGCTCCTCGACGATGCGGTTGATGCGGATCCTGTCCTGCGCATGCCAGGCCTGGACCGGCTGCTTTTCCTTGCCGTGATCGGAAAGTGCGGAGATCACGATATCGCGACGGGCGCTGGCGATCTGGTCGATGCTACGGGCAAGCGCGAGGTTTTCATAGTGGTCCGACGTAATGATGCGGTTGCCGGCAGCAAGCAGCCGGCCGACACGGAAGGTCTGGGTCACGGCAAAGTAGTTTTCGGCCGCACGCGGCAGCGCCTCGCCGGTCCGTTCGGCGATCTGCATGATTTCCGGCACGAGGGCGAGGGTCGGTAGAGCTGCAATTTCGGCGGCCAGTTTTTCCGGCAGGCCGGCCTGCTGGTACTCCTGCTGGCGCGCTGAGACTTCGGCTGCTGCCTGCTCGGCAAAGGCGGGTTTAAGTTTTTTCAGAGCAGCCTGCAGCCGGCTAATGATTTCCGCCATCCCGCCTCGGGTCATGCCGGTCTTCAGCAGCAGACGTGTCAGCACGGTGAAGTTATTGGTGATCTCCTCGTAAATCCGGTTCTGGACCTCGCCGGAAACCTTGTTGTCCAGGGCATCGGTTGCGGCCCATAGCCGGTTGAGATCAAAGCCGTCACTGGCGACGATCGCGGCGCGTACGACCTCAGAGGCAGAGGCCGCTGTGGCATCCATCATGCTCACGGTAAAGCCCGGCCCGCCGCGGTTGATCGCCTCATTTGCGAGGACGGTCGCGACGATTTCCCGCTTCAGCCGGTGGGTGTCGATGTCGGATGCGTTCGACTTCTGCATCTTGGCCGGGAAGTAGTTGAATAGCGTGCTGATGAAATAAGGGTCATCAGGCAACTCACTGGCGATCAGCGCGTCGAAGAGGACGATCTTGGCATAGGAGAGCAGCACGCCGATCTCGGGGCGCGTCAGCGGCCGTCCGGCCGTATAACGTTCGGACAGCGAGGCGTCGTCGGGAAGCGTCTCGACCTTGCGGTTCAGTTGGCCGGCTGCTTCCAGCACGCTCATGAAACGGCCGAGTTCCAGGCCGTTTGCCGTTCCTTTGCGGGATGTCAGTGAGATCGCCAGGGACTGCAGGTAGTTGTTGCGCAGCACGAGTCCGGCCACTTCATCGGTCATGCTGCCGAGAAGCTGGTCGCGCTTTGCCCGGTTGAGGCGCTGTTCATGCATGGCGTTTGCCAGCGCGATCTTGATATTGACCTCGACGTCCGACGTGTTGACGCCGGCAGAGTTGTCGATGGCATCGGAATTGCTGCGTCCGCCCTTCAGGCCATAGGCAATGCGGCCCTTCTGCGTGACGCCGAGATTGGCGCCTTCGCCGATTACCTTGGCGCGCACTTCGTCGGCCGTGATGCGGATCGGATCGTTGGCGCGGTCGCCCACTTCCGCATCGGTTTCCGACGCGGCCTTCACGTAGGTGCCGATGCCGCCAAACCAGAGCAGGTCGACCGGGCTCTTCAGGATCGCCGTCATGATCTCGAAGGGCGTGGCGACCGCCTTGTCGATGTCGATTGCGGCTACGGCCTCCGGCGTCAGCGTAACCGACTTTGCCGAGCGCGAAATGATCATGGCGCCTTTCGAGAGCACGGACTTGTCGAAGTCCTGCCAGCTTGAGCGCGGTAGGTTGAACAAGCGCTGGCGCTCGGCGAGCGTCTTTTCCGTATTCGGGTCGGGGTCGATGATGATGTCGCGATGATCGAAAGCAGCGACCAGCCTGATCTTCGGCGAAAGCAGCATGCCGTTGCCGAAAACGTCACCGGACATGTCGCCGACGCCTGACACCGTAAAGGGTGTCGTCTGGATATCGATGTCCATTTCGCGGAAGTGGCGTTTCACCGTTTCCCAGGCGCCACGGGCAGTGATGCCCATTTTCTTGTGGTCGTAACCGGCCGAACCACCCGAAGCGAAGGCGTCGTCCAGCCAGAAGCCCGCTTCCTGAGCAAGGGCATTGGCGGTGTCGGAAAAGGTTGCCGTGCCCTTGTCGGCAGCGACGACGAAATAGGGGTCATCGCCATCGAGACGCACCGTGTTATCAGGCGGGACGATGTCGGCGCCGGAGATATTGTCAGTGATGGAAAGCAGCGTACGGATATAGGTTTTGTAGGCTTCCCTGCCTGCATTGAAGACCTCATCGCGGCTGCCGCCGATCGGCAGTTTCTTGGGATAGAAACCGCCCTTGGCACCGACAGGCACGATCACAGCATTCTTGACCTGCTGCGCCTTCACGAGGCCCAGAACTTCGGTACGATAGTCCTCGGCGCGGTCCGACCAGCGCAGGCCGCCACGGGCAACGCGGCCGAAGCGCAGATGCACGCCTTCCACTTCCACGCCATACACGAAGATTTCACGGAAAGGCTTCGGTTCCGGTAGGCCGTCGACCAGATACGGGTCGAGCTTGAAGGCGAGCATCGCCTTCGGTGTCCCATCGGCATTGCGCTGGAAATAATTGGTGCGCAGCGTTGCATCGACGATATTGACATAGCGGCGCAGGATACGGTCGTCATCCAGGCTCGGCACGTCGGCAAGCTCGGCTTCGATTGCCTGATGCAGTTCGGCGAGCTTCTTGATACGCGCCTTTTCCGACAGCTTCGTATCGAGCGTGTCGTGGAACAGGCGGAAGATCGAAGCGGCGATAACAGGATATTTGTCGAGGGTGGTTGCGATATAATCCTGCGAATAGGCGATGCCGGCCTGGCGCAGATAGCGCGCATAGGCGCGCAGCACACTAACCTCGCGGGCCGAGAGACCGGCCGACAGGATCAGCCGGTTGAAGCTGTCATTGTCGATCGTGTCACTGAAGGCTGCGACGAAGGCTTCTTCGAGCGGTGCGCCAAAACGTGCGAGGTCAATGTCCGCACCGCTGCGAGCCTCGAGTTCCATGTCGTGCAGCACGACAATGTTGATGGCGCTGTCGGCGGCCGGAACTTCGATATCGAAGGTCCGTTCGCTCAGGACGTTGAAGCCGAGGTTTTCGAGTAGAGGCACGCGGCGCGACAGCGGCAGCTGCTCGCCGCTATGGAAGATCTTCAGCGACAGGATGCGGCCGCGTTCATCGTCCTGGCGATAGTAGAATTCGATGCGGATCGGCTCGCCGGCGGCGCATGCGGCGATGTCGGGCAGATCGCCGACCGCTTCATCCGGCGTGAAGGCTTCCTGGAAGGCGTTGCTGACGCCGAGCTTCGGCGCCTTGGGGCCGGCGAGCATCTCGAAGCGGCTGTCCCAGCGCGCGGTGATCTGGCGGATCGTCTCCTCGAGCTTGGCCTGATGGATGCGTGGCGTCTTACCGCCCGAGCGGCCGATGATGAAGTGAACGCGAGCCACTCCACCTTCCGGGAAGGCCGGATAATAGGCGGAAACACGGCCGTCATAGACGGTTTTCAGATAGGCGCCGATGCGTTCGCGCACGATCGAGTCATATTCCTCGCGCGGCACAAAGATGATGACCGAGACGAAACGGTCGAAATGGTCGATGCGCGGCAGCACCCGCACGCGCGGGCGATCGGCGAGGTCGTTGATCTGTTCTGCAAAGGTCGCGAGCAGCGGGGTATCGATCTGGAAGAGATCATCACGCGGATAGGATTCCAAGGTGTTGTCGAGCATGCGGCCGGAGTGGCTCATCGGGTCGAAGCCGAAATGCTCCTTCACCTTTTCGATCTTGGACCGCAGCAGCGGGATTTCGGTGGCCGAGGACGTATAGGCTGTCGAGGTGAACAGGCCAACGATGCGGAGTTCCCCCGTTACGTTGCCCTGTGCGTCGAAGCGCTTGACGCCGACATAATCCATGTAGGCGCGGCGATGGACAATGGATTTCACGTTGGCTTTGGTGACGATCAGGAAATCGGGACCATCGAGGAAGGCGAGAATTTCCGGCGTCGTCGTCACGGCGTCCTTACCGGTGCGCAGAACAAGAACCTCGGGATTGGAGAGAATGCCGAGGCCTGTTCCCTTGTCGCGTTCGACCTTGGAATCGGGACCCTTGCCGGAATAGACGTAGTCGCGCATGCCGAGGAAGGTGAAGTTCTCGTCACGCAGCCAGGTCAGGAAGGCGATGGCCTCGTCACGGTCGGCTTTCTTGCGGCTGGCGTTGTAATTCGAAAGCTCTGAAATCACTTCATCGACGCGGGCAAGCATCGGCTTCCAGTCGGAAACGGCAAGCTCTACCTGCTCGAGTACCGCCTTGATCCGCTTGATCAGGTCGGCGGCCTGGGAGGGGCTCAGAGGCGAAATGTGAAGCTGGATGTGGCTCACCCGCTTTGCCGGGTCGCTCGGCACATCGGCGGAATAGAGTTCCGGAGCCTTGCCGTCTTCCAGGATCAGGATCGGATGAACTGCCATGTAGATGTCGCGGTAGGTGCTGGTCACCTCACCCATGACGGATTCGTAGAGGAAGGGCTTATTGTGATCCGTCACCGAAAGAATGGAGATTGCAACGCCATCGGGCGTGACATCGGCGACCGTGTCGATGCTGACGCGCGGCACCTTGCCGTTCCAGGCGCCGAGCTCGGCTGCCGAGTGTACGGCGGAAAGCGCAAGCATTTCCGGCGTGTAGAGTTCGAGGTCGTCGCCGCTGGCACGGCCGAAGAGGATTTCGGGATCGAGATGGGGTTCGCCGGTCGCGGCCGCGATTTTGCGCGCGCTCTCGATCTGCTTTTCCCGTTTTGGATTGTTTCTGGTGGCCATGGATCATCCCCCCGATTGTTTTGATGTGGGCAAGGTAGCAGAAGGTTCTTCGAAAGAATCCTTAAAAGAGCGCTTCGAAAAGTAGTTTTCGTGCTTTTTTGGCTATGCTGGCGAGAGATTTCGAAAGCTCTTAGGTCGTTTTATGCCAATCGACGGCGAAATGACTTTATCCGGCTTTTTCGTCCCGCCGCACATTTCCACGCTCCCGTGAAGAATGGTTGACAGCGCCTCGTCAAAAAGATCATCAACGGCGGTCGAAATTCGGATTCGGATGCCATGTCGGAAAACGCAGCGGGCGCAGTCATCGTCATCTCCAGCCATGTCGTGCGGGGGTCAGTTGGAAATCGTGCTGCTGTCTTTGCGCTGGAAACGCTCGGCCATCAGGTCTGGGCGCTGCCGACGATCGTGCTGCCCTGGCATCCCGGCCATGGCCGCTCGACACGGCTGACCTTCGCCGAGGCCGATTTCGAGGCGGCGATCGACGATCTCATCCGCGCGCCGTGGATCGGCGAGGTCAAGGCCGTCTTGTCGGGCTACTTCGGCAACGCAGCCCAGGCCCGTTCCGTCGCGAAACTCGTTGCATCCTTGCGCGAGAAGAATCCGGAGCTGCTCTATGTCTGCGATCCGGTCATGGGTGATCTCGGCGGCCTCTACGTGCCGGAAGCGACAGCCGAGGCGATCCGTGACCATCTGATACCGCTTGCCTCGCTCGCAACGCCGAACCGGTACGAACTTGCCTGGCTTTCAGGCGCGGCACTCGATGACAACAACGCGGTCATGGAGGCCGCTCTTTCGCTCGGCCCCTCACGCATGCTGGTCACATCGGCGGTGCCGATGATGGCGGGGGGCACCGGCAATCTCTATCTCTCCGGAAGGCACGCCCTCCTTGCTGAACACCGTGTCGTTGAAAACCCACCAAATGGGCTCGGCGACCTGCTTGCCGCCCTTTTTCTCTCTCGCCTGCTCTCGGGAATGGAGGATGAAAAGGCGCTGCAGCTGGCGACCGCCAGCGTGTTCGAAGTGTTGGCGCGCGCTGTCAAGCGCGGCAGCAACGAGCTGATGCTGGCAAGCGATGCCTCCAGTCTTTCGACGCCCATGGCAATGGTGCAGATGCGTCACCTCGTCCATCCTGCCCAGCGGCGGAAAAAATAGGTCTCAGGCTTTTGCAGCGCAGCAGTTGATCTTGGCTCACACGCGCGCTAATCCAGAGACATGATGAGCTTCCCTAACTCCCTGCTGGACGGTTATCGCAACTTCATGAGCGGGCGATATGCCGATGCCCGCGACCGGTATCGGCAGCTTGCGGAAAACGGGCAGAACCCGACGACGCTCGTTATTGCCTGTTGCGACTCGCGCGCGGCTCCCGAACTGATCTTCGATGCAGGGCCGGGCGAACTCTTCGTCATCCGCAACGTCGCCAACATGGTGCCGCCTTATGAACCGGATGGCCATTTCCATTCCACGTCGGCAGCGCTCGAATTCGCCGTGCAGGCTCTGAAGGTCAAGAATATCGTTGTCATGGGCCATGGCCGCTGCGGCGGTATCCGCGCAGCCCTTGATCCCGATGCTGAGCCTTTATCATCCGGTGATTTCATCGGCCGCTGGATGTCGCTCGTTCGCCCTGCCGCCGAGCAGATTGGCAGCAACAACGTCATGACGCCGGCCGAACGGCAGACTGCGCTGGAGCGGGTCTCCATCCGCAATTCGATCAACAATCTCAGATCTTTCCCTGATATCAAGGCTCTCGAAGAAGAGGGCAAGCTGGAGCTTCACGGCGTCTGGTTCGACATTTCGACCGGCGAGCTCTGGGTGATGGATTCTGAGACACTCGATTTTATCCGTCCCGAAATCTAGGGATAGACCGCTTTAGCAGTTTTTTAAGATATTCCACTAAGCTGCGCTTGCAGGCGGTATATGCGCGTGGATCAGTTATGAATTTCGAAGTGCTGAAATTCAAGAATATCAGAAGGGCAGTACTAGCCGCCATTCTGCTGCCCTTCGTCTTCATGATTGTCGAAGGAGTGGTGTTGATCCGCTCCTCGCTCATGCAGTACCGCGCGCTCGAAAATGACCATCTCTTTGCCGATGTTCTTGCTCGTGGAGGATCGATTGCTGCCAATGAGATTCTGGCGGAACTCGTCGCGACGCGAACCTACATCAACAATCCGGACGAGATAACCAGGGCGGCCATGATGGAAAGGCGCAGCGCGCTCGACAGCGAACGCGCGCGTTTCAACGCCAGTCTCCCGCCCGTTGAAACACTTGATCTCGGTCTGCAGTCACAGCTTTCCGATCTCCGTCTTGCTTACAGCCGTATCGTTGCGGCGCGTTCGGCGGTCGATCGAGGTTATTACGGCAAAGGCGGCAACCCCGTTCATATCTATGGTCAGGCCGGATTGAAGCAGCTTGGTCTCGTCTCGTCGCTTTCGTCGAGGATCCATGATCCCGTGTTGATGCGCAAATCCAGCGAGCTGATGAGTATCCTGCTGACCTACTACGGTGAGCGGCTGATCGGCAACCTTGGCCAGCGTTATTTCGACCAAACCGACTTTTCCGCCATGTCACACGAGCAGCTCGTTCAAGGCGAAATGATGCTCGGTAACGGCATGGATCGCCTGCGTTTTCATTCTTCCTCGCCTGTCGTCCGGGAGATCCTTGCCTATAGGGCTCAGCCCGACGAGGTCTGGGCCGATACCTTCACAAAGGCCATGGTTTCGGGTGCGCTGCGGCCGGACAAGGCGATCCGAGACAAATGGATTGGTATCCAGAACGAGCGGCTGGATTTCCTGCGGCAGAAAATCGCCTCCGTAACCGATGATATTCATGTGACCGGACAGAAGCTGTCGATGCGCTCGCACATTCACATGACGATCGTGCTTGCGTTGTCATCCGGACTGGTTCTGCTCGTTGCCCTTATTGTGGCGCTTGCGGTTCGGGGCATCCGTCTCGTCGCCCGTGTCACCGAAGAGCGTGAACTGCTCATCAACGAACTGCGCAATGCTGCCCAAACCGATCTTCTGACGGGCCTTTATAATCGCCGTGGCTTCGAGGCTGCCGCTTTGGCGCTTCTGATGCAGGCTGAGTATGGATCACGCTGGATTTCGGTCGTGCTGTTCGATCTCGATCACTTCAAGAAAATCAACGACGTATATGGCCATGACGCAGGCGATATCGTGCTGAAGCACGTAGCCGCCGTCGCGCGGGAAAGCTTTCGCTCCTTCGATCTGCTGGTGCGCCACGGCGGCGAGGAGTTCATGGCATTGCTGCCGGATTCGACACCTGAGGATGCGGCGATCGTTGCGGAACGTGTCCGATTGGCCATCGAGGCTGCTGACATCGCGCTGCCGAGTGGCGAGCGGCTGCGAGTTACGGCAAGCTTCGGCTGCGCGGGGCGTGCAAATGCCGTGAGCAATCGTAACTTCGATGATCTGGTGAAGCGCGCCGATCTGGCGCTCTATGCCGCCAAGGCCTCGGGACGCAATTGCGTCGTTGCCGGGCCGATTGTTCCTTCGGCGGCACCGCAGGAAGAGCGGCGCAAGGCTGCCGGCGGAACCCACGATATCCGCAGCTGAAAAACGCCGCATTCGCATGCGGCGCTCGTATCATTTTCCTATTGAACGTCTCTTCAGTTGCCGTCGATCTGCTGACCGATATAGGCGATTGCCTGCTGATAGACCGTTGCGGCATTCCAGCCCTGGATGGCGACGAAGTTCGGCTCGCCCGGCTGGTAACCGGCGCCGGCACGCCAGCCGTGACCCTTAAGGAAATTGGCGGTAGAGGCCAGCGCATCAGCGCGGGAGCCAACCATATCGACGCGGCCGTCACCGTCACCGTCCGCGCCGTAGCTTACGACGTTGCGTGGCAGGAACTGCGTCTGGCCGATTTCGCCATGGGCAGCACCGCGGGCTTGCGGGCTGAGATAGCCTTCCGAAACGAGCTGCAAGGCTGCATAAAGCTGGTCGGTGAAATATTCCGAGCGACGGCAGTCATAGGCGAGGGTGGAGACTGCGGACATCGTATGCTGGTTGCCCATATAGCTGCCGAAGCCGGTTTCCATGCCCCAGATGGCGATCAGCGGACCGGCCGGAACGCCGAAGCGGCGCTCGATCGAAGCGAAGAGAGCCTGGTTGGCGGCTTTCATCGAACGGCCGCGAGAGATGACGGCCGCACCGCCGCGCTTCTTCATGAATGCGTCGAAGGACAGCTTGAAGCTCTTCTGGCCGCGGTCGGCGGCGATAGTCGGCTTGTTATAGCTGACATTGGCGAAGGCACGGCTCAGGACCGACTGGCTGACGCCATTGGCCGCTGCCGTCTGCTTGAAGTCGGCGACCCAGGCATCGAAACCGGCGCTGGTATTGCCGCATTGGGGACCCTGCGCGAACGCCGGTACCGTATGGAGGACGCCCATTGCCGCGGCGGCCGCCAAAATCAATTTTTTCATGCGCATTGAGAAACCCCGCTCTCGATCTGCATAGCTTTTAAGCCGGGCAAGAGAATGCCAGCCACCGGCGACTTTGTCACGATCACCTTTTAGCGAACGCTTATACGGCAGTATTTGCCCGAAAAAGCCCCGCTCGTCGAGCAGGGCTTTAGCATATTATGGTTTACAAATGGTATCAGGCTGCCTGCTTGCGCGGCTTGACGAGGCCACGATTGATGAGCAGCTCGGCGATCTGGATGGCGTTGAGGGCCGCACCCTTGCGAAGGTTGTCGGAGACGACCCACAGGTTGAGGCCATTCTCGACGGTTGCGTCTTCGCGGATGCGCGAGATGAAGGTCGCATCCTCGCCGGCGGATTCGTATGGCGTGATGTAGCCGCCATCCTCGTGCTTGTCGATGACGAGGCAGCCCGGCGCATCGCGCAGGATATCGCGAGCCTGGTCAGCCGTAATCTCGTTTTCGAATTCGATGTTGACCGATTCAGAATGGCCGATGAAAACAGGAACGCGGACCGCGGTGCAGGTCACCTTGATCTTCGGATCCAGCATCTTCTTCGTTTCAGCCAGAACCTTCCACTCTTCCTTCGTGTAGCCGTCTTCCATGAAAGTGTCGATGTGCGGAATGACGTTGAAGGCGATACGCTTGGTGAATTTCTTGTTCTCGATCGGATCGGCAACGAAGACGGCGCGTGTCTGGTTGAAGAGCTCGTCCATGCCATCCTTGCCGGCGCCGGAAACCGACTGGTAAGTCGAGACGACGACGCGCTTGATCTTGGCGAAGTCATGCAGCGGCTTCAGCGCGACGACGAGCTGGGCAGTCGAGCAGTTCGGGTTGGCAATAATGTTGCGCTTTGTGAAGAGCGAAATCGCGTCCGGATTTACTTCCGGAACAATTAGCGGCACGTCGGCGTCGTAGCGCCAGGCCGAAGAATTATCGATGACGACGCAGCCCTGCTGGCCGATCTTCGGGGAGACGCGCTTGGAAACCTCGCCGCCGGCCGACATCAGGCAGATATCGGTGTCGGAGAAATCGTAATTCTCCAGATTGGAGACCTTCAGCGTCCGATCGCCGTAGGAAACCTCTAGGCCCTGGGAGCGGGAGGAGGCGAGTGCTACGACTTCATCGGCCGGGAAACCACGTTCGGAGAGAATGTTGAGCATTTCGCGCCCGACATTTCCGGTGGCTCCGGCAACTGCAACTTTGAAACCCATTTCTCAAGCTCTCTTTCTCTTCTCTCCTCTTGTCCGGTGAGGGGGGAAGCGCGATATCATCGCGGCTTCCTGTCCCCAGCCGGGCCGGGGAGAGAGCGGCAGGCCAGAGACGTCAGACGGTTTTCGTCGTCGTTTTGGCCTTGGTTTTGGAAGAAACCGGAACGGCAAAATCCAACCGGGCATTTTCTGCCAGGTTATTGCGCTCAGCGATGGCGTGCTCGTGGCGAACCATGGATATTCCTTTTCCGTCGTTGCTCATAAAAGGTTTTCCACAGGAGTCAAGGTTTTTGCGTGCGGAACGAGAGTAGGAGAAGGGCGCTGCAATGCTGCAGCGTTTTGTCATCCCTCTGTCATTGCCGGGGGGTATCCCCGACCCGTTGTAATAACTGCAACGAAAAACGGGGGTTTTTCCATGCGTATGCTTCTCGCCGCTTTCGCGGCCACCACGATTCTTGCTGGCGCTGCTCAGGCAGCTTCGATCTATCCGCTTGATCGCGCTACGATTCTCGCTGGTTCACCGTTCGACTTCAAGGTCGAACTTTCCAAGCAGGTCAAGCCGGAAGATGTGAAGATCACAGTCAACGGCCAGGACTACAAGACTGTCCTCGGGGGCGAGGCCAAGTTTGTAGAACTGGAGAAGGGCAAGGACGACAAGGCTCTCGGCTCCGCTCTCATCCTGCGCGGCCTGAAGATCGCCGCTCCGGGCACCTACAAGGTTGAAGTCGCCGCCGGCGACGAAAAGAAGGCCGTGACCTGGGATGTTTACGGCACGAACGCACAGCCGAAGGCCAAGAACGTCATCTTCTTCCTCGGCGACGGCCTTTCCGTTGCTCACCGCACCGCCGCCCGCATCATGTCCAAGGGCATGACCGAAGGTAAGGCGAACGGCCGTCTGAACATGGACGACCTCGACCATATGGCCTTCATCGGCACGTCCGCCACCGATTCGGTTACCACTGACAGCGCCAACACCATGTCGGCTTATATGACCGGCCATAAGGGCGCCATCAACTCGCTCGGCGTCTATGCCGACCGCACGCTCGACACGCTGGACGATCCGCGTGTCGAAACCTTTGGCGAAGCTCTGCGCCGCCAGACCTCCAAGTCGATCGGCGTCGTCACGACCTCCGAACTTCAGGACGCGACGCCGGCTGCCGTCGTCTCCCATACCCGTCGCCGTGACGACAAGGCTGAAATTACCGGCATGCTGCTCGACGTGAAGCCGGATGTCATCCTCGGTGGCGGCTCGGCTTACTTCCTGCCCCAGGCGACTGCTGGCTCGAAGCGCAAGGATGACAAGGACTACGTCAAAATGTTCCAGGACGCCGGTTACAAGCTCGCGACCGACAAGACGGAACTCGCCGCCGCTGCCGGCGCCAACGACAGCAAGATCCTCGGCCTGTTCCACACCGGCAACATGGATACGACGCTTGATCGCGAATTCCTGAAGAAGGGCACGGTCGGCAAGTTTCCGGCCCAGCCCGGACTCGTTGAAATGACCAAGGTCGCGCTCGACAAGCTCTCGAAGAATCCGGAAGGCTTCTTCCTGATGGTCGAAGCTGCCAATATCGACAAGATGACGCATCCTCTCGACGGCGAGCGTGCTGCCATCGATACGATCGAGTTCGACAAGGCTGTCGGACTGGCGAAGGAATTCGCCGCCAGCAACCCCGACACGTTAATCGTCGTCACCGGCGATCACACTCACGGTATCACCGTCGTCGGCACGATCGACGATACGATCGAAGGTACGGAGATGCGCGAGAAGGTCGCGGGCCGCAGCTTCACCAACTATGTCGACGCCAATAATGACGGCTATCCCGACAGCGTCGACGTCTCCAAGCGCCTGGCTCTGTTCGTCAGCAACTATCCCGACCACTACGAAACCTTCCGCCCGAAGCTGGATAATCCGTACACTCCTGCCATCCAGAACGAAAAGAAGGATTACGTCGCCAACGAAGCTTACAAGGACGTTCCTGGCGCCGTCTTCGTTCCCGGTAATCTGCCGAAGAGCGCAGCCACCGGCGCCCACACCGTCGATGACGTTGTCCTGCAGTCGACCGGCCCCGGATCGGAAGGCTTCAAGGGTTACATGGAACAGAGCGACGTCTACCGCGTTCTCGCCGACGCATTCGCCCTCGGCGCCAAGCAGACGAATTAAGCACCTGTGTCCGAGGCGGCTTGCCGACCTGGGAACTTCTCATCGATCCTCATCCCGGCCGCTATGCGGCCGGGTATCCGTTTCTGGAGATCGCCATGGAAAAGCTCGTTTTGCTGAATCTCAGCCGCCGTCGTCTCATGGGCGTCATGGCCGCGCTTCCCTTCGCCCGGCCTGTTCTTGCCGATGATTCCTTGATCAGCTTTGATGAACTTTATGGAAAGTTCGGTGTGCTCGGTCTCGAATTTTCCGACAAGGTCAAGCGCCTTGCCGGCAAGGATATCAGCATCAAGGGCTTCATGGCGCCGCCGTTAAAGGCCGAAGCGCAATTCTTCGTCCTGACGGAGATACCGATGTCACTCTGCCCCTTCTGCTCTTCCGATGCAGACTGGCCGGACAATATCATCGTCGTTTATCTCGGCGAGAAGCAGACTTTCGTACAGCCGAGCCAGACGATCGAAGTGCGGGGCACGCTCGAATACGGGTCGTGGAAGGACCCGGAAACTGGCTTTGTCAGCCTGCTGCGCATCCGCCAGGCCGAATATTTCAGCGTCTGAGCATCGATGCTGGGTCTCGAAATCGAACATCTGGCCGTCAGGTTTCCCGGCCTTTCAGCGCCTGCGCTCGCCATCGACAATCTGTCGATTGCGGCGGGTAGCCGTGTCGCGGTTACCGGCGCCTCGGGCTCCGGCAAAAGCACCTTCGTCAATATCATCACCGGGCTGGAGCGGGTCCGCGAAGGCTGCATCAGCTGGAACAGCGAAGATATCGCCGGGTTCTCCGAAAGTCGCCGCGACCGCTTCCGGGCGGCCAATATCGGACTGGTCATGCAGGAGTTTCACCTGTTCTCCGGCCTGTCGGCCGTTGAAAACGTGCTGTTGCCGGCGCGGCTTGCGCATGCTGCGACGTCGGCGATCATCGCGCGCGCCCATGATCTTCTTGGCATCGTCGGTCTCAATCGCGCCGGGCAGAAGATCGAGACCATGTCGCGCGGTGAAATGCAGCGCGTGGCGATTGCCCGGGCGCTCCTGCGCAAGCCCGGCGTCATCGTCGCCGACGAGCCGACCGCCAGCCTCGATGCGGAAAGCGGCGATGCCGTCGGTGATCTGCTGCTCGATCTTGCCGTAGCCGAAGGCAGTACTCTGATCGTCGTGTCGCATGATTCCCGCCTTGCCGCCCGTCTCGATCGCCGCCTGACATTCCGCTCCGGCCGTATCATCGACGATTCCGACATTAAGGGAGCGGCCGCATGATCCGCTTCATCCTCGCCGATCTGCGCCGGTTGTGGGCCGGTTCCCTTGTTGTCGTGCTGCTGGTGGCGCTTGCCACGGCGCTCGGCGTTTCCGTCATCCTGCAGGAACGTGCCTTGCGTCTTGGCAGCGCCCGTGCGGCCGACAAGTTCGATCTCGTCATCGGCGCGGGCGGCAGCGAAACCCAGCTCGTGCTATCGTCGATCTTTCTGCAGCCGTCTGCGCTGCTGCTGATGTCCGGCGACGTTCTGGCCAAGCTTGCCGCCGATCCGCGCGTTGAATGGGCTGCCCCCGTCGGCTTCGGCGATTCCTTCTCGGGCTATCCGATTGTCGGCACGACGAGGGCGTTGACGGAAACGATTTCCGGCGGCTTTTCCGAAGGCCAGGTTTTCGCCAGTGAGGGCGAGGCTGTCATCGGCTCGAGCGTCGACCTTGCCATCGGCGGCGAGATCAAGCCGATGCACGGCACGATCGAAACCGGCGGCCATACGCATACGGAGCTCGCCTATCATGTGACGGGGCGCCTACGGCCGACAGGCACAGCCTGGGACCGCGCTATCCTCGTTCCAATCCAGGCCGTCTGGCATATCCATGGACTGGAAGCGGGCGAAGAGCATGAGCATGACCACGCCCGGGAGGCGGATCCTCATGAAGAGGCCGTACACGCGGAAGACGCTCATGAGGATGCCGACCATCATGCGGAGCCTGATCCCCATGCCGGCCTGAACGAGAGCTGGACCGCGGAAACGCCCGGTCTTCCGGCCATCCTCATCAAGCCAAAGACGATTGCCGATGCCTACAAGCTGCGGCAGGACTATCGCAACGGCACGACGATTGCCGTCTTTCCCGGCGAGGTGCTGACCAGCCTCTATGCGACGCTCGGTGATGCCAAGCAGATTCTCGTTGCTGTTGCCTCCGGCGCGCAGGGGCTCGTCGCCGCCTCGCTGATCCTCGTGACTGTCATCCATATCGGCCAGCGTCGGCGGCAGATTGGCGCGCTACGCGCCTTCGGTGCTCCCCGCGGTGCGATTTTCGGCATTGTCTGGCTGGAATTCTATGTCCTCGTCGCCGTTGGAGTCGGGCTTGGCTTTACACTCGGCTATGGCGCAGCACTCATTCTTTCCGGCTTGTTCTCGCAAAGCAGCGGCGTCAACCTGCCTGTCGGCTTTGCACGCGAAGACGGAACGCTTGCGGTGATCCTTCTCGCCTTCGCCGCTGTTCTCGCCGCCTTGCCGGCAGTGCTCGCCTACCGGCTGTCTCCGGCCCAGGCTTTGCGAGTGTGACGATTGCAGCGTGCCTGTTCCGCCACGACAAGAGCCATGCTGCAGCAATTCCATGCACAAAAATTAGACTAAAGTCATAATCCCAAAGCATCCCTCTTTCTGGCTCGTCTTTTCTGTCAAACTCTCGTTAGGCGTGTCGCGGCTAGGGGTATGCTTTGAGGAGAGTAGGCCGCGACCGTTGCTCATCACTCTGTGGAGGACAGACAATGGCAAATGTCGCAAGCGTCGACGGCGCGAAAGCCGGTCCGATGACGGGCGAGGAGAAGAAGGTTATCTTCGCCTCGTCGCTCGGCACGGTTTTCGAATGGTATGATTTCTATCTTTACGGTTCGCTCGCCACCTATATCGGCGCGACCTATTTCACCCAGTATCCGGAAGCGACGCGTAACATCTTCACGCTGCTCGCCTTCGCTGCGGGTTTCCTGGTGCGTCCGTTCGGCGCATTGGTCTTCGGCCGCCTCGGCGATCTCGTCGGCCGCAAATACACCTTCCTGGTGACCATTCTCATCATGGGCTTCTCGACCTTCCTGGTCGGCATCCTGCCGGGTGCTGCCTCCATCGGCATTGCCGCTCCGATCATCCTGATCGGCCTGCGCCTGCTGCAGGGCCTGGCGCTCGGCGGCGAATATGGCGGTGCGGCCACTTACGTTGCCGAACACGCGCCGAACGGCCGGCGCGGCTATTTCACGTCCTGGATCCAGACGACAGCAACGCTCGGTCTCTTCCTGTCGCTGATCGTCATCGTCACGGTCCAGTCGATCATGGGCTCGACCGCCTTTGCCGCTTGGGGCTGGCGCATTCCGTTCCTTGTCTCGGTCGTCCTGCTCGGTATCTCCGTCTGGATCCGGTTGAAGATGAACGAGTCGCCCGCCTTCCAGCGCATGAAGGCGGAAGGCAAGGGATCGAAGGCACCGCTGACGGAAGCATTCGGCCAGTGGAAGAATGCCAAGATCGCGCTGATCGCGCTTTTCGGCGCTACCATGGGCCAGGCGGTCATCTGGTACGGCGGTCAATTCTACGCCCTTTTCTTCCTGCAGAACGTGCTGAAGGTCGATCTTCAGTCGGCCAACATCATGGTCGCGATTGCCCTCTTCCTCGCCACGCCATTCTTCGTCATCTTCGGCGGACTGTCGGACAGGATCGGCCGCAAGCCGATCATCATGGCGGGGCTGCTCATCGCAGCGGTCACCTATTTCCCGCTGTTCAAGGCGATGACTTATACGGCAAATCCAGCCCTCTATGAGGCGCAGGCGACGATCCGGGCAACGGTGACGGTGGATCCGGCGGATTGCAAATTCCAGTTCAATCCGACCGGTACCTCCAAGTTCACCAGTTCATGCGATATCGCAACGGCGTTCCTGACCAAGAACTCGGTGCCTTATGACGTGGTGCCGGGTCCGGCCGGCCAGCCGGCGACCGTGAAGGTCGGTGACGACACGATCACCGGTTACGACGCTGTCGCAGCCGGTGCCGATGCCGCCAAGACCAATGCTGCCTTCGAAAAGGGCGTCAATCTTGCCCTTCATGATGCCGGCTATCCGCTGAAGCGCGGTGCTGCCAAGGTTGCCGATGCCAAGCTCGATGCCTTCATCGCCGCCAATCCGGAACTCACCCTCAATGCCGATGCGATACGCGCCGGCCAGAAGGAAACGCTGCCGGCCGACAAACTCGTTGCCGGCAAGCTGTTGACGGCGGATGAAGCGAAAAGTGTCACCGACATGGCCGTCTATACGATCCCTGGCGGTGGTACGTTCGCGATGGTGGCTGATCCTGCTCGCGTCAACTGGATCGGCACGATCGCCGTCCTGTTCGTGCTCGTACTTTACGTGACGATGGTCTACGGCCCGATCGCGGCGCTGCTGGTCGAGCTCTTTCCGACCCGCATCCGCTATACCGGTATGTCGCTGCCCTATCATATCGGCAACGGCTGGTTCGGCGGTCTGCTGCCTGCTACGGCCTTTGCGATGAGTGCAGCCGCCGGCAACATCTATTACGGCCTCTGGTATCCAATCGTCTTCGCATCGATCACGCTAGTCATCGGCCTGCTGTTCCTGCCGGAAACCAAGAACCGGGATATTCACGCGCTGGATTAAGGTAAGGCGGATATCCCGAAAACAAAGCCCGGCGCTCGAAAGGCGCCGGGTTTTTCATGCGTTATTTTTCTTACGCGTCATTTCTTATGCGTTTGGGAAGTATCGCTTGGACATCGGCCAGCCATCCGGCGCAAGTTTGAAAAGCAGGCCGTAGCGCGCATAGACGATTGCCGTCAGCAGCGAGAACCACGCGCCGAAGGCAAGGCCGGCAATGACATCACTTGGATAGTGCGCGCCGACCATGACACGCGTCATGCCGAGCCAGATGGCACCGGCGATGAAGGGCACCCGGTAACGCGGGAAGAGCAGGGCGAAGGCGGCAAAGAAGGCGCCCACCGTGGTTGAATGGCCTGACGGGAAACTTTCCAGCGCTGCATGGCCGGAGAAGGGTGTGAAGGAAAGCACCCCGAGGTCCTGGAAATGTTCGGGGCGCGCGCGGCCGATCGTGCGTTTCAGAAGGTTTGCGAGCAGGCCGGAAAAGACGACGGTCGTAAACAGGTAGGCGCCGATCCAGCTCACATAGAGTAGCTTGGGCCCTTGCTTTTGCACTGTTCAAAAGCTTGTAGCCGGCTCTGCCGTGGAAAAAGAGCAGGACGCTGGTGAGGATCAGCCAGGCGGAATTGCCGAAATCGGTCAACATCTCGCCGAAGCGCTGAATGGGCTCCGGCAGATGGCCGGCACCGATTGGCGCATCAAAGATCAGCATGGAAAGGATGACGGCGTTCAGCGTAATGAAAAGGCATGCGCGCCACCGCAATGGTGGCATGACGCATCTATTTCTGCGCCAGCGCCTGTCCAAGGAGACTAGAAGTTCCCGCATTCCGACTATCCGTATAACGCTTGGGTATGAGATAGGCGGTAAAAATGCACAGGATTACGACAGAGGGCGGGACTCCCGAGATTATTCTAATCAATTTTGGTAATGGCTCAATTCGTACCCTGAAGGAGAAGATCAGGCGGAGGCGAGTGAGCGTGATAGCGGTGGCAAATGCGACCCGTGCGCTGAATGCCAGACCCTGCCGTGATATCATTCATAGGAGCGGGAATGCTGGCTTCCACAAAAAAGCCCTCCGCATGAGATGCGAAGGGCCGAAAAGCGTTTCACGTGAAATATCAGGCAGAAAGGGCCTTGAACTCGTCGAGGATCGCGTCGCCCATCTCGACGGTGCCGACCTGGCGGCTGCCTGGTGCCATGATGTCGCCAGTGCGGATGCCCTTGTCGAGCACGTTGGCGATCGCCTTTTCGAGGTTGTCCGCTTCCTTGACAAGATTGAAGGAGTAGCGAAGGCACATGGCGAAGGAGGCAATCATGGCGATCGGATTGGCTATGCCCTTGCCGGCGATATCGGGCGCCGAGCCGTGAACCGGCTCATAGAGTGCCTTGCGCTTGCCGGTCTTTCCATCAGGTGCTCCGAGCGAGGCCGAAGGCAGCATCCCGAGCGAGCCGGTCAGCATGGCGGCAACGTCCGAGAGCATGTCGCCGAAGAGGTTGTCGGTGACGATGACGTCGAACTGTTTCGGCTGGCGCACGAGCTGCATGCCGCCGGCATCCGCCAGCATATGCTCGAGCTGCACGTCTGAATATTTCGCCTTGTGCGTCTCGGTCACGACCTGGTTCCAGAGCACGCCGGATTTCATGACGTTGCGCTTTTCCATGGAGCAGACGCGGTTGTTGCGGGTGCGGGCCATTTCAAAGGCGACACCGGCAATACGCTCGATCTCGTAGGTGTCGTAAACCTGCGTATCGATGCCGCGCTTCTGGCCATTGCCGAGATCGATGATTTCTTTCGGCTCGCCGAAGTAAACACCGCCCGTCAACTCGCGGATGATGAGGATGTCGAGGCCTTCGACCAATTCCGGCTTCAGCGAGGAAGCGGAGGCGAGTGCGGGATAGCAGATCGCCGGACGCAGATTGGCAAAGAGTTCCAGATCCTTGCGCAGGCGCAGCAGGCCGGCTTCCGGGCGTACTTCGTAGGGAACGCTATCCCACTTCGGGCCGCCGACGGCGCCGAAGAGCACAGCGTCGGCTGCAAGCGCCTTCTTCATGTCGTCTTCGGAGATCGCTGCGCCATGCGCATCATAGGCGCAGCCGCCGACGAGGCCTTCGTCGGTGGCGAAGCCGGCATTCATCGCCTCGTTCATATAAGCGATGATCTTGCGGACTTCACCCATGGCTTCGGGGCCGATACCGTCACCCGGCAGCAGGAAAAGATTGCGCACTGTCATGAAACCCTCCGCGGAAAAACAAGCTGCGGCTTCTTAGACCCCGGAAATGGGCATTTCAAGCGAGAGAAGAGGTGAATCGGTACGCTTGCCTCCGCGTCATGTGATGTCTGACAAGGTTGCTCCCGTGCCTGCAAACGAGCTAGAACGACAGCCTTGCCTTCTTTCTCTGGATATTCTCCCATGTCTTTTACGCCCCTCCATCTCGACACTCCTCTGATCCGGACAGCGCCCGATTTCAGCGCCAGCGGCAAGCCGCTTTGGTTAAAGCTCGATGCGCTACAGCCTTCAGGCAGCTTCAAGCTGCGTGGTGTCGGCCGGCTTTGCCAGCATGAGGTTCAAAACGGTGCGCGTGAGATCTTCTGCGCCTCCGGCGGCAATGCCGGCGTTGCCGCAGCCTATGCCGGACGGGCACTTGGCGTGCCTGTTACGATCGTCGTGCCTGAGACGACGGCACCTGACGTGCGCCGAACGATTGCCGCAACGGGCGCCAATGTGCTGGTTCATGGTTCTGTCTTCGATGAGGCCAATGCGCATGCGATCGAACTCGCCGAAAGCCGCAAGGCGACCTATGTGCATCCTTTCGACCATCCGCTCCTGTGGGATGGCCATGCGACGCTGATCGATGAGGTGGTGGCAAAGGGTGCCAAATTCGATTGCGTCGTTACCAGCATCGGCGGTGGCGGTCTGCTTGCCGGCATCGTCGAGGGGCTGAAGCGGAACGGGCTTTCGGACGTGCCTGTCATTGCCGTCGAGACGGAAGGAGCTGCATCATTTCATGCAAGCCTCAAGGCCAATGAGCGTATTTCGCTGCCGGCCATTACATCGATTGCCACCTCCCTCGGCGCGCGGCAGGTGGCGCAGCATGTCTTCGATCTGCCGAAGCATCACCCGATCGAAAGTGTTCTCGTCAGCGATGCCGATGCCGTGGCCGCTTGCCTGAAATTTGCCGATGCGCAGCGCATCCTGGTCGAACCGGCCTGTGGTGCCGCACTTGCCGTTGCCGATGTGCATGCCGATCTGCTGTCTCGCTTCGACAATCCGCTCATCGAAGTCTGCGGCGGCATCGGTGTGTCGCTCGAAAAGCTTGATCTCTGGAAAGAGAAGTTTCTCTGAGATCCGGACAAAGAAAAAGCCGGGCGAAAGCCCGGCTCGATCTCAAAGCAATTTAGTGAGGCTCAGGCAGCCCAGGGGTGCGAAGCGGCGTTCTTCTTTTCGAACTCGTCGATCGCCTTGCCCTTTTCCATGGTCAGGCCGATATCATCGAGGCCGTTCAGCAGGCAGTGGCGCTTGAACTCGTCGAGATCGAACTTGATCGAGCCGCCGTCCGGACCGGTGATTTCGAGGTTTTCAAGGTCGACCGTCAGAATGGCGTTGGAGCCGCGCTCGGCGTCGTCCATCAGCTTGTCGAGGTCTTCGTGGCTGACCTGGATCGGCAGGATGCCGTTCTTGAAGCAGTTGTTATAGAAGATGTCGGCGAAGCTGGTCGAGATCACGCAGCGGATGCCGAAATCGAGCAGCGCCCATGGAGCGTGTTCGCGCGAGGAGCCGCAGCCGAAATTGTCACCGGCAACCAGAATCTTTGCCTCGCGGTAAGCCGGCTTGTTCAGCACGAAATCGGGGTTTTCGGAGCCGTCTTCGTTGTAGCGGGCTTCGGCGAAAAGGCCCTTACCAAGGCCGGTGCGCTTGATGGTCTTCAGATAGTCCTTCGGAATGATCATGTCGGTGTCGATGTTGACGACCGGCAGAGGGGCTGCAACGCCCGTGAGCTTCACGAATTTATCCATGACCTATGCTCCATTTCAGCAAAACGTACTTTCTGATTTTGCATCTATTCCAGTTTCCCGCCGAAATGAAGAAGAATCTTTCGTTGACGGAGGCCACGTGGTGTTTCGCGTGGCCTGCCGATTACGCGTGTCCCTTTACTTGGACGGTGCATTCAGGCCCCAGAGCACGCCGAACGGATCACGAAGCTGGCCGTAGCGATCACCCCAGAACATCAGTTCGACCGGCATGACGACTTCGGCGCCGGCAGCCACTGCGCGGTTCCACCAGAAATCGATATCGTCGATCACCAGCTGGATGGCGAAGCCCTCATGGCCTTTGAAGGCATGGCCATATTCCGGATAGGCATCCGACAGCATGAGCGAGCTGCCATTGATATAGAGATGCACGTGCATCGTCCGGCCGCTTTCGTCGACCGGCACGAGATAGGCTTCTTCAGCGCCGAAAGCTTTCTTGTAGAATTCCGCAGCCTTTACCGCGCCGTCGACCGTCAGATAGGGAAGCAGGCCGTTCTTGACCGGCGGCATCTTGGTCTGGTTGCTCTCCGTCGCATCCATGCTCGTCCTCCATTCGTTTTTAAAGTGCCGGCTGAATGCCTGGCTGCTTCAAGGACGTAGCATGGGAACGTGAGCCGACAATGTCGGTCAGAATTTTCAGAGAAAATGATCAGAGATCGATGATCGTGCCGCGGCCGTCGTTCCAGATGCGCATCTCGCGCTTACCATCGGCGCGGGCGCGGACGGGAGCGGGCTTCATCTTCATCGAAAGGGCGCGGCCGACCATGAGCACGGTCAGGATGCCGCCAACGGCGAGCGTGACCGAGAAGGTGAGAAGCAGCATGGCCACGAAAACGGTGGCGCCGGCAAGCATGAAGAAGATGGAGCGAATGTTCTGCATTGGTTTGAAACCTTTCTACGGAAAGGAATGTGGTCCTTCTTTTTCCTCTCTGCAAGCCAAGCATGGCTTTTTGTTGTCTTGCCGGGCTTTGCGAAGCTTGGCACTAATGGTCCATGAGCCGAACACCACCTCTTCGTTCCCTGCGTCTGCGCCGCTCGGTGTTGAGCGTACCCGCCATCAATGCGCGTGCGCTTGAAAAGACCCATTCCCTTGATTGCGATGCGGTTATTCTCGATCTGGAGGATTCCGTCGCGCCCGAGAAGAAGGCGGAAGCGCGCGACAATCTGAAGGCCTTTTTTGCCGGGCCGCTGCTTGAGGGCAAGGAAAGGATCATCCGTATCAATTCTTTGTCATCCGGATTCGGGCTGGCGGATTTGGAACTGATCAAGGCGCTTTCGCCCGATGCCGTTCTGCTTCCAAAGGTGGATGAGCCACAGGATGTAATGGCTGTCAGCGATCTGCTTGCCGAGGCCTATGCGCCGGAGGAGTTGCGCATCTGGGCGATGATCGAGACGCCGCGTGGCGTGCTGAATGCTGCAGCGATCGCCGAATCCGGCCGCACGCCGGGCTCGCGGCTCGATTGCCTCGTCGTCGGCCTCAACGACCTGCGCAAGGAAACGGGCGTCTTGCCGCAGTCGGGGCGGACCTATCTCGTGCCCTGGCTGATGCAGGTCGTTCTGGCGGTCAAGGCCTATGGGCTCGATGCGCTTGACAGCGTCTTCAACGATTTCCGGGATGGCGAAGGCTTCAATGTCGAATGCGGTCAGGGCCGCGCCATGGGTTTTACCGGCAAGATGCTGATCCACCCGGCACAGATTGCAGCCGCTAACACGCATTTCGGACCTGACGCGGAGGAGATTGCGGAGGCGGAGGCCATCATCGCCGCCTTCGCCGATCCGGCGACCGAGGGGCTCAATGTCATCAATGCGAACGGGCGGATGATCGAGCGGCTGCATCTTGTCCTGGCCGAAGCTCTGGTCCATAAAGCTCGCCTGATTTCTGCAAGAAAGCCCGCCTGATGAAACTCTACCGCTTCCTGACCGGTCTCGACGACGCCTCCTTTTGCCACAAGGTAACAGCGGCGCTGAACAAGGGCTGGTCGCTGTCCGGCTCGCCCACCTATGGCTTCAATGCTGCGACCGGCCAGATGCAGTGCGGCCAGGCCGTCGTCAAGGAGGTCGAGGGCAAGGATTATCACCCGGACATGAAGCTGTCCGAGCAGTAAGCTTAACGCTCTGCCGCCTCTTCGGCGCTTGCCTCGATGCGTTCCATGTCATCGTCGCTGAGGCCGAAGTGGTGGCCGATCTCATGGATCAGCACATGGGTGATGATGTCGCCCAGCGTTTCGTCGTTTTCGGCCCAGTAATCGAGGATCGGACGGCGATAGAGGCGGATGCGGTTCGGCATCTCGCCGGTTTCCACGGTAAAGCGCTCCGAAATGCCGCGGCCCTCGAAAAGGCCCAGCAGGTCAAAGGGCGTTTCCAGCGCCATATCTTCAAAAACTTCGTCGTCGGGGAAGTCTTCGATTTCGATGGTCAGATTGGTCGTCAGCTTACGAAATTCGTCCGGCAGATGACTGTAGGCCTCCATTGCCAGCGACTCGAAGGTGCTGATCGTCGGCGCATGGCGGTCCCGCCAATCATCGCTCTGGTCTATGCGGGCCATAAGTATTCCTTCCTTTGCCGGCCCATATAGAACCTTTATCGCCGATTTTCGAGTGCGGAATCAAAGGCAGGAATAAATTCTTATGAAATGATCATTGACTCTTCATTAGAGCTCTGGAATCTATAAGAACATAACAGGAACAAGACGAGTGGGGAGAACGCCATGGCGCAGACCGCCCTGGCGCGCGAGCGGCTTTTTGCGCTCCGCGAAACCATTGCCCGACTGGAGGGAAAACCCGCGCCGGCGCTTGCCGCGGCGGAACGGGAGGCTCTGGCGGAAGGACACGAGAGGCGGCAGGAGTGTATTCTGCCACGCCTGCCTTTCGGTGTGGAACCGTTCGATGACGCCTTGGAAGGCGGCCTTCAGCTCGATGCGATTACCGAATTCCGCGCGGCGAGCTCCGGTGATGCAGGGGCGGCAAGCGGTCTGGCGATGGCCATTGTGGCGCGACTGCAGAAGCAGGAGGAGGATACCGGCAGGTTGCTGCCGCTGCTCTGGATCAGTGATGCCGTCGGCACACTGGAGGCGGGTCGTCCTTATGCTCCGGGGCTGAAGGATTTCGGGCTGAAGCCGGAAAGGTTTTTCCATGCCGCGCCGCGCAAGCTGGAGGATGCGCTCTGGCTGGCGGAAGCGGCCATCGAAAGTGCTGCCTTCTCGGCTGTCGTCTTCGAAGTGCGCGGCAATCCCCTGCATTTCGGCCTGACCGAAAGTCGCAGACTCAGCCTCAGGGCGCGCGCCGTCCACCGCCCACTCTTTCTTGTCCGTCAAGCGGGAGAGGAGGAGGCAAGCAGTGCCGCCTTCCGCCTGCATGTCGAACCGGCGCCGTCGGGCCTGCGGCCGCTGCCGGACGGATCAAAACTTTCCGTCAGTATCGGCAATCCGATTTTCCGTCTCACGCTGGAGAAGAGCCGCAATCCGGCCCCGCTCTCCTTTCTTCTGGAGTGGAACCCTCATGAACGCGAATTTTTCCCTGTCGACGAACCAAGCTTCGCTCGTCCTCCAGGCGAACAGTCAGCGCATTCTGGCGCTCAGTTTTCCGCATCTGGCAACGGACCGCATCGCCCGCAAGCGATGGGGGCTGTCCTGGCGCTCGAAAGGGCGTCCTGAGAAGCCGCCGATCGTCTGTTCCGGCAAGCTCAACAATGCCATGCGGCTGACGGCGCTGGACGAATTCGCCGAAAAGCTGGGCTTGCGGAAAGAGCAGGGCGTTGCCGAAGCGCGCGCCATGTTTCCGGCGCTTGATGTCCTGGAGGAAGATCCAGCAGCCGATCGACGGTTACTGGAAGGGATCGCCGACTGGTGCGACCGCTATACGCCGATGGTCGCGCTCGACGGCAAGGACGGGCTGTTTCTCGATATTACCGGCTGCGCCCATCTCTTCGGCGGTGAGGTGGCGCTTCTCAAGGATATTCTGTCCCGGCTCTTCCATATGGGGCTCGATGTGCGGGGTGCGATCTCCTCATCGCCGGGTCTTTCCTGGGCAGTCTCCCGTTTCGGGCAGGGCGGCGTCGTGGAGGATGAAGAGATGGAGCGCATGCTGATGCCGCTGCCTGTCGCGGCCTTGCGGCTGGAGGGCCAGACCGTCGATGCTCTTAGGAAACTTGGCCTCAAATACGTCGGCGATGTCATTCATGCGCCGCGGGCGCCGCTGACCCGCCGCTTCGGGCCAACGCTGCTTCTGCGCCTTGATCAGGCGCTCGGCCGTGAGGAAGAACCCATCTCTCCTCGGCTTCCTGTCGCCAGCCTCTCATCCGAACGCCGTCTGGTCGAGCCGATCGGCACGGAAGAGCAGATCCTCGCCGTTACCGGGCAGGTCGCCGTGTCGCTAAAGCCGTCCCTGGAAGCGCGCGGCGCCGGTGGGCGGGTGTTCGAACTGGTGCTGTTTCGTGTCGACGGCAGGGTTTTCCGCATTTCCGTCGGTGCCTCCCGGCCGCTTCGTGAACCGAAGCTCATTGCCGGGCTGTTTTCCGAGCGGTTGCAGGTGATCTATGACGGTATCGATGCCGGCTATGGTTTCGAGATCTTGCGCCTGAACGTGCTGCGGCATGACCCGTTCAACGAGGCGCAGGGCGATTTCGAGGGCGACCGGCAGGGGGAGATCTCGCTTTCGAGTTTTGTCGACCGTGTCGCGGCCCGGCTTGGTTCGGACTGCCTGCAAAGCTTCCAGCTTCGCGAGAGCCATGTGCCGGAGCGCGCCGTGATCACGGTGCCGGCAATGGAGAGCCTTCCGGCCCGGCGGAAAGCGGAACAGGGCAATGCGCTGCCTTTTCGTGAGGAGCGTCCGCTGCGGCTTTTTGCAACGCCGGAGCCGGTCGAGGTCGCATTTGCCGAAGTGCCTGATGGTGCGCCGCAGACTTTCCGTTGGCGTCGCCTGCAGCATCAGGTGGCGAGGAGCGAAGGCCCTGAACGGATTGCCATGGAATGGTGGATCGATGGCGATGATGCCGAAGCGCGAGACTATTTCCGGATCGAGGATGAGGCCGGACATCGCTTCTGGATCTATCGCCGGGGTCTCTACGGTGAGAACCCCGATCCTCGCTGGTTCATGCAGGGGGTCTTTGCATGAGGCCCGAACCCGCATTTTTCGAGATCGGTGCGAAGACGAATTTCTCGTTCCTGGAAGGTGCTTCGAAGCCTGAAGAGATGGTCGTGCAGGCCGCTTGGCTGAAGCTCGGCGGTCTCGGCATTGCGGACCGGAATTCGGTTGCCGGTGTAGTGCGGGCTCATGCGCAGGCAGAACAGCTCAGAGAGAGATACAGGAACAGGGATGCGATTTTAGCCGAGGCGAAGAAGAAGGGAAAAATGGAGATCATTCTCGACCCTGTCCGGGTTCAGCCGGGCGCCCGTCTCGTTTTTTCGGATGGAACGCCTGATATCCTTGCCTATCCGCAAAACCGGCGGGGCTGGGCAAATCTCTGCCGCCTTCTCAGCGCCGGCAATCTGAAGGACGAAGCTGTAAAGGGAACCTGCATCCTGACGGAAGCGGAGCTTATGGAATGGGGTGACGAGATGATGCTCGCCCTTATCCCCGATCGGGCCGCCGTGAATGATCCTGCCCGCCAGTCGGCACTTGAAGAGTATCTGGAACGGTTTCGCAAACGCTTCCGCAAGGCATTTTTTCTGGCGCTGTCGCCGACCTATGACGGCCGCGACCGGCAGGCTTTTGCAGCGCTTGCCATGCTTGCCGTCCGCAACCGGGTGCCGCTGATTGCGACCAATCAGCCACTCTATCATGACCCCGGGCGCCGGCCGCTTTCGGATATCGTGATCGCCATACGGGAGCATGTGGAGATATCGAAAGCCGGATTCCTTCTGGCGCCGAATGGAGAGCGGTATCTCAAGGATTCACGTGAAATATCCAGGGTCTTCCGAGATTACAGAGATGCGGTCGAGAATACGCAGCTGTTTTTCGGCAAGCTGACCTTTTCGTTGAACGAGCTGAAACACAATTATCCCCCTGAAAACGATCCAGGTGAAACGCCGCAGGAAACTCTCGAAAGGCTGACCAGAGCGGGTGCGCTAGTACGTTATCCTGGTGGCGTTCCCGAGAAAGTGGCCAAGCAGATCGATTATGAGCTGAAGCTCATCGGCGACAAGAATTACGCTTCCTATTTCTTGACGGTTCACAAGATCATTCATCACGCCCGCTATGTGCTCGAAGTTCTCTGTCAGGGGCGAGGGTCGGCGGCCAATTCAGTCATCTGCTATTGCCTGGAGATCACGGAAGTCGATCCCACAAAGACCACGCTTCTCTTCGACCGGTTCATTTCGATGGATCGGGACGAACCGCCGGATATTGACGTCGATTTCGAGCATGATCGACGGGAAGAGGTCATCCAGTCCATTTATAAAAGATATGGCCGTGAGCATGCCGGTCTGACGGCGGCTGTCACCAGCTATCGCACCCGTTCGGCCGGCCGTGAGGTCGCCAAGGCCTTCGGTCTGTCGGAGGATGTTCAATCTGCGATCAGCAGTCTCGTCTGGGGTTGGTCGGAGGATAATCTCTCCGAACGGGACGCGAAGGCGGCCGGCCTCGATATCAAAGACCCGGTGACACAGAACGTGCTCAAATATGCCTCCGAGCTTCTTGGCTTTCCCCGTCACCTTACCCAGCATGTCGGTGGTTTTGTCATTACCCGGGATCGGCTTGATGAAGTGGTGCCGATTATGAAGACGGCGATGCCGGATCGTTACATGATCGAGTGGGACAAGGATGATCTCGACAATGTCCAAATCCTCAAGGTGGATGTGCTGGCGCTCGGCATGCTGACTTGCTTACGCAGGGCCTTCACGCTGCTTGAGCTACACTACGATGTGAAAAAGACACTCGCCGACCTCGGCAATAAGGAGCACGGAGAGGAAGGCGAGCCAGTTTATAAGATGATGTGGCGTGCGGATACGCTTGGCGTTTTCCAGATCGAAAGTCGGGCACAGATGAGTATGTTACCGCGTCTCCGCCCAAAAGAATTCTATGATCTCGTCATTGAAGTAGCGATTGTTCGTCCGGGGCCGATCCAAGGTGACATGGTTCATCCCTATCTGAAACGTCGGGAGGCAAGGGATAAGAATATCCCGATTGAATATCCGAGTCCGCAGCTAAAGGATGTTCTCAAAAGAACTCTTGGGGTTCCCTTGTTTCAAGAGCAAGCGATGCAGATCGCCATCACTGCTGCCGGATTCAAGCCAGCGGAAGCCGACCGCCTCCGACGGTCAATGGCGACCTTCAAAAGAACAGGCACAATCGATAATTTTGAAGAGCGATTTGTCGAGGGCATGGTTGAGAATGACTATCCTCGCGAATTCGCGGAGCAATGTTTCAAGCAGATCAAAGGTTTCGGCGAATACGGTTTCCCAGAAAGCCATGCAGCTTCTTTTGCACTGCTCGTCTACGCCTCTTCGTGGTTGAAGGCCTATTATCCCGACGCCTTCTGCGCTGCGATGCTGAACTCACAGCCAATGGGATTCTATGCGCCGGCGCAGCTGGTGCGGGATGCGCGCGAGCACGGGGTGGAAATCTTGTCGGCCGATATCAATCGCTCGGATTGGGAATGCACCCTTGAGGAAGCGGTTTTTGACCGAGCAAGTGTCGATTTTCGCCACGGTGAGATGCGAAATATCATTAAGACTCGCCACGCTGTGCGACTTGGCCTTCTGCAGATCAAGGGTGTTTCCATTAAAGATATGGAGCAGCTCGTCGAGAATCGTGGCGAGGGTTACCATTCTGTGCGTGATCTCTGGCTGCGCTCCGGTTTGCAGAAATCCGTTATCGAACGGCTGGCGGATGCGGATGCTTTCCAATCTCTTCAGTTATCACGACGTCAGGCGCTCTGGGCGGTGCGGGCGCTGGATGTGAAAAGCGCAACCGAGGAGCTGCCGCTCTTCGAGAAGGTCCGCCATATCGATCTTCAGCCTGAGCCGGCTGCGAAGCTGCCGGATATGCTGCCGGGAGAACAGGTCATCGAGGATTACCGTTACCTGTCGCTATCCTTGAAAGGGCACCCCGTTTCCTTCCTGCGCGAGGAGTTAGGCAAGGCAGGTGTGACGCGCAATGTCGATCTGCTTCGTGTCGCGAATGGGAGACGAGTGACGATCGCGGGGCTGGTGCTGGTGCGCCAGCAGCCGGGTTCGGCGAAAGGTGTGATCTTCATGACGTTGGAGGATGAGACCGGTGTTGCCAATGCCATCGTCTGGAAGAAGGTCTTCGAAAAATACCGCGCAGTGGTCATGGGCGCTCGGCTTGTGAAGATCTACGGCAAATTACAAAGCCAGAGCGGTGTCATCCATACCGTCGTCGAACATATCGAGGATATGACGCCGCTACTCGGTATCCTTCAGCGAGAGATAAAACGCTTTGGCGTCAGCGAGCGCTCGGACGAGGTGCTGCGCCCGACACAGGATCATCGACAGCGGAAGGCGGCGGATATTCTGGCGCGGGACAACCTGCTCAGAAAGATCGGCGAGCGAAGCCCATCAGAACAAGCGAAAGATGGTGATATCGCAGAGACTGCGAGCGTGATGCCGCGCGGGCGTAATTTTCACTGATGGGCCTTGCAGCCAGGAAATTGATGCTTCTTAAGGACTTAAGGATGCGCTCGCTGGCGTGTGATATCCTGTCGCTGAATCGTGATCGGATGAGGGTCGCGAATTTTCTTGACAGTTCCCATCTTCTTTTGCAGAAAACACGATAGTAAGTGTCATGTTTGGAATGAAGACGTGCTCGTCTGCAGTTGCAATTACATAACCGACAAGGAAATCCGGGACGTCATCAACAATCTTCTCGATGAAGATTGTTGGCAGCTTATCGTGCCGGCGAAGGTCTATCACGCCATGGCCAAACGCGGCCGTTGCTGCGGCTGTTTCCCGAACGTTGTCGATATCATCATCCAGACAACCGAAGATTATCATGCCCGTCGCCACTCGACGGAGACGGAAATATTTGATTTCATGTCCCGCTTGAAACAATTCCACGAGGAAAACAGGAGAGCGGACATTGAAAGGCGACAAAAAAGTCATCGAGCGGCTTAACGAGGCCCTTTTTCTAGAGCTCGGTGCAGTCAACCAGTATTGGGTCCACTATCGCCTTCTTGAGGACTGGGGTTACACCAAGCTCGCCAAGAAGGAACGTGCCGAATTGATCGAGGAAATGCACCATGCCGACCGTCTGGTCGCGCGCATCATCTTCCTCGAAGGCCATCCCAATCTACAGACGCTTGCGCCGCTGCGCATCGGTCAGAACGTCAAGGAAGTTCTGGAGGCCGATCTTGCCGGCGAATATGACGCCCGCACTGCCTACAAGAAATCGCGCGATATCTGTCATGACGCCGGCGACTATGTTTCCATGAAGCTTTTCGAAGAGCTGTTGGCAGACGAGGAAGGCCATATCGACTTCCTCGAAACGCAGCTCGAACTGCTCGAGAAGATCGGCGAAGCCAAATATGGTCAGCTCAACGCAGATTCGGCCAACGAAGCCGAATAATTCGCAGTCGGCAATCTTATCTCAGCCGGCCGCCTGAAAGGCGGCCGGTTTCCTTTTGGAACGCATTGCTGAGCTTCGTTCGATGCTCAATCTTCCGGGATCAAGCCGGAAAGGTGGCTGAATTCCGCCACGACCCGTTCATAGACGGCGCGCTTGAAGGGAACGATCAGGCCGGGCAGGTCTTCCATCGGCTTCCATTCCCAAGCGTCGAATTCCGGCTCATGGCCGCCGGGCGGCGGGTTGATGGCGATCTCACTTTCGTCGCCCTCGAAGCGGAAGGCGAACCAGCGCTGCGTCTGGCCGCGGTACTTGCCCCTCAGCCCGATGCCGATCAGCTGTGGCGGCAGGTCGTAATTGATCCAGTCCTTGGCCTCGGCAAGCAGGGTCACGGTCCGGATGCCGGTTTCTTCGTAAAGTTCGCGATAGGCTGCCTCCAGCGGGTCTTCGCCCTTGTCGATGCCGCCCTGCGGCATCTGCCAGAGCTGGGGTGAACCGTCATACTCCGAATTACCATCAGGAATGCGCCGCCCGGCCCAGACGAGGCCCTCGCGGTTGAGGATCATCACACCGACGCAGGGGCGATAGGGGAGATCCTCAGCTTTTACGGTCGCTTGGCTCATGGTTTTCTCCGGTCAGGGATTCTTGGGGTCGTTGACGAGTGCAGCAACGCCGACAATCTCGATGCCGCGCATGGTCGCTTCCTCGCTCCATTTGGAGATCGCGTCAATGCTCTCGTCGAAGGCCGAGGCAACACCGATTGCCTGGCCGTTGCGGCGGGCGATGCGCTCCAGTTCGTCGAGTTTCTGCAGGATGGTGTTCACATCGACCTGGCTGTCCAGTTGCAAGTCAGCGAAAGCGTAAGGAAGCTCCGTGCCTTTGGCGACCACGGCGGTCTTGGATTGCGCTGAAGTGCCATCGTCGAGAAACAGCAGCCCGCGCTTGCCGATATCCCGCATGACCGGCTCCATGGCCTTGGGATCGGAGAGGAAACGTCCGCCCAGATAGTTCATGATGCCCGTATAGTTGGTGATCTCGCCCATCGCCCGGTGCAGGCTTTCGAGGTTGTGCGCCACAGGCTTCGACGTCAGCAGCGTATCCGGTCCTGGATCATTAGCTGGGTAATCGAACGGCTCCAGCGGCACCTGCAGCAATATTTCATGGCCGCCGCGCCGCGCATCTTGCATCCAGCGCTGCAGGCTGTTGCCACTGGCGGCGAAGGCAAAGGTGATTTCCTCCGGTAATTGCTTGATGGCGCGCTGCGTGCCGGTCTGGCTGAGACCGAGGCCGCTGAGGACGATCGCGATGCGGGTGCCGCGCGTGCCGGACCACGGCCGCGCATATTGATCCATCGGACGCCGGCCATCGGGACCCGTGATGGGCAGCCGGCCGAAGGGTGTCTCTTCGAGCAGATTGTCGTTGGGGATGGCCGCCATGCGGGGATCCTGGCCCATCTTCATGGCATCGACCAGAACCGGGCCGCTACCCTCGCGCGGGCGAGGGCTGTATTTAGTGACGACAGAACCGTCGCCTGTCACCATCTGTTCTACATTGGCGCCGGATTGCGGCTCGGAGCGGGGCATGCCGTTTGCTGCCTGATTGGCAGATACCTGCGGCTCCTGGATCGCATCGGTCGGCGGCGCGGCCGCTGTGTCCAGCGATGCCGGAGGCTTCGACTGCTCGAGGCCATCATTGCGAAATGCCGTGTAAAGGGAAAAGCCGCCAATCGCGACAAGACAGACGCTCGCGGCAATCTGTCCGATCCGCAATATGCCGGGGCGCTTTCGCGCGGCCTTGCGGTTGCGGCCTAGAGGTGCATGCAGGTCCGTTCCCAATTCGTTGCCACTCCAAAACCGGGAAACAGCAGAAAGTCTCAAGGCCGGGCGGGCTGCCCGGCCTTGAGATCGATGGATTACTTGGCGACGACAGCCTTTTCAGGGTCCGGCGGGAAGGACGGGTCAGTCTTCTTGCCGCGCAGCAGATCGAGCGCGTAGTTGAGCTGGACGTCATCCTTCGGATCCGGCGGGACGTAGGCAACCGATCCCGAACCTTCGTCGGTCTCGCTCTGGCCCTTGATGTGGCCGCGCAGGGCAGATTCGCCCTCGGTCACCATCTTGCCTTGCAGATCGGCCGGAAGGGGCTCTTCCACCTTGATGTCAGGCGTAATGCCGGTGCCCTGGATCGAGCGGCCCGACGGTGTGTAGTAGAGCGCTGTCGTCAGGCGCAGCGCGCCGTTTTCGCCAAGCGGAATGATGGTCTGGACCGAACCCTTGCCGAAGGAACGCGTGCCGAGAACCGTGGCACGGCGCAGATCCTGCAGGGCGCCGGCAACGATTTCCGACGCGGAAGCCGAGCCGCCGTTGATGAGGACGATCAGCGGCTTGCCATCCGTCAGATCGCCCGGGCCAGCATTGAAGCGGCGGGTTTCATCCGGATTGCGGCCACGGGTCGAAACCACTTCGCCGCGCTGCAGGAAGGCGTCGGAAACATTGATCGCCTGATCGAGCAGACCGCCGGGGTTGAGACGCAGGTCAAGGACGAAGCCCTTGAGCTTGTCGGCCGGAATGGTCGCCTTGATCTTCTGGATCGCCTTTTCGAGGTCCGGATAGGTCTTCTCGGTGAAGGAGATGACGCGCAGATAGCCGACATCGTCCTCGACGCGCGACTTGACCGCCTGAACGGCAACGACGTCACGTACGATCGTAAGTTCGATCGGCTTGTCGGCGCCCTTGCGGATGAGCGTCAGCTTGATCGGCGTGTTGACGGCGCCACGCATCTTTTCGACGGCGTCTTCGAGCTTCAGGCCGCGAACAGACTGGCCATCGATTTCCGAAATATAGTCGCCGGCCAGAACGCCAGCCTTGGCAGCCGGAGTATCGTCGATCGGGGTGATGACCTTGACGAGTTCGTCTTCCATGGTGACTTCGATACCGAGGCCGCCGAACTCACCCTTGGTCTGGGTGCGCATGTCTTCGGCGTCCTTCGCATTCATGTAGCTGGAATGCGGGTCGAGCGAGGAAAGCATGCCATTGATGGCGCTTTCGATCAGCTTGTCCTCGGCCGGCGGCGTTACGTATTGTGCACGCACGCGTTCGAAGACGTCACCGAATACCGAAAGCTCCTTATAGGTCGATGCTCCCGCCGCCTCTGCAGGCACGCCTGCGGAGTAAATGACGCTCATCGCGGTCGCGCCCATCAGTGCGCCGACCAGAACAAGAGAAGCCCTACGAATCATTGCGTGCCTTTCCAGTGTCTTTGGCGGTCCACCACGGTCGGGAATCGACCGGTTTACCGTCCTTTCGAAACTCAATGTAAAGCGTTGGCCGATCTGTTTCCAGCGCCAATGCGGTTGCGCTTGCCACTCTTTTCGCACCCATCACGGCCAGGGGCTCGCCGGAGAAAACGAATTTTCCCTGACGGGTGTTGATCGTATCCATACCTGAGAGAACCAGGTGATATCCACCGCCAGCGTCGAGGATAATCATCTGGCCATAGCTGCGGAAGGCGCCGGCGAAAACCACCAGCCCGTCAGCAGGCGCGGTCACCACCGTTTCCGCATTGGTCGCGACCGTCATTCCCATGGCCTCGTGTCCGGTGCCGTCAGCATCGCCGAACTGGCGCAGAATATCGCCTGCCACAGGCAGCTCCAGTTTCGCCTTCAATTCTCCGAAGGGATATGCGGGCGCAATGCGGTTTTTATCGGGCACTCCGCTGTCGGCCAGGGCCTTCGCCTGGGCGCGCTGCTCGTCCGTGAGGAGCTTGCGGTTCTCCTCTGCCTGCCTGGCGGCGGCGGCGGCATCGCGTACGGAGGCGATTTCCGTTTCCATCGAAGCGACGAGGCTTTCGAGCGTCGTTGCCTTGCTTGCCAGCTCCTGAGACCGCTGCTTTTCGGCTTCCAGTTCGGCGGCATTGGAGCGGCTCAGCTTGTCGTTTTCGGCAAGCAGCAGATCCATGCGCCGCTCCTCCTCCAGGCTGTTTGCCATGGTGGTGGTCAGGCCCTCCCTCTCCTTGGCGCTCGCCGTCTGCAAGGCTGCAAGGTCGGCAAGATCGGCTGCGAGCTTTTCAGTTTCCTTGCGGATGCCCGGCACCACGGCGCCGAGCAGAATGGCGCTGCGAACAGAGGCAAGCGCATCATCGGGTGTCACGAGAAGGGCGGGCGGTGGGTTGCGGCCCATGCGCTGCAAGGCGGCGAGAACCTCGGCCAGGAGGCCGCGGCGCTCATGCAGCGAACGGCGGATGCCATCTTCCTTGACGCCGAGCTCGGCGAGCTTCTTCTCGCTGTCGAGAATTTTGCCTTCCAGGGATTTCCGGCGGGCGGCGGAATCGATCAGTGCCTGTCGAATGCTTGCCGTACTCTTTTCCAGATTGTCGATGCTGCTCTGAAGCTCGCTCGCCTTGTCCGAGGAGAGACTGATCGTCTTCGACAGCTTGTCGAGCTCGGCCCTCGTTTCGTCGCGCTTCTTCGCAAGTTCGGCGGCAGGATCAGGTGGCGGCTGTTCGGCTGATGTGACTGGCGCGGCCGGTTCGGCTGCTGCGGGCGGTGGCGGCGCATCCTGCGCCTGCACGGCCAAGGGGTTTCCCGAAATGGCGATGACGGCCGCACCGAGCCCTGCGGCAACGGCCGGCAGAAACAGGCGGGATCGCTTGGGGGCAGCTCTCGTCATGCGTGTCGGGGTTTACTCGTTCAAATCGCCCGGAACCTAAGCTGATTTGGGGCTGTTGACCAGAAAGTTTGAATGAGAAGAGGCCCTGAGGCAAAACACGGCTGCGTGAGTGTTTTGGTCTGCATCAGACGCGATGATAAGGGTGGCCGGACAGGATGGTCACGGCCCGATAAAGCTGTTCGGCAATGAGCGTGCGGACGATCTGATGAGGCCAGGTCATCTTGCCAAGGCAAAGGATCATGTTGGCGCGGTCGTAGAGGGAAGGGTCGAGGCCATCGGCACCGCCGATTGCGATCGTCAGGTCGCGTTTGCCTTGATCGCGGTAGCCGCCGAGAAGATTGGCGAAAGCTTCGCTGTCCAGCGCCTTGCCGCGTTCGTCGAGGAGAACGAGGATGCTGCCTTCGGGGAGCGATTTCAGCAGCATGGCCGCTTCCTCGCGCTTGCGGGTGTCCGCATTGGAGGCGCGGCTTTCGGCTACTTCGGCGATACGAGAAAATTCCAGGCCGATCGCAGGACCGGCCTTTGCAAAACGGTCGAAATAACGGGCCGCAAGATCCTTTTCGGGGCCGGGCTTCAGCCGTCCCACCGCAAAAAGACCAATCCGCATTCATCCGCTCCTGCTATGCCGCGCTTCCGCAGCGCAATGTGGACTTACCGGCCAGCTATCGAAAGCCGGCCCGGTCAGCTACCACGTCTCAGGCGCCGGGCGAATGCCAGGCTGCCTGTCAGTGCCGCGTTTCCTCGTCCATATCCGGAGCCGCCCACATCTTTTCGATGTTGTAGAACTCACGAATTTCGGGACGGAACACATGCACAATGATGTCACCGGTATCGATCAGGATCCAGTCACCGCCTTCCTGACCTTCGACGCGGGCAGTACCGAAGCCCTCGTCCTTGAGATCAGTCAGAAGATGATCGGCGATCGCCATGACATGCCTGTTCGAGCGGCCGGAGACGACAACCATGTAGTCTCCCAGCGCCGATTTTCCGGCAATGTTGATGGTGACGATATCTTCAGCTTTGGAGTCCTCGAGGCTGACGAGGACGGCTTCCAGAGCACGGGCGGCGGCATCGGCGCCACGTTCCGCACCCTTCGGGATAACGGCAAGCGTTTTTCCCTTGGCGTGTACTGTTGTCAGTGCTTTCCCTTTCCTGGAATGACAAACCATGCACAACACGGATCCAGCAGAACCGGATCATGGTTAAGATAGGCATCAAACCATTAATGTTTCAAGACGCGGCGCAGCGCGCGAACGGCCGAAAGCCGCATTTGGCGTCACGAAATCGAGATTTCGACCCTCGGTCGAGATGGAGGTGCGGTGTACAGCGTCTGCGGTCGGGCGTAAAGTGCCGGTGATTTCCGCAAATACCGACCGACATGACCGAAACCGCCAAAAATCCGCTCGCACCTGTCCTGCGAATCACCTTTCCCGATGACGATCGCCTCGGCCACGGCAAGATGGAGCTGCTCGAGCATATCCGCGAGACAGGTTCGATCTCGGCCGCCGGCCGCGCCATGGACATGTCCTATCGCCGTGCCTGGATGCTGGTCGCCGAGATGAACCGCATGTTCAAGGCGCAGGTGGTGGAATCGCAGCGCGGCGGCCAGAAGGGCGGCGGCGCGGCACTGACGCCATTCGGGGAGCAATTGCTGGCGCGCTTTCGCGACATGGAAAAGACGGTGCGCACCAGCCTTGCCGATGATCTCGCCTGGCTGGAAAACAACCGTAATCTGCAGTCGGACGAGCGGCGCTGATCAGGCTTCCAGCGCCACGGTCTTGATAACGGCGAAAGCCGGCATGCCCGGGCGTAATCCCAGACGCTCGCAGGACAGCGCGGTGATGCGCGAGAGAACGGCGTTGCCGGTGCAATCGAGGCGGATCTCGACGGTTCCATCCTCCGTCGGCGAAATCTGCGTGACGGTTCCTTCCAGAATGTTGAGGGCGCTCAACCCTTCCGGCTTCCGTGTTGCCAGCATCACGTCTCGGGCGGGGATGTGGATGCGCACAGGCTTGCCTATGGCGGGCGCAGCACCCGGAACATAGAGCCTGCCCGCCTTCAGCAGCACTGTCGAAATCCGATGGGCCAAATCGATACTTTCGACTGTGCCTTCCAGCACTGCACCGGCTTCCTTTCGGTCTTCCGGGAGCAGCGACGAACGGCTGAGGATTTCTGCTGCGGGGCCTGTGGCTTCCACTTTGCCGTCGCGCATGACCACGACCTGATTTGCCAAGCGCGCGACTTCGGAGATTGAATGGCTGACGTAGACGATCGGAATATCCATCTCGTCACGCAGACGCTCAAGATAGGGCAGGATCTCGGCCTTGCGGGCTTCGTCCAATGCGGCCAATGGCTCGTCCATCAAGAGCAGGCGCGGCGAAGAAAGCAGTGCGCGACCGATCGCGACACGCTGCTTTTCGCCCCCCGACAGCTTTGAAGGGCTGCGGGCGAGCAACTGGCCGATGCCGAGCAGGTCGACGACACGATCGAAATTTTCAATGCGTGCGGATCTCGGCGTGAACCAGCGGCCGTAGGCGAGATTTGTCCGGACGCTCAAATGCGGAAAAAGCCGCGCTTCCTGGAAGACGTAGCCGAAGCGGCGGCGGTGCCGGGGAATGAAGATGTCCTTTGCCGTATCCGTCAGCGCCTCGCCGTCGAGCAGGATCCGGCCTTCGGTCGGTCGGGTGAGGCCAGCAATGATGCGGATCACGGAGGTCTTGCCGGAGCCGGAACGGCCGAAGAGCGCCGTCACGCCGCGTTCGGAGGTGAAGGCGGCATCGAGCCTGAAGGCGCCGAGGCGATGTCTTGCTTCGACGATGAGCGTCATTCCGGATCGATCCTCCGGCCGGCGAGATAGGCGAGGAATTCCGAAGCCAGTAGGGCCAGCATCGAAATGGCGATGGAAATGAGGGTGAGCCGCATGGCGACAGCGTCACCACCCGGCACCTGGGTAAAGGTATAGATGGCGGTCGACAGGGTCTGCGTTTCGCCCGGGATATTGGAGACGAAGGTGATGGTGGCCCCGAACTCGCCCATCGCCTTGGCAAAGCAGAGGATCATGCCGGTAATGATGCCGGGAATGATCAGCGGCAGCGTGACGGTCAGGAAGACCAATGCCGGGCTCGCGCCAAGCGTCCCGGCGGCTTCCTCGAGCTTGCGGTCGACGGCCTCGATGGAGAGACGGATGCTGCGCACCATCAGTGGAAAACCCATGACGCCACAGGCAAGCGCTGCACCGGTCCAGCGGAAGGAGAGCACGATACCCAGATATTGATCCAGCAGGCTGCCGATCGGGCCGCGGCGGCCGAAAAGGATGAGGAGAATGAAGCCGGTAACGACAGGTGGCAGGATCAGCGGCAGATGGACGATGCCGTTCAGGATGGACTTACCCCAGAAGCGGCCGCGGGCAAGCAGCAAGGCGACGAGGATGCCGAGCGGCAGGCTTGCCACCATGGCGACGAAGGAAATGCGCAGGGTCAGCAGGATCGCCGTCCATTCCTCATCGCTCAAGCCGAACATATCCAAGCGTCATCTTCTCCGAAACAGTGAAGGCCCGCCGAAGCGAGCCTTCACGCTAAGCTTTGGGCGCCAATTACGCAATTATTTCAGGATGGTGAAACCCTGCGCAGTGAAGAAAGGGGCAGCCTTGTCCGACTTCAGGAAGTCGAGATAGGCAGCAGCATCCGGGTTCTTGCTCTCGGCAAGCAGGGCGATCGGATAGATGATCGGCGGGTGAGAATCTGTCGGGAAGGTGCCGACAATTGCAACGCCCTTATCGGCGGCGGCATCCGTCTGGTAGACGATGCCGTAGGGCGCTTCGCCACGGGAAACGAGGGCGAGGGCGGCGCGCACGCTTTCCGAATAGGCAACCTTCGTTTCCACCGACTTCCAGACGCCGAGTTTGTCGAGTGCGGTTTGGCCATATTTGCCGGCCGGAACCGATTTCGGCTCGCCCATGGCGAGCTTGCCGTCGCCGATGAGACTGGCGAGATCGAAGCCTGCCTTGATTTCAACCGGCTTCTGCTTACCGTTTTCAGCGACCAGAACAAGGCGGTTGCCGAGCAGGTTGGAGCGTGTGTCCGCTTTGATCAGCTTTTTATCGGCGACATAGTCCATCCAGTTCAGGTCGGCAGAAATGAAGACGTCAGCCGGGGCCGCATTTTCGATCTGCTTTGCCAGCGCGCCGCTTGCCGCGTAGGAAGTAACGGCTTCCTTGCCGCTTTCCTTGGCCCAGGCGGCGTTGGCCGCATCAAGCCCATCCTTGAGGCTTGCGGCGGCGAAGACAGTTACCTTTTCGGCGGCTGCGACAGGCGTCGAAAGCGCTGCTGCGCCAAGCCAGACGGCCGAGATCGCGGCGGTTGCCAGTTTCATCCAGTGGCGGCGGCTCTGCATAATTTATTCTCCCCAGGCTCGAAATATTTAGACGAATATAACGGCGTGTGAGCTTTGGCTAGAGTTGTATTTCATAAAACATAACGACGGCGGAGACGTGATTTACTCGCGCCGTCTCTTCACGCATTCGTGAGGCGCATGGCTCCCGTTAAGCCGAGAGTTCGTGAGGCAAAAATGTGGCGCTTCTGCTTGGTAAATGGCAAGGGATCTGGCAAGCCAGTTTGGATCAATCTGTTTTTGCTGATAAAACTGGCAGGGAATTCGATTCAGTTCCACGGAGGTTTGCATTTCGCGCATTGCTGCAATGCACTAGCCTATATTCACCTTCTGAACAAATGTGCTAAAACACAATCATCCGACGGCTTCTCCTCCTCCCATAGCCGTCCGATAGGATCGACAACACTCCTCCTCCCAGTTGTCGATCAAGTTTTAAGCCCGACGCACCTCCTCCCGCGTCGGGCTTTTCATTTCCGGGAATTTTCAAACAATCCGATTTATTCCGCGGCCTTGTGCTGATCGCCGTTGCGGATGGCTGTCGAGCTCAAAGTCGAGCGCGGACCGTGAATGAAGGTCCAGGCGGGCGCCGGCTTCTTCCAGAGAACACGGGCGTCATCTTCGTCGATGCGGGCAAAGGCAAAGGTCTTGGCCATTTTCGAAGAAAGGTAAGAGAGCGTCGAGCCCGGCCGGTCGATGACCGCTATCGGGAAGGTTCGCGCGATATTCTGCCATTTCTGCCAGCGATGGAAATTTTCCAGGCTGTCGGCGCCCATGATCCAGATGAAATTCACATGCGGATTGCGTGCCTTCACGCGGGCAAGCGTATTGGCCGTATAGCTCACGCCAAATGCCTGTTCAAAGGCTGTGACCTTGATATGCGGGTCGGTGGCAATGCTTTCGCTGCGCGCTATACGCTCCGAAAGTGGTGCCAGATAATTGCGGCTTTTCAACGGATTGCCCGGTGTCACCATCCACCAGAGCTGATCCAGTCCCAGACGCCGGATGGCGATTTCGGCAACCAAGGCATGACCCTCATGCGGCGGATTGAATGAGCCGCCGAACAGACCGACGATCATGCCGCGTTCGCTATGCGGCATGCGGAGATAGCGCCGGTCTATATGCTCTGTGGTCACGTCAGGGCCGCGTCTGTCCATGACCGCGAACGCGGTATTTGAAGGAGGTGAGCTGCTCGACGCCGACTGGGCCACGCGCATGCATCTTGCCGGTGGCGATGCCGATCTCCGCACCCATGCCGAATTCGCCGCCATCGGCAAACTGGGTCGAGGCGTTATGCAGCAGGATGGCTGAGTCGATCTCCGTAAAGAAGCGTTCGACGACCTCGGGGTTTTCGGCAAGCACGGCTTCGGTATGGTTCGACGAATATTTCTGGATATGGTCGATCGCGCCGGAAATGCCGTCAACGACGGCAACGGAAATGACGGCATCCAGATATTCGGTCGACCAGTCCTCTTCGGTGGCAGGCTTCAGGCCCGGCACGACTTTGAGAACCGTGGCCGAACCGCGAACCTCGCAGCCGGCTTCAACTAGGACCTCGATCAGCGGCGTCAGATGCGTGCCGATGGCGGCGCCGTCGATCAGCAGGGTCTCGGCTGCGCCGCAGACGCCGGTGCGGCGCATCTTGGCGTTGACGATGATGTTCTTGGCCATTTCGAGATCGGCGGAGGCGTCGACATAGATATGGCAGAGGCCTTCGAGATGGGCGAAAACCGGTACGCGTGCCTCGCTCTGAACGCGAGCAACGAGGCTCTTGCCACCGCGGGGCACAATAACATCGATTGAACCATCAAGCCCGCGTAGCATGGCGCCGACAGCGGCGCGATCGGTCACGGGCACAAGCTGGATCGCATGCTCCGGCAAGCCGGCTGCCTTCAGGCCCTCGACCATGCAGGCATGGATCGCAGCCGAGGAACGGCGCGAATCCGAACCGCAGCGCAGGATCACCGCATTGCCGGCCTTCAGGCAGAGCGCACCGGCATCGGCCGTGACGTTCGGCCGGCTTTCGAAGATGACACCGATGACGCCGAGTGGCGTGCGGACGCGTTCGATCTTCAGGCCATTCGGGCGATCCCAGGCGGCGATGACTTCGCCGACAGGATCGGGAAGAGCGGCAATCGCGCGGATGCCCTCGGCCATTTCCGTGACGCGCTTCTCGTTCAGCGTCAAGCGATCGATGAAGGAGGCGAGCATGTCCGTTCCCTCCACATCCTTCAAATCCTTGGCATTTTCCGACAGGATATGGGTCTTGTTCGCCAGAATGGCATCTGCCATGGCGTGCAAAGCCTTATTCTTGGCGTCGGTCGGAGCAAAGCCCAATGGTCGCGCGGCGACCTTGGCCTTGCGGCCGATGTCGTTCATCAGCACGTCAATGTCAGGGCCCTGCGCAACTGTATCAAGCATAGCTTGCGTCCTTCTTCTGCCTTTCCGATTTCGAACCGATCTGCGCCGTCATGACCATATCGTCACGATGGACCATGGCGGCGCGGCCGGGATAACCGAGGATCGCCTCGATATCTGCCGATTTGCGGCCGGCGATCTGGCGGGCTTCCTCTGCGTCGTAGCTGACCAGTCCACGGGCGATCTCGCGGCCGGAGGGGGCGATGATCGCAACCGTATCGCCT
This sequence comes from Rhizobium sp. KNZ14-9A, assembly GCF_056755015.1. Lineage (NCBI taxonomy): Bacteria > Pseudomonadati > Pseudomonadota > Alphaproteobacteria > Hyphomicrobiales > Rhizobiaceae > Rhizobium > Rhizobium sp. KNZ14-9A. The sequence goes on from NZ_JBPGXB010000002.1 coordinate 3,931,380, forward strand.
CGGGCGAAATTGCCGGAGATACTGCGCACGCCAGCGGGCAGCAGGCTCTTGCCAGCGCCGAGTGCCGTTACCGCGCCTTCGTCGAGATGCAGCATGCCGGCCGGCTGAAGCTGTCCGGCGATCCAGGTCTTGCGGGCGGTGACAGGCGTGCCCGAAGGCGCAAACCAGGAGGAGCGCGCACCGTTTTCGATTGCCGAAAGCGGGCTTTCCGTCTTGCCCGACGCGATGATCATGGCGCAGCCGGAGGTCGTCGCAATCTTGCCGGCATCGATCTTGGTGCGCATGCCGCCGCGCGAAAGTTCGGAGGCCGCACCACCGGCCATGGCTTCGATCTCGGGGGTGATTTCCGCAATGCTTTCCAGGAATTGCGCATCCAGATCGAGATGCGGCGGGGCGGTGTAGAGACCGTCTATATCGGAGAGAAGGATCAGCAGGTCGGCGCCGGTCATAGTGGCGACGCGGGCAGCGAGGCGATCATTGTCGCCATAACGGATTTCGCTGGTTGCGACCGTGTCGTTCTCGTTGATGATCGGCACGGCGCCGATCTTCAGAAGCTGATTGATGGTGGCGCGGGCGTTAAGGTAACGGCGCCGCTCTTCGGTATCGCCCAAGGTCAGCAGGATCTGGCCAGCGACGATCTCATCGTGTGAGAGGCTTTCGGACCAAGCCCGGGCCAACGCGATCTGGCCGACGGCCGCTGCCGCCTGGCTTTCCTCCAGCTTCAGGGCGCCGGAGGGAAGATCGAGCACCGAGCGGCCAAGAGCGATGGCACCGGAGGAGACCACGAGCACATCGACGCCTTTGGACTTCAGCACAGCGATATCGGCGCACATGGCATCGAGCCATGATTTCTTCAGGCCGGTCTTGCGATCGACCAAGAGCGCCGAGCCGATCTTGATGACGACGCGGCGATAGCGATCCAGCGGCTTGCGGCTACTCATCGCTCTCGTCCTCGTCGGTGAGGATCATGTCGCGATGGCGCAGTTTTGGCGTCTTGGCCGGCTTCTCTACGGTATTGGCTTCGACGATGATGTCGCGCAGCGCGCGCAGCACTTCCGTCATTCCCTTGCCGGTGACGGCGGAAATCAGGAAGGGTGTCTTGCCGCAGGCCTTGGCGAGTTCCTTGGCCTTCTTCTTCAGGGTCGCATCGTCGAGTACGTCGATCTGCGAGAGTGCGACAATTTCCGGCTTGTCGACCAGGTCGTTGCCATAGGCTTCGAGCTCGTGCTTCACCGTCTTATAGGCCTTGCCGACCTTTTCCTCCTGGGCAGAGACGAGATGCAGCAGCACGCGTGTGCGCTCGACATGGCCGAGGAAGCGGTCGCCGATGCCCACGCCCTCATGCGCGCCTTCGATAAGGCCGGGAATATCGGCAAGGATGAATTCCCGCTCGTCGATGGTCGCGACACCGAGGTTGGGGTGCAGCGTCGTGAAGGGGTAATTGGCGATCTTCGGCCGGGCGCGTGTCACGGAAGCGAGGAAGGTGGACTTGCCGGCATTCGGCAGGCCGACGAGGCCGGCATCGGCAATCAGCTTCAGATGCAGCCAGATGGTCTTTTCTTCGCCCTCCAGGCCGGGATTGGCCCAGTCCGGCGCCTGATTGACCGAAGACTTGAAGTGGGCGTTGCCGAAGCCGCCATTGCCACCTTTTGCGAGGCAGAAGCGCTGGCCCTCCTCGGTAAGGTCGCAGATGAGGCTTTCCTGATCCTCTTCGAATATCTGTGTGCCGACGGGAACCTTGAGCGTCACGTCGTCGCCATTGGCGCCGGTGCGATTCTTGCCCATGCCGTGCATGCCGACCTTGGCCTTGAAGTGCTGCTGGTAGCGAAAATCGATCAGTGTGTTGAGGCCATTGACGGCCTCTACCCAGACGTCGCCGCCGCGCCCGCCGTCGCCGCCATCCGGCCCGCCGAACTCGATGAACTTCTCACGACGGAAGGAAACGCTGCCTGCGCCGCCATCACCCGACCGGATATAGACCTTTGCTTCATCGAGAAATTTCATTTTACTTCCAGTACTCGGTGCGTTTGGGCGACCCCTCTTGGCCCATTCGATATAGGCGGTTCAGGCGGAGGTCAAAGAATATCGTGATTTTTGCGAGCTATAACATACAGTACGGCTTCGGTCTCGATGGCAGATACGATCTGGAACGCATCGCCCAAAGTCTCGAAGGCGCTGATGTCATCGCCCTGCAGGAGGTGACGAGAGGTTTCGTTCGGAACGATTATGCCGACATGCCTGATATCATTGCGGCCTTGTTTCCCGACCATTTCTGGGTCTATGGACCGGCCTGCGACATACATGTCGAGGCGCCGGAAGGCCAGGTTTCCCCGCCGCGCGGCACCCGTTTCCAGTTCGGCAATATGGTTCTGTCGCGCTGGCCCATCCTGTCGACGCGAACGCTGCTTCTGCCGCGCAGCCGCACGGTCGACAAGATCAATTTGCAGCGCGGCGCGACGGAAGCCGTTATTGCCATCCCTGATGGTGCTGTCCGCGTCTATTCCGTCCATCTCGACCACGTTTCCATCGACGAGCGCATTGCGCAGCTCCACCATCTCGGCGACCGCATCAATGCGTTCACTCAGGAGGGTGCGTCGCTGACCGGAGCCTGCGAATTCGGGCTTCCCGAGCCGCCGCTGCCGGAGGATTACGTTATTATGGGCGATTTCAATATGGAGCCGGAATCGCCGGAATACTGTACCTTCGCCGGCGCTTTTGACGGATTTTACGGCCGCACGGCGCGGATCGGCACGCCGATCGATGCCTTTGCAGCGCTTGGCGCGTATGGGCCTGGCAGCTACAGCTGGATGGATCCGGAAGATCACGGCAAGCGCATGCATATCGATTACTGTTTCGTCAGTTGCGGCCTTAAGGACCGGTTGAAATCCGCTGTCACTGATACGAATTCCCTCGGTTCCGATCATTTTCCCCTGCGGGTCGAAATCGGCGATTGAAAGGACGCCGCCCTTAAAGCGTGCCGCGATCTTTCAGATCGCTCACCTCGCTTTAATGTCTTTGTTTCGCGCATGTCGTTATCGCAAAACCGCTGCACACTTTTGCGCGACATGCATCAGAGCGGCGTCCTTCCGATGTCAGGCGACCTTTTTCTGCTGCAGACCGCCTGGCTGCAGCACGGTTTCGATATGGGCGACCATGGTGTTGCGGGCGAAAGAGTAGATTTCGCTGCAGCCGGTCATCCGGAAACCGAGCTTCTCCTGCAGCCGGAACGATGCAGGATTGTCGGCAAAGACGCCCGAATGAACCGGAACGTCAGGCATGCGCTGCGAGAAACGCTCCAGCACGGCTTCCGCCGCCTCGCTCATATAGCCGCGCTGCCAGTAGTAGCGGTTCAGCCAGTAACCGAGGTGCCAGCGGCCGTGACGAAGTTCTATCGACACATTGCCGATGTGGACGTCGTCATTGCCTGTTATTGCCAGCGCCCAATCCGGCATGACGCCCGATATGACCGGAATCAGCCAGTCCAGCGCATCCTGCCGGTCGTAAGGGGCGGGAACGCGGGCCAGCATGCGGGTGACTGCGAAATCGGAAAGTGATTCCGCAATCGCCGAAGCGTCACTCAGCCTATGGGGACGAAGCGTCAGCCTAGCCGTTGATATGAGCGGCGCGGGGCCGGGCATCATGGGCTTGGTCCCGGGTCTTTGTAGGGGTGCGGCGTTCATGAGATTGCACCCCAGCTTCTGAGCGACATCCAGGTCTTGCGGTCGAGCCGGTACCATTCGACCGGCACGTTGCTGCCGAGTGCCAGCGATGCGGCAAGGCCGGATCCCTGGAACTGGAAGCCGCACTTCTGGATGACGCGGCGCGAAGCGACGTTCATAACCCGGCAGCGGGCATCGATCTGCTCGACCTGCTGCCGCGTCCTGAACACCATGTCGACGAGGGCATGGCAGGCCTCGGTCATATAACCCTGGTTCCAATAGGGTTCGCCCAGCCAGTAGCCGATTTCGACGGTCTTCTCGTCGGTATGCGGCTCTATTCCGCAGCAACCCATGAAGGCGCCATTCTCGGCCTTGGTGATGGCATAGACGCACTTGCCAATCTCGCCATTTCGCGTACGCCAAACAAAGTCGGCGGCATCATTGGCGGTATAGGGGTGCGGCATACGCGATACCATGGTGGCGACTTTGGCGTTGTTGGCGAGATGGGCAAGGGCGTCAATGTCTTCTTCGTGGGGCGCGCGCATGACGAGCCTTTCCGATAACAAGACAGGGCAATCGGTCCTTAACCGCTCCGGCCTCAGCCATTCCGTGGAAGACCGCTGGTCTTCCCGGGTTGACCGTGATTGGTCGACCCTTATCAATTCGCCTTGCATGTTCAGTCCTCCTGTTTGGACAAAGAAAAAGGGGAGATGGCGCCCCATCTCCCCTGTTTTCTGGACTGAACCTGGTACGGTCAGCCGGGTCGATGAGACGCCGGCTGTTTTTGAGCGCTACCGGCTTATTCCGCTGCTTCCGCTTTCGGCATTACAGACACGTACACGCGACCATTGGCCTTCGTTCGGTAGTCCACATTGCCAGCCGTAAGCGCAAAAATAGTATGATCCTTGCCGAGGCCGACATTGGCGCCCGGATGCCACTGCGTACCGCGCTGGCGAACGATGATGTTGCCGGCTACGACGTTCTCGCCGCCGAACTTCTTCACGCCGAGGCGCTTGGAATCGGAATCGCGACCGTTACGCGAGGAACCGCCAGCTTTTTTATGTGCCATTGGAGTTCTCCTTTAAACCTGAAACCCGTTGATCTTACTTGGCAGCCACGATGTCCGTGATACGGACAACCGTGTGATGCTGGCGATGGCCGCGCGAACGCTTCGAATTCTGACGACGGCGCTTCTTGAAGGCGATAACCTTCTTGCCGCGGGTCTGGTCGACGACTTCCGCCTTGACGGAGGCGCCGGCTACGAAGGGCGCACCGATCGCTGCGTCGGCGCCTTCGCCGATCACGAGGACTTCGGTGAATTCAATGGAGTCGCCAGCGGTGGCTTCAAGCTTCTCGATGGTCAGCACGTCGTTGGCTGCCACACGGTACTGCTTACCGCCGGTCTTGATGACTGCGAACATTATTTTATCCTTTCATGTTCGATCCAGCTCTCCCCGCAATACGCAGGTGGCTGTCTTCTTATCAGTCGAAGTTAAGCAGGGATTTCAGGGGACTAGCCCGGAACTCTGGTCTGCCGGTGAAACCCCGCGCAAGCGCGAGGCGGGCAAGGGGCGGATTACTCCACTCCTATTGCGAAAGCGGGATACGCGAGTGACAAAAAGGTGTCAAGGCAAAAGGATGGAAAAGCTTGAGATTTCGGCTTGCCAGTCTGTCATTTGCTCGTTATGAGAACGCCCGCGCCGAACAAGCGCCGACCGAGACCGCGGAGAGGTGGCAGAGTGGTCGAATGCACCGCACTCGAAATGCGGCATACCTGCAAGGGTATCGTGGGTTCAAATCCCACCCTCTCCGCCACGTCCTTTTTTGTCCATACCGAAGACATAGGTAACAGAACGTACCTAACACATGGGTGACAACCTCGTGCCGAACGGGTTGTCGATGGTTTGCAAAGTCCTCTGTTCCAGGTCGATATATCCCAGATCATAGTGCATGAAGCTGACGAGCCAAATGCCGTCATCAACTTCCTTGATTCCAAGCTTCTGTCCGGCCGGTACGGTGGAGATGTTGATCTTCTTGCGATAGATGCAGAGGCGGCCGCAATTGGTGACGAGCGCCTCCCTGTCGTGGAAGGGATAGTCGATCTCCGGCAGGCCCCGATAGGGGCGTGACGATGCGACAAAGAGATCTGCCGGCACCTTCATGTCCAACGCTTCGTGCGGCCGCTCCTCATTGAATTCGCTGACGAATGCATCAAAGCGGGCCTGCTGCTGCAGAGTGTTCCTGCCAGGTGGCCTCGTCGCCTCCTTCTTCAGCGTCAGATGCATGCGCTCATGGCGTCCGTTCTGTTGCGGATGACCAGGCCTAATGCGTTCGAGGCCGATCCCCAATCGCAGCCACCAAACGGACAGCTTCGATAGATTATAGAGGCCATTCGGGCTTGCGAAAGGAAGGCCATTGTCGGAACGAATGGCTGCAGGCAGGCCGTGTTCGGTAAAGATCCTGCGGAACGCTTCAAAGACGCCCTGTTCGCGCGTCGATTCGAAGGCTTCGCAGCAAAGAAGATAGCGTGAGGCCTGTCTGTGATCGTCAAGGGGTAACAGTAGCGGCCGTTACCAAGCTTGAATTCGCCTTTGAAGTCGGCGCACCACAGATCATTGGGCTCAAGGGCTTCCGAAAGCTGCGTGCCAACGGCCTTGTTAGCCCGGTTCCTCTTGCGGGCCTGGCTCACAAGGCCGTGTCGATCAAGCACAGCGTGCACCGTGCTCTTTGCTGGAATGCGCACATCGCCAGCGAGCCGTTTAACGAGCAACTCCCTGATCTTCCTGGCACCCCAGTGAGGCTTCTCCTTTTTGAGGTGAACAATCATTGCCTCCACCGGATCGGGCAACTGGTTGGCGTAACGCACCGGCCGTCGGGATCGATCCGTCAGCGCCTCCAGGCCGTCGTCCTTGTAGCGGTTGAAGATCTTGTAGCCGGTCTTGCGCGAGATGCCGAACTCCCGGCACACATCGCTCATGCCTTCGCCCTCAAGCAGCCGGGCGACAAATCGAAGACGTTCCTCCATCACCGAAGTCTCTCTCCACAGCATCAACACCTCCCGCAAAAAGCGAAAAGTGTTACCCATGTCTCCGGTACGAAACGTCACCTATCTCTCGGGTCGGGCATTCATAACCCTTATGAAAAATGCTTTTTCAGCGCGGACGGCGTGATACCTGTTGCTTACCCTGATCTCAATTCTGCCAATAAGGTCGATTTCAGTTCGCAGAACGTGATCGGCTAGTGGGATATGCTTACGAGTCAGTGCTTTAACGGGCGGTGATGTGGCGCCACTATGTCGCTGATAACTAAAGGCTTTTCACAATGCTTGTTTCAGCCTGAGGTCGGCCGCGTCGAAACAGCATGCGAAACCTGCCGATGTCACAGATCAAACCTCCAGCGCTCACAATATCCGTTCTACCCAGCGATCATTTATTCTTCAGGAGCCACATTTTGCCTGCCATGGTAATGCCCTGCGCGGAGGTTTCCGGGGTCGCATCTGCGTCCAGGCTCTGCAGAAAGCCGTAGTCTCGCAATTCGTTCAACGTGGTCGTTGTCAGGAATTTCACCTTGATCGGCCGCTCCTTGAAACGGTCGGTCCTGGCATAGGTGACGGTGGCGTTCAGATGGGTCCATTTGTTGCCGTCCTGGGCAAACAGGTCACCGTCCTTGGCGAGCTTTAAACCCCTGATCTGGGTCGGCGTCAGCGAGACCAGTGGCGCCGGCGCGGTGTCTTTGGTGCTTTTTTCGGTTGTAGTCAAAGTTCGGTCCTTGAATGGTGTAATCGTTTTGAAATGCGGGTCTGTGACATTCTCTGCAGTCGCCTTTTATCGCCGCGCGCAGCACGGACATGGCAGGCCTGGCAGCGGGTTTGCGACCGGCATCTGCGATTTCGACCCGATACGGTTGAAAGCCGGCGGTAGCAGCTCTTCGGCATGGGCAGATTGCGGATCGGTGGCAGTTCAATACCCAACGAAAAAGGCCAGACATCCGCCTGGCCTTCTATGCCTTCATCACCATGCCAGTACATCCGTGGTCATGGGGAGTTAAGCCTTAAGCGGCCTGAAGCTGGCCTGCGGACATTTTGCCGGACCTTTGGTCCTGCTCAAGTTGATAGCCAAGCTTCTGACCTTCGACGATCGAGCCCATGCCGGCGCGCTCGACTGCGGAGATGTGAACGAAGACGTCCGCACTGCCGTCGTCAGGCTGAATGAAGCCGAAGCCCTTGGTGGCGTTGAACCATTTAACTGTGCCGGTGGTCATAACAAACCCTTTCATAGCAACGATTAATCTGCCGCCGGGCGACGCACGGCGGTTGTTTCGACTTTTGAGAGGGAAAGTTGATCAAGAAGCGCAAAGCGCAGCAAAAGCAAATAACGGCAAACAAAGTATCGATGGCGTTCTATATCCATAATGGGTTATCGCGTCAACCTTTGTTCCTCAAAGTTTGGGATTTGCTACTAAGGGATGTATTTCTGCGTCGTTGATCTGAATCACACTGTAATAGGCTCCGGGTATCGATTTTGCGTTCGCGGGTGCGCGACATGCTTTGCGTTTCCGAACTGTGGCTTCATTGTTTCGGTGACGTCGTCTGCGCATTCCCCAAAGGTCTCGTTGACGATGGCGTTTTTCGCCTCGATCGGAATCAATGCCGGCCCGCAGCCTTCTCCGATGCAATCATCTGCAGTGGTGCAATTTTCAGGGCTTCAAGGGCTGTGATCGTCGCTCTTCTTCCATGCGAATCTCACAGCGGTCTGAGAATAGTTTTTCGCTGAGGAAATCGACGAGGACGCGGACCTTGGGCGAGAGGTGCCGGTTGGATGGCCAGAGGAGATGGAACTGGGCAGGGGCGTCTATATGGGCGTCCAGCACGGTGCGTAGCCTGCCGTCGGCTAGCGGGTCGCGCGCGAGGAAATCCGGCATGCAGCCGATCCCCATGCCGCTGACGGTAGCGCCGCGTAGCGCCTCCATGTTGTTGCAGGTCAGAACGGTACGGGTTCTGATTTCCGGATGGTCCGCTGTGAGGCTGAGCGGCCAGGGCTGCAGCTTTCCGGAATTGGGAAATCGGAACCGGACGCTCCGATGGCCTTCGAGATCACGAGGGCAATCGGGTGTTCCGTGTTTTTCCAGATAGGCAGGCGCGGCGCATAGCAAGAGTTGAAACGGGCGCAGCGCACGCGACATCAGTCTTGAATCGGGCAAGGTTCCACTGCGGATTGCAACATCGACGCCTTCTTCGATCAGGTCGACAATCCGGTCGTTGAAGTCGAGATCCAGTTCGACCTCCGGGTAGAGGTTCACAAATTCCGGCAGGATCGGCAGGATCAGATGGTAGCTGACAAGCGGCACGCTGACGCGCAGCCGTCCCCGAGGGGTCGCGACAGCCTGAGCGAGCGAGGCCTGGGCGTCTTCCAGGTCATCAAGGATACGCCGGCAACGCTCGTGGAACAGGCGGCCTTCTTCCGTCAGCCGCAAGCTTCGTGTCGAGCGCTGGAACAGGCGGACGCCGAGCTGTTGTTCAAGCGCGGTCACAGCCTTGCCGACAGCGGAGGCGGAAAGGCCGAGAGCACGCCCGGCGGCGACGAAACTTCCGAGATCCGCCGTTCTGACAAATGCCGTGAGGCCACCCAGAGGTTGGTCCATATGCAGGTCCATTCGAGCGGTTTCTTCCTTTATACGCGGAACAAACCATAGGTTATCGAAGAATTATCCTCAATTTATGCTGCTTTTCGCAATCGAAGTCCAGGCGTTTCAGCGCCCCGCGCCCCTCCCAAGCGCGTCCCACCCTCGAACCAGCGGATATCAGATGACTGTTCCCCACAAGTCCAAACCTACAAGTATCGCGGAGAAAATCTTCGTCTTGATCGCCGTCTGCTCTGCGGCCGCGGCTATGCCGCTCACATTCACTGGTCCCGCGGTGGCCCTGCCGGCGATCAGTACCGAACTTGGCGGCAGCCCTATTGCCCATAATTGGGTCACCAATGCCTTCATGCTGACATTCGGCAGCACATTGATGGCGGCCGGCGCGCTGGCAGACAGCTATGGCCGCAAACGCATCTTCCTGTGTGGCCTTGCCGCCTTCATCCTGTTTGCCGGCGGGCTTGCTTTTTCGCCTGACATTATCTGGTTCGACAGCCTTCGCGCGCTTCAGGGTTTCGGCTCGGCCGCGGCCTTTTCCGGCGGAATGGCATCGCTGGCACAGGAGTTTGACGGAAAGGAACGCATGCGCGCCTTCAGTCTCGTCGGTGCAAGTTTCGGTATTGGCCTGGCGTTCGGACCGATGGCGTCGGGCATGATGATCGAGGCCTTCGGGTGGCGAGCGATTTTCGCACTCGTGGTTGGCCTCGCTATCATCGCTTTCGTTTTCGGGGCGGTATTCCTGACGGAAACCCGCGACCCCGAGGCAAGGGGGCTCGACTGGCCGGGCGCTATCAGCTTCACGCTCGCCCTGTCGCTCTTTACTTATGGCGTGCTGCGGGTGCCGGAAAGCGGCTGGGGCGATGCTCTCACGCTTGGGCTCATTCTTGGCTCGGCGCTGCTGATGGCCCTCTTCTGCTTCATTGAGCATCTCGTAAAGCGGCCGATGCTTGATCTGACGCTTTTCCGCTACCCTCGCTTTGTCGGTGTGCAGCTTCTGGCGGCTGCTCCCGCTTATGCTTTCGTCGTCCTGCTGATCCTGCTGCCGGTGCGCTTCGTCGGTGTCGAGCGTTTGAGCGCGGTCGCCGCCGGACAGATGATGATCGCGCTTTCCGGTCCGCTTCTCATCCTGCCGATCGCGGCCGGGCTGCTGACCCGGTGGTTGCCGGCAGCAACGATCTGCAGCGTCGGTCTCGTCATTTCGGCTGCCGGTCTCTTCTGGCTCGCGCATATTCCCGTCGGTTCGGACCATGTGGCGCTGATCGCACCGCTGCTGACGATCGGTATCGGCATCAGCCTGCCCTGGGGTCTCATGGACGGACTTGCCGTCAGTGTCGTGCCGAAGGAGCGTGCCGGCATGGCAACCGGGATCTTCAGTACGACCCGCGTTGCCGGCGAAGGGGTGGCGCTCGCTATCGTGAGTGCGGTCCTCTCCGCACTGACGCAGTCCTATCTTGGAACAAGCCATGAAGCGACAGTGGCGGCACAGCGACTGGTGACGGGGGATCTCAACGGTGCGGGCCAGGCTCTTTCCGGCATGGGAGAACTGGAACTCATCCGTGCCTATAATAGTGCCTTCGGCCTGCTTCTGTGGCTTCTGACCGGCATTACCATTCTGACGGCAATCGTCATTTTCACCTTCATGGGACGAGTTACCGGCGAAGCCGGGGAGGCGGCTGAAGAGTCTATCGCTGTGTGAATATATGAGGGCGGATGAACGTTTCCGCCCTTTTAACTATAGCTACTGAAAAACTACTCTTTTCGAAGCAATTTATCCTGCAAAATTACATCCCGCAGTAACGACTCCTAAAGTCCCGGCTGGCACTTTTATTCTCATTGGCATTGCGTGTGCGTATTTATTGGCTGGGGTTTTTCAATGAGTCGTAATCGGGATGATTGGGTCAGCCAGCGGGCATATGCCATCTGGGAAGAGGAAGGCCGGCCGCATGGTCGGGGCGAGAGCCACTGGGCACAGGCGCTCAGGGAATTCGAACAGCTCGAAGCTACCAAGGCTTCTGCCGATGGGAGCGATCTCATCGAAAAGCTGAAGGCAGCCGGGCGCCTGCTGCGGGCTTATGATGAGGCTGAGGCACAGGATAGTGAGAGCAGCCGGCGCAAGGCGGCCGGCCGCTAGGCTGAGCTGAGGCCGGCGTCGCAGAGGCGCTTTATATACTGAATGCTAAAGGCCGCAGGCCGCCCGGCCGGCGGCCTTTTCGTTGTCAGGGCCGGCTTGTTCGCAAACATGATGTGAACGTTCCTCCGCTCTATATATTCATCGAAGCTGCCGGCCAAGCATCGCAGTTCATTCCGGTCCTGCCTCCGACTACTGGCGAGCGGCCCAACTGAGACCGCGCCGGAGAATGAGGGGCATGTAGGGGTGACTGAATTCAGCGGCGACATGGCCAAGTGCGGAATAGAAGATGCGGCCCTCGCCGAAATGTCGCTTGAAGACGACGGGCATCGCGATATTGCGCGCGGCAGGATCGTACTGGCCGGTGAAGGTCGTGGTAGCGAGGATTTCGACCGAGGGATCATAGTGCAGATAATACTGCTCCGAGCGGTAGTCGAAGTCTGGAATGCCCTCCATTAACGGATCGTCCTGCCGCGTTACGGCAACCCGGAAGTCAATGACATTGCCGGGATGGGCAACCCAGGTGACGCCGGAGACGTAGCGGAAGGGGGCACTTTCCTTGAAGGAGGTGGCAAGGCAGCCGTGATGGCCGCCGAGGCCGAGGCCACCGCGAACGGCTTCGACCAGGGCATCCGCATGCGGCTTTTCCAGCTTCTCGCCGGTAATGATCGGCACCAGCAGATCGGCCCTGGCGAGAAGCTGCGAGCCGAATATGCCGAGATCATTGGTGATTTCGACTGCAAAGCCATCTTCACGCAGCAATTCGCCGACGATATTGGCGCAGGGCTCCGGCTCGTGGCCCAGCCAGCCGCCCCAGACGATGATCGCCTTTTTCATATTTCCTCCTCTAGGCCTGAATAAGCAGGCTTTCGACGGCAACATTATAGCGCAACGGTTCGTCGGCCAGATGTCGCCCGATCTCTTCGACCGATATAACGAATGTCTCCGATGCGAAAGCCGCTGTCGGCACACTCGGGACGCAGCCGGTTTCCATGTGGCCGGCAAGCCAATCGCTCCGCCGAAAGGCGCATTTCCGTATGAAAGCCATCTCTAATCTTCTTATTTTTGCAGATATGTAACCGAGATAACTTTTTCCTGACGTGTAACTTGGCTAAGGTCCGCGCATCTGTGGCTTGCAAAAGGTGAGATGTATGGCAGGTGAAACGGTACTCGTCGTCGGCGGCGCTGGGTATATTGGCTCGCATACGTGTCTCGATTTGGCGAATAAGGGTTACAAGCCCGTCGTCTTCGATAATTTTTCCAACGGCCATCGCGAATTCGTCAAATGGGGACCGGCGGAAGAGGGTGATATTCGCGATCGCGCCCGGCTCGATGAGGTGCTGGCAAAGCACAAGCCGTCGGCGATCCTGCATTTCGCGGCGCTGATCGAAGTCGGCGAATCGGTCAAGGATCCGGTCTCCTTCTATGAGAACAACGTCATCGGCACGCTGACGCTGCTGTCGGCAGCGCAGGCCACCGGCATCAATGCTTTCGTCTTCTCCTCCACCTGCGCGACCTATGGTCTGCCGCAGAGCGTGCCGCTCGATGAGACGCACCGTCAGGTGCCGATCAATCCCTATGGCCGCACCAAATATATCGTCGAGCAGGCGCTTGCCGATTACGACCAGTACAAGAGCCTTCGCTCCGTCGTGCTGCGCTATTTCAATGCCGCCGGTGCCGATTTCGAAGGCCGGATCGGCGAATGGCACCAGCCGGAAACGCATGCGATCCCGCTGGCGATCGATGCGGCGCTGGGCCGTCGCCAGGGCTTCAAGGTTTTCGGCAGCGATTACGAGACACGCGACGGCACCTGCGTGCGCGACTATATCCATGTTCTCGATCTTGCCGACGCGCATGTGCGTGCCGTCCAGTATCTGCTGGATGGCGGCGAATCCGTTGCGCTCAATCTCGGCACGGGCACCGGTACCACTGTGAAGGAATTGCTCGGCGCCATCGAGGATGTCTCCAACAAGCCCTTCCCGGTCGAATATATCGGTCGTCGTGAAGGCGATTCGCATACGCTGGTCGCCAATAACGACAAAGCGCGAGACGTGCTCGGCTGGGTGCCGCAGTATGATCTCTCGCAGATCATTCAGTCGGCCTGGAACTGGCATGCGAGATCAAATCATTACTGAACGCGGGTCGCGGCCCAACGTTCTCGTCATCACTGCGGATCAATGGCGCGGCGATTGTCTCTCGGCTGTGGGGCACGCTTGCGTCAGGACGCCGAATGTCGATGCCCTGGCGAAGGAGGGAACGCTTTTCCGGCGCCATTATGCCGGTGCTGCTCCCTGTTCGCCGGCGCGCGCCACACTTTATACCGGCCTCTACCAGATGAACCACCGGGTCTGCCGGAACGGCTCGCCGCTCGACCGGCGGTTCGACAATCTGGCGCTGGCGGCAAGACGGGCGGGTTACGATCCGACGCTGTTTGGCTACACAGACACGGCGCCCGATCCGCGCGATATGGATGCCAATGATCCGCATCTGACGACCTATGAAGGTGTGCTGCCCGGTTTCACTGTTCGCCAGCTTCTGCCGGAGCATGAGAGGCAATGGCTCTCCTGGCTGCGCTCGCGCGGCCGGGCGGATGCCGCCAGCCGTGATATCCATATTCCGGTCGGCACTGCAACAGGGGAAATCTCGAATGCGGCGCCAGCCTATTCACGCGACGAGACGCAGACCGCTTTCCTGACCGGGGAATTCATCCGCTGGATGGGCGAGCAGGATACGCCGTGGTTCGCGCATATTTCCTTCCTGCGGCCGCATCCACCCTTCTCTGTGCCGGAGCCATTCAACCGCATGTTCAAGCCAGGCGAAGGTCCGGCCTTTGCACGTGCGATAGGCCGCGAAACTGAACGGCAAGGCCATCCCTATCTCGCCTATGTCATGCCGCGTGCCGGCAAGGGCAGTTTCATCCATGGGGCAGAAGGGCCGCTCAGCGATTTGAGCGCTGCCGACTTCGACGCCATCAGGTCGATCTACTACGGGATGATTGCCGAGGTAGACGACCAGCTCGGGCGTATCTGGCAAGCGCTGAAGGACGTCGGCGAGTGGGACAACACGATCGTCGTCTTCACGTCCGATCATGCCGAGATGGCGGGTGATCACTGGACTCTCGGCAAAGGCGGCTATTTCGACGGTAGCTATCATATTCCGCTCGTCATCCGCTATCCTGGCGCGGCTTCCGCCGGCGGTATCGTCGAGAATTTCACCAGTGCTGCCGATGTGTTCCCTACGATCTGCGATCGGCTCGGTATCAGGCCTGCCAATGGCATCGACGGGCGCTCGCTTGCGCCTTTCCTCGATGGCGGCATGGCGCAGGGCTGGCGGGATGCGGCTTTCTGGGAATTCGATTTTCGGGATATCGCCCATGGCGAGGCGGAGCGGCATTTCGGCCTTCGGTCGAACGAGCTGAATCTTGCCGTCATCCGCGACGAGCAATTCAAATACGTGCATTTCACCGCATTGCCGGCGCTGCTCTTCGATCTCGTCAACGATCCGATGGAGCTGCGCAATCTTGCCGATGATCCGGCCTATGCCTCGGTGCGGCTCAACTATGCCGAACGGCTGCTGTCGCTCAGGGCACGGCATCTGGATCAGACGCTTGCCTATACCGAACTGACTGAAAAAGGGCCGGTAATGTACCGGCCCTGATTGAACATCAGAAGTTTCCGAGGAAATCCCGCTTGCCGACCGGTGCACCCTGGTTGCGCAGGATGGCGTGTGCCGTCGTCACGTGAAAATAGAAGTTCGGCAGCGCGAAGAGGGCGACATATTCGATGCCGGGAACGACGGAGCCATTGCGGCCCGGCACGGTGATCTCTCTCACATCGCTGCCATCAAGAGCTTCGGCAGTGAAGCTCGCAAGGAAAGCTTCGGTCTTTGCCATACGTTCGCGCAGGTCGGCGATCGTCGCTTCATTGTCCTCGAATTTAGGCGCGTCAGTCGCCGTCAGGCGGGCGAGCGCGAACTTGGCGCTATCGCTGGCGCGCTGGTACTGGCCGGAAAGCGGCAGCATATCCGGGGCGAGGCGAGCGTTTACGAGGATGGTCGGGTCGATCTTCTTTTCCTCGGCATAGGCTTCCGCCTTGTCGAGATAGGTCTTCAGGCTGGCAATGCCGCGCTGGAACATAGGCACGGTCAGGCGATACATCGAAATGGACATTGTCCTGTCTCCAAAATCTTTAAAAAACAGCCGGTGTGCGCAGGCTGTTCGGGGCTCCGACTAGATGGGGATCTCTACGGCTTTCGCAATAAGCGCCTGTGACGGTTCCCTGCCCATCATGGCCGGATTGCAACAGGCCGATTACGCAGAATTCGCCACAGCAGGCACGCCTATTCGGCAACGTAAGCCGAAATCGGCAAAGAGGCTTGACGTCGTTTCGATAAAATGGAATGAATATTCCGCGAAACAAATTTTACGGTTTGTTTGTTCCGTTTTGACGGAGCCGCCACGGGAGAGGCGGCGTGGGATTGAGGTCTGCAGACGGATGTCTGGGGCCCCGGCGTGAGGAGGGTGCAGCCGGGCACCGCTTTGTGGAGGAAATGCAATGAAAAAATTCATCCTGGGAACTGCGATGGCGCTCGTCCTGTCGACGGCCGCACACGCGGAAACCGTCGGCGTTTCGATGGCCAAATTCGACGACAACTTCCTGACCGTTCTGCGCAACGGCATGACCGATTATGCAAAGACGCTTAGTGGGGTCACGCTGCAGGTTGAAGACGCGCAGAACGACGTTTCCAAGCAACAGAGCCAGATCCAGAATTTCATCGCCTCCAAGGTCGATGCGATCATCGTCAACCCTGTCGATACCGATGCGACGACGGCGATGTCGAAGCTTGCGGCTGATGCAGGCATTCCGCTGGTTTACGTCAACCGCCAGCCGGTCAACGTCGATACGCTGCCGGACAAGCAGGCTTTCGTGGCTTCCAACGAGCAGGAATCCGGCACGCTGGAAACCAAGGAAATCTGCCGTATTCTCGGCGGCAAGGGCAAGGCCGTCGTCATCATGGGCGAACTCTCCAACCAGGCTGCGCGCATGCGGACCCAGGACGTTCATGACGTCATCAAGACGGACGAATGCAAGGGACTGGAGATCGTGGAAGAGCAGACGGCTAACTGGGATCGTACCCAGGGCGCCGACCTGATGACCAACTGGCTCTCCAGCGGCATAGAGTTCGACGCCGTGATCTCCAACAACGATGAAATGGCGATCGGCGCCATCCAGGCGCTGAAGGCAGCCGGCAAGGATATGAGCAAGGTCGTCGTCGGCGGCGTTGACGCGACGCAGGACGCGCTTGCTGCAATGCAGGCGGGTGACCTCGACGTCACCGTGTTCCAGGATGCCGCCGGCCAGGGCAAGGGCGCGCTCGATACGGCACTCAAGATTGCCAAGGGCGAAAAGGCCGACAAGAAGGTCTACATCCCCTTCCAGCTCGTCACGCCTGCCAACGTCAAGGACTTCGTCACCAAGAACTGAGGCAAACGCCAAGCAGGATGCGGGCTCTGCCCGCATCCTTTCAGCCTGTCCGTATCCGGAGGAGATGATATGGCCGTCAGCCCGTCAACCATGGCCGCCGTGCGCGCGAGCGGCGCAGTTCCGAATGCGGAATATCTCTTGAGTGCAGAGGGTGTTCGCAAGGAATTTCCAGGCGTCGTCGCGCTCGACGATGTGCAGTTCCGGCTGAAGCGCGCCTCCGTGCATGCGCTGATGGGGGAAAATGGCGCCGGCAAGTCGACGCTGATGAAGATCCTCGCCGGCATCTACACGCCTGACAAAGGCGATATCCGCCTGAAAGGGGTCGAAATCCGGTTGAAATCTCCGCTCGATGCGCTGGAAAACGGCATCGCCATGATCCATCAGGAACTGAACCTGATGCCGTTCATGACGGTTGCGGAAAATATCTGGATTCGCCGCGAGCCCAAGAACCGCTTCGGTTTCGTCGATCATGGCGTGATGCATCGCATGACCGAGGAGCTGTTTGCCCGGCTCAATATCGCGATCGATCCTGATATCGAAGTCCGCTATCTCTCGGTCGCAAACCGGCAGATGGTCGAGATCGCCAAGGCGGTTTCCTACAATTCCGACGTCCTCATCATGGACGAGCCGACTTCGGCGTTGACGGAGCGCGAGGTCGAGCATCTTTTCCGCATTATCCGCGATCTCAGGGCCCAAGGCATCGGCATCGTCTACATCACCCACAAGATGAACGAGCTTTTCGAGATCGCCGACGAATTCTCTGTCTTCCGCGACGGCCGCTATATCGGCACGCATGCCTCGACCGAGGTCACCCGCGACGACATCATCCGCATGATGGTCGGGCGCGAGATCACCCAGATGTTCCCCAAGGAAGAGGTGCCGATTGGCGAGGTCGTGCTCTCGGTCAAGGATCTCTGTCTCAACAGGGTCTTCCGCGACGTCTCCTTCGAGGTGAGAGCCGGCGAGATTCTCGGTGTGGCCGGCCTTGTCGGCTCCGGGCGCTCGAACGTCGCCGAAACGCTTTTCGGAGTAACGCCGGCGAGTTCCGGCTCGGTCGAACTCTTCGGCAAGCCGGTGACCATATCCTCGCCGACCGAGGCCATCCGTCACCAGATGGCGTTTCTGACCGAGGATCGGAAAGACACCGGTTGTCTGCTGATCCTCGATATTCTGGAGAACATGCAGATTGCCGTCCTGCAGGACAGATATGTCAAGGGCGGCTTCGTGCAGCAGGGTGCGATCGAGGCGACCTGCGAAGACATGGCAAAAAGGCTACGCGTGAAAACGCCCAATCTTTACGAGCGCGTCGAGAATCTTTCGGGCGGCAATCAACAGAAAGTGCTGATCGGGCGCTGGTTGCTCACCCATCCGAAGATCCTGATCCTCGACGAGCCGACGCGCGGCATCGATGTCGGCGCCAAGGCGGAAATTCATCGGCTGGTCACCGAAATGGCGCGAAACGGCGTGGCGATCATCATGATATCGTCCGAGATGCCCGAAGTGCTCGGCATGAGCGACCGCATCATGGTCATGCATGAAGGACGCGTGACCGGTTTCCTCAATCGCGATGAAGCAACGCAGATCAAGGTGATGGAGCTGGCTGCGCAGTAATGCGCCGCCTGTGATCACTCAAGGGAGGTTTGACATGAGTACCAAGGCAGCAGAGGGCACGGCTCCGCTCGCAACCCGGCCGAGGCGGCGACGGATGCCGCCGGAGCTCAGCATCTTCCTTGTGCTGGTCGGCATTGCGCTTATCTATGAAGTGCTCGGCTGGATCTTCATCGGCCAGAGCTTCCTTCTGAACTCGCAGCGCCTGACGATCATGATCCTGCAGGTTTCCGTCATCGGCATTATCGCCGTCGGCGTCACCCAGGTCATCATCACAGGCGGCATCGATCTTTCGTCGGGCTCGGTCGTCGGCATGACGGCAATGATCGCAACGAGCTTCGCTCAGTCCTCCACCTGGGGACGAGCCGTCTTCCCGTCGCTGACCGATTTGCCTGCTCTCGTGCCGATCATGATCGGCCTGCTGATCGGGGCGGCCGCCGGTCTCGTAAACGGTGCGCTCATTGCCTATACGAAGATACCGCCGTTCATCGCAACGCTCGGCATGTTCGTTTCAGCCAGAGGTGTGGCGAAGTGGTATACGAAGGGACAGCCGGTTTCGGGCATTACCGAGCAGTTCCATTTCATCGGAACCAAGGCATGGCCGGTCGTCGTTTTCCTCGTCGTCGCGCTGATCTTTCACATTGCTCTGCGCTACACCCGCTACGGAAAGTTCACCTATGCCATCGGCGCGAACCCGCAGGCAGCGCGCGTTTCCGGCATCAATATCGAAGCGCATCTCGTCAAGGTCTATGTGATTGCGGGACTGCTCGCCGGTCTTGCCGGTATCGTCACGGCGGCGCGTGCGGAAACCGCGCAGGCGAGCATGGGCGTCGGATATGAACTCGACGCGATTGCTGCGACCGTCATCGGCGGCACCTCGCTTACCGGCGGTGTCGGGCGTATCACCGGTACCGTCATCGGCACCGTGATCCTCGGCGTCATGACGTCAGGTTTCACTTTTCTGAGGATCGACGCCTATTACCAGGAAATCGTCAAGGGCGTCATCATCATCGCGGCCGTCGTCATCGACGTCTACAGGCAGAAGAAACGGACCAAGCACTGAACCGGAAAAAGGGGGCTTCGGCCCCCTTCATTGTTTCATGGGGAATGGCTGCGATCACAACGAAGGATCCAGGGCTCCCGATGTCTTCAAATGTTGCAGGAGTTTCTCGCGATCACCCAAAATCATCTCGGAAGGAATATCGGCCGGGTAGAAGAGAGCGACTTCCAGCCCTTCCGCGATAGCGTCATCCGTTGGTCCCGGCAGCTCTTCCTCACGCATCCATGCTTCGAAGACGGTGAGCAGAAAATCGAAGGTTTCGCCTTGTGGTGAAATAAACTTTTTTCGTTCGACTTCGATCAGATCCATCAGATCCAAAGACACGCCGATCTCTTCAGATATCTCCCGGCGAAATGCGGCGGAGAAATCCTCGCCCTCTTCGACCGTTCCGCCTGGCAGAGACCAGCCTGCATGCATACCGCTTCTCTTCGCCAGGACGATTTGGCCTCCGGCATTATGGATGATGCCGATCGCTCCGCCCAATGCCCAGCGGGAAAAGTGCTTGTGTTTCTGTGTCTCAAAATCGGTTCCCGGCAAGGGCTGATCGGCTGCCGTCAGCCTGGCATCCGGGTATTGTCGAATAAGCGCCTGGAAAATTTCCTCACTCGTGGGGTTCTCTCAGATCATTGGCAGAAAAAGACGTTCCGCGGCGGTTGAGCCTGCGGACTGCGGCATCCAAGGTATTTGCGACGTTACCTTTTTGCATCACAAAATTGCACGGTTTCTCCATTGCGCATTTGTAAAAAAATAGGTGGCGCTTTCTGCCAGCTTTTCTATTCTTGCCGCTTCGATCCGCCCGTTCGGGCAGTGCAGGAAAGCAGATGCAACTCGTATTCGACGGTCATAACGACGTTCTCCTTCGACTCTGGTCCCATGCGAAAGACGGAAGTGATCCGGTTGCGGAATTTGCTAACGGTACGACCGCAGGCCATATAGATGCCCCGCGGTCAAAGGCCGGCGGTCTGGCGGGCGGCCTTTGTGCCATCTACATTCCCTCCGGCGATCTGGTTTTTGCCGATCCGGATGGGAACGGCCACTACGCAACGCCGCTTGCTGCCCCCCTTGATCCACTGCCGTCGCTCACAATTGCTACGGAAATGGCGGCGATTGCGCTCCGGCTCGACCGTGCCGGCGCCTGGCGGCTCTGCCGCACGGTGAAAGATATCCGTAAGGCGATGGCATCAGGCATTTTCGCTGCTGTCATGCATATCGAAGGCTGCGAGGCGATCAGCGCCGATCTTGCTGCGCTTGATGTTTTTTATGCCGCCGGGCTGCGCTCGCTCGGCCCGGTGTGGAGCCGGCACAATATCTTCGGTCATGGCGTGCCCTTTGCCTTCCCGAGCTCGCCGGATACGGCGCCGGGTCTGACGGAAGCCGGCTTCGCGCTGGTGCGCGAGTGCAATCGCCTCGGAATCATGATCGACCTTGCCCATATCACCGAGAAGGGCTTCTGGGATGTGGCGAAGACGAGCGATCAGCCGCTGGTAGCCAGCCATTCCAACGTTCATGCGCTGACGCCGGTCGCGCGCAACCTCACCGACAGGCAGCTCGATGCGATCCGTGAGCGTCGCGGCCTCGTCGGCGTGAATTATGCGACGGCGATGCTTCGTCCAGACGGCCGCTCCGATGCCGATACGCCGCTTTCCGACATGATCCGCCACATCGACTATCTCGTGAACCGCGTTGGGATCGACTGCGTTGCGCTCGGCTCGGACTTTGACGGTGCTACCATTCCGGAAGAAATCGGTGATGCCTCGGGCAACCAGAGGCTGATTGCCGCTCTCCGGCAAGCTGGCTATGGTGAGGAGGACTTGACCAAAATGGCCAGCGAAAACTGGCTTCGCATTCTGGCTTCGGCGTGGAGGGAAGAGGACGCCTGAAACCAAATAATACTTAGTAATCAATCAAAACAGGGGAACAAACCATGATGATTACCAAACTCAACCGCAGCTTCCGCCTTCTTTCCGCAGGGGCTGCCCTTTCGCTCCTGATGGTAGCAGCGCCCGCTGCCTTCGCAGAGACGCCAAAGGACACGCTCGTTGAAGGTTTTGCCATCGATGACATCATCACGATGGATCCGGGCGAAGCTTTCGAGCTTTCGACTGCGGAAGTCACCAGCAACACCTACAGCCTGCTTGTTCGTCTCGACATGAACGACACGTCAAAGATCAAGGGGGATCTCGCCGACAGCTGGACGGTTTCCGATGACGGCCTGACCTATACGTTCAAGTTGAAGCCGGGTCTGAAGTTTGCTTCCGGCAACCCGATTACCGCCGAAGACGTTGCCTGGTCCTTCGAGCGTGCCGTCAAGCTCGACAAGAGCCCGGCCTTCATTCTCACCCAGTTCGGCTTGACCGGCGACAACGTCACCGAAAAGGCAAAGGCCGTCGATCCGACCACCTTCACCTTCACTGTCGACAAGGCCTATGCGCCGAGCTTCGTACTGAACTGCCTGACGGCAACGGTGGCTTCTGTCGTCGACAAGAAGCTAGTTCTCGATCATGTGAAACCGGTCACCGTCGATGCCGACCACAAATACGACAACGACTTCGGCAACGAGTGGCTGAAGACGAATTATGCCGGCTCCGGCGCTTACAAGCTGCGTGAGTGGCGCGCCAACGAAGTCGTCGTCATGGAGCGTAACGACAATTATTACGGCGAGAAGGCAAAGCTTAATCGCGTCATTTACCGCTACATGAAGGAAAGCTCCGCTCAGCGCCTGGCGCTTGAGGCCGGTGATATCGATATCGCCCGCAACCTGGAGCCCGGTGACCTCGACGCCGTGACCAAAAATGCGGATCTGGCGACGACCAATGCGCCGAAGAGCACGGTCTATTATGTCAGCCTTAACGGGAAGAACGAGAATCTGAAGAAGCCTGAGGTCCAGGAAGCCTTCAAATATCTGGTCGACTACGATGCAATCGGCGCGACCCTCATCAAGGGCATCGGCGAGATCCACCAGACTTTCCTGCCGACCGGCCAGCTCGGTGCGCTGAATGAGAACCCCTACAAGCTCGATGTTGCCAAGGCGAAGGAACTGCTCGCCAAGGCCGGCCTGCCGGGTGGTTTCTCGGTCACCATGGATGTGCGCAACACGCAGCCGGTCACCGGCATTGCCGAATCCATGCAACAGACACTCGCCCAGGCCGGCGTGAAGATGGAAATCATCCCCGGTGACGGCAAGCAGACGTTGACCAAGTACCGCGCTCGCACGCACGATATATATATCGGCCAGTGGGGCTCGGACTATTTCGACCCGAACTCTAACGCCGACACGTTCACATCCAACCCGGACAATTCCGACGCCGGTACGGTGAAGACGCTCGCATGGCGCAATACCTGGGAAGCGCCCGAGCTCGACAAGGAAACGAAGGCTGCCCTTCTTGAACGTGACGCCGCTAAGCGTGCGGCCATGTATGAGGATGTCCAGAAAAAGTTCCTGGCCAACAGCCCCTTCGTCGTCATCTTCCAGCAGATCGAAGTGGCTGGCTATCGCAAGAGCCTCAAGGACTTCAAGCTGGGTCCCAGCTTCGACACGAACTATGTAGGCCCGATCTCGAAGTGATGAGCCGGCTAGGCTGATCCAGTGAGCATCGTCGAAACAAGACAGGAGGCGCGGCCCCGCAAGGGCCGTGCACTCTCCTTTGCGAAGGCGCTGGGGCGTTTCCTCTTCGCCGCCGCCACCACCTATCTCGGCCTTCTGGCCGTCACCTTCTTCATCGGCCGCGTTGTGCCGATCGATCCAGTGCTCGCCATACTCGGCGACCGCGCGCCGACCCATGTCGTGGAGCGAGTCCGCCGCGAGATGGGCTTTGACCTGCCGCTCTACGAGCAGTTCTATATCTATCTAAAAGGCATCCTTTCCGGTGATTTCGGCAATTCCGTCCTGACCACCAATCCGGTCATGGTCGATATTCGCCGCGTCTTCCCTGCGACGCTGGAACTTGCGACCGTCGGCACGATCATCGGCTCTGTTGTCGGTGTGCCGCTTGGCGTTCTCGCTGCCGTGCGCCGCGGCAGCATTGCCGACCAGGTCGTGCGCGTCATCGGCCTCGTCGGCTATTCGGTGCCGATCTTCTGGCTGGCGCTGATCTCGCTCGTCATCTTCTATGCGCGGCTGCGCTGGGTGGCTTTCCCCGGCCGTATCGACATCGTCTATGAGTACAGTTTTACGCCGGTCACCGGCTTCTATCTCCTCGATAGTGCCTGGCAGGGGCAGTGGGATGTTTTCTATGACGTCTTCCGCCACATCATCCTGCCGGCCTCGCTGCTGGGCTATTTCTCGCTCGCCTATATCAGCCGTATGACCCGCAGCTTCATGCTGAACGAGCTGTCGCAGGAATATGTGGTGGCAGCCCGCGCCAAGGGCCTATCGGAAACGCGGGTGATCTGGGGTCATGCGCTGAGAAATGCGGCGGTGCCGCTCGTCACCGTCATAGCGCTTTCCTATGCGGGCCTGCTTGAAGGCTCGGTGCTGACGGAAACGGTCTTCTCCTGGCCGGGCATCGGCCTCTACATCACCAACTCGCTGCAAAACGCCGACATGAACGCCGTACTTGGCGGCACGATCGTCATCGGCACGGTCTTTGTCGGCATCAACCTTATTTCCGATCTTCTCTATCGGATACTCGACCCGAGGACGCGCAACCGATGACGGTTCCGACCACACCTTCCACGCCCTTGAGCCGCCGTGACTGGTTGCTGTCCGACCGGCCGCAGTCACGCATGCAGGCCCGGCTCGGCCGCGCCTACGTTACCTGGCGGCAGTTTACGGCAAACCGGCTTGCCGTCGTCGGCCTGCTGATCATCGTGGCGCTGCTACTGATTGCTGCCTTTGCCAATCTGATCGCCACCCACAATCCCGTTGTCGGCGATCTCATGAATGCCCGCCTGCTGCCGCCCGGCAGCGCCGGCTATCTGCTCGGCACCGACGATCAGGGCCGCGATATCTTCTCACGCCTCGTTTATGGCTCGCGGCTGACATTGCTCGTGGTCGTGCTGGTCGCCATCATCTCCGCGCCTGTTGGACTCATCGTCGGCACTGTGTCGGGCTATGCCGGAGGATGGGTGGATGCGACGCTGATGCGTATCACCGATATCTTCCTTGCCTTCCCGAAGCTCGTGCTGGCGCTTGCCTTCGTCGCAGCCCTCGGGCCCGGCATCCAGAACGCCATCATCGCCATCGCCATCACCTCCTGGCCACCTTATGCGCGCATCGCCCGCGCCGAAACACTAACGGTCCGGCGCTCCGACTATATCTCGGCGGTCAAGCTGATGGGCGCCTCGCCGCTGCGCATCATTATCAGGCATGTCATGCCGCTTTGCATCTCCTCGCTGATCGTGCGCGTGACGCTCGACATGGCGGGCATCATCCTCACGGCCGCCGGCCTCGGCTTCCTCGGCCTCGGCGCACAGCCGCCACTGCCGGAATGGGGTGCAATGATCGCCTCCGGGCGCCGCTTCATCCTCGACCAGTGGTGGGTCGCGGCCATGCCCGGCATTGCCATCCTCGTCGTCAGCCTCGGCTTCAACCTGTTGGGTGACGGCCTGCGCGATGCGCTCGATCCGAAGGAGGCCGGCCAATGAGCTCGCTTCTGACCGTCGAAAACCTGCGTGTCAGCTATCCGACCCGCACCGGTGTTATCGAGGCCGTGCGCGGCGTGTCTTTCATGCTCGGCAAGGAGCGTCTCGGCATCGTCGGCGAATCTGGCTCCGGCAAGTCGCAGACCGGCCGCGCCATCATGGGGCTGACACCGACGCACGGTGTCGTCACCGCCGACACGCTGGATTTCAGCGGCCTCGATCTCCTCAAGGCTTCGGCTGCCGAACGGCGCAAGCTGCGCGGCAAACGTATCGCCATGATCCTGCAGGATCCGAAATATTCGCTCGATCCCGTCATGACCATCGGCAAGCAGATCTGCGAAACATTGCGCACTCATGAGAAGGTCGGCAAAGGCGAGGCGCGAGACCGTGCGCTCGACATGCTGGAAGCGGTACAGATCCGCGATCCCAACCGCGTCTTCGATCTTTATCCGCATGAGGTTTCGGGTGGCATGGGCCAGCGCGCGATGATCGCCATGATGTTGATCGCCGGCCCGGAGCTGCTGATCGCCGACGAACCCACTTCGGCCCTCGACGTAACAGTCCAGCTCGATGTCTTGAGGATCATGGACCGGCTGGTGTCCGAGCGCGGCATGGGGCTGATCTTCGTCTCCCACGATCTGAGGCTCGTCTCCTCTTTCTGCGACCGTGTCATCGTCATGTATGCCGGTCGTATTGTCGAAGAGATCGCCGCATCCGAGCTTCGCAACGCGAAGCATCCCTATACGCAGGGCCTGCTGAATTGCATGCCGCAGATCGGTGAAGACAGGCATCCGCTGCCGGTTCTCGACCGCAAGCCGGAGTGGGCTCTATGAGTACGGCGCTGTCTGCAGACCATCTGGGTGTCGTCTACGACCATTTCCATGCGTTGAAGGATGTGAGCGTTTCCATCGAAAGCGGCGAATCCTTCGGCCTTGTCGGTGAGTCCGGCTCGGGCAAGTCGACGCTGCTGCGCGCGGTCGCCGGGCTTGCGCCTGTCAGCGAGGGAGCGATCCGTATTCATGGCGAGCCGCTGAAAGGCTCGAAACGTAGCAAAGGCTTCTATCGAAGCGTCCAGATGGTCTTCCAGGATCCCTACGGTTCGCTGCATCCTCGCCAGACCGTCGACCGGCTGCTGCTGGAGCCGCTCGCCATTCACGGCATTAGCGACAGCGAGAAACGCATCGCCCGGGCGCTCGACGAAGTCGGGCTCGGCAATGGTTTTCGCTTCCGCTACCCGCATCAGCTTTCCGGAGGCCAGCGGCAGCGTGTGGCGATCGCCCGCGCATTGATTGTCGAACCATCCATCCTGCTGCTCGATGAGCCGACATCGGCGCTCGACGCCTCCGTACAGGCGGAGGTTCTCAATCTCCTTGAGCAGATCCGGCGGGACCGGAAACTGACGTTCGTCATGGTCAGCCACGATCTTGGGGTCATCACCCATATGTGCAAGAGGCTTGCCGTGATGCGCGGCGGTGCTGTTGTTGAACGGCTGACATCGGCCGAACTTGCCGCCGGGAGCGTTCACGAGGAGTACACGCGAAATTTGATGATCGCGAGCAAAGGTTTCGTGAAGGCTTGAAAGCCAATATTTTCAAGCCTTTGAAAATTCTCGCATGCTGTCGGCGTTAAGGATAATGTTTCCCTAAAACACGACCATTCGACTAGACTATTGACAGCTGCCTTAGTTCTGTCATGATCCCGTTAACGACCGTTAGCTTTCGTGATCGATGGAGGTTGAGGCATGTTCTTTCTCGGTGGGATGACCATGGGTTACCTCGATCCTCCTGTTAAGGTCGAGCGGAGGGATACCACCTCCGTGACTATCCCGGCGGAAAAGGATCGCCGGTTGATCGAAACATCCCCCAATGCACCCCAGAGCGACAGCGCCGTCGAGCGTTCCTGGATCTGGGCATGGCGCACGCTCTGCTGAGTTGACGCCTGGGTGGATTTTCTCTTCCGTCTGCTCTGGACGGAATTTTATCTCTACCTACCTTATAGGGAATATAAGAATATAAATGCGAGCCGGTAATTCGGCCGCAAAATAAACAGGCGGAGGCGACACATGGCAAATCTGGGTATTTCACATACTCATGTGAACCAGTACGGATCCGTACCGGCAAAGAAGCCGGTCACCACGCGGCACAGAATCCAGACCGCGATCCATGCAACATTTTTTACGGCGGCATTCCTTTTTGTCGTCGCTATGGTTTGCGGCATCGTCGGCTGACGCCTGCGCGTTCGAGGCGCTAACTGATGGCGCCTATTTGATTGAATATTTTCCTGTCCGGAACAATTGGGATGCGCTGGCATTCTCCTGACACTTCGGTGTTGTTCAGGGAGAGAGTGTTATGAAAGGCATCTTGCGGTATCCCAATCCCCATCATCCTTCTTTACCTGTTCCACGCAGTCTAGCCCATTCCGGAAAGTAGGCGTGAGGCGCTGATAGTGCCGTGAACGCCGTGCGAGGCGCATGGATATGTCTATGCGCCTTTTTCACGCCGGCGGAAGGGCAGCGGAGAAACAGTTCCTTTGACTTGAATTATTGCAAGAATGTCCAACTTTCCCGGGTGGCTTCGCAGGGAGGGCATAAGTCGGCCATGAGCGGTCGCAAAGTTACGTCCGAAGCCGGTCGGTCCGTTGCTCCAGAGCGCGCCGACCGTCCGTTTATCTTGCTTTTCCCGACTTCGAAGATGATCGGCCCGTTCATGCGAGAGTCATCATAAGCAATGCAGAACCTAGCCGAAATCATAACGTCGTTTGGATCCAGAACCGAACCCATGGCCATTTCAAGTCCGTCTCCGAGCCCGCCGCACGAGCCTGAGAACAAGCAGATCGACCACAGTGATTCGATCCGCTCAACTTATCTGTCCAACGAGGACATCAGGGCCATGGGCGAAAGCGTCGCCTGCGGCACCGTGAGCGAGTTGCCAGGCTTCGCAGCGTTCGATTTCTTCGCGCGCCACAAGGAAAATGAGAAGGAAATCCTGCGCGTCTACCGCACGACTGCGACCGATGCCGAGGCCGGGGAGGCGATCACGCCGGCTGCCGAATGGCTGCTGGACAATCACTACATCGTCGAGGAGGCAATTCAGGAAGTCCGCCGCGACTTTCCGCGCCGGTTCTATCAAGAACTACCACTCATGAAAGTCAGCGGCGTCGAAATCCCGCGCACGCTCGTATTGGCCTGGCTCTATGTCGCCCATACTCACGGCACTATTTCACAGGAAAGCCTGACAGCACTGGTCGACGGCTTCCAGCAGCACGAAACCCTCAAGATTGGTGAGCTCTGGGCGCTGCCGTCGCTGGTGCGCTACGTGCTGGTTGAAAACCTCCGTCGTATTTCGAGCCGCGTCGAGCGCAGCCGCCGCCTGCGCCGTCGCGCCAACGAGGCCGCCAACGAATTGGTGCGTCTCGCCGACACCGCAAAGGCTGCCGCCTATCTGAAGACGCTGGAAGAGCTTGCTGAGGATAACACTTTCTCGACCCAATTCCTCTACCGCATGCGTGATGGTTCGCAGACTTCGAGCCTGGCGATCTCCTGGCTCGACGAGCGCTTGGAAAAGCTTGGGCGTGACAGCGAGGAAGCGATGATGGCGGAGCATAGCCGCCTCTCCGCCGGCAATGTCACGATGGGCAACATCATCCGCAGCCTGCGCGAGATCAACGATGCGGAGTGGTCGGTCTGGGTCGAGCAGGTCAGCCACGTCGACAGGCTGCTCTGGGATCAGTCCCAATACGGTGCTCTCGATTCCGGTTCGCGCAACAGCTATCGCCGGCAGATCGAAAGGCTTGCCAGGCGCTCGCCGCTGAGCGAGGTGCAAATCGCCCAGCTTGCTGTCGATATGGTGTCTGAGGCCAGGCTTTCCGATGAGCCGCGGCCGCATGAGCCTGATATTGGGGGCTTCATTGCGGGCGCTCAACGCCTAAAATTCGAAGAGCGCGCAGACTACCGCCCGACGTTGGCGCAGCACGTCATTCGCGCGGTGCGCAAATTCAATTGGATGGCGATCGCCATTCCGGTCGCGCTGATCACGATCATCGCCATCGGGATCGTCGGCGGGTTCATGGCCAATGCCGGCATGGGATCGGTTGAAATCGCGCTGCTGCTCATCCTGTTCGCGTTGCCGGCCTCGGAAGGTGCGAGCGGGCTTTTCAACACTGTTCTCTCTTTCTTCGTCACGCCGGCGCGGCTTGTCGGTTATGAGTTCAAACAGGGCATTCCGGAGGATGCGCGCACGCTCCTCGTCGTGCCGTGCCTGATTTCTGATCGCGATAGCGTCGATGAGATGGTCCGTAATCTCGAGGTCCATTATCTCGCCAATCCGCGCGGCGAGATCTATTTCGCGCTGCTCAGCGACTGGCCGGATAGCGAGGTTGAGGAAACTTCCGCCGATCTCGAAGTGTTGGAATATGCACGCCGGGAGGTCGCTAATCTCTCAGCCCGCTATGCCCATGACGGCAAGACGCGCTTCTATCTGCTGCATCGCCGCCGCCTCTACAATCCATCTGAAGGGGTGTGGATGGGCTGGGAGCGCAAGCGCGGCAAGCTGCACGAGTTGAACCTGCTGCTGCGCGGCGACCGCGATACGACCTATCTGCCAGGCGCCAACACCGTGCCGGCCGACATAGAATATGTCATGACGCTCGATGCCGATACGCGCCTGATGCGCGATACCGTCACGAAACTCGTCGGCAAGCTCCATCATCCGATCAACCGCCCGGTCATTAACCCGGAAAGCGGGCGTGTCGAAAGCGGCTACGGCATTCTGCAGCCGCGCGTCACACCGTCGCTGACGACGGGCAAGGATGCGTCAGTCTTTCAACGCGTCTTTTCGATCAATCGCGGTCTCGATCCCTATGTTTTCACGGTTTCGGATGTCTATCAGGATCTTGCCGGCGAAGGCACATTCACCGGCAAGGGCCTCTATCATGTCGATGCCTTCGAGGCTTCACTGAAGGGGCGTATCGAGGAGAATTCGGTGCTCAGCCATGACCTTCTCGAAGGTTCGATGGCACGTTGCGCACTCGTCACCGATCTCGAACTCGTCGAGGACTTTCCGGTACGCTACGAGGTCGAAACCTCGCGCCAGCATCGCTGGGTGCGCGGCGATTGGCAGCTTCTGCCCTATATGTTCAGTCCGAAACACGGCGTCACCGCGCTCGGGCGCTGGAAGATGTTCGACAATCTGCGCCGGTCGCTGACACCGATCGCCTGGTTCCTCGCTTCCGTGCTCGGCTGGTATCTGATGGAGCCATTTGGGGCGCTGATCTGGCAGATCCTGCTGATTTTCTGCCTGTTCGTGGCGCCAACCCTTTCGCTCATCAATGGCATCATTCCGCGCAGCAGCGATATTGTCGCCAGTGCCCATCTTTATACTGTCTGGTCGGATATTGCGGCTGCCGATGCCCAGGTGGCGCTGCGCATCATCTTCATCGCCGACACCGTCAGCATGATGGTGGATGCGATCGGCCGATCGCTCTATCGTCTCTTCGTCAGCCGCAAGTTGCTCTTGCAGTGGCGCACTGCGGCCAGCGTCGGGGCCGGCAGGCAGGGTACCATCCTCTCCTATTATAGAGCGATGTGGCATGCTCCGGTTCTGGCTATTCTGTCGGTCGCTTTCGCCGCGTTGTCGGGAAATGACTCATTCCTCGTCGGCGTTCCCTTTGCGCTCCTCTGGATCTGTTCGCCCGTCGTCGCCTGGTACGTAAGCCAGTCGGCCGAGACGGAAGACCGGCTCGACGTGCCGGATGGGGTCTCCAGCGAGCTGCGCAAGATCGCGCGCCGCACCTGGCGCTACTTCGAAACCTTCACGACGGCGGAGCAGAACTATCTGCCGCCCGACAACGTCCAGGAAACGCCCCACGTCATCGTGGCGACGCGCACTTCGCCCACAAATATTGGCGTCTATCTCCTGTCCGTCATTTCCGGCCGCCATTTCGGCTGGTTCTCCTTCGAGGAGACGATCGAGCGCCTGGAGCAGACAATCGCCACGGTCGACCGAATGGAAAAATTCCGTGGCCATCTCTTCAACTGGTATCACACCGATACGCTGCAGACGCTTGGACCTCGCTACGTTTCGGCGGTCGACAGCGGCAATCTCGCCGGTCACCTGATTGCCATTTCCTCGGCCTGCCGCGACTGGGCGGAAGCACCCTCAGCACATGTCCAGGGCAATCTCGACGGTGTCGGTGACACGGCCGGCATTCTTGGTGAAGTGCTTGCCGACCTGCCTGACGACCGCAAGACCGTGCGGCCGCTGCGCCGCCGTCTGGAAGAGCGTATTGCCGGTTTCCAGAATGCGCTTGCCGCTGTCAAGCGCGAGCACGAATTTGCCTCGATCCGTGTCATCAACCTTGCCGTTCTGGCGCGCGACATCCAGCACCTTGCCGGCAACCTGCATCACGAGGTGAAGTCGAAGCAGACGGAAGAGGTCACGTTGTGGGCGGCCTCGCTGGTCAAGGTCTGCGAGGCACATATCTCCGATAGTACCTTCGACCTTTCCAATATCGATGCGTTGCGCCCCCGTCTGGTCGCGCTCCGCGACAAGGCCCGCGATCTCGCATTTTCGATGGATTTCGGCTTTCTATTCCGTCCGGAGCGTCGCCTGCTGTCGATCGGGTATCGCGTGGAAAGCGGCGAGCTCGATGCGGCCTGCTACGATCTTCTGGCCTCGGAATGTCGGCTAACCTCGCTCTTCGGTATTGCTAAGGGCGACCTGCCGACGGAGCATTGGTACAAGCTTGGCCGCCAGGTTGTTCCGGTCGGCTCTCGGGGCGTGCTGGTTTCGTGGTCCGGCTCGATGTTTGAGTATCTGATGCCCCCGCTCGTCATGCAGGAGCGCGGCGGAGGCATCCTTAATCAGACCAACAATCTCGTCATTGTCGAACAGATGAACCATGCCCGTAAGCTCGGTACGCCCTGGGGCATTTCGGAAGCGGCCTTCAATGCCCGCGACCATAACCTCAACTATCAGTACACGAACTTCGGCGTGCCGACGCTCGGCCTCAAGCGCGGTCTCGGCCACAATGCCGTCATCGCACCTTATGCATCGCTGCTCGCCAGCCAATATGACCCGGAAGCATCGCTCGAAAACCTGCAGAGGCTTCGCAAGCTCGGCGCTCTCGGCAAGTTCGGCTTTCACGACGCCGTCGACTTCACGCCGAC
Source organism: Rhizobium sp. KNZ14-9A (assembly GCF_056755015.1). Lineage (NCBI taxonomy): Bacteria > Pseudomonadati > Pseudomonadota > Alphaproteobacteria > Hyphomicrobiales > Rhizobiaceae > Rhizobium > Rhizobium sp. KNZ14-9A. Next base: position 3,963,703 of record NZ_JBPGXB010000002.1, read on the forward strand.
ACGCGTACCTGAGGGCAAGACGTGTGCAGTTGTCTACAACTACTACGCCCACCATCACGGCATGTCGATCGCGGCCGTCGCCAACGTCGCCTTCAACGGCCATCTGCGTGAACTGTTCCACTCGGATCCGGTCATCGAAGCGGCCGAACTGCTGCTGCAGGAAAAAGCGCCGCGCGACATCCCGGTCATGAGCGGCAAGGATGAATCCGATACACCCGCCAGCATCCAGGACGAGTTGATGCGGCCCGTCATCCGTAAAATCGCCGATCCTGCATCGCGCGAACGAGAGCTCGTCTTCCTGTCGAACGGCCATTATTCCCTGATGCTGACGGCAACGGGCGCGGGTTATGCCCGCTGGAACGGTCTATCCGTCTCCCGCTGGAAGCCAGATCCGACCGAAGACCGCTGGGGCAATTTCATCTTCCTGCGCGATACGGTGACCAATGAATGGTGGTCGGCAACATCAGAGCCGAAGAGCGTGGAGGGCGAAACGGTTCGAGTGGAATTTGCTGACGAGAAGGCCGTGTTCAGCAAGGTTCTTGGCGAACTTATGAGTGAGGTTGAATGTATCGTTGCCACCGAGCATGATGCGGAAGCCCGCCGCCTGACACTGTTCAACATAGGTGCGGAAGATCGCTTCGTCGAAGTGACGTCCTATCTAGAACCGGTCATCACATCCGACGACACGGACAACGCGCACCCGGCTTTCGCCCGCATGTTCGTCAAAACGGAGATCGACACGCGCGGCGACGTCATCCGCGCCGAGCGCAACAAGCGTGATCCGAACGAAGCGAATATGAGTATCGCACATCTGATCGTCGACAACGCCGGGAATACGCGACATACGGAATTCGAAACCGAGCGGAGGACGTTCATCGGTCGTGGCCGCAGCCTTTCGAATGCTGCTGCTTTTGATCCGGGTGCCAGCCTTTCCGGCACCGATGGTTTCACGCTGGATCCTGTCCTGTCGTTGCGCCGGACTGTGCGCGTGCCGGCTGGCAAGAAGGTCAGCGTGATCTTCTGGACGATTGCAGCACCTAGCCGTGCCGAGGTGGATAAGGCCATCGATCGCTATCGCCATCCGGATGCCTTCAACCACGAACTCATCCAGGCCTGGACGCGTACACAGGTGCAGATGCGCCATGTCGGTGTCAGTTCGCAGCAGGCGGCAGCGTTCCAGTATCTCGGCCGCTATCTTGTCTATCCCGACATGCAGCTTCGCGGCGACTATGGCGCCGTCCGGGCCGGCATGCAGTCGCAGTCGGCGCTCTGGCCGCTGGCGATTTCGGGCGATTTCCCGATCTTCACGCTGCGCATCGATGACGAAATGGATCTCGAAATCGCCCGCGAAGCGCTGCTGGCGCAGGAATATCTGCGTTCACGCGGGGTGACCGCCGATCTCGTCATCATGAACGAACGGGCCTCTTCCTATGCACAGGATATGCAGCACGCGCTCGACGCCATGTGCGAGGGCGTGCGCCGCATGGGCCAGGCCGATGGTCTGCGCCAGCACATCTTCGCAGTCCGTAAGGATCTAATGGAAGAGGGCACCTATCAGGCACTGATCGCCGCCTCGCGCGTAACGCTGCATGCGAAGAACGGTAAGGTGGTTGATCAGATCAACCGCGCCCGCCTGCTGTTTACCCCTGTCAAGGAGGAGCCAGAGGACACGGAGACGCCGGTCAAGCGCATACCGCCTCTACCTGCCCCGGCTATCAAGACTATTGCCATTGAGGAGGAAGGCGATCTCGACTTCTGGAATGGCATCGGTGGCTTTGCCCGCGACGGCCGTGAATATGTCGTGCGCCTGCCGGGCGGACAGGCGACGCCGCAGCCTTGGATCAATGTCATCTCGAATGACCGGTTCGGCTTCCATGTATCGGCGGAAGGTGCCGGTTTCACCTGGAGCGTCAATTCGCGTGATTACCAGCTCACCTCCTGGTCGAACGATGCAGTCATCAACCGTTCCGGCGAAGCCCTCTACATAGCGGACCTCGAAAGTGGCGCGGTCATGACGCCGTTTGCAGGGCTCTCCCGTCGCAACGATATCAGCTTCGAAGCGCGCCACGGTCTCGGTTACTCTACTTTCTCCAGCACGCAGCACGAGATCGCGCTGGAAGTGACGCAGACCGTGCATCGCGAGAAGCCGGTGAAGCTGCAGCGCCTGCGTCTGCGTAACACCGGTTCGGCAAGCCGCAAGCTCAGGCTCTACGCATATGTGGAATGGGTCCTTGGGAATAATCCGCAGAAGACCGCCTCTTTCATCCTGTCGAAACGTGACGAAGAGACAGGCGCGCTGTTTGCGACGAACCCCTACAGCATCGACTATTCGGGTCGCACCGCCTTCCTCGCCGTAAGCGAGACGGTTTCGAGTTTCTCGGCAAGCCGTCGCGAGTTCATCGGCAAGAGCGGGACGATTGAGGCGCCTGTCGCCGTGACTGCAGCCGCTGCTCTTTCCGGCTCCACGGATCTTGAAGGCGATCCAGCGGCGATCCTTGCGATCGATATCGAGCTCGGCGCTGACGAAGCGCGCGACGTCACTTTCTTCCTGGGTGATGCGTCCACCGAAGAGGAGGCGCGCGCCCTGCTTGCCGATATCAGAAAGGCCTCGTTCGATGAAGCGGTGCAGGCGAACCGGGGCTTTTGGCAGGAGTTCACCGGCAAGCTGCAGATCTCGACGCCGGATCAAGGCATGAACAACCTCGTCAATACCTGGCTGCCCTATCAGAGCCTCGGCTGCCGCATCATGGCCCGGACGGCCTTCTACCAGGCGAGCGGCGCCTTCGGCTTCCGCGACCAGTTGCAGGATACGCTCGCCTTCGTGCTGCAGGAGCCTGCGCTTGCGCGAGGCCAGATCATCAATGCGGCCTCGCGCCAGTTCCGCGAGGGGGACGTACAGCACTGGTGGCTGCCGGGGACGGGAGCCGGCGTACGCACCATGATCTCCGACGATGTCGTGTGGCTCGCCTATGCGATCGATCATTATTGCCGTGTCAGCGGTGACAAGAGCGTACTCGACGAGCAGCTTGCCTTCCTCGAAGGTCCGGCGCTGCTGGAGGGTCAGCATGACTCCTTCTTCAAGCCGGAAATATCCGAGGATACGGTAAGCATCTATGAACATGCAGCCCGGGCGATCGATCTCGCCATTGCTCGCAAGGGAACGAACGGCCTGCCGCTCTTCCTCGGTGGCGACTGGAATGACGGGATGAATCGCGTCGGCATCGGCGGCAGTGGCACGAGTGTCTGGCTTGGCTGGTTCCTTGCCGGCACATTGCGCTCTTTCATACCGTATGCCGAAGACCGGGGCGACAAGGCCCGTGCGAAGCGCTGGAAGGCTCATCTCATCGAACTCAAGAAGGCGCTCGAAAGCGCTGCCTGGGACGGCGATTATTACCGCCGTGGCACTTTCGATGACGGCACGCCGCTCGGTTCGAAGGAGAGCCTGGAATGCCAGATCGATTCGATTGCACAGTCCTGGAGCGTGCTCTCAGGTGAAGGTGATCCGAAGCGGGCCATCAAGGCGATGGATGCGGTGCTCGACCGGCTGGTTGACGAAGATGCACGGATCATCCGCCTCTTCACACCGCCTTTTGAAAGGTCGCTAAAGGATCCAGGCTATATCAAGGCCTATCCGCCGGGCGTTCGCGAGAATGGTGGCCAGTACACACACGCCTCGACCTGGGTGGTCATGGCGCTGGCGGAATTGAAGCGGGGTGACGATGCCCTGCGTTGCTTCCAGATCCTCAATCCGATCACCCATTCGCTGGACAAGGCGGCGGCCGAACGGTATCGCGTCGAGCCCTATGTCGTGGCGGCTGATGTCTATGGCCATGCGCCCTATGTCGGGCGCGGTGGCTGGACCTGGTACACCGGCTCGGCCGGCTGGCTCTACCGCGCGGCGGTGGAAGGTATCCTCGGTATCCGGCTAAAGGGTGGACAACTTTTTGTGAACCCGTCGCTCCCTTCCAATTGGGACGGGTTTGCGGCAGAGATCGAACGCGACGGAAGCAAATACCGCATTTCGGTCTCAAAAGCGTCCAATGCTGAAGGCTACACTCTGTCGATAAACGGCAGCGAAGTCGCCAATCCCCACGAGGGATATCCGGTCGGACAACAGCAATCTCCAAGCTGATTTTCCGGCGATTCGCGCGGCCAAAGGGGGAACCCTTTTGGCCGGCGTAGCGTTTGCAAAACGGATAACAGGAGAGACACCATGGCAGGTATGCCGACCAAAGCCATTGGCGCCCAACGAAGTTCCATATCAGTGGCGGCGTCCAAGCGTGATACGAGGCTCGATGTGATTCGTGGTCTCGCCCTCATCACGATCTTCATCAATCACGTTCCGGGGCAAATCTTCGAATATATCACGACCAAGAATTTCGGCTTTTCCGATGCCGCCGAAGCCTTCGTGCTGATCTCGGGCATTGCAGTCGGTCTTGCCTATGGCTCGCGCTTCAAGGCGGGAAAGCGACTGGAAATGGCGATCAAGGCGGCAAAGCGTGCCTTCACGCTTTATCTTGCCCATATGATCACCACTTTCGTGACGCTTGCGCTGTTCATCTGCGGCGCCTGGTTGTTCCACCGGCCGGGGCTATTGGTCGAGATTAATATTCTGGCGGTGCTGATGAACCTGAAGGAGGGCATTCCCGCCCTGCTCTTGCTCGGCCATCAGATCGGCTACAACAATATCCTGCCGATGTATGGCGCACTGATGCTGATGGTGCCACTTATCCTGCTGCTGAACGAGAAGAGCGCGTTGCTGGCGCTTGCGGTTTCCGGAACGGTCTGGCTGCTCGCCGGCATTTACCAGATCGCGCCGCAGAACATGCTTTTCGAGGGCGACTGGTTCCTCAATCCCTTCTCCTGGCAGTTCCTGTTCACGATCGGCATCGTGTCGATGATGCATGTCAAGCGCGGCGGCACGCTTCCCCACCATCCGCTGCTTTTCGCGCTGGCACTCGGCTATGTCGTGCTCTCCTTCATCTGGGTGACGGCGCGTCTTTGGGATATCGGAAACTATCTTGCAGCACTTGGCCTGCCTGCCGTGCTGACCGGCTTCGACAAGACATTCCTGTCGCTGCCGCGCCTCCTGCATGTGCTGGCGCTCGCCTATCTGGTGATCAATATTCCGACGGTGTCCCAGGCTTTCCGCCGCCCGGCCGATCATCCGCTGACGATCCTCGGCCGGCACTCGCTCAATATCTTTGTCGCCGGCACCATCCTGGCGATGGTCGGGCAGGTGCTGCTCTACATTACCAACCGTGACCAGATCATCGGTCCGATCTTCGTGCTTGTCGGCATCGCCGCCCAGTTCGCCTATGCCTATCATCTCGAATACAAGCGCGAACAGGAAAACACTCGGCCTCTTGCCAGCGGCGGCGCCATTCCGGTGCCCGTCCGCATCAGCCGTGGAGTGGACGCCTATAGCCAGGGCAAGCGCAAATAGGCAGACTTCCTTAAGGAATACGGAGCCGGCGGTCGAAGAGGCCGCCGGCTTTTTCGCCGAGCGTTGGGTGGTTACGCCTTGACGCAGTTGTTCCAGGTGGAATGCGCAGCCGCAAGCGGGACCTCCGGGATCACTATGAGATTTTGATCTTTTAGCCGTTCATCACGAATGGAACGGCTACGCGCCTCGCTCCATTTTGGCTTCCTGAGGCAATGCCAATGATAGGGAGCACGAAGATGTACTTCGAACTCAAGGACGCCACAGCCGATATCCTCGCCAAGAGCCGTCGGCATAACGAACTCTGCGATCTTCCGCTTGACCTGATCTCCTCCAAACGTGAGGCCTATGACATTCAGGCGATTGCGCAGGATGCGCTGGGTTTCGAGCGCAAGGGCTATGCGCTCGTCGGCACGAGCGAGGAATCGCGCCACACTCTCGGTCTTGCAAAGTCGATCTATTCCGAAATTCCTGCTTCCGCACTGTTTGCCGGCACGAAGGAATTCCGGCTGCCGCAAGGCACCATCGGTGTCCAGTGTGAGCTGGTTTTCACGATGCTGCGGTCTTATCCGGATATCGGAGAGCCGATCAACCTCGACAGTGCTGCTGAAGCGGTGCTCGATTGTCGCCCGGCCGTCGGCATTCTCGGCCGGCGCACGCGGCGGGTCTTCACGGGAGATTACGCAGCGATCGCCGACTTCGGCCTACATGTCGCAACCCTGTGCGGTGATCATACCGGAGCGCTGACATCAGCCGATCTTGCCAGCATCGATATTACAACCTTCCTGTTCAAGCAGACGGTCTTTTCGGGGACATCCGCATCGGTCATGGGCAATCCGCTCAATGCCGTCGTCTGGCTGACAAACCAACTTTCGGCGAACGGCAGGCAGCTTCAGGCCAACGATATCGTTGCGACGGGATCGTGCACCACCATTCTTCAGGTTTGGCCCGGCCAGCATCTGGCGGCTGATTTCGGACCGCTTGGACAGGTCGAATGCATCTTTGCGTGACACGCATTTCAAACGGAAAGGACAAGGTATGAGGTCGCAGCGAAAGCCATTCATTGTCGAGATCAAGAAGACGAAACAGTTCTGCCGCAAGCCGGTTCCGGCTGAGGCCAATCGCCCGGACGCAGCGATGAAGACAGGGACAAAGACGGCTGTCGGCCTGGCCATCCGGAGCGAGGGGCGCGCCTGATGGTTAGTCGCAACATTCCTCACGAATATTTCCTGCTTGATGCCGCGAAGGCAGACGGCCCTGTGGTCGGTCATCTTCGCGGCAAACCGATTTCTGCCGTGGTCATCGACCGGAACGGTGGCTGCTATCGGTTTGTCGGCGTTGCCGCCAGAGATGGCCGCGGCAGACTTGATGTCATGTCGCTCAAACAGGGCGAATGGATCCTTGCACCTGACCTCGTCTATGCAGAAGCGGCTTAGAGACTCTACGGATCAATCCTTACCGATGATGAGAACAAGCGGGTCTGCCCACAGCGATTCACAGGGAATCCCGCGCAACAAAAAAGGCCGGAAGAGCGATGCCCTTCCGGCCTTTTGTCGTGTCCTTGCGAAGCCGATCAGGCAGCTTCGGTCGTATGGGCCTTGCGGACTTCGTCGTCAGTCAGGATGCCGCTGGCGCGGAGCAGAGCGGCGAAGCGGCCGTTCGAGTGGCTGAGCTCATCGAAGCTGCCGTGCTCGACGATGCGGCCGTTATCCAGGAACAGCACCATATCCGCCTCGCGGACCGTCGAGAGACGGTGGGCGATGATGAAGGTGGTGCGGTTCTGACGCAGGTTGTCGATCGCCGCCTTGACGCGGGCTTCCGTCTCGACGTCGAGAGCGGAGGTCGCCTCGTCCAGCACCAGGATCGGCGCATCCTTAAGAATGGCGCGGGCGATCGCGATACGCTGGCGTTCACCGCCGGAGAGCTTGTTGCCGCGCTCGCCGACATGGGTGTCGTACTGCTCGTCGCGGTTCTCGATGAAGTCGGCAGCGGCAGCCGCTTCGGCGGCGCGGCGCATATCCTCTTCCGAAGCGTTCTCGCGGCCGAGGCGGATGTTGTCGCTGATCGAGCGGTTCAACAGGCCCGCGTCCTGGAAGACGGTGGCGATATAGCGGCGCAGCGACTTGCGCGTGACCTTGCTGATATCGTGGCCGTCGACGAGGATCTGGCCGCCCTGCGGGTCATAGACGCGCTGGAGCAGGTTGACGAGCGTCGTCTTGCCAGCGCCGGTCGGGCCGACGATCGCAACCGTCTGGCCGGCCTTCACCTTGAAGGAGACGTTGTGCAGGCCCTGCGAGCTGTTGGCGAAGCCGAAGGAGACGTCGTTGAACTCGACGTCACCCTTGACGTCCTTGATCTCGCCGTTTCCGGCCGGCTCTTCGCGTTCGCGGACGGAATCTTCCAGATTGTAGAAGTCTTCCAGCTTCGAACGGGCTTCGAAAATCTGCGTGGCGAACTGACGCATCAGGTCAAGGCGGGCAATCAGCAGGTTGGCGAAGCCAATGAAGGCGATAACGTCGCCGACGCGCAGTTCGCCGTTCTGGACGAGCACGGTGCCGATGACGAGCACGACCATCATGGCGATCGTCGAGGCCATGCGGTTCAGCGCGCTCGCAAGCGCCCACCAGTCGAGTACCGGATACTGCGCCTGCAGCAGGCGATCGGCGAAGGACTTCAGCGCACGCGTCTCGGCATCGATGCGGTTGTAGCTATGGAGAACCGAGACGTTGCTGATGGAATCGCTGACATGGCCGAAGACGGTATGATAGTGGTTTTCGACCGAAGCCTGGCCGTCCTTGGTGCGGCTCATGACCACACGGCCGATGATCCAATAGGCGATACCGAGCACGATCAGGACTGCGGAGAGACGCAGATCCATGGACATTGCGGTCGGGATGAGCAGACCAAGCGCAATGACCGTCGAAAGATGGTTGCGCATGAACTCCAGCCACAGGCCGAACAGAGTTTCGCAAGCGCGCAGCAGCGTGTGCAGCGCGTTGGATGTGCCCCGCTGGTGGTGCCAGGAAAGCGGCATGGAGATGATGCGGCCGAATGCCTCGGTCAGAAGCGTCGCGCGGCGGCCATGGGCCAACCTGTCGGCTTCGCGTGCCACGAGGACGAACGCTATGGTGTTGAAGACGGCAAACGCCGCCCACATCATGAGGATCGGCTTGACCTCGCCCTTGCCGGAAATCGCATCGATGATACGGCCGAACAGTATCGGCTCGGCGATGGTGATGGCCGCCAATACGATATTCGCGATAACGACGAGGGATACGCGGAGCTTGTAGGCGCCAAGATAGCGCAGAGCCCTTGCATAGACCTTGAATAACGACACGTCGGGACCTCTTTTGCATCTGCGAAAAAACGGGATGATGCGATGCTACAAAGATCTACCTGAACCGACGATTAACGGGATATTCAGGTTTGGAATCCGGCTTCGAAATTCGCGCGTACGGTGCGATCGCTCAGTGCGATAAGTGACCATAGTTTCGAAATTGTTGCTTAGGCATACATCGCGACAATTTGCGCTTGCATTCCCTGGAGCGTCTAGCGCACCATCCAGTTTGTGAACTGCAATTTTTTAATAAAGACCGTTCAGCGGCGGGTTATCGGGCCTGCTCCGGCGGCCTCGTTGGTCCGGGCAAGGGGCATTTTGTGCAAATTCATTCTTTAATTCAATTACTTGTGATTCTAGAGGAACATTCCGACAGCGAAAGCGCGATCGAAGAACTCGACAAGGTGATCCGCGCGAGCGGATTCGATTTCTATGGTCTGCTTCGCCACCCCAAGCAGGGAGACAACCCATGGAGTGTGACTATGGCCAGCCGGTGGCCGGACAGATGGTCACACGTCTATGCAGTGAAAAAATATGTGCTCGTCGATCCGACCGTGCGGTATCTTGCACATGCGCAGCGGCCCTTCCGCTGGCGCGACAGCATGGCCGCTTTTAGGGCCGACCCGCATCAGCGCCGCATGGAGCAGATGATGGTCGATGCCTTCGGCCATGGGCTGGAAGACGGCTATGTCTTCCCGATCTATGGACGAAACGGCATCTTGGGCAGCCTCAGCCTCGGCGGTAAGCCCGTCGAGCTTTCACCGGCTGAAATCTCGCTTTTCGAGGCGATCGCCCGCAAAACCTTCTGGCGGCTGCTCGATCTGCAGGGCGAAGCTGCGACGCTGGAAACGGTGCCGATAACCGACACACAGCTGACCCGGCGCGAAATGGAAATCCTGCATTATCTCGCCGAGGGTATGACCTCGATGGAAATCAGCAAGCATCTGAAGATCTCCAATCATACGGTCGACTGGTACATGAACGGTCTGCAGGATAAGCTGAAGGCCAAGAACCGGCAGCAGGCGGTGGCGCTTGCTTTCCGGTATGGTTTGATTACCTGAGATCTAAGAAATTCTATTTCGTCGAGACGAGGGAAATTGAACTTTCTGTAACAGCACGTTAAGAATTCTCTTCGCGGGTGCAGCATGGCCCGTTTTTCGTGCTTTGAGGAGAGTACATTGCCCATATCGAAGATCCTTGTCGCCAACCGTTCCGAAATCGCCATCCGCGTCTTCCGCGCGGCCAATGAGCTCGGAATAAAAACGGTCGCGATATGGGCTGAGGAAGACAAGCTGGCGCTGCACCGCTTTAAGGCCGATGAGAGCTATCAAGTCGGCCGCGGCCCGCATCTCGCCCGTGATCTCGGCCCGATCGAAAGCTATCTTTCGATCGACGAAGTGATCCGTGTCGCCAAGCTTTCCGGCGCCGACGCCATTCATCCGGGCTACGGTCTGCTTTCGGAAAGCCCCGAATTCGTCGATGCCTGCAACGCCGCAGGCATCACCTTCATCGGCCCGAGGGCCGATACTATGCGTCAGCTCGGCAACAAGGTGGCAGCGCGCAATCTCGCCATTTCGGTCGGCGTTCCGGTCGTTCCGGCGACTGAGCCGCTGCCTGACGATATGGCGGAAGTTGCCAAGATGGCTGCCGCGATCGGCTATCCCGTGATGCTGAAGGCGTCCTGGGGCGGCGGCGGTCGCGGCATGCGCGTCATCCGCTCCAAAGCAGATCTCGCTCGCGAGGTAACCGAGGCCAAGCGCGAGGCGATGGCTGCCTTCGGCAAGGACGAAGTCTATCTCGAAAAGCTCGTCGAGCGCGCCCGCCACGTCGAAAGCCAGATTCTTGGCGATACACACGGCAATGTCGTGCATCTCTTCGAGCGCGACTGCTCTATTCAGCGCCGTAACCAAAAGGTCGTCGAGCGCGCGCCCGCCCCATATCTGTCGGAAGCGCAGCGTCAGGAACTTGCAGCCTATTCGCTGAAGATCGCGCAGGCGACGAATTATGTCGGCGCCGGCACTGTCGAATACCTGATGGATGCCGATACCGGCAAATTCTACTTCATCGAAGTCAATCCGCGCATCCAGGTCGAGCATACGGTCACCGAAGTCGTGACCGGCATCGATATCGTCAAGGCACAGATCCATATCCTCGACGGTTTCGCGATCGGCACTGAGGAATCCGGCGTGCCGAAGCAGGCGGATATCCGCCTCAACGGCCATGCGCTGCAGTGCCGTATCACGACGGAAGATCCGGAGCACAATTTCATTCCGGACTATGGCCGCATCACTGCCTATCGCTCGGCATCGGGCTTCGGCATTCGCCTCGACGGCGGCACGTCCTATACCGGCGCGATCATCACCCGCTACTACGACCCGTTGCTGGTGAAGGTGACGGCTTGGGCGCCGAACCCGCTGGAGGCGATTTCGCGCATGGACCGCGCACTGCGCGAATTCCGTATTCGTGGTGTTGCCACCAACCTGACCTTCCTGGAAGCGATCATTACGCATCCGAAGTTCAGAGATAACACCTATACGACCCGTTTCATCGACACCACGCCTGAGCTCTTCCAGCAGGTCAAGCGCCAGGACCGTGCCACCAAGCTTTTGACCTATCTCGCCGATGTCACCGTCAACGGGCATCCCGAGGCAAAGGATCGCCCACGGCCATCGGAGGATGCCGCCAAGCCGGTCGTACCCTACGCAGACGGCGGCAAGATCCCCGATGGTACGAAGCAGCTTCTCGACCAGCTCGGTCCGAAGAAATTCGGCGAGTGGATGCGCGAGCAGAAGCAGGTGCTGCTGACCGATACGACAATGCGCGACGGTCACCAGTCACTGCTCGCCACCCGCATGCGCACCTATGACATTGCCAAGATCGCCGGCACCTATGCGCATGCGCTGCCAAATCTCTTGTCGCTGGAATGTTGGGGTGGTGCGACTTTCGACGTCTCCATGCGCTTTCTGACCGAGGATCCATGGGAGCGTCTGGGGCTGATCCGCGAGGGAGCTCCCAACCTGCTGCTGCAGATGCTGCTGCGCGGCGCGAACGGCGTCGGCTACAAGAACTACCCCGATAATGTCGTCAAATACTTCGTCCGACAGGCCGCCAAGGGCGGTATCGATCTCTTCCGTGTCTTCGACTGCCTGAACTGGGTAGAGAATATGCGCGTGTCGATGGACGCCGTTGCCGAGGAGAACAAGCTCTGCGAAGCGGCGATCTGCTATACGGGCGATATCCTCAATTCGGCGCGACCGAAGTATGACCTGAAATATTATACGGATCTTGCCGTCGAGCTCGAAAAGGCCGGCGCGCATATCATCGCGCTGAAGGACATGGCGGGCCTCCTGAAGCCGGCCGCGGCCAAGGTGCTGTTCAAGGCGCTGCGCGAAGCGACCAGCCTGCCGATCCACTTCCACACGCATGATACGTCGGGCATTGCCGCGGCCACGGTTCTTGCTGCCGTGGATGCAGGCGTCGATGCCGTCGATGCAGCGATGGATGCACTGTCAGGCAATACCTCGCAGCCCTGCCTGGGTTCCATCGTCGAAGCGCTGCGTGGCTCCGAGCGCGATCCGGGCCTCGATCCGGAATGGATCCGCCGCATCTCTTTCTATTGGGAAGCGGTTCGCAATCAATATGCGGCCTTCGAGAGTGACCTCAAGGGACCTGCTTCGGAAGTCTACCTGCACGAAATGCCGGGCGGCCAGTTCACCAACCTCAAGGAACAGGCCCGTTCGCTAGGGCTCGAGACCCGCTGGCACCAGGTGGCGCAGGCCTATGCCGACGCCAACCAGATGTTCGGCGATATCGTCAAGGTGACGCCGTCGTCCAAGGTCGTTGGCGATATGGCGCTGATGATGGTGAGCCAAGACCTGACGGTTGCCGATGTGGTCAGCGCTGAGAAAGAAGTTTCTTTCCCGGAATCGGTCGTCTCGATGCTGAAGGGCGATCTCGGCCAGCCTCCGTCAGGATGGCCGGAAGCGCTGCAGAAGAAGGCTCTGAAGGGAGAGCAACCTTATACGGTGCGCCCCGGCTCGCTGCTTGACGATGCCGACCTCGACGCGGAGCGCAAGGCGATCGAGACCAAGCTGGAGCGTGAAGTCAGCGACTTCGAGTTTGCCTCCTACCTGATGTATCCGAAGGTCTTCACCGATTTCGCATTGGCTGCGGACACTTATGGTCCGGTCTCGGTGCTGCCGACGCCCTCCTATTTCTACGGCCTCAAGGATGGCGAAGAGCTGTTTGCCGATATCGAAAAGGGCAAGACGCTGGTCATCGTGAACCAGGCGATGAGCGGCACCGATAGCCAGGGCATGGTCACCGTCTTCTTCGAACTCAATGGCCAACCGCGCCGCATCAAGGTGCCGGATCGGGCGCACGGCGCTTCGGGGGCTGCGGCCCGCCGCAAGGCGGAAGCCGGCAATGCCGTCCATGTCGGGGCGCCGATGCCAGGCGTCATCTCGCGTGTCTTCATTGCGCCTGGCCAGGTCGTCAGTGCCGGTGACGTACTCGTCTCCATCGAGGCGATGAAGATGGAAACGGCGCTGCATGCGGAAAAGGACGGCACGATTTCGGAAGTCCTGGTCAAGGCCGGCGACCAGATCGACGCCAAGGATCTGCTCGTCGTCTATGCCGGTTAAGAAGACGACGGACGATCGTTTCCGGCATCACCCGATTGTGTACGATAGTGTCGTTAAAAAGCTGATTTTTCTATGAGTTAGCAGCCTTCTCGCCTTGCCGGGCGAGGAGGCTTTCTCATAGACTTCGGCTCCCATCACCGCCCCCAAGATCAATCAGGGATCATCTCATGAGCAAGTTGAAGATTGCCGTCATCGTTGGCAGCACGCGTATTGGCCGTTTCGCTGAACATCCGGCCAAGTGGATCGCCGAGCTCGTCGACCAGCGTTCCGATCTCGAAGTCGAGGTTCTCGATCTTCTCGACTACCCGATGCATTTCTTCGGCGAAGCGCGCGCCACCACGGCGGAAAGCGAAACCGCCGAGCGCTGGAAGAAGAAGCTGCGCGAATTCGACGGCTTCATCTTCACGGTCGCCGAATATAACCATGCTCCGACGGCTGTTCTGAAAAACGCGATCGATCTCGGCGAATTCATCCATAAGCCGGTCGGCTTCGTCGGTTACGGCGGCGTCGGTGGCGCACGCGCCGTCGAGCAGCTTCGTCTGGTCTTCGTCGAAATGAGTGCAGCTTCTGTCAGGACGGGGGTACACATCGCGTTCAGCGAATATCTTGCCGTTCTGAAGGAAGGCAGGAGCCTCGGCGATTACGCGCATCTGAACGAAGCTGCCAAGAACCTGCTCGATCAGCTGACCTGGTGGGGAAATGCGCTGAAGGCAGCACGTGCCGTCGTCACTGCCGCCTGATCGGAATTTCCGTATGCCGGGATTTCGCATCCCGGCATCGCCTCAAATATCGTAGGTATGAGCGGCGTTGATGGTAGAGATGAAGCGCTTGGTGCGCTCCTTCTCCGGCGTATTGAAGATCGCTCTGGCGCTGCCGGTTTCCACCACGCTGCCGGCCTCCAGAAAAACCACGTCATTGGCAATCTTGGAGGCGAGGCGAAGATCATGGGTCGCCATGACCATGGTCGTGCCTTCCCTGGCAAGCTGACCCAGCACATCCACCACTTCCGCTGACAGTTCCGGATCAAGCGCAGACGTCGGCTCGTCGCAGAGCAATACGCGCGGCGAAGGCGCAAGAGCGCGGGCGATCGCCACGCGCTGCTGCTGGCCGCCGGAGAGCGTCGAGGGCCAGGCATCGGTCTTGTGTGCCATGCCGACCTTGGTCAGCAGCTCCATGGCGCGTTCGCGCGCCTTTTCCCTTGGCCATTTCAGGACTGTGACCAGACCTTCCATGACGTTTTCGATCGCCGTCTGATGCGGAAAGAGCTGAAAGTTCTGGAACACCATGCCGGTCTGACGACGGATCTTCTGGATTGCCTGCCAGCCCACACGCTTGCCGGGCGTGAAAGAGAGCGTTTCTTCGCCGAGGCGAATGGTGCCTACGGTCGGGATCTCCAGGAGATTGATGCAGCGGAGCAGGGTGCTCTTGCCGCCGCCGGAGGGGCCGACGAGGGCGGTGACGCTGCCTTCCGGGATGCGGATGCTGATGTCCTTCAAGATGACGGCGTCGCCGAAGCGCTTTTCGATATTGGAAAGCTCGATCATGCATTTGCCTCCAGCATCCCGCCGTAACGGGCGAACCGGCGCTCCAGCCGCTGCTGCAGCGTCGAGAGTACGGAGCTCAAGGCGAGATAGATCAGCGCCGCCTCAATATAAAGGATCAGCGGTTCGTAGGTGGTCGCGACGATGCGCTGTGCGGCCTGGAAGAGCTCGGGCACTGTGATGGCAGCTGCGAGCGAGGTATCCTTGACCAGTGAAATGAAGGTATTAGACAGGGGCGGTACTGCGACGCGGGCCGCCTGCGGCAGGATGGTGCGGCTCATGGCCTGGCGCCAGCTCATGCCGATCGAATAGGCCGCTTCCCATTGGCCCTTTGGCACAGAGGAGATGACGGCGCGGATGATTTCGGAGCTGTAGGCGCCGATATTCAGCGTGAAGCCGATGAGCGCTGCCGGAAAGGCGTCGAGCAGAATGCCGATGCTGGGCAGGCCATAAAAGATCACGAAGAGCTGGACGAGCAGCGGCGTGCCGCGGATGACCCAGACATAGAAGCGCGCGATGGCTGCGACGGGCTCAGGGCCGAAGAGGCGGGCGATCGCGGTGATCAGGCCCAGGATCAGTCCAAAGGCGAAGGAAAGCAGGGTCAAGGGGATGGTGAAGATCAGCCCCGCCCAGAGGAGCGAGGGAAGCGATTCCGCCATCAGTTGGAGCCAGTGCGGCAAGGGCGTGTCCTCAAGAAAAGACGCGTCCGGCGAGTGTTCGCCGGACGCTTTCTCATGCAGCTATAAATGATATGGCGGCAGCGCGAAACCGCCGGTGTCAGGACTTACTTCGAAACGTCCTGGCCGAAATACTTGTCGGCGATCTTCTTGTAGGTGCCATCAGCCTTGATATCGGCGAGCGCCTTGTTGATCGCGTCGAGCAGTTCCGGCTCGCCCTTGCGGATGATGATGCCGGAATAGTCGGCATTTTCCTGCTGGGCCACGATCTTCACTGGAGCGTCCGGCTTGTGCTTCTTGAAGTCCAGGAAGGAGAGGCTGTCGTTGATCGTTGCGTCGGCGCGCTTCGTCAGGACGAGCTGGATCGACTGATCGAAGCCGTCGGTGCCGACGAGTTCGGCGCCCGCTTCCGTGGCGATCTTGCCGAAGTTGCTGGTCAGCGACTGGGCGGACTTCTTGCCCTTGAGATCGGCGAAGGTCTTGATGCTGTCGTCGCCGTCGCGAACGATCAGTACGGCCTTCGACGCGATATAGGGTTCGGAGAAGTCGTACTTCTGCTTGCGCGCGTCGGTGATACCGACCTGGTTGATGACGGTGTCATAACGCTTGGCGTCGAGGCCGGCGATCAGGCCGTCCCATTTGCCTTCGATGAATTCCGCCTTGACGCCGAGCTTGGCGGCCACCGCTTCGCCGATCTCGACGTCGAAGCCGACGAGCTTGCCGCTTTCGTCATGATAGGTGAAGGGCGCATAGGTGCCTTCCGTGCCGATCTTGAAGACGCCGGCAGACTTGATGGCGCTGAGGTTTTCGCCGGCATGGGCGGGCAGCAGGGCTGCAGCCTGAATGAGGGCGGCGGCGGCGACGGTTTTCAACCAGTTCATTGTTCTATCCATCCTTGGGAAGATTGTGTTCGGATGGTCGATACATCGCAGAAAATTGCGGTATCGAAAGCGTAGAAAACTGCAAATAAAAGCGGCAACTGCGAATATTTTTCTCAAGCTGCCACTCTGACCACGAATCTGGCTGAAACCGGTATCAGGCCACGGCGCGACGACGCAATTTTTCGCTGACGATGATGATCAAGCCCGCGCCAAGAATCATCACCGCACCGACGACGACATTCTGCGTGGGTACATCAGCCCAAATCAGATAGCCGAGGATGAAGGCCCAGACGAGCGATGTATATTCGAAGGGCGCGAGCACCGACACTGGAGCCTGACGCATGCCTTCAAAGAGGGCGAACTGGGCGCAGCCGGCGACGACACCGGTGCCGATGAGCAGGGCGAGTTGCGTGAGAGTTGGGGTCTGCCAGGTGTAGATCACGGCAATACCGGTCATTATGAGGAAGAAGACGTTGGAGACCGCAAGCTGGATGATAGTCTTCTCATGCAGCGAGGTTTTGCGCAGCAATACCATGGCGGAAGCCCAGAGCACGGCTGCCTGCAGCGCCAGATAGACCGGCCAGGAGATCGTGAGCCCGACGGGATTGCTGGCGATGAGCACACCGACGAAGCCGACACCGACCGCTAGCCAACGGGCGGGGGTGACCTCTTCCTTCAGGATGAACCAGGCGAGCAAGGTGCCGACGACAGGCGCTGCGTAATAGAGCGTCGTGACCTCGGCGAGCTGCAGATGACTTGCGGCCGTGTAGTATGAAAGCCATGCACAGAGCAGAAGGATGCTGCGGGCAATCATCGGCTTGATGATCGGCGAGGTGATCGCCTGATGCACAAGTTTGCTGCGGCCATAGGCGAGGCAGCCGAGAAGGATGGTGAGGCTGCGGAAGAACAGGATCTGCCAAACGGGAATGCTCGCCGTCAAAACCTTGACGATCGCATCATGGAAAGTGAACGCCATATAGGCGGCGGTCGTGAGCAGGATGCCCAGGCTGACGGAGTTTTTCACGGGATGTACCAGAGGCGGGCTATGCCGGCGGGAATCGGGAATGCCTGATCGATAGTCCTGCCCCCGGAGACGGTCAATATGCGAGATTTCGCCCTGGTCGTGGAGCTTTGTTTCAGAGCGTCAGAAAACGTGTGATCGTGCATGTTGCGTGCACGTTTATCAGTGTTTATGCATGATTTCAGATTTTGAAGGGTTGATCCGGTATAAACATGCAAGATTTCCTGTTGCGGGAACGCCAGACTGTCATTTCCGAGCGACTGAAGACGCATGGCCGCGTGCTGGCTGCAGAACTGGCACTCGAATTCGGCGTCTCGGAGGATACGGTGCGGCGCGATCTGCGCGAGATGGCGGCGGCAGGGCTCTGTGAGAGGGTATATGGCGGAGCGCTGCCGATTTCGCCGGCGCACGGAAGTCTGACCCAGCGCATGAGCTTTGCTGCCGACCGGAAACAGGCGCTGGCCCGCGCCGCGGCAGAGGAAATCGTCGCAGGTACGACGGTATTCTTCGATGCCGGCAGCACCAATCTGGCGATTGCCAATGCTCTGCCGGCCGATCTTCCGTTGACCGCTGCCACAAACGCGCCGGCGATTGCCGCGGCCCTGATCGAGAAGCCCGGTGTCAACGTGATCCTGATCGGTGGTCTGGTCGACCGCCAGACCGGCGGATCGCTTGGCGCAAAGGCCTTGCGGGACATGGAGCAGCTTTCGCCTGACCTTTGCATCCTGGGCGCCTGCGGCGTCGATATCGAGGCGGGACTGACGACTTTCGGCTTCGAGGATGCGGAGTTCAAGAGGTTCGCCACGTCGAGGAGCAAACGGGTGCTGGTAGCGGCGACGTCGGAAAAATTCGGTACGGCTGCGCCACACAGCGTTCTGCCGGTCGCGCATTGCGAATGCCTTGTCGTCGAGCACGATGCGGATGCCGCCATGCTCGAACAATACCGTGCACGCGGGTGCCGGACGATCATTGCGGACAAGACGGCTTGAGACCGTTCCGCCTTTTACGGGGATCGGGCAGGCAAGCCCGATCAAGAGGAAAGACAAGGAAATGGATAACAATGTGAGTGCAGCGCCGTGGGTACGGAGCGGCTTCATTACCAGGAGCAGAGCAGCGGTCTCGCTGCTCTTTCTCATGAATGGTTTCGTCGTCGGCTGCTGGGCGCCGAAGATTCCCGACTTTGCCGAGCGGCTGGGACTCACCAAGTTCGAGCTTGGGCTGATGATCCTCGTCTTCGGTTTCGGCTCGCTGGTCATGATGCCAATCGCCGGCGCGCAGATCGCCAAGCATGGTTCACGCGTTGTCGTGCGGGTGCTCGCCGTCTGTTTGCTGCCAATGCTTCTGGCGCTGACGCTGGCTCCCAACGTCATCATAGGGGCGATCTCGCTCTTCCTATTCGGCGGTTTCATGGGCGCGATGGACGTGGCAATGAACGCCAATGCCGTGGCGGTGGAAAAATCCATGCGCCGCGCGATCATGTCATCCTGCCATGCGTTCTGGAGCCTTGGCGGCCTGATCGGCTCCGGCCTTGGCGGCCTGGTGATCTCCAGGCTCGGCATTCTCGGCCACGCGGAACTGGCGACCGTGCTGGCCGCTGTTTTCCTTGCCGTTGCCTGGCCGATGGTTCTGGCCGATCCGCCGCATCCCGATACCAAGAAGGAGAAAACGAAGCTGCCGATGGTGCCGCTGCCGTGGCTGCTCGGTGTTATGGCGCTGTTCTGCATGGTGCCGGAAGGTGCTGTCCTCGACTGGGGGGCGCTTTATCTCAGGCAGGAAATGGGTGCGTCGGTCGCCCTCTCCGGCCTCGGCTTCGCGGCCTTCTCGGCGGCTATGGCGACCATGCGCTTTGCCGGCGATCTGGTCCGCGATCGTCTCGGCGGGGTCAAGACGCTGCGCATCTGCACGCTCTTTGCCATCGTCGGCATGCTGCTTGCGAGCCTTGCGCCTAATGCCGAAATCGCCATCATCGGCTTCGCGCTTTGCGGTATTGGTATTTCGAACATGGTGCCGATCGCCTTTTCGGCAGCGGGCAACATCCCCGGTCTGAAGCCCGGCATCGGCATCTCCGTCGTCACGACCCTGGGCTATTCCGGCATGCTGGTGGCGCCTTCTGTGATCGGCTTCGTGGCCGAGCATGTGGGCTTTGCGGCCGTCTTTATGGCGTTGCCGGTGCTGCTGCTCGTGGTTCTCGCATTCTCCAGGCTCGCGCAATATGCCGACGGGGTCTCGGGCGGCGGCCACTGAGCCGCCTCCAAACAAAAGTGATATACGGGGCGGTTGACAAGCTCGCGGGCTTGATCCACCTGAAAGGCTCTGTTTTCCGGGTGTAAGAGCTCTTTATGTCTGCTTTCGATTTCGATCCGAAACCGCGCCGCGCTTCCGTTGCCGTCGATGTCGGCGGTGTCATCGTCGGCGGCGGTGCGCCGGTCGTCGTGCAATCCATGAC
Organism: Rhizobium sp. KNZ14-9A; assembly: GCF_056755015.1. NCBI lineage: Bacteria > Pseudomonadati > Pseudomonadota > Alphaproteobacteria > Hyphomicrobiales > Rhizobiaceae > Rhizobium > Rhizobium sp. KNZ14-9A. The sequence goes on from NZ_JBPGXB010000002.1 coordinate 3,983,692, forward strand.
CAACACCGATACGGCGGATGTGGATTCCACGGTTGCGCAGGTGGCTGCACTCCATCGCGCCGGTTCGGAGCTGGTACGCATCACCGTCGACCGCGACGAAAGTGCTGCCGCCGTGCCGAAGATCCGCGAGCGGCTGCTGCGCCTCGGCATGGATGTGCCGCTGATCGGCGATTTCCACTATATCGGCCACAAGCTGCTTGCCGATCATCCGGCCTGCGCCGAAGCGCTGGCGAAATATCGCATCAACCCCGGCAATGTCGGTTTCAAGGACAAGAAGGACAAGCAGTTCGCCGAAATCATCGAGATGGCGATCCGCTATAACAAACCGGTGCGCATCGGTGTCAACTGGGGTTCGCTGGACCAGGAACTGCTGACGCAGCTGATGGACAAGAACCAGGCCGAAGGATCGCCGCTTTCGGCCCGGCAGGTGACGCACGAGGCGATCGTGCAGTCGGCGTTGCTGTCTGCCCAGCTTGCCGAAGAGATCGGCCTGCCGCGCAACCGCATCATCCTGTCGGCCAAGGTCAGCCAGGTCCAGGATCTGATCGCCGTCAATTCCATGCTCGCCGAACGCTCCAACCATGCGCTGCATCTCGGCCTGACCGAAGCCGGCATGGGCACCAAGGGCATCGTCGCCTCTTCGGCTGCCATGGGCTATGTGCTGCAGAACGGCATCGGCGATACGATCCGCATTTCGCTGACGCCGGAGCCGAATGGTGACCGCACCCGCGAGGTGCAAGTGGCGCAGGAACTGCTGCAGGTCATGGGTTTCCGCCAGTTTGTGCCGGTCGTCGCGGCCTGTCCCGGCTGTGGGCGCACGACCTCGACGGTATTCCAGGAGCTCGCGCAGAACATCCAGAACGACATCCGCAAGAATATGCCGATCTGGCGTGAGAAATATCCGGGTGTGGAAGCACTCAATGTCGCCGTCATGGGCTGTATCGTCAATGGACCGGGCGAAAGCAAACATGCCGATATCGGCATTTCGCTTCCCGGCACCGGCGAGACGCCGGCTGCCCCCGTCTTCATCGACGGCAAGAAGGCCCTGACGCTGCGCGGCCCAAATATCGCCTCGGATTTCGAGGCGCTCGTCATCGACTATATCGAGAAGCGTTTCGGCCAGAAGACGGCAGCGGAGTAATCACTCCGCTTTTCGACGACCTCCTGCAGCAGGGCTGGATAGTCCCGCCCTTCCCCTGTCTCAGCTCTTGCGTTCGGCCACGAACTGGGCCGTGGCGATCAACACTGCGGCGCGTTCACCATAGGGGGCGAGCAGCTCTTCCGCGTCCTCGACATGCTGACGCAGCCGCTTCTCCGCCCATTCCATGCCGTGAAGTGCCACCAGCGTTCCCTTGCCGCGGGCGGCATCCTTGCCGGTCGCCTTGCCCATCGTCTGGGCATCAGAGATCAGGTCGAGAATATCGTCGGCAAGCTGGAAGGCGAGGCCGATCTTTTCGCCGAAGCGGCGCAGGCGCTGCCGGTCTTCGGCCGAAGCGCCGGCAATGATGGCGCCGGCCTCGCAGGCGAAGCGGATCAGTGCACCCGTCTTCATCGCCTGCAGACGAATGATGCCGGCTTCATCGGGCGCCTGCTTTTCCGCCGCAAGATCAAGGGCCTGTCCGCCGGCCATGCCGCCGAGGCCAGCGGCGCGGGCGATCGCCAGAACGAGTTCTGTCTTGCTGCGGTCCGGCAGGTCGGTTTCCGGCGCGGCGATGATGTCGAACGCGTAGGTCAGCAGGCTGTCGCCCGCCAGAATGGCGGTCGCTTCGTCGAATTTGATGTGTACGGTCGGCTTGCCGCGGCGCAGGTCGTCGTCGTCCATAGCCGGCAGATCGTCGTGAACGAGTGAATAGCTATGGATGCATTCGAGTGCCGCGCCGACGCGAAGTGCTGCCTGCCTGTTGCCGCCGAGAAGTGCTGCGCTCTCGATGACAAGGAAGGGGCGCAGGCGTTTGCCGCCATTCAGGACGGCGTAGTGCATGGCGCTTCGCAGAAGATCGGGACGGGCGATCTCGTCGGACAGCATGGCAGGAGCGAGCAGCAGATCGAGCAGCCCCTCGATCTCGGCGGCGCTGTTTTTCAACCGTGTCTCGAATGTTTCCCGCTTAGCGTCCATCCGCGCTCTTTGGCACGGCAGAACGGCTGCTGGCAACGGAATTGTCGATCACCGCGTCAAGATTTCCGCTGCACTCTGGCAATGACGGTTTTCAGGCGGTATGACAACGACAAGGGCGAAATCGGACTGGGACATTGGATATAGCGCCGCAGACAGAGGAGAGCGTCGATGCGCCGGTTCGCCGGCGCTGGGTTGGAGACCGCCAGGTGCTGAAGCGCATTGTTCTTGCCGTTCTGGCGGTGCTGCTTTTGCCCTATGTGCTGATCCTTCTCTATCTGCTGCCCTTCATCCATCCGGTTTCGACGCTGATGCTGCGCGACCTCGTGCTTCTGCGTGGTTATGACCGGCGGTGGGTGTCGATCGACGATGTTGCGCCTGTGCTCGTGCAATCGGTGATGATGTCGGAAGACGGGCAATATTGCTTCCACGGCGGTGTCGATTGGGGCGAGATGCGGATGCTGGTCGAGGATACGCTGAAGGGCCAGGAGACGCGTGGCGGCAGCACCATTCCCATGCAGACGGCGAAGAACCTGTTCCTCTGGAACAGCCGCTCCTTCATCCGCAAGGGATTGGAACTGCCGCTGGCTGTCGGCTCCGATTTCGTCTGGTCGAAGCGGCGGCTGATGGAGATTTATCTCAACATCGCCGAATGGGGGCCAGGCATTTACGGTATCGAGGCGGCTGCGCAATATCACTTCAAGGTGCCTGCCTCGAAGCTTACGCGCCGCCAGGCATCGTTGCTTGCGGTTTCGCTGCCGAACCCGATCGATCGCAATGCCGGAAAACCCGGACGAGGGCTGCGCAGGCTTGCAGCGCTCATCGAACGGCGGGCGCAGGGCTCGGGCGATTACATCAAGTGCATCTATGATTGAATCAGAACTTGTCGTTGGAAGCGGCAAGCGTCATCTGACATTCTTGATCCTGCCATATGGGCGAATGCATCAGCAATCAAAGCCCCGAGTCGCCCATGACCACCACGACACTTTCGCCCGAGCTTCTCCAGTATTCGAAGACCCATAATCCGGCTCCGCCGCGGCATCTCGGCTCCCGCTACCAGAAGCTCGGCGGCTTCCTGCCCGAGCGGGGCAACACGATCGTCTGCCATCCCCCGAGGGGCTCACGAACGCAGCAGGTGCTGATCGAAGCGCGTGAGAGATATCTGGCGATGCCCGAGGCACCACAATTCATCTTCACGCCAATCACCAGCCTCCATATGACGCTTTTTGAAGGCGTGATCGAGACCGGCCGCAAGGAGAACCATTGGCCTGATAATATTCCGCTCGATACGCCGATCGATGACATGACAGAGCTCCTGGGCGCGCGGCTCGAAGGCTTCAAGATGTTCGATCCCTTCAAGGTCGCGATCGTCGAAGCCCGTCCGTCCGGCCTACTCCTCGAGGGTGCGACAGAGGATGACCGCAAGGTTATGCGCGCCTGGCGCGACGCATTCGCCGATCTCCTGGGTTACCGTCAGCCCCACCATGAGAATTACAAGTTCCACATGACCTTCACCTATGCGATCGAGCGGCTGGAAGACGAGGCGCTGCCGCGCTGGCAGGCAATGCTTGACGAGGTGACAGAGGATATCCGCAGCAGGGCGCCGGTACTGGAACTCAACCCGCCGGCCTTCTGCGTGTTCGAGGATATGAACCACTTCCACGAACTGCTGATCTTCGATTTCGAACCCTGACAGGAACACACCATGGACAAGCTGACGCTCTATATCGCCAACAAGAACTACTCTTCCTGGTCCTTCCGGCCGTGGATGGCGCTGACGGGCGTCGGCATCGATTTCGAAGAGGTGCTGATCCCCTTCGATTATCCAAACGGCAATCCCAATATCAAGGCGGTCTCTCCGAGCGGCCATGTGCCCCTGCTGCAGCACGGTGCGCTGAAGATCTGGGAATCCTTCGCGATCATCGAATATGTAGCCGAGCTTTACCCAGATGCCGGGTTGCTGCCGAAGCATCGCGCCGAGCGGGCGCTCGCCCGTTCGGCCTCCATGGAGATGATGTCGAGCTTCCGGGCGCTGCGCAGCGCCTGCCCGATGAATATTCGCCGGCCGAAGGGCAAGATCGCGCTGCCTGACGGCATCTCTGCCGATATCAGTCGCATCGAGACAATCTGGCGCGACCTGCTGCAGAAATCCGGTGGACCGTTCCTCTTCGGTGCATTCAGCGGAGCGGATGCGATGTTTGCGCCCGTCGTCAATCGCTTCGATATCTATGATCTCGTCAGCAGCGCCGATATACTGGCTTACATGAACACGATGAAGGCGCATCCGGCTTGGCGGAAGTGGGAAGAAGCAGCCCGCGCCGAGCCGTGGATCGTACCGGAAGACGAAGTCTAAGCGGAGAATCAGAGGCATCGCAAAAAATACATATGGGGACTGGTCAAGGCCGCGCCTTGCATGTATAAGCGCGCAAAATTCCGAAATCGCGACATGTCCGTTTCGGCCGCCAGTCTGGCCGTGGGAATGTTTTGCCCGCAAGTGGAGTAAGAGAAATGGCTGTACCGAAGAGAAAAACGAGCCCGTCCAAGCGCGGCATGCGCCGTTCGGCTGATGCGCTGAAGGCTCCGACCTATGTCGAAGACAAGAACTCCGGCGAACTGCGCCGCCCGCACCATATCGATCTGAAGACCGGTATGTACCGTGGCCGCCAGGTTCTGACGCCGAAGGAAAGCGCATAATTCTTTATGCGGTTTTGTCCTATGAAGGTTTTGAAGGCTGGCTCTATGCCGGCCTTTTTCTTTTCAGGATATTATAATCTTCAGTGCCTTGAAGTGACACGGTGATGTCAGGCAGTATTCCCTAGAGATCAGGGAGATTTTTCTGCATGATTACCGCAATGCCGCTGATGGTTATTCCATTTATTCTTTACAATCTGGCGATGCTGGGCCTGATGGGCGGCGGCGGAATTCCCTCGCTACAGCACGATGTGATCGTGCTGTCGATGCTTTCGGGCGCAATCTGGAGCATGGCGCTCGGCGATCTTTTCATCGTCGTGGCGCTCGTTGTACTCTTCTTCGAGATCCTGAAGGCGACCCGGAACGCTTCCGGCAACCTCATCAACCATATGCTGTCGATGCTGGTCTTCATCGCCTTCCTGGTCGAGTTTCTTCTCGTCCAGGATGCGGCGACCCAGGTCTTCTTCATCCTGATGACCATTGCGCTGATCGACGTGATCGGCGGCTTTGCGGTGTCGATCCGCAGCGCCGGCCGGGACGTTTCGATCGGCCTATAGGTTGTCGAGCTTGTTCTGCAGTGCGCGAAGCTGTTCCTTCAGCTCGTCGATGTCCTTCGCCTCTGCCTTGCGGCTTTCCTTGGGCGGCGGCGTCATGAAGGGCGAGAACATCTGCATGGCCTGCTGGAACATCTCGGTATTCCGGCGGACCTGCTCCTCGACCATTTGCATGGGAAGCTGCAGGTTCTTGCCGAGCGGCGTTTCGCCGAAGGCACGGTTCACCTGCTCACGGATCTGCGACTGTTGTTCCGTGAAGGCTCGCATGGAATGTTCCAGGAAGCTCGGAACGACCATCTGCATCTGGTCGCCGTAGTAGGTGATCAGCTGACGCAGGAAGGAGATCGGAAGCAGCGTGTTGCCGGTCTTCGATTCCTGCTCGAAAATAATCTGGGTCAGTACCGAATGTGTGATGTCGTCACCGCTTTTGGCGTCCTGGACGACAAAATCCTCCCCCTTCTTCACCATCTCCGCCAGGTCTTCCAGCGTCACATAGGTGCTGGTGCCTGTATTATAGAGGCGGCGATTGGCATATTTCTTAATTACGATCTGACCCTCAGTCTTCGCCATATCAGTCTCCCGAACCCCGTCTGATTGTATGGATACTCCTCCACCAGAGACTGTAGACGCAAAAGAAGGGCGGTGACAATCTCTTTGTGCGATGCGGCAAGCCCTTTCCCTGTACGGATAAATCCATTTGAGGGCGCTGCAGCAAATGGTGGAATAGTCTTGGCATTTGACTTGCGCCTGCAGCTTTGTCAGTTTCCACTTATATGTGTGACGAGAAACGAGGAAACCACCCCATGAGCAGTTCATCCGTCGTCATCGCCAGCGCAGCGCGCACCGCTGTCGGTTCCTTCAACGGTGCTTTCGGCACAATTCCCGCTCACGAGCTCGGCGCAGCCGCCATCAAGGGCGCGCTGGAGCGGGCAGGTGTCTCCCCTGAAGACGTGGACGAGGTCATCCTTGGCCAGGTCCTGCAGGCCGGCGAGGGCCAGAACCCCGCTCGCCAGGCGGCGATGAAGGCCGGTGTACCCAAGGAGGCGACGGCCTGGAGCGTCAACCAGCTCTGCGGTTCCGGCCTGCGTGCCGTTGCCCTCGGCATGCAGCAGATCGCGCTCGGTGATGCGAAGATCATCGTCGCCGGCGGTCAGGAATCCATGTCGATGGCGCCACACGCGGCGCATTTGCGCGGCGGTGTGAAGATGGGCGACATGAAGATGATCGACACCATGATCAAGGACGGTCTAACCGATGCCTTTTACGGCTATCACATGGGCGTTACTGCAGAAAATATCGCACGCCAATGGCAGCTTTCGCGCGACGACCAGGACCAGTTCGCCGTCGGATCGCAGAACAAGGCAGAAGCCGCGCAGAAGGCTGGCCGCTTCCGGGATGAAATCGTTCCCTTCATCATTCAGGGCCGCAAGGGTGATGTAACCGTCGATGCCGACGAATATATCCGTCACGGCGCGACGCTGGAGGCCATGGGCAAGCTGCGACCCGCCTTCGACAAGGATGGCACGGTGACCGCGGCGAATGCCTCCGGTCTCAACGACGGCGCTGCCGCAGCCGTGCTGATGAGCGAAGCGGAAGCGTCGCGTCGCGGCATCCAGCCGCTTGCCCGCATCGTTTCCTGGGCAACAGCCGGTGTCGATCCGCAAGTTATGGGGACCGGCCCGATCCCTGCTTCCCGCAAGGCGCTGGAAAAGGCCGGCTGGTCCGTCGCCGATCTAGACCTCGTCGAGGCCAATGAAGCCTTCGCGGCCCAAGCCTGCGCCGTGAACAAGGATCTCGGCTGGGATCCTGATATCGTCAACGTCAATGGCGGCGCGATCGCGATCGGTCATCCGATCGGCGCTTCGGGTGCGCGAGTTCTCAACACGCTCCTCTTCGAAATGAAGCGCCGCGGCGCCAAAAAGGGTCTCGCCACGCTTTGCATCGGCGGCGGCATGGGTGTCGCGATGTGCTTCGAGGCAATGTAAATAGCGTACAATGCATGTTTCTTGAGGCCCGCCCGAGAGCGGGCTGACAATAACTGGGGAGCGGAACATGAGCAGAGTGGCTTTGGTCACTGGTGGTACGCGCGGCATTGGCGCGGCAATTTCGATGGCTCTAAAGAATGCCGGCTATAAGGTTGCTGCCAACTACGCCGGCAATGATGAAAAGGCCAAGGCATTTCATAATGTTACCGGCGTGCCCGTCTTCAAGTGGGACGTGTCCGACTATCTTGCCTGCGGCGAAGGTATTGCGAGGGTCCAGGCTGAACTCGGCCCGGTCGAGATCCTCGTCAACAATGCCGGCATCACGCGCGATGCGATGTTTCACAAGATGACGCCGCAGCAGTGGCATGAGGTGATCAATACCAACCTCACCGGCCTCTTCAACATGACGCACCATGTGTGGAGCGGCATGCGTGACCGCAGCTTCGGCCGCATCGTCAATATCTCCTCCATCAACGGCCAGAAGGGCCAGATGGGGCAGGTGAACTATTCTGCCGCAAAAGCCGGCGACCTCGGGTTTACCAAGGCGCTTGCCCAGGAAGGTGCGGTCAAGGACATCACCGTCAACGCCATCTGCCCCGGTTATATCGGGACGGAGATGGTGCTTGCCGTGCCGGAAAAGGTGATGAATGAGAAGATCATTCCGCAAATCCCGGTCGGGCGCCTCGGCGAACCCGAGGAGATCGCGCGCTGCGTGACCTTCCTCGTTTCCGACGATGCCGGTTTCATTACCGGTTCGACGTTGACGGCCAATGGCGGTCAGTTCTTCGTCTGAACCTATTTCTTCTGGCTGTGGACGTAGTTGCTCGGGAAGCTGCCGGCACTGTCATAGGGGCCGGCAGACGCTCCATAAGCCGCGAGGGCAATGGTGATGAGGGCTGCGATCGCGATGATCTTGTTCATGGTCGTGTCTCCCTGCGGACGGGCGCGCGTATAGTTGACGACACGCGGTTCGGTTCATTGATGGAGTCAGGCGTTCGGATGACGCCGTCTATTGGCTTTGACGGGCACTTTCTGGAAGGCGCGGTCCTGCTTGCGGAGGGCAGCGACTGCCGTCGTGAGGAAAGCCGAGGCGATCAGGACGGCGACGGCGGAATTCAGGAAAATCTGGGCCATGGTAGCGTTCCTTTTCATTCAGGGGCGGCACATGCTCTGCCCTTGTGATGTTGAAAAGGAATATGCGCTTGGTCCTGTTGGCGCGGTAGATTTGCCTTCAGCGACCGATCGTCAACGCGGCGTTGACGACAAAAGCGGGCAAGAAAAACGGGCGCTGAAGCGCCCGTTCAAAATTTCCGATGGGCCGATGCTGATTAGCGGCAACGCGCTTCGTAGCGGCGACCGTAGCGGTCGCGATAGATGCAGTAGCCGCGGCGTTCAACCGACTGGCCGATCAGTGCGCCTGTCAGACCGCCGGCGACTGCGCCGACTGCCGCGCCACCCCAGCTGTTGCTGACGGCGCCGCCGATGATGGCGCCCGTGCCCGCACCAATCGCCGTGCCCTGCTCCGTCGGGGTGCAGGAGGCGAGAGCGCCAATGAGAGCGCAGCTAAGAACAATCCTTTTCATGTCTAACTCCCCAGGTTACCGGCCTTTAAATTCGGCCCATCAGTACAAGAATGATAATGATGACGAGAACTAACCCCAAACCACCGGAAGGTCCATAGCCCCAGCCGCGGCTATAACCCCAATTCGGCAAGGCGCCGACCAATAACAGAATAAGGATAATAAGAAGTATCGTGCCAAGCATGGTGTTTGTCCTGCCTCATTCTCATTTCGACTGGACTAGAAACCCGCATCCGCGATTTTTGTTCCCGGCTAAACTCTCAGAATATCACGGCGGCGTTATCACCCATTGCGACAGAAGCCGAATTTAGCCGGTTCCTTCGAAAGCAAGTCGGCGAAGTGCTATCTAGTATTTTCCGGGTATGGTTAAAATTCTCTTTGAATACAATATGTTGCGGTGAACAAAACAGGAAAATGAACATGTCTCCGATTCGTCGGCGATTCGTTCCGGCTTTGATCAGCCATGACTTTCATCGGCCTACCGGCACCGGCCTGCTTAAGGCTCCGTAAATTCGGCATGCAAAAGATTAATGCGATCCGACAGCTCGGAATGGCTGCGGCAAACCCAGAACCCGTATCTTGGGATCGGTGGCGAAAACGCCACAAGATCTCGCCGTGAACGAAAGGGGAAAACCTCGAGATCGGCGATTCGTCTCCGATTCGTTCCGGCTTTGGTCGAAGCGTTAATTTCGGGCTTGACCTTTGCGCCTTTACGATGCGGCAAGAAGCGTTAATCGCGGTTGCCAGCATTTGTTCTCAGGCGAGTCTGCAGATTCAGCATCTAGTGTAAAAAAGCGATTCAAAATCAATACTTAGCCGTGAACAAAAGCTGAATCCGCCGGAGTCAGCGATTCGTCTCCGATTCGTTCTCAAGCTGTTCCGAATCTTAAATCAAGGACTTAGCGGGCTGTGACTTCCGTGCTCAATCCCAAGTCTATTTCAAATCTGCCCTTGCGTTTGAAGCTTCGGCTGTCCATGTGTTCTGTGCCTCATTCGCAGCTCCGACTTGACCCTGGGGCGTCACCGCCTCACTTGCATGGAATATGACCCTGACTTCGCAGCCGATGATACTGAGCGGGCGCGGCGTGACCGCGGTGCTCGGGCCGACCAATACCGGCAAGACCCATTATGCGATCGAACGCATGGTGGCGCATGGGACGGGTGTCATCGGCCTGCCGCTCCGCCTGCTGGCGCGCGAAGTCTATACGCGCGTGGTCGAAAAGGTCGGCGCCCACAACGTGGCGCTGGTGACCGGCGAAGAAAAGATCTCGCCGCCGAATGCGCGTTTCTCGGTCTGTACGGTCGAAGCGATGCCACGGGAAACCAAGGCAGCCTTCGTCGCCATCGATGAAGTGCAGCTCGCGGGAGATCTCGAGCGCGGCCATATTTTTACAGACCGCATCCTGCATCTGCGCGGGCGCGAGGAGACGCTTCTGCTGGGTGCTGCCACCATGCGGCCGATCCTGCAGCAGCTTCTGCCGGGGATTACGGTCACGGAGCGGCCGCGGCTTTCCCACCTTCTCTATGCCGGGCAGAAGAAGATCACCCGGCTGCCGCAGCGTTCGGCAATCGTCGCCTTCTCGGCGGACGAAGTTTATGCGATCGCGGAACTGATCCGGCGCCAGCGCGGCGGTGCGGCTGTCGTGCTCGGAGCGCTCAGCCCCCGCACCCGCAATGCGCAGGTAGCGCTCTATCAGGAGGGCGACGTCGAATATCTCGTCGCGACCGATGCGATCGGCATGGGTCTCAATCTCGATGTCGACCATGTGGCCTTCGCGCAGGACCGGAAGTTCGACGGGTATCAATTCCGCAACCTCAACCCCGGCGAACTCGGCCAGATCGCTGGCCGCGCCGGCCGTCATGTGCGTGACGGAACCTTTGGAGTAACCGGCCAGGTTTCACCCTTCGACGAGGAACTCGTGCAACGCATCGAGGGCCATGAGTTCGACAATATCAAGGTTCTGCAGTGGCGTACCAAGGATCTCGATTTTTCCTCGATACAGTCCCTGCGGGCAAGCCTTGAGACCGGCCCCCGCGTGCCGGGTCTGACCCGGGCGCTGCCGGCAGTCGACCAGCAAGCGCTCGAACATTTGTCGCGCTATCCGGAAATTATTGATCTCGCTAGCACGCCGGCGCGGGTCGAAAAGCTCTGGGAGGCTTGCGCTCTGCCGGACTATCGGCGCATAACGCCTGCGCAACATGCCGATCTTATTTCTACCCTCTTTTCCGATCTAGTGCGCTATGGCACGGTGAACGAGCAGTTTCTAGCCGAACAGGTTCACCGTTCGGATCGGACAGATGGAGAAATTGACACGCTTTCGGCGCGAATCGCGCAGATAAGAACCTGGACCTATGTATCGAATCGGCCCGGCTGGCTTGCCGATCCGACACACTGGCAGGAAAAGACGCGGGAAATCGAAGATCGATTGTCCGATGCGTTACATGAAAGGTTGACGAAACGCTTTGTTGATCGCAGGACATCTGTGCTCATGAAGCGCCTGAGAGAGAATGCGATGCTGGAAGCTGAAATCAGTGTGAATGGCGATGTCTTTGTTGAAGGACATCATGTGGGGCAGTTGACCGGGTTCCGTTTCACGCCTGTTGGGGGAACGGACGGGCCGGATGCCAAGGCGGTTCAGGCTGCGTCGCAGAAGGCGCTTGCTCTCGAATTCGAAGCTCGTGCCGCACGCTTGCATGCCGCAGGCAATGCCGATCTGGCGATCGGATCGGATGGACTCGTCCGGTGGCTCGGCGATCCTGTCGGCCGCCTTTCGGGCAGCGATCATGTGATGCGTCCGCGTGTCATCCTGCTTGCCGACGAGCAGCTCACGGGCAATGCGCGTGACCATGTCGCCGCCCGTATCGAGCGCTTCGTCAATCATCATATCAGCACGGTGCTGAAGCCGCTCGACGACCTGTCGCGCGCCGAAGACCTGCAGGGCCTTGCCAAGGGGCTTGCCTTCCAGCTCGTCGAGAATCTCGGCGTGCTCTTCCGCCGCGACGTGACGGAAGAAGTGAAGTCTCTGGATCAGGATGCGCGCGCTTCCATGCGCCGATACGGCATTCGCTTCGGCGCTTATCATATCTTCGTGCCTGCGCTTCTGAAGCCGGCGCCGGCGGAGCTCATCACCCTCCTCTGGGCACTGAAGAATGACGGTCTCGACAAGCCGGGCTACGGCGATCTCATTCCGGTGCTCGCCGCCGGCCGTACCTCTGTGGTCACCGATCCGAGCTTCGAGCGTATGTTCTACAAGCTCGCGGGCTTCCGTTTCCTCGGCAAGCGCGCCGTGCGCATCGACATCCTGGAGCGTCTTGCCGACCTCATCCGTCCGCTCCTGCAGTGGAAGCCGGGTCAAGGCACGCGTCCCGAAGGCGCCTATGACGGTCGCCGTTTCACGACGACGACGGCGATGCTATCCATTCTCGGCGCGACGCTCGAAGACATGGAAGAGATTCTCAAGGGTCTCGGCTACCGCGCCGATGCCGTGAAGGCCGAAGAGGCAGCCGCATTCCTCGCAACGCAGGATGTAGCATCCGCTCCGGCTGCAGCGGTGACTGAGGCTGCAGCAGAGGAAACGGCTGAAAAGGCCGACCACGATGACGCAGACGGCGCTTCGGAAGAAACGCCCGCTGTCGAAGCCGCACCTGTAGCTGAGGAAACGCCTGCAGTTACCGAAGACTCGGCTGAGGCGGGCGAAGCTGCAGAGCCGAAGCCGGTTCTCCTGTGGCGCCTCGGTGGCCGCAACGAAAACCAGCGCCAGGCGCGCGGCCATGGCGACCGCCGCGGCGGACAGGGCCAAGGCCAGGGTCAGGACCGCGGTGAGCGCAACAATCGCCGCCAGGGCGGTGGCGAAGGTGGCGAGAGCCGGGATGGTAATCGCAACAACAACCGCAACCGGGATGGCAATCGTGACGGTAACCGGGAAGGCGGCAATCGTGACGGCGGCAATCGTGATGGGGGCAGGCCTCAGCACGCGCGTAATGACCGCAACGAGCAGCGCGGCGACCGGCAGGACCGCAAGGATCGTGGCGATCGCAACGACCGCAACAACAACCGCGGCAATTCGCAGCCGCTGCGCTTCGAGGCCAAGCCGCCGCGCAAGGAGAAGCCGATCGATCCGGATTCGCCGTTTGCCAAGCTTGCAGCGCTCAAGGAGCAGATGAAGAAGTAGTCATGAGCGGAGAGACACAGCCAGGGAGCGGTTCGCGCCAGCGCATCGACAAATGGCTGTTCTTCGCACGTATGGTGAAATCGCGCTCGCTGGCGCAGAGCCATATCCAATCCGGTCACGTCAGCATCAATGGCGCACGCTGTGCGCAGCCGAGCCAGATGGTCAAGGTGGGCGATCGCGTTGAGCTGAGGCTGGAGCGGCGGGATGTCATTCTCGTTGTCCGGCTGCCGGGCGAGCGGCGCGGACCCTATGAGGAGGCGAAGCTGCTCTATGAGGATCTGTCGCCGCCTCCGGATGTGGCAAAACGCCTCACGCCCTATGAGCTGGCTATTCGGGCCACCGGCTCCGGAAGACCGACGAAAAAGGAGCGGCGCGCAATCGACAGGCTGATGTCGGATGAGGATTAGAAAACTCTTCCTGCCGTCAGCTTTTCGAAGATCGTTTGTCCTTGAAATCCTGCTGTAAAGCCGATACGTGACACACAACCTGCCGGGTAGCGTGCTTGCCTTCCCAAGCCTGTCCACGCTTTCTCTCCGGCTTAGGGGACAGGCGCGACGTTCCAGGTTGCCCGGCCCCGCCCGCGTGGAATCCTGGAGTTCTTCATGACCTATGTCGTGACCGACAATTGCATTCGCTGCAAATATACCGACTGTGTTGAAGTCTGCCCCGTCGACTGTTTCTACGAGGGCGAGAATTTCCTCGTCATCCATCCCGATGAGTGCATCGATTGCGGTGTTTGCGAGCCGGAATGTCCGGCCGAGGCGATTAAGCCCGATACCGAACCGGGTCTCGACAAGTGGCTGAAGATTAACGCTGAATATGCGAGCATCTGGCCGAATATCACGGTCAAGAAAGAGCCGATGGCCGAGGCCAAGGAGATGGACGGCGAGACCGGAAAATTCGAGAAATACTTCTCGGAAAAGCCCGGCAGCGGCGACTGAAAATTTCGACGTGCGGTGCCGATGAAACCGGGTTCAGCCGCAGGTTAAACGTTTCAAATTACGCGTGAGTCACATGGGGGCTATGTGTTGCCCACATGACTCACGTTAAGCAAATTATTGATTTCCTCATATTTTTGTGATACGTTCACCACACTGTTCCATTTGTGGCATGACGCATGCCCAAAACCATCACGAAAGTAAAACAAATCCGTACGCGGTTTCCGTGACATATCAATAACTTGAGCTGTCGGATCCCAAGATCGCGCGCAAGGATACCTTTTGCTTCTGTCTGGTGGAACCAGAGTGAAGTCACCCGACGGATTTAACCGTCTCATCCGGGCCTGACTGACCCGGCTCCGGCCGCCGCCGGTAGCGTAACAGGGAGTTTTTGATTAGAATGACCACCCAGCAGAAAAAACCTTCTACCGCACGTCACGGCTTCAAGACTGGTGAATCGATCGTGTACCCCGCACATGGCGTCGGTACCATCACGGCTATCGAAGAGCAAGAAGTCGCCGGCATGAAGCTTGAACTTTTCGTCATCGATTTCGAAAAGGACAAGATGCGGCTGAAGGTCCCGGTCGCGAAGGCCATGAGCATTGGCATGCGTAAGCTTTCCGAGACCGATTTCGTCGAGCGCGCCCTCAAGGTCGTGCAGGGCAAGGCTCGCGTCAAGCGCACCATGTGGTCCCGTCGCGCTCAGGAATATGATGCCAAGATCAATTCCGGCGACCTGATTTCCATCGCAGAGGTCGTTCGCGATCTTTATCGTGCCGAGAACCAGCCGGAACAGTCCTATTCCGAGCGTCAGCTCTATGAGGCTGCTCTTGACCGCATGGCTCGCGAAATCGCTGCCGTCAACAAAATGTCTGAAACCGAAGCAGTTCGCCTCGTCGAGACCAATCTCAACAAGGGTCCGAAGCGTGGCAAGGTAATCGAAGAAGACGACTCGCAGGACGAAGCCGCTTAATAGCGCATTGTTTTTGCTGATGAAAAAACCCGGCCTTGGTGCCGGGTTTTTTATTGGAACTTTTTCGCCGCTACGACGTTCATACACAGTAGTGCGGACATGACCGGAGCCCATAAAGCTCGGTTTGACTTCCGCCGAAGCTGTCAACGTTCGATGAGGAGAGGATCATGATTTCCAGAATTTGCCTTTCCGGCAATCTCAAGAAACAGATCCAATCCTGCCGTCTTGGCGGCACATGACGAGAGATAGGGCCTCCTCCTGAAAAGTCCAGGAGGAGGCCTTTATGCATTCAAGACCCTAGTTTGCTCCGGCGCAGCGATGTTCCGGAAACGATGTTTGCTTGTTCATTTTTAGGCACGTGGCCCATTTAGGAGAGCGATATGAAGAACATGTCTGCAGATCGGCGCATGATCAAAATAGCAATGGCGGCTCCCTATCTTGCCCGTGAAGAAGAGCATAACCTGGCCATTCGTTGGAAAGATCATGAAGACCGCGGCGCCCGCAACCAGATCGCCATGGCGCATATGCGCCTCGTCATTTCCATGGCAGGCAAGTTCCGCAATTTCGGCCTGCCGATGAGCGATCTCGTACAGGAAGGTTATGTCGGGCTTCTGGAGGCCGCGGCCCGGTTCGAACCGGCGCGCGATGTGCGCTTTTCCACGTATGCAAGCTGGTGGATCCGCGCCTCGATCCAGGACTATATCCTACGCAATTGGTCGATCGTGCGCGGCGGTACGAGTTCGGCGCAGAAGGCACTTTTCTTCAATCTGCGGCGCCTGCGCGCCAAACTTGCCAAGGGCGATACGCAGCTGACACTGCAATCCATTCATCAGGAAATCGCGGCTGCCCTCGGTGTCAGCCTTGCTGACGTGCAGACCATGGATGCGCGCCTTTCCGGCAACGACGCCTCGCTGCAGGCGCCTTCCGTATCGGGTGATGCCGACAGTGCAGAAAAGATGGATTTCCTCGTCAGCGACGAACCGCTGCCGGATGAGCAGGTCTCGAACATGATCGACGGCGAACGCCGTCGCGTCTGGCTTGCCTCTGCCCTCAAGCATCTCAATGAGCGTGAAATGAAGATCATCAGCGCGCGCCGGCTGGCTGAAGACGGGGCGACACTCGAAGAGCTCGGCGCCGACCTCGGCATTTCCAAAGAGCGCGTGCGCCAGATCGAAAGCCGGGCGATGGAAAAGCTTCGTACGGCGCTCGTCAGCGCCGATCCGCACATGGCAGCCTATGCCTGACAGGAATTACTCCCCAGCAGCACAGACTGGCCCGGCATAAGCCGGGCCTTCTTTTATTCGGAGATAATCTTCACGCGGTCGCCGGGAGAAACGGCAGCGCCCGTCGGCAGGGCGTTGATCAGTTTGAAGAGATCGAGCTTGCGATCGGTACCCATCATGCGGGAAGCGAGCGTGGTGATGTTCTCGCCAGGGCGGACTGTGACCACCCGCACGCGAAGCGGCTTCAGCGAAGCGGCTTCGTCCGGCGTCATACGGCGGAAGCTTGCGCGCAGAACGTCTGCCGTCGGCTCCAGCGACGGGCTGCCTTTCGGCACCGCCGTCAGGAAGCGGAAGATCTGATTGTTGTTTCTGATGACCGTGACATCGAAGTCCCAGCGGTCGGCAGTGGCGCGCGCGGTCGCAGCCTCCATGCCATTGACGTTGATCGGCTGGATGGTCGAGGGATCGAGGCCGGTAACCCAGCCACTGGAAATGTAATTCGTCAGGCTCTGGTTCTGGTTGTCGGCCACGCCGTCAAAGCGGATGGCGATATCGTTCGGGCCGGTTGCCATGACAGCTTCGACCTTGTTGTCGATGCTGAAGTCGGGCGGCACGTCGAAGCGGATGCCGAGGCCGCCGTGCAGGAAGGTCTGGCCGCGTACATAGCCCTCTTCCGGGCTGTCGCCGTAGAGAAGGCCGTCGATGCCATCGAGATAGTAGTCACGGCCTTTATCACCGACGGAGCCTTCCTGGCCGAAGGCGCGAGCGTGGGTGCGGGCAAGCTCGATGCGCTGGGCGGAATTCGGATGGCTCGACAGGAAGTCCAGGCTCTGGTCGGCCTCGGGATCGACCGACATGAAGCGGCTGTAAGCGGCCATGGAGTCGAGGAAACGGGCTGCGGCATAAGGATCATAGCCGGCTTCACCGAGCATGCGTACGCCGATGACGTCGGCCTGCAGTTCCTGCTGACGAGAGAAGGCGGCCAGACGCAGCTTGCCTCGGGCAAGCGCCTGTTTGCCGGCTATATCGCTAGACAGCACTTCGGCGACGACACGGCTGGCAATGACTTCCGCCTCTTCACGCTTCTGCCGCTCGATGCCATGGTTTGCGGTGACGTGGCCCATCTCGTGTGACAGCACGGCCGCGACTTCCGAGGCATCGTTGGCGAGAGCCAGCAGGCCGCGGGTGACATAGAGATAACCGCCCGGCAGCGCGAACGCGTTGATAGCGGGCGAGTTCAGGATGGTGATGCGATAGGACTGGCTCGGATTTTCCGAGACGGCCGTCAGCGCGCCGGCGATGCGGGCGACGAGGCGCTCGGTCTTGGCGTCCTTATACTCGCCGCCATAACTTGCAACGATGCGCGGATGCTCGCGGGCGCCCATGGCGGCGCGCGGGTCGTTCTTCTGCACTTCATCGACGATTTGCGGATTGGACGAAGGGCCCACGGTCGGCTGATAGGATTGTTGGATCAACGACTCGCAGCCGTTCAGCGCAACGGCGCAGGCCGACAGCAGCAGGAAACGGCGCGCCCAACGGCGCGGCGCGAAAAAGGCATCACTGGAAAGCGCGGGCGATTTCCACGTCGTCATGCTGTCCAGTCTGTCTCTCCGCACCATTTTAAGTCGCCGGTCTGCCGCATCTTCGGGCCGGCCGTTGCCAGAAAAATTCAATAGGCTTCCGCCTCGGTTCTCGCGCTGCACAATCGGCCGATCCAAGTCTTTGCTGTAGCCGATTTCCGCATGGGTTGCATAGCGAGACTTTATCTAAATGTGGCGCCGTTGCATTTCGGCAATGCCCCGCCTGTCGAGGCACTTCTCGCTCCGATGAAATTATGGCGAAAGTTCCATCGCGAGTGCAGATTCCGGCTGCACTGCGGAAAAAATCGGTCAGTACGGCGACCGATGCGGGCACGCGTAACATTCGCGCGAATAATACAATTAATGGTGGTGTTTTCGAGCCGACTAAATTGAAGAGGCGCGGAGGCCGCGCGCTCTGTGCTTACTCCGCGGCTTCGGCGGCGGCGGCGGTGGTCTGGCTGGTCTTCTGTTCGCCGGCGCGGGGGAGCTGCACCGGCTTCAGCATGATGGCGGCGATCAGACCGATCAAAGCGATGCCGCAGGAGGTCATGAACAGCGGCGAGAAGGCGGAGGCGTAAGCATTAGCCACCGCCTGACGGCTGGCTTCGGGAAGTGCTGCCATCATCTTCGGCGTCAGCTCCTCGATATTGGCCACCCCCGGGATGGAGGAGCCGAGCCTGCCGAGCTGCGATGCAATGATTGCACCGTAAATGGAGATGGCAATCGAGGCGCCGCCCATACGCGACAGCGTGACCGAGCCGGTCGCAGCACCCACATCGCGGGCCGGTGCGGCATTCTGAACGCCGATGACCGGAACCTGCTGGGCAAGGCCGATACCGATGCCGTGCAGCAGCATGATCGCGCCGATGAAGGCAATCGGTGTGCCGGCGTGAACCTGTGAGATCAGTGCAAAAGCGATGGCGCTGCAGGTGAGGCTGGCAATTGCGAAGGGCTTGTAGCGGCCTGTCTTCGAAATGATGCGGCCGGCATTCAGGGAGCCGCAGACGAGACCGCCTGTCAGCAGAATGAAGAGCAGACCGGCGCCCGACGGCGAAAGGCCTGTCGTCGTCTGAAGGAACAGCGCGAGGTAGTTGACCATGCCGATGGCGATTGCGCCGCCCATGATCGAGATTACCAGCAGCAGGCTGAAGGTGGAATTGCGGAAGAGCGCCAGCGGCACGATCGGCTCCGGCGCGCGACGTTCGACGAAAACCCAGGTGATGGCGCAAACGACACCGAAGGCGATTATGCCGATGCTCTGCGGCGAGATCAACGCACCGAAAAGCTCGCTGCTGTCGGTCGCAAGCACGATGCTGGTTGTCGTCAGCGCCAGCAGGAGTGCGCCGGCATAGTCGATCTTCGGCCGGCGATGCGGCTTACGGTAAGGCAGCATGAAGGCGAGGCCGGTAAGCACGATGAAGCCGATCGGCACATTGACGAGGAAGATCGAGCGCCAGCCGAAGAGATCGCTCATCGTGCCGCCGAGGACCGGGCCGATGGCGCCGGAGGCCATCAGTACGAGGCTGGAATAGCTCTGGTAGCGGGCGCGTTCGCGCGGCTCGAAGAGGTCGGCATTGACGGCGAAAATCGAAACCATGATGCCGCCGCCGCCGAAGCCCTGCAGCACGCGGGCGGCAATCAGCGTGTTCATCGAGACGGCGAGACCGCAGACGGCGGAGCCCACCGTGAAGATCGCGATTGCCGTCATCATCACATATTTGCGTCCGAAGAGATCGCCGAGCTTGCCATAGAGCGGCATCACGGCGCTGAGCGCCAGCAGATAGGCCGAACCGATCCAGCCGAAGCGGTCCAGATGACCGAACTCGCCGACGATGGTCGGCAGTGCGGTGGAGACGATCTGGTTATCCAGCGTCGCCATGAACATGGCGGTCATCAGGAAGAAGAAGAGGATGAGCCGCCGACGGGGATCCGTTACGAGCGGTGCGGGGGCAAGTTGCATATCCATGGGATGGGCCATTCTCGTTATATGGATATATTATGTGCTAATGTCATATATTTGTCAAGGGCACATTATTGACATTGGCATATTTTATTTTGAGCTCCGGTCTGTTATGATTCCGTCATGAACGAGACCTTGACCAAGACAAGAACGACAGAGCTTGATGATCCTTTGGACAGTGTGCCGCGCATCGGCCGCACCATGACGCGCATGCGAATGATGACGGGCCGCCGGCTGATCGGCCGCCTGGCGATCCAGAGCGTGGCACCGGATCTGGAACTGTCTCATCTCGACGTACTCGATGCCGTGCGCCGCGCACAGGAAAATGGCGAGGTGACGGTCGGCGCCATTGCCGAGATGCTACGCATCGACCCGTCGAGGGCAAGCCGCGTCGTGTCCGATATGGTGGGCCGCAACGTCCTGCGCCGTGAGGCTTCGCAGGCGGATGCGCGACGTATCGTCGTCGTCATGACTCCGCTCGGGAAGGATCTGCTGGCGGAAATCCGGGCCCAGAAGCTCGCCTTCGTTTCCGAGGTTGTGCGGGACTGGCCACAGGAGGAGATCGACACTTTCTCGCTGCTGTTCGAGAAATTCATCGGCGGCTACGAGGCGATCTTCCTTTCGCGCGACAAGGATACGCCGGGCTAAGAAAATAGTCCGACGTTTGATCTCGCTCAAGCCGACCCATCCAAGGCAAGCCTAAGTCTCTCCTCGTTCGACGTCATCAGGAGAGATTCACATGAAACATCATCCGCTTCGGCTGAGGGGTATTTTTACCGCTATCGTTTTCGCATCCTTCGGGCATGCGGCGCTTTCGGCCGATCTGGCGCCTTCGGCGGGCTCGCCAATGGCGACGCAAAGCCCATGGCAGGTACGTCTTCGTGCGCTTGGCGTGATCACGCGCGACAACGGCTCAGTCGATGGGATTCCCGGATCCGATCTGTCCTATTCGGACACGGTGATTCCGGAAGTGGATATCTCCTATTTCTTCACCGACAATATTTCCGCCGAGCTCGTTCTCGGCACGACCTATGCCAATGTGCATGGCGAAGGCTCGGTTGCCGGCCTCGGGGAAATCGGCAAGACGTGGCTGCTGCCGCCGACGCTGACGCTGCAATATCATTTCACCGATTTCGGTGCCTTCCAGCCCTATCTCGGTGCCGGTGTGAACTACACTGTCTTCTACAACCAGTCCGGCAAGAGCGCCGACAGCCTCGATGTGAAGAACACGTTCGGCGTCGCGCTGCAGGCCGGTTTCGACTACATGTTCGATGAGCATTGGGGTGCGAACCTGGATGTGAAGAAGATCTTCCTGCGTCCGGATTTCGATGCGACCGTCGGCGGTGCCGATGTCAGTGGCAAGGCGAAACTGGATCCCTGGCTGATCGGCGCTGGTGTCACCTATCGCTTCTAGAGCATTTGATTGAAGCAATTCCGGTCGCAAAACCGCTGCATGCTTTTGCGGGAATTGCTTTGAGGGAAAGGCACCGGATATCCGGCGCCTCTTCCCCTTCCCCCCGTTTGCGCTATGGGCAATGCCCATGAGCCAATCCACCTTCACCATCCTGCTCGGCGGGGCACTCAGCCTGACGGATCGTCTGCGCGACGCCGTGCGGGAAAGCCGGTTCATCGCGGCCGATGGCGGCATGCGGCATGCGGCGGCGCTGGGCGTGGTGCCGGAACTGTGGGTTGGCGATTTCGATTCGACACCGCCCGATCTCGACCGCGCTTTTCCTGACGTACCGCGCCAGCCCTATCCAGCCGCAAAGGCTGCGACGGATGGTGAAATTGCCGTTACCGAGGCGATCGAGCGTGGTGCCAAACGCCTGATCCTTGCGGGTGCGCTGGGCGGTGAACGGTCCGACCACGCCTTGCAGCATCTTCTCTACGCCGTGGAGCTGGCGGAAGAAGGCTTCGACATGCTGCTGACCTCGGGCAGTGAGGAGGCCGTGCCTTTGCTTCCCGGCTCGCTGAAGATCGATCTTCCGCCGGGCAGCCTGTTTTCCGTGCCAGGTTTCAGCGAGCTGCGTGGCCTGTTCATCGAAAATGCCCGCTATCCGCTCGCCGACTTCCATTTGCCCTTCGGCTCGTCGCGCACCATTTCCAATGTGGCGGAGGGGCCCGTGCGCTTCACGCTTGCCAGCGGCAGGGCCATCGTGCTCGCGCGGCCCTATGATCTTTCCGGAGTCTGATACTTGGCGCCTCCCATTCTGAAACTCGACGATATCTTCCTGAGCTTCGGCGGTGCACCGCTTCTGGCGGGGGCTACCCTGCAGGTGGAGTCCGGCGACAAGATCTGTCTCGTGGGCCGCAACGGCTCAGGCAAATCGACGCTTCTGAAGATCGCCGCCGGCCTCGTCGACGCGCAGTCGGGTGAGGTCTTCCGCCATCCAGCGTCCACGGTGCGCTATCTGGAGCAGGCGCCGGATTTTGCCGACTTCCAGACTGTGCAGGCCTATGCCGAAGCCGGTCTCGGGCCGGGCGACGATCCCTATCGCGTCAGCTACCTGCTCTCGCATCTGGGGCTGACCGGCGAGGAAAATCCCAAGAACCTTTCTGGCGGCGAGGCGCGCCGCGCAGCACTTGCGCGCGTACTGGCGCCGGAGCCCGACATCCTGCTGCTTGACGAGCCAACCAACCATCTCGACCTGCCGACCATCGAGTGGCTGGAAGGCGAATTGCAGAAGACGCGCAGTGCGCTGGTGCTGATCTCGCACGACCGCCGCTTCCTCGAAAAGGTCTCGACGGCCACCGTCTGGCTCGACCGCGGCACGTCTCGCCGGCTCGACAAGGGCTTTGCGTTTTTCGAGGCGTGGCGGGACCAGGTGCTGGAGGCAGAGGAGCTGGAGCAGCACAAGCTCGGCAAGGCGATCGAGCGGGAAGAACACTGGCTGCGCTATGGCGTGACGGCACGACGCAAGCGCAACATGCGCCGGCTTGGCGAGCTGCAGACGATGCGTTCGCAGTATCGTGGCCACAAAGGGCCGCAGGGAACGGTACAGGCAAGCGCTTCCGATGCGCAGGAATCCGGCAAGCTGGTGATCGAGGCCGACAAGATCACCAAGAGCTATGACGACCGGCCGATCGTCGCGCCGTTCTCGATCCGCGTGCATCGTGGCGATTGCATCGGTCTCGTCGGCCCGAACGGCGCCGGCAAGACGACGCTTTTGAAGATGCTGACCGGCCAGCTTGCGCCCGACAGCGGTACGGTGAAGCTCGGCACCAATCTTGATATCGCGACCCTCGACCAGAAGCGTGAGGATCTGAACCTCGACGATACGCTTGCCAACTACCTGACGGATGGGCGTGGCGAGAACCTGCTGGTCAATGGCGAGCAGCGGCATGTGACCGGCTATATGAAGGAATTCCTGTTCCAGCCGGAGCAGGCGCGCACGCCGATCAAGAACCTCTCCGGCGGCGAACGCGCCCGGCTGATGCTGGCGCGCATCCTGTCGCGGCCGACGAACCTGCTCATCCTCGACGAGCCGACCAACGATCTCGACATCGAGACGCTTGACCTCTTGCAGGAGATCGTCACGGGTTTTGCCGGCACCGTCATCCTCGTCAGCCACGATCGCGACTTCCTCGACCGGACGGTGACCTCGACGATTGCGCCGGCCAATCCGGAAGCGCCGGACGGGCGCTGGATCGAATATGCCGGCGGCTATTCCGACATGCTGGCGCAGCGCAAGGGTGCAGCCGAGGAGCGCCGCAGGGCCGAGAAGGCGGCGGAAAAGCCTAAGGCGCAGGAGACGGCTGCCGCACCTTCTGCCTCGAAGGTCAAGCTCTCCTACAAGCAGAAATTCGCACTCGAAAACCTGCCGAAAGAAATGGCCAAGGCAGAGGCGGAGATCGGTAAGCGTGAGGAGAAGATGGCCGATCCGAACCTCTTCACCAAGGACCCGGCAACCTTCAACCGGCTGGCATCCGAGATGGAGAAGCTGCGCGAAAGCCTGACCAAGATGGAAGAGGAATGGCTGGAACTCGAAATGCTGCGCGAGGAGCTGGAAGGCTGATCCGATAAAAATTTCCTGAAATGTCGGATCGGGTGGTTTTTCTCCGTCCTTGGGCCGAACGTGATCAACGGCACGGTGCCGCCACGTCATTAGGGAGATTTTTTCATGCGCATGATTTTCGTGAACCTGCCGGTCAAGGACCTCGTCAAGTCGAAGGAATTCTTCTCGGCGCTCGGCTTTTCCTACAATCCGAATTTTACCACCGACGATGCTGCCTGCATGATTGTCGAGGAAAACATCTATGTGATGCTGCTGACCCACGGTCATTTCCAGCAGTTCATCGAGGGCGATATCGCCGATACGACGAAGGGCAAGGAAGTGTTGACCTGCCTTTCGGCCGGTAGCCGCGACGAGGTGGATGATTACCTCAAGAAGGCGCTGGCAGTGGGCGGCAAGCCCTGGAAGCCGATCCTCGATATGGGGCCGATGTATGGATGCAGCTTCCAGGACCTCGACGGCCATGTCTGGGAAATCATGTACATGGACATGTCTGCTGCCGGTTGAGCCGGTCTTTTCAAAGGTCTTTCGCGGACTCCGGCGTCTGGAACCGGATTGTCGGGGTCCGCTTTCCTCACTTTTCCTTGATTCGCCCGCGCCGCGTCATGCGGCATAGAGTGCCGCTCAGCTGGGGATCGTGCCGATCAATGGCGACAAGGAAGAGTTACATGTCTTGCAAATCCTATACCAGAATATTGACGGCGCTTGCCGCCAGCGGCTTCGTCGTGCTTAGCCTTTCGCAGGCGGCGATTGCTCAGGAAAACCAGCGCGTGCGCGTTCGTGGCACGATCGAGAGTCTCAACGGCGACACGCTAACCGTCAAGACCCGGGAGGGCAGCGATGCGACGGTGGCGCTCAAGTCCGGCTGGAAGGTTGCGGGTATCAGGAATGCTTCTGTCGATGATATCAAGGTCGGCGATTTCGTTGGTGTCGCCTCCTTGCCGAAGGGCACAGGTCCCGATGGCGCGATCGAGGTGCTGATCTTCCCGGCCGCGATGAAGGGCACCGGCGAAGGCAGCCGTCCGTGGGACGTGCAGCCGAATAGCTCGATGACCAATGCGACCGTCAGCAATGCGGTAAAGTCTGTCGACGGCCACACGATCACGCTCACCTATCAGGGCAAGGAAAAGACCATCTCGATTGCCGAGGGCACGCCGATCGTTACCTTTGCGCCGGCAACGAAAGATGATCTGAAGCCGGGCGCCGGCGTTATCGTCATGGCGGAAAGGGCAGCCGACGGCAGTATCTCGGCCGCTCAGGTCGCCGTCGGCATCAACGGCGTGATGCCGCCGATGTAAGCTCTCCTGGAGCAATTTCAGCCAAACCGCTGTGTATTTCTTCTACTGGAATTGATCAGAGCGCCGGGGCAGGAGCTGCCGCGGCGCTTGATCCTGCGACGGATGCTACCGGTTCTTCATCGGATTTCGAAGGCAGCGCCAGCAGATGCAGTATGCGCGGATGCAGCGCTTCCAGATAGGTCTCCGAGCGGCCGATATAGATCATGCCGGTGTCCGGCATCGTGGTAAGCAGCTTCGTCATAGTGCGCTGCCATTCCGGCTCCATGCCTTCGAGCACTTCGTCGAAGACGGCCCAGCGCGGCTTGACGAGGAGCAGGCGGGCAAAGCCGATTGCCTTCTGTTCATCGGCATCGAGAAGCTTGTCCCAGCGCGCGCGGCTATCGAGGCGGGCGACCAGCGAATGCAAGCCGGCAGCCTCAAGCGCGGCTTCGATGGCCGCGGTGTCATAGGCTTCGGGTTTTTGGGGGAATGCGATCGCCTCGCGCAGCGTTCCACCCGGCACATAGGCAACCTGGGGGATGAACAGGATGTCGTCAATCGGCGGCAGGCCTATTGTGCCTTTGCCGCAGGGCCAGAGGCCGGCCATGGCCTGGAAGAGCAGGCGGCGGTTCACGCTGTGATCGCCGTTGATCATGACCTTTTCGCCGGCCCTGATCGTCACATCCGTTTCGCGCATCTGGAAGCCGCCGCAATCGTCGATATCCTCGCCAAGCTTGGCAACGATGACGATATCCTTCAGCGTCAGCCTGTCGGGCGCGGTTTCCTCGTAGACGATTGCGTCCTTCAAATCGAAGCCATCATCCATCTCCTGAAGCGCCTGGCGGAAATCGGTGACGCGCATCAGCGTGGCGCGCCATTCGGCAATCGGGCCGAAGTTGGCAACATACCAGCGCAGTGCCGTATTGACCTGGTTGAAGGCGCCAACCGACATCATCAGCTGGCCGAATGTGAGGCCGCCGGAGAAATAGGCGGGGGCTGCAACAATAATCGGGATAACGATAACCAGCCAGCCATAACCCGCCGAGACCCAGGTCAGGTTGGTATTGGCCATGGCGAGCCGCTTGATGACGGTAAGGACGTTGCTGATATCGCCGTTGATGCGTTTGCGCTCGTTCTCTTCGCCACGCGCCACTGTTATCGCCGGCATGTTCTCGTTGGCATGCATCAGCGCAAAGCGCAGTTCGGCTTCCTTCGAGAATCGGTCGGCATTGAGCTTGACGAGCTTGCGGCCAACGACCTGGCTCAATAGTGAGGCCGATGCGGCGTAGAAGATCGCCGCCCAGACCATATAGCCGGGGATGGTGAAGCTGTGGCCGCTGATATGGAAGATGAAGCCGCTCGAAAGTTCCCACAAGACGCCGATGAAACTGACGAGCAGAATGGTCGATTGCAGGAGGCCGAGAGCGAGGTTGGTGGTGCTTTCGGCAAGATTGCGGGAATCTTCGTGAAGGCGCTGGTCCGGGTTAACGCCGAGGATGCCGATGGTGGAGAGCTTGAGGGCGCGCTTGCGCTCCAGCCACTGATCGACGAGATCGCGTGAGAGGCCTTCGCGCATGTAGAGGGCGGTCATCTGGTTCAGCCATGCCTGCAGCACGTTGAGCAGCAACAGCGCACCGGCGATCATCGCGAAGACTTCGAGTTGGCGGAAGAACTCGCCGAGATCACGACGCTCGAGGGAATCGTAGAAAGGGGCGTTCCATTCGTTGAGGATCACCTGTCCATAGGCGGTCATCAGGATGATGACGACAAGCAGGATCGCAAGTCCCACGACCTTGCCGCGAACCTGCGAATTCCAGAATGCGGAGAACATCACTCCAAGCCGATATGTCAGGCTGAGATCATACCCCACCCGGTCCTGACTCTGGATGCCCTTCCCCCCTTTGACGTCATTTTTCATTATTTTTTCCAAAATCGCCCATCACACCATTAATAACATGGGGGCGTTACTGGTCCATCAACAGATTCCACCACCCATAAAGAAAGCGTGATGGCTTGTGCAGCTGTCTCTATTGACAGTTGATTCGCAGCGCGACTGGCGCTAATTAGGATGCCTCGTGGTGATTTGGCCGGCCGGCTTGCAGCCACGTTAAATAAATCGCTAAAGGGCCGCGTGCGGACCGGTAGCGATTCTTTCGCCGCCGGTTTTTTATTTTGATCGAGTTGACCGCAATGCCCATCAAGATCCCCGATACGCTGCCCGCATTCGAAACCCTCGTGAACGAGGGCGTGCGGGTGATGACCGAAACGGTGGCGATCCGCCAGGATATCCGCCCCTTGCACATCGGGCTGCTCAACCTCATGCCGAACAAGATCAAGACCGAGGTGCAGATGGCGCGCCTGGTGGGCGCTTCGCCGCTGCAGGTAGAACTCTCGCTGATCCGTGTCGGCAACCACAAGGCCAAGAACACTTCTGAAGAACATCTGCTCGCCTTCTACCAGACCTGGGAGGAAGTGAAGCACCGTAAATTTGACGGCTTCATCATCACGGGCGCGCCGATCGAGACGCTGCCTTACGAGGACGTTACCTATTGGAAGGAAATGCAGCAGATTTTCGACTGGACGCAGACAAACGTCCATTCGACCATGAATGTCTGCTGGGGTGCGATGGCGGGGATTTATCATTTCCACGGTGTGCCGAAATATGAACTGAAGGAAAAGGCCTTCGGCGTTTACCGCCACCGTAATCTCAAGCCCTCTTCCGTTTATCTCAACGGTTTCTCTGATAATTTCGAGGTTCCGGTGTCGCGCTGGACCGAGGTGCGCCGGGCCGACATCGAGAAGGTCGACGGCCTCGAGATCCTGATGGAATCGAGCGAGATGGGCGTGTGTCTCGTCCACGAGCCGAAGGGTCGGCGGCTTTATATCTTCAATCACGTCGAATATGATTCCACGTCTCTTTCGGACGAATATTTCCGCGACGTGAATGCTGGCGTACCGATCAAGATGCCGCACAACTACTTCCCGCATAACGATCCGGCGCTCGCGCCGCAGAACCGCTGGCGCAGCCATGCGCATCTGCTTTTCGGCAACTGGATCAATGAGATCTACCAGACGACGCCCTACGATATCGAAGAGATCGGCTCGGACATCTGAGCGTCACCGGTCCGGTTTAGAAATGATGCCGTCGCATTTCTGCGACGGCATTTTGTTTTCCGGCCCTGCCCGGTTGCGGTTTGCGGCGAATGGGGGCAGGTTCCGGTTCCTGAATTCTAGGGATGGAGTAAGCGTCGATCATGACGGACAAGTTGGAACGGGAAGTTTTCGGACAGACGAAGGACGGGGAGACCGTCCATCGCGTCGTCATCCGCGGCGGCGGACTGACGGTCAAGGTATTGAGCTGGGGCGCAGTAATCCAGGATATCAGCCTCGAGGGCCATAATGCCCCGCTGGTGCTCGGCTTCGAGGATTTAGGCAGCTACCTCGCGCATTCGCCTTTCTTCGGCGCGACACCGGGACGCTGTGCCAACCGCGTCGGCGACGGCAAGTTCACGCTCGACGGCAAGGACTACCAGCTCGAACTGAACGAGAAGGGTGTCACTCATCTTCACGGCGGCAGCAACAATATCGGTACGCTCGTTTGGACGATCGTCGAGCACGAGACCGACCGTGTCGTGCTGAAGATCGTCGATCCCGATGGCCGCGCCGGTTATCCCGGCAACTGCACGATCCAGGCGACCTATCGCGTACATGGCAATGGCGAGCTTTCCGTCAACTACGAGACGACGACGGATCAACCGACGATCGCCAATGTCTGCCAGCACTCCTATTTCAATCTCGATGGCCGGGAGGATGCGCTGGCGCATGACATCATGATCGCTGCCGACCACTATCTGCCGACCAATGAGAAGCAGATACCGACCGGCGAGATCCGCTCTGTCGAAGGCACCGCGTTCGATTTCCGCGCGATGGCGCCGATGAAGCGTTTCGTCGACCAAGAGCAGGCGCTCTACGACCATAATTTCTGCTTCTCGAGCGAGCGCACGGCCAAGCGCTCCGTCGTACTTGCCCGCAGCCTTCATTCCGGCGTCTCTCTGGAAGTGCGCACGACCGAGCCTGGCGTACAGTTCTATGCCGGCTTCAAGCTCGGCGTGCCGGTGCCGGGTCTCGGTGGCCGCAAGTATGCGCCATTCGCAGGCTTCTGCCTGGAAACGCAGATCTGGCCCGACGCCATCAATCATGCAGGCTTTCCGAACGCGGTTCTGCGTCCAGGGGAGGTGCTGCGGCAGGAAACGGATTACATCTTCACGAAGAACTGAGATCAACCATCCGTCAGGATCAATGAAAACCCTCGCGGTGTCCCGCGAGGGTTTTTCTTTTTGATGAAGCGAATCCGCCTTGCCGATTGGTTCTAAATAGGTTCTATTATGCGTCCATGGATAGAACCAGTCTGATAGCGGAACTGAATGGCCGTGGGCTGCGCGATGAGGCGGCAACGGGGCCGCTTTACAAGCGGCTGGCGCAGGCGCTCACGGGCCTCATCCAGGAAGGCCTGCTGAAGCCCGGAACAGCGCTGCCCGGCGAACGCGATCTGGCGGAAGCCCTGAAGCTTGGCCGCGTGACGGTTCGGACAGCCTATCGCGATCTTATGACATCGGGTGCGCTGGAATCTCGCCACGGCAGCGGCACCTTCGTTTCCAGTAAGGTGGAGCGCATGGAGCAGTCGCTCTGGCGGCTTTCCTCCTTCTCGGCGGACATGCGCTCGCGCGGGCGCTCGCCGGCGGCGAAGATCCTGTCGCGTACCATCAACAATCCGTCTCCCGAAGAATCCTTCCTGCTCGGCCTCGGTGTCGATGAGCCCGTGCTGCGGCTCGACCGCCTTCGTCTGGCTGACGGGCTGCCTCTCGCCATCGAACGCGCGGTCGTGCCGGTCAAGTTTCTCGGCGAGGATGCCGGCGGAGAAGGCTCGCTCTATGATGCGCTCGCCCAGAGCGGCCACAAGCCGGTACGCGCCATGCAGCGGCTGACCGCCGTCACGCTTGATCCTTCATCGGCGGCTATCCTCGATGTCAAGGCCGGTGCGCCGGCGCTTCTGATCGAACGCGTTTCACGCCTGGAAGACCAGCGCGTCGTTGAATACACCCGCTCGCATTATCGTGGCGACGCCTATGATTTCGTCGCCGAACTGAGAATTGGAGATGACCTATGAGTGAGAACCAGTCGTTGATGCTGCAGGAGGCGGGCCAGTCGCCCGAAGTGGTCGCTACCCTGCTCGATAAGGAAAAGCCGGTCTTCGCAGAAATCGCCCGGCTGTTCTCGTCCGCCCGTCCGAGCGTCGTCACGACAGCGGCGCGCGGCTCCTCCGACCATGCGGCGACCTTCTTCAAATATCTGTTCGAGATTACCTGTGGCGTGCCGGTCGCCTCGATCGGGCCGTCTATTGCTTCAGTTTATGGTGCCTCCCTGCATCTGAAGGGCGGCATCCATTTCACCGTTTCACAGTCTGGCGCGAGCCCTGACATCGTGGCGCTGCAGGAAGCGGCCAAGAAGGGCGGGGCGACGACGATTGCCGTCGTCAACGTCACTGACAGCCCGCTCGCCAAGCAGGCCGATCTCGTTCTTGGCCTCAATGCCGGTGCTGAAAAGAGTGTTGCGGCGACCAAATCCTTCATCGCATCTGTTGCCGCCCTCGCTGGCGTGACGGCTGCGATCAGCGGCAAGGCCGATCTGCAGGCGGCGCTCGAGAAGCTTCCGGCCGCTCTTTCCGCGACGTCCGGCATCGAAACCAAGGCAGCCGAGGATGTGCTGTTCAATGCCGCCTCACTTTATACCGGCGGCCGCGGCACGGCTTTCGCCATCGCTCTCGAGGCGGCCCTGAAGGCCAAGGAGACAGCTGGTCTTCACGCTGAGGCCTTCTCTCTTGCGGAACTGATGCACGGCCCGATGCGCCTCGTACAACCTGGCTTCCCGATCATCGGTTTCGTGCCTGAAGATGCCGCCTACGACAACAATGTAAAGGCGCTGGAGCGTCTGCAGAAGCTTGGCGCTACCACCGTGCCCTTTTCGACGAAGCCGCTCGCCGGCGTCAATCTGCAGGTTCCGACGACCGGCAACGGTCTCGTCGATCCCCTGGTTTCGCTACTCGTCTACTATCGCCTGATCGAGTCCGTCACCCGCCGGAAGGGCTTTGATCCGGACAAGCCGGCCAACCTTCTCAAGGTGACGGAGACCGTCTGATGACCCGCAAGATCTTCACCGGCGCGCGTATCTTCGATGGCGAACGTTTCCATGACGAACGGGCGCTGATCGTCAAGGACGGACGCGTCGAGGCGATCGTCGGCCTGAATGATCTGCCCAAGGGCGAGGTCGTGACACTTGATGGAGGCGTGCTGTCTGCCGGCTTCATCGATGCGCAGGTCAATGGCGGTGGCGGCCGCATGCTGAACGACGAGCCGTCGCCGGGTTCGATGTACATGATCGCCGATGGGCATCGGCCGTATGGAACGACGGCGCTGCTGCCGACGCTGATCACCGATACGGCCGAAGCGACGGCTGCCGCGATCGAGGCGGCGAAAGTCGCGGTGAAGACCAACCGTGGTGTTGCCGGCCTGCATCTGGAAGGTCCGCATCTGGCGCCGGCGCGCAAGGGTGCGCATCTCGCCGAGCTGATGCGTCCGGTCGAGGACAAGGACGTCAAGGGCTTTATCGCCGCGCGCGAGGCGATCGGCACGCTGCTCGTCACCATGGCGGCGGAGCAGGTGACAGTTTCGCAGGTGCGTGAACTGAGCGAATCGGGTGTCATCGTCAGTATCGGTCATTCCGACAGCACCAGTGAGGCGGCGGAGGCCCGCTTCGATGCCGGGGCTCGCGGTGTGACGCATCTCTTTAACGCCATGAGCCAGCTGGCGCACCGCGCGCCGGGGCTCGTGGGTGCCGCGATCGACCATCCGGCCGTCTGGTGCGGCATCATCGCCGATGGCCACCACGTTGATCCGAAGGCGCTGCGCACGGCGCTGCGTGCCAAGCGCGGCGAGGGCAAGCTTTTCTTTGTGACCGACGCCATGTCGCTGGTCGGCTCGCAGATGGATACGTTCACGCTGAACGGCCGCACCGTGCGGCGCGAAAGGGGCGGCTTCTGTTCGAAACTGGTCCTTTCGGACGGCACGCTAGCGGGTTCGGATGTCGACATGGCTTCAACGATCCGCTACGGCGTCACCTATCTGGAACTGACGCTTGCCGAGGCACTCAGGATGGCGACGCTCTATCCGGCGCGTTTCCTTCGGCTTGCCGATCGCGGCCACCTTTCGCCAGGCGCGCGCGCCGATCTCGTGCATTTCACCGATGCAATCGAAGTGACGGCGACCTGGCTAAACGGCGAAGCGGCTTGAAGGAGAGCGGCGGATGAGTGACATCACGGACGCGTATTTCTCCAATCTGATCGGCCGGCTGGAAGAGTTGAAGCGGGCACTGGCCGAACCAATGGCGCAGGCCGCCGCTGCGATCCTTGAGGCTGCCCGTGGCGACAAGCGTGTCTATGTCTTCGGAACCGGCCATTCGCATATGCTGGCGGAAGAGGTGCATTACCGTGCCGGCGGACTTGCCTTTACCGTGCCCGTTCTCGTCGGCTCGGCCATGCTGCATGAGGGTGCGGTCATCAGCTCGGTCTATGAGCGCACCCAAGGGCTGGTGCGGCCAATGCTGGAGCGTTACGGCATGCAGCCGGGTGATGTGATCATCATCGCCTCCAATTCAGGCGTGAATGCCGCGCCGATCGAGGCGGCCGACTACGCGCGCGAGATCGGCGCCAAGGTGATCGCCATCACCTCGATCGCCTATTCGACGGCGATCGCCAATGGGCGCCGGCGGCTTGCCGATGTGGCCGACGTGGTGCTGGATAACGGGCTGCCGCCGGGTGACGCCGTTCTTGATCTCGATGGCACGGGCCTTCGGGTCGGGCCGGTCTCGACGGCTGTGGGCGTCACCGTCATCAATGCCATCTTTGCGGATGTCGCCTCCGAGCTTTCGAAATCGGGCGATGCGCCTGTTTACCTCAGCGCCAACATGCCGGGTGCTGCAGAAATCAATCAGAAGCTGGTGAAGAAATACCGGCCGCGTAACCCGCATCTCTGAGCAGGAGGCCGGCGTTTTTGCCGGTCGTTGTCTATTGGCGCTGCCGGAAGCGAATGAGTATTTCCGATCAAATGAAAACGGCCCGAAGCGGTTGCTTCAGGCCGTCCGAATGTCTGGAAACTGATGCAATCAGTTCTTGGCGCGCTCGACGTAGGAATTGTCTTCCGTTGCAATGACGACGCGGGTGCCGGCATCGATATGCGGCGGAACCAAAGTGCGGATGCCATTCGACAGGATCGCCGGCTTGTACGAGGAGGATGCCGTCTGGCCCTTCACGACCGGTTCGGTCTCAACGATCTCGAGGGTGACGTGGCGCGGAAGTTCGAGCGCCAGCGGAATACCTTCGTGGATCGACAGGATGCAGGTCATGCCTTCCTGGAGGAAGGCCTTCTGGTCGCCCATGGTGTCAACGTCGACGACGACCTGATCATAGGTGGCCGGGTTCATGAAGTGGAAGCCTTCGCCGTCTTCATAAAGGTACTGGAAGTTCACATCTTCGACGAAGGCGCGCTCGACCTGCTCGGTGGTGCGCCAACGCTCGGAAACCTTCACGCCGTCAACGATGCGGCGCATGTCGACCTGGGTAACCGGCGTGCCCTTGCCCGGGTGGAAATTCTGAGCCGTGAGAACGACGTAGAGCTTGCCGTCGACATCGAGAACGTTGCCCTTGCGGACCGAAGAGGCGATGACCTTGACCATAAGACTTCCTTGTAAGTCGGCTTTCGGCGTCGTAGAGGACAGTCAGAATGGCCCTGAAGACGCAAAATGTTTTTTCTTCGGGGCGGCACTAACCTAAAATCGTGTAAATAGCCACCCCATCCCGGCCGAATCCGGCAAGGAAAGCGTTGAATGAACCTCACGAGCGCCACAGCGTCTCCCTGGTGGACACCATCAGTGCATGCCGATCGCCGCCCGTTCCTTATCGGGCGTAACGCGATCCAGTCAGCGCTGCGAGGTTATTTCGCCCGTGAGGATTTCATCGAGGTCGATACTGCGACGCTGCAGGTGTCTCCGGGCAACGAGGCGCATCTGCATGCCTTTGCGACGCAAGCGCTGACGACGGACGGACAGGCTGCGCCCTTCTACCTGCACACGTCGCCGGAATTTGCCTGCAAGAAGCTTTTGGCCGCCGGTGAAGAACGCATCGCCTGCTTTGCGCATGTCTATCGCAACCGCGAGCGCGGGCCGCTGCATCATCCTGAGTTCACAATGCTCGAATGGTATCGGGCGGGCGAGAGCTATGAGAGCCTGATGATGGATTGCGTGCGCATGCTGGCGCTCGCTGCCGAAACGGTGAAGACCGCAACGCTTACCTATCGCGGCACTGAGTGCGATCCCTTCGCCGGGCCGGAGCGCATCAGCGTTCCAGAAGCGTTCGGTCGCCATGCCGGCATCGATCTTCTGGCTTCTGTATCTGCTGACGGCTCGACCGAACGCGACCATCTTGCCGCTGAAATGCGGCGGGTCGGCATGCGCGTTGCCGATGACGATCATTGGGCTGATCTCTTCAGCCGGGTGTTGGTGGAGAAGGTCGAGCCTTATCTCGGCTTTGGCCGTGTCACCATTCTCGACGAATATCCTGTTTCGGAAGCGGCTCTTGCGCGGCCTTCGGCGCGCGATCCGCGCGTAGCGGAGCGCTTCGAGCTCTATGCCTGCGGGGTCGAGCTTGCCAACGGCTTTGGCGAACTGACAAATGCCTCCGAGCAGCGGCGCCGTTTCGAGATCGAGATGGCGGAGAAGATGCGGGTCTATGGCGAGACCTATCCGCTCGACGAGGATTTTCTGGCGGCGCTGGCAATCATGCCGGAAGCGAGCGGCATCGCGCTCGGCTTCGACCGGTTGGTGATGCTGGCGACAGGTGCGTCGCGGATCGATCAGGTGCTCTGGGCGCCGGTCGCGGAGTACGGCCGATGAATGTCATGCGTCCGATCAAGAGCGTCGACGATCTCGTCAGGGCGGGGCTGGTCGAGGACGCGGAGCGACTGGCGCTCGATGAGGTCGCCGCGCGCTATGCCATCGCGCTGACACCTGCCATGGCAAGGTTGATCGATTATGCCGATCCGGCCGATCCGATTGCCCGGCAGTTCGTGCCCGATGTGGCGGAACTCGTTACCACGCCCGAGGAACGGGCCGACCCCATCGGGGACCATGCGCACAGCCCGGTCGAGGGCATCGTGCATCGCTATCCGGACCGCGTGCTGTTGAAGGCCGTGCATGTCTGCCCGGTCTATTGCCGCTTCTGCTTCCGGCGCGAGATGGTGGGGCCGCAGGGGCTCGGCATGCTCGATCCGGCGGCGCTGGCTGCAGCCGTCGACTATATCCGCGGGCATGGCGAGATCTGGGAAGTGATCCTGACCGGCGGCGATCCGCTGGTGCTTTCACCAAGGCGTCTCGGCGACATTCTAAGCGAGCTTGCTGAGATCGAGCATGTGAAGATCGTGCGCTTCCACACGCGCGTGCCCGTCGTCGATCCGCAGAAGATTGATGCGGAGCTGATTGCGGCGCTGAAAGCGAGTGGCAAGACTGTCTATGTCGCGCTTCACGCCAACCATCCGCGTGAGCTGACGACTGAAGCACGCGCCGCCTGCGCCCGGCTGGTGGATGCCGGCATCGTCATGGTCAGCCAGTCGGTGCTCCTGAAGGGCGTCAATGACGATCCCGACGTGCTGGCAGAACTTATGCGGGCCTTCGTCGAGACGCGCGTGAAACCTTATTATCTGCATCATCCGGACCTTGCGCCCGGCACCAGCCATTTCAGGCTGTCGATAGAAGAGGGGCAGAAGATCGTTGCCTCGCTTCGCGGCCGCATCTCCGGTCTCTGCCAGCCCACCTATATTCTCGATATTCCCGGTGGTTACGGCAAGGCTGTCATCGGCGAGAGCGCTGTGAAGGCGACCGGGGAGGGCTGCTACTCGGTGTCGGACTATCGCGGCGGCGAGCATTCCTATCCTCCTGCCGGTTAACGCAAAAGCGTGCTCCCGGCGTACCATTTCTGCACTCGATACAGCCGGGGCCATTTACTGCCGGTCGTCTCGGGCCACATCAAACTATTGATAGGAATGAAGTATTAGGCCTCAAGCGGGCATTATTTGTAAAATACAAAGTATGAATGATAGTCATATTTAACTAATTACATTAGCGGAATTTTCTGTTTTCCGCACTAAAAGCACTCCCATGAAAAGGCGATGAATGCCGGCTCAGGATCATGAAAATCTGGAGTTAATGGGATGAACAAGACAATCCGCGACCTCGTAGCCAAGTTCGGTAAGCTTCCTGTTCCTGTTGATCAGGTTGCCGACGATGCGGATCTCTACGCTGCGGGTCTGACGTCCTTCGCCTCGGTGCAGCTCATGCTTGGCATCGAAGAGGCATTCGATATTGAATTTCCTGACAATCTCCTGAACCGCAAGTCCTTCGCAAGCATCTCGGCGATCGCCAAGACGGTCGATCTCATCCGGGATAGTCGAAAGGTCGCCTGATGAACTTCCCGGTCAAGATCACGGAAGACAGCCTGGTCGCAAGGGCTGCCCGCGTCGCAGAAATTGCGGCAAAACATGCGGATGCCGTCGATTTCGAAGGCCGGTTCCCGCAGGAAGCCGTCAACGCGATGAAGACCGAGCGCCTGCTCGGCATCCAGATTCCCCGCCATCTCGGTGGCGAGGCCGCTTCCATCACCCAGATCGCCGAATTGTGCTCGATTCTTGGCCAGGCCTGCGCGGCAAGCGCGATGGTCTTCGCCATGCACCAGATCAAGCTTTCGAGCCTCGTCGAACACGGCGTCGACAGCGAATGGCATAGCGCCTTCATGCGCCGTATCGCCGCCGAACAGCTCCTGATCGCTTCCGCCACCACCGAAGGTGGGATCGGCGGCAATCTGCGCAACAGCATCTGCGCCATCGAAATCGACGGCGATATCTGCAGGCTGCAAAAGGATGCGACCGTCATTTCCTATGGCTCGCATGCCGATGCAATTCTTATCACCTCGCGCAGCCATCCGCAGGCCGCTTCTTCCGATCAGGTACTGACTGCCTTCCTTAGGGATCAGTACACGCTCGAAAAGACGCATATCTGGAACACGCTCGGCATGCGCGGTACCTGCTCCGACGGCTTCCTCTTCAAGGGTGAAGCGCCGGCCGCACAGATCCTGCCGAAGCCCTTCGCTGAAATCGCTGCGCAGTCGATGCTCGCCTCCTCGCACCTGCTCTGGAGCGGTGTCTGGTATGGTATCGCAGTCGATGCCGTTTCCCGTGCCCAGGCCTTCGTGCGTGCCGCTGCCCGCAAGTCTCCCGACGCCACGCCGCCCGGTGCGCTTCGCCTCGCGGAGGTTTCCAACCTCCTGCAGATGGTGAAATCGAACGTCGTTGCCGGCCTCAAGGCCTATGAGGATGCCAAAACTGACGGCGACAAGCTCTCGTCGATGGGTTTTGCCGTGGCGATGAACAATGTGAAGATCGCCTCTTCGGAAACGATCCTGGAAATCGTCAATCATACCATGCTGATCTGCGGCATCATGGGCTACAAGAACGGTACGCCCTTCAGCCTCGGACGTCATCTGCGCGATGCCCATTCCGCACAGCTCATGATCTCGAACGACCGCATCCTCGGCAATACGTCGAGCATGCTTCTTGTCCATAAGCAGGACACTAGCCTACTGGGGTAAAGCCATGGATATGCAGACTTCGTTTCTGGACCGGCTCTTCGAGTCAGGTCTGCTGATCGATACCGGCGTTGACGGTCTTTATGGCCGCAGCGGCCAGTTCGAAGATGTCATCGCTGCCTTCGAGCGGCTGATCGATAAGTTCGGCGGCGCCGATGGCGCCGAGGCGATGCGTTTTCCGCCCGGCATGAACCGCGCGCTCTTCGAAAAGAGCGGCTACATGAAGAGCTTTCCGCAGCTTGCCGGCACGGTGCACAGCTTCTGCGGCAGCGAGCTCGACCATATGAGCCTGCTGCAGTGCATGGAAGTCGGCGAGGACTGGACCAAGGACCAGAAGGCGACCGACATCGTGCTGACGCCGGCAGCCTGCTATCCGCTTTATCCGACGGTCGCCAAGCGCGGCAACCTGCCGGCCAAGGGCGGTCTCTTCGATCTGCAATCCTATTGCTTCCGTCATGAGCCTTCCAAGGATCCGGCCCGGCAGCAGCTTTTCCGCATGCGCGAATATGTCTGCATGGGCACCGAGCAGCATGTGACCGATTTCCGCCAGAGCTGGATGGACCGCGGTGTCGAAATGATGAAGCAGGTCGGTCTCGACGTGACAATCGACGTTGCCAACGACCCGTTCTTCGGCCGTGCCGGCAAGATGATGGTCAACAACCAGCGCGACCAGAACCTGAAGTTCGAGCTCTTGATCCCGATCACCTCCTCTGCAAACCCGACGGCCTGCATGAGCTTCAACTATCATCAGGACTCGTTCGGCGTGAAGTGGGGCCTGAACCTTGAAGACGGCAGCGTGGCCCACACCGCCTGCGTCGGCTTCGGGCTGGAGCGCATTGCGCTCGCGCTCTTCCATCATCACGGCCTTGACGTCAAGGAATGGCCGGCAAGTGTGCGGAAAGTCCTGTGGGGCTGAGCGGCTCGATGACATCGGTCTTTGCGGGTATCGATCCCGATACCTACAGGGCGCATGCGCTGCATTCCGGTGAGCGCATGTGGCCTGAGACCAATTGCTACATCGATCTCTGGATCGAGGTTCTCTCGACCTTCGGCGTTGTGCCGGAAGCAATGCTCGGTTTCACGTTGACCCAGGATTTCGAGGGCGACCAGTTCACCTTCTTCAAGGTGCCGCTGGAGGATCTCGAAGCGCTCTACGGCATTCGCGCCACCGAGCTTGCGATCTACGACCGCGTCGAGCGGCATATCGAGGTGCAGATCGCCCGCGGGCGGCTCTGCCTCATCGAGATGGATTCCTTCTACATGCCGGATACGCGCGGCACCGCCTACCGGCAGGAACATGGCAAGACCACAGTTGCGATCAACCGGCTGGACTTTGCCGGCAAGCGTGTCGACTACTTCCATAATGCCGGCTATTTCCGCATCGAGGGCGAGGATTTCGACGGCTTGTTCCAATCCCATCTGACGGATGAGGATGCGCCGTTCCTGCCCTATACCGAATTCGCCAAGTTCCCGGAACGCCCTGTCGGCGAAGCACATCTGCGCGAGGTTTCGCGGCGGCTCCTGGGCTTCCATTTCCATCGCCGCCCAAGCGCCAATCCGATCCGCGCCTTTGCCGAGGTCTTTCCGTTGCAGGTTGAGGCAGTAGCCGATCGGTCCTTCGGTTTCTTCCACAAATATGCCTTCAACACGCTGCGGCAGGTAGGTGCGAATTTCGAACTCGCGGCCGATCATCTGACTTGGCTTTCAGCCGGCGAGTTTGGTGTTGCGGCCGGAGAGGCGCGCCGGATCTCGGAAGTGGCGAAGTCGGTTCAGTTCCAGCTTGCCCGCGCCGTCACCCGCCGCAAGTTCGAGCCTTTGAAAGCGGCACTTGATCCGGCAGCCGATGCATGGGATTCGATGATGGCATCGCTCGCGGAGCGAGTCTGAGGCCGGAGATCTGACCATGCGGGGGCGGTTGGCAAGCATCGGGGCTGAGGAAAGCTTGCTTTCCGAAGGGTGGAATCTGGTTCTGACCGAGCCTGGCGCCTGCGCGACACCCCACGACATCCATCTTTCGGCGCAGTTCATTCCTGCACCTGTTCCCGGCACCGTTGCAGCGGCGCTCGAAAGAGCAGGGCTGTTCGACCGGGAAAATCCACAGCCGCTGAACACCAAGGACGCCTGGTACCTGACCCGCCTCTTCGATACGGAGCCGGGTGAGGCGATCCTGCGTTTTGAGGGGCTGGCGACAATCTGCCATGTTTTTCTCAACGGCCAGGAAATCCTCTTTTCCGAGAGCATGTTCACTGCGCACGAAATGCCGGTTACGTTGACAGGTGGTGATGAACTGGCGCTCTGTTTCCGGGCGCTTGGCCCTCGTCTGTCGGAGCCCGGGCCGCGTGCTCGCTGGCGACCGCAGATGATTACGCCTCAAGGGCTGAAGAATGTCCGCAACACGCTGCTCGGGCATATGCCCGGCTGGTGTCCCGAGATCCATGCCGTTGGGCCGTGGCGGCAGATTTCGCTCGCGCGCCGGGGCGTGGCCTCGGTCGATCATGTTTCGGTGCGCGCGGTGTTGGAGGAAAACGGCGCGGGGCGACTCAGCGTTTCGCTTTGTACCGCTGGCGAAGAGCCGGTGATGCTGTTGCGTTGCGCCGGCGCCGAGCAGGGTTTCGAGAAGATCGGCGATCGGCATTATTCGGCGATTCTCAAGCTTTCCGACATTGAGGCGTGGTGGCCGCATACGCATGGTGTGCCGCATCTCTATGATGTGACGCTGGTTATCGATGGCGAAGAACATTCGCTGGGCAAAGCCGGCTTTCGCCGTATCGAGGTTGACCATGGCGCTGATGGCAATGATTTCGCGCTTGTCATCAACGGCGAGCGGGTCTTCTGCCGCGGCGCGGTCTGGACAACGGCCGATATCGCACGGCTGCCTGGCGAGCGGGCCGATTACGAGCCTTTCCTGCGGCTTGCTGCCGAGGCTGGCATGAACATGATCCGCATCGGCGGTACCATGGCCTATGAAACGCCCGACTTTTTCGCGCTCTGCGATGCGCTCGGGCTGATGGTCTGGCAGGACTTCATGTTCGCCAATTTCGACTATCCGAAGAATGACAAGGCTTTTATCGGCAGTGTACATGCCGAGGTGGAAGAGTTTCTGCACAGCGTACAGCTCTCGCCCTCGCTTGCCGTGCTCTGCGGCGGCAGCGAAATCCACCAGCAGGCGGCGATGTTCGGTCTGCCCCCAGATTTCTGGAGCGGGCCGATCACCGACGAGATCATCCCGGCGATCTGCCAGCGCATGCGGCCGGATGTGCCCTATGTGCCGAATTCGCCCTATGGCGGGGCGATGCCCTTTTCGCCCAACGCCGGCGTGACGCATTATTACGGCGTCGGCGCCTATATGCGGCCACTCGAGGATGCGCGCCGCGCCGAGGTGCGCTTTGCGGCCGAAAGCCTCGCCTTTGCTCATGTGCCGCAGCAGCGGACCTTGCAACGGCATCTCGACGTGCCCCCAGTTCACAGTCCGCTCTGGAAAGAGCGGGTGCCGCGCGACCGTGGTGCTTCCTGGGATTTCGAGGATATCAGAGACTTCTATCTCGGGCTTCTCTACGATCTCGATCCGGCCAGGCTCCGCCGCGACGATCCCGAGCGTTATCTCGATCTTTCGCGCGCCGTGACGGGAGAAGTGCTGGAGGAGACCTTTGCCGAATGGCGACGCAAGGGATCGTCCTGCAATGGCGCGCTCGTCTGGACCCTGCAGGATCTGTTGCCAGGTCCCGGCTGGGGCGTGATCAACTCCACCCGCGAGCCGAAGCCTGTCTGGCATGCAATGCGCCGCGCCTTCCGTCCGGTGCAGGCAGTTTTTACGGACGAGGGGACGAACGGCCTCTATGTCAACGTCATCAACGAAACCGATAAGGTGGTCGCTGTCGAACTCGATGTCGCCTGCTTGCGCGAGGGGCGCCAGCAGGTCGCGAGCGGCAGCAAGGCTTTCAATCTCGACCCGAGAAGCGTTGAGCGTATCGCTTGTACCGATCTCTTCGGCGGCTTCTTCGATGCGACCTATGCCTTCCGTTTCGGTGCGCCATCGCATGACGTCAGCGTCGCCTGGCTGCGGTCGACGATGGACGGCACGTTGCTCGCGCAGGCTTTTCATTTTCCGCGCGGCCGAGCCAAAGCCTTCCACGACGCGACGATCGAGGCGTCCTTCATGCGTGAGGGCGATGATTGGGTCATTGCGCTTGCGACCGATAGGTTGGCCCAATCTGTCCATATCGATGTCGAAGGCTACCGGGCGGAAGAGGACTGGTTCCATCTGGCACCAGGCCCTGCCAAGCGAGTGAAGCTCATCGCCGCTGCGGGCACTGATGGCGATGCATTGCCGACGGGTGAAATCAGGAGCGTCGGCGCCGCGCGCCGTTTCGCGCTTTAACGGCCAGGGAGCGGTCATGACGATCAGAGTGCAGGCGGAAGAGGCTTTGCGGGGCGTCTATCGGAACGTGCGCGGGCATCTGCTGCAGCGGCTGATCGTCAAATCGCGTCTCGCCTTCAATCCGCGCCGGCCTGTCGAGATCGTCGGCTATTTATCGATGGCGGCGGGTGTAGGCGAATCCGCGCGACTTTGCGTTGCCGCGCTCTCGCACGCGGGCCGTGAGATCATGCTTGCTGATGTCAGCACGCATCCGGACGAAGGCAAGCTGGTGGAGTGGGCATCTACACAGGTTTCCGACGGCCAGCCGGGAAGCCGCATATGGCATCTCAATCCGCCCATGCTGCCACGCGCGATCCTGAAGAAAGGCCTCGGCAATTTCACCCGTGCCTTCAACATCGGCTACTGGGCCTGGGAGCTTGAAGTGGTGCCGGCGGAATGGCGCAATGCCATGCACTATATGAACGCCGTCTTCGTTCCCTCGGAATTCACCAGGCGGGCAATTGCGCCGCATACGACTGCACCTGTCATTGTCGTGCCGCACCCTGTTACCGAGCGGCCGGCGGCTGACGGTATCAGGCAGAAATTCGGAATTGCCGAGAATGCTTTCCTCGTA
The DNA here is from genome assembly GCF_056755015.1 of Rhizobium sp. KNZ14-9A. Lineage (NCBI taxonomy): Bacteria > Pseudomonadati > Pseudomonadota > Alphaproteobacteria > Hyphomicrobiales > Rhizobiaceae > Rhizobium > Rhizobium sp. KNZ14-9A. The sequence goes on from NZ_JBPGXB010000002.1 coordinate 4,026,487, forward strand.
TCGTTCATCTTCAGTGCCGGCTCCTCGATCAACCGCAAGAACCCACAGGCGGCGATCGAAGCCTTCAGGCTCTTCAGCGCCGAATGCCCCAATGCCTTCCTGCTGATGAAGGCGAGCGGCAACCCGGCCAGAGACGAGGCGCTTCGGGCACTCATGCGATCCGTGGAAGGCGACCGCAACGTCAGGATCGTTACCGACAATCTGGCGAGTTCGGAGATCAACGGCATTATCCGCGATTCCGACGCCTATCTTTCGCTGCATCGCTCGGAGGGTTTCGGCCTGACGGTGGCTGAAGCGATCATGCACCGCACGCCCGTCGTCTCGACAGGATGGTCGGGCACGGCCGATTTCTGTGATCCCGACAATACCTGGCTGGTCGAGCCTTCGCTCGTTCCCGTCGTCGACAGCCATCCGGAATTTGCCGATCTCAAGGATGCCGTTTGGGCCGATCCCTCGCCAGTGGCCGCGGCAGCGCATTTGAAGAGCATCTATTCCGATTCTGATGGTGCGAGGCGAAAAGCGGAGGGGGCTCGGACCTATCTGATGCGCCATCTTGCCGAGCACAGTTATGACAAGGCGCTTTCGAGGCTTTCGGCGATGCAGGCAAGCTAAGCTGAGCGCTTCACTCCCCTTTATTTTAACATTTCCAATTTAGAGATGGCTTGTTTTCGGCCGCGATGCGGCTTCTAACGGATGGACGGATGTCGAAGGGCATTATTGCAAACTCGGTGATGAATGCGGCGGCGGGCATGCTGCTTCTGGTGACGGGATTCGTATCCTCGATCATAACCGCACGCCTGCTCGGCCCCGAAGCCAACGGCATCGTCGCCTTTTCGCTCTGGCTCGTTGTCACAGGGGCCTCGATTGCCGAGCTCGGCTCCAGCATCACGCTTCTGAAGACGCTGCCGCAGCTTTCGGCGCAGGGCTACAGTTTCGAGCAACGTAGGGGATTTGCCTCGATCCTGGTTACCTTCATGGTCTGCTCCACGTTGGTGCTGCTGGGGCTCTATGCCCTGTTCTTCCTGACATCGGAGGAAATGCACTGGGCCGATACCGCGCCGTCGGTGGCGCTTGTGACAGGCATTCTCTTCTTCGTCCAGGCGATTGGCTCCTTCGTCAAATTCTACCTCATCGGCGAAAAGCGGCTTGGCACCTTCTTTCAGCTGACGCTGATCGTCTCGGTCTTTCAGCTTGTGGGTGTGGCGGTCGGTGCCGTTTTTTATGGGGTGCTGGGCGTGCTCGTCGGATATGCGCTCGGCCAGCTCGTGCTTTTCGTCGCTACTTTGCCGATCCTCTTTACCCGTCGTGACCGCTGCGGCGTCTCGCTCAAATATCTGGCGTCGTCGTCGGTCATCCTGTCTATGCAGTTCATCATCGATTCGATCTTCCTCAACCGCATTGAACTGCTCTTTCTGCAGCAGTTCTGGTCGGTGGAAATGGTCGGTTTCTATGCTGCCGGCCTGTCGATCGCCAATATCGCGCTGCAGCTTCCCATCCAGATGAGCGGCAGCCTGCTGCCCTATTATTCTGAACGGCGGCATGCCAGTGCTGACTCTAAATTCCCGGTCGAGGCCTTTGCCGCCGTCATCCGCAGCATGGCCTATATTGTGCTGCCCATGAGCCTCGGGCTCGCTGCGATCTCTACTGAACTTGTACATGTGGTCTTCGGCGAAGCCTTCGACCGAAGCGGCGGAGTTGTCGCCCTGCTTGCGCTTGTCGCGCCTGCCTACACTCTCATGCAGGTTCTCAGCCTGTACCTGCTTTCAATCGACAAGGCCAATGTACGGTTGAAAATCAGTGTGATAGGTGGCCTCCTGATGGTAGTGGGTTGTTTACTCATCGTACCTAGTCTTGCCGCCGAGGGTGCCGCGCTTGTGCGCATAGCCGTATTTGTTGCGATGTCGGTAATGATGGTCAGGCAAACGGGATTCGGAACTCAGCTTTCGGGCCTTTATCTCAGCCTTACGAAGATTACTCTCGCGGCGGTATTTTGCGGCTGCGGTGCCATTACTGCACTTGAGCTCATCCAGGGTCCGATTGGTCTTGTCGCGGCGATCATCGCTGGCACATTTACTTATTTTGCTGCGTTGAAAGTCCTGCGCGCCGTTCCGGCCGAAGATATCCAGGTGCTGCGCTCGATCCTCGACAAGATGCCGGCGCTGCTGAAGGGACCGGCAAGGCGCGTGGTCAATTTCATCACCCCGCCGACCCCAGAAGGAGAAGCGAAGAAGCCGGTCAACGAAGAATTCTCGCGTGAACCAGCAGAAGGCGCCGGCCGTGCCGCTGCTCTTCCCGTTGTCTTCGATGGCACGATTGGTCTGTTCATGCCCGAAAAGCCTGATGTCGCAAGACGCTCGGCTGCCGTCCTCTTCGTCAGCCCCTGGGGTTTCGAGGAAATGTGCACGCGGAAATTCTATCGTGTGGCGGCAGAGCATTTTTCCGATATCGGTGTACCGAGCCTGCGGTTCGACTATACGGGCACGGGTGACGCACTCGATTTCGGAAATCAGACGCCGAGCCTGGAAATCTGGAAGAACTCCATCCGCGCGGCCGCTGTAAAGCTGAAGGCTCTCAGTGGTTGCTCCCAGATCATCCTTGTCGGCCAGGGTCTCGGCGGCACGCTTGCTCATTTGACTGGCCATTCGATCGAGGGCGTCGACAGTGTTGTGCTGCTTGCGCCTATTTTGAGCGGCAGAGGCCATCTGCGTGAAATCAACATGTGGTCGCGGATCATCCATGCCGACCTCGGTCTCGGCAAGGAACATGCGCCGAGCGCCCAGGTGCAGATCGCCGGTCTGACCTTGCCCGACGCGATTGCTGCGGAAATCGGCAAGCTCAATATCAGTTCACCGCAGGACCTGGCGGCGCCGAATTACCTCATCCTCGAACGCCCGGTTCGGGTTGACGATACGGCCTTCGCCGACGCACTGAAGGCGCTCGGCGGCAATGTCGAGCAGCGCGTGTTCGAAGGTTATGACGAGCTGGTCACGAACCCGCTCTTTGCCAAGACGCCGATGGCAGTCATCGACCTGCTCGCCGAATGGCTTGTCGAGACAACCACGCCTGCCGCATCCGCGGGTCACTCTCCGCAGGAGGTCGAAAACCAGCCACTCGCGGGTGATGGTTTTGAGGAAATTCCGGTTCGTTTCGGAGCCTTCCAGCATCTGATCGGCGTCATCAGCCGGCCGCAGGGCGAGATCAAGGGTAATGCCGTGCTCTTCATGTCGACGGCCTATGACCGGCATGCGGGCTGGGGTCGTACGACTGTCGATATGGCGCGTGAGCTCGCCCGCCAGGGCGTCGTTTCACTCCGCTTCGATTCCGCCAATGTCGGCGACAGCGTTCCGCGGCCGGATGCGCCGGAACAGGTTCTCTATTCGGCGACACAGACGGAAGACGCGCTCGCCTCGCTGGATCTCTTGGAAAGCTTTGTCGCCGGACCGATCATGGTCGCAGGTCGCTGCAGCGGCGGTTATGTGGCCCTGCGCGCGGGCATCGAGGATGAGCGTTTGAAGGCGATCGTTTCCATTAATCCCTTCGTCTACTACTGGGATCCCGAGATGCCGGTGCGGCGCGAGCATGTCGTCTCTGTTCCGCGCAGCGTCGACGACTACGGTCAGCGGATGATGCGGTTCGACACGGTCAAGCGGCTGTTCCGCGGCGAGGTCGATGTCTTTGCGGCCCTGCAGAACATCTTCATCGCGATCGGCCGCCGGCTTTCGCCGCGCATCGCGCCGCTTGTCGAACTCATCCCAGGCCGCCGTCATATCGCGCGGCAAGTGCGCCAGTCCTTTGCGGCGCTTGGCAGGCGCAAGGTGCCGCTGACGCTGATCTACAGCGAAGGCGATGTCGGTCTCGACCACATGTATTTCCACTTCGGCCCGCGCGGGCACAAGTTTACACGGCACCCGAATGTGCGGGTGGTGATGCTGCAGGATGCCGATCACAACCTGACACCGCCGGAATCGCGCAAGCTGGTGCTGGACGAGATCGTCCGGCTTGCGAAGGCTTGAGAATTTCCTGATTTGTTGGAGCAATTCCCGCAAAACCGTGCAGCGGTTTTGTGTTCGGAAATGCTCTAGGTGGCAATGCCGATCGACCGGTAGAGGTCGATATAGCGTTCGGCGACTGCGTCCCACGAATAAGCGTGCGCGGCCTGAACAAGGCTCTCCCGCAGCGCTGCACCCTCGGCGCTTACTTTCCGGTAAGCTTCCTCGATCGCGTCAGCGGCCCGATCCGGCTTCATGAAGTCGGCGAGAATGATCTCCTCGTGCCGTCCGGCAAGTACGCGGTAAGCCTCATTGGAGTTCAGGACCGGCTGCAGGCCGGCACTCATCGCTTCCAGCGCAACGAGGCCGAAACCTTCATATTCCGAGGCGGAAGCGAAGAGGGATGCTTTTGCGATGATCTCGCGGATCGATTGATTATCCGGCGAAATAGTCAGGGTGATCGCTGTGTCCAGCGACCTTGCGGTGATCTCGCGCCTGAGATCGGCGGCGTTGAGATCGGATTCGGCGCCGATGATATCGAGACGCCAGTCGGGATTGCGTTTGACGAGCGCTGCCGTTGCATCCAGTAGCAGATCGAGCCGTTTGTTTACCGAGAAGCGCCCGATAGTGACGACGCGCCGTTCAGGGGTGCGCGAGGAGGCATTGGCGAATTTGCCGATATCGGCACCATTCTCGATGGTAATGCCATCGGGGACGATCTGGATGAACTGGCTGAGATCTGACGCGCTGCAGCAGACAACGCGGCTATAAGCCAGTGCCGAGCGCCGTGTCAGCGTCCTGAACCAAACCTTCTTGATGGCCAGGAATTTCTTCGTGTGAAAGAAGCCGCCATGGGTCGTGACGACCATGGGCTTGCGATGCAGGAACCTGCCCCAGGCGAGTGCGTCGAAGAAGAAGTCGATCGCATGGACATGGATAAGGTCGGCATCGCCGATATGACGGAACACCTGCGGCGCCAGCGGATAGCGGCTGCTGCCCGACCAGGGGATGCGCACGATCTCGATGCCGTCGATGGTTTCGTGCGCCGGCAGCTTGTTTTCAAGTGCCGTAAAGAGGGAATTGAGCGTGACGACGCGAACACGATATCCGCGTTTCAGGGTCTGGCGGGCGAGATTTGCGACCACATCTTCCAGGCCGCCGCGGTTCGGCAGAAACTGGCGCACGACATGCACGATGAGAGGCGCAGCATCAAGCTGCGGCCTTTTTTCGACGGTCTCTGTCATGGAGACGGACATTTCCCACCTATTCTCTGTGGGAATGACCAGCCACGCCGGCCGTTAAGGTGCGGTATATGAAGATGCACCTCGAACGGCTTTATTTGCAAAAGGGTTAACCGGTTCAGAACGCCTTGAAGGTCAATGTCGTCAGCGAACGGACGATGCCCGGGATGTTGGCGATGTTGTCATTGATGAACTTGCCGATATCCTGGCCTTCTTCGATGTAGACCTTGAGCAGCAGGTCGTAATTGCCTGATGTCGAGTAGAGCTCCGAGACCAGTTCGGTCTTGTAGATGGCGTCGGCGACCTCGTAGGTCTTGCCGGGGGCGCACTGGAGCTGGACGAAGATCGGCTTCATGGGAATTTCCTGCATCGAATTCTGATGGCGCGCATAATGGTCGAAACCGCTGCTGCGATGCAAGCCTTCCTTACATTTCAGAACCCGAACGGGCTTCGGAGACAATCCAGTCGCGGAAGGCGGCAAGCGGAGCGTAATCTGCGCGTTCCGGCGGAAAAGCGAGATAATAGCGTTCGCGGCTTTCCATCTCGCGGTCGACGGCGGGGATGAGATCGCCGCGCTTCAGTTCTTCCTGGATGAGGAAAGTCGGCAGCAGGGCAACACCGAGGCCGGCGATTGCCGCTTGCGCTGCCGTCGCAAACTGGTCGAACAGCATGCCGTGCACGCTTTCGAAGACGACGCCGTTGTCGGCAAACCAGCGTTCCCAGGCGTCGGGCCGGGTTGTCAGATGCAGGAGGGGCGCTGTCAGCAGGTCTTCCGCGCGGGAAATCGCGTTGCGTTTGAGGAAATCCGGGCTGCAGGCGGGCAGCGTGCGTTCCGACATCAGAAAGGCGAGTTCCGCGCCCGGCCAGTGGGGATGACCGAAGTGGATGGCAGCATCGATAGAATCAAGGCGGAAATCGAAGGAGGAGAGCCGAGTCACGAGGTTGATCGTGACGCCCGGATTGGTGGCAAGGAAGCGGCCGAGGCGCGGCGCCAGCCAGCGCGTGCCGAAGGTCGGCAGAATGGCGAGGTTCAAAGTACCGCCATGCGGGTTAGCGCGCAGATTTAGCGAGGCGCTGGAGATACGCCGGAGTGCCTCGCGGATCTCACGCGCGTAGGCGTCTCCGGCAAGAGTAAGTCGCACGGTCTGGCGTTCGCGTAGGAAAAGCTCGACGCCGAGTTGTTCCTCCAGCGCCTTGATCTGGCGGCTCACGGCGCTCTGCGTCAGGTCGAGTTCGCGGGCGGCTGACGTAACGCTGCCGGTGCGGGCGACCGCTTCGAAGGCGGCGAGGTGCGAGATCGACGGCAAAAAACGTCTTGGTGAGAGCATGATCATTCCATTTCAGAATAAACTATTTCCGAAACGTCGATATTCACCGCTTCAGCGGCCTTGTAAAGAACTTCATCCTGCAAAATCGGAATGAACGCGGAGTTTTCTCATGCCCGGCGCTTTCGTCTCCACAGATCGCATCCGTTCGCTTTTCACCGAAGCCATGTCGCAGATGTACCGGACGGAGGTGCTGCAATACGGAACGTTGATCGAGCTCGTGGGGGAGGTCAACGCCGAAGTCCTCGCGAGAGACCAGGAACTGAGCGGGCGGCTTCGGCGTGCAGGCGAACTTGAGCGCATCGATGTCGAGCGCCATGGCGCGATCCGTCTCGGAACGGCCGAAGAGCTGTTTACGATCCGGCGGCTCTTTGCCGTCATGGGGATGCAGTCGGTCGGTTATTACGATCTGTCCGTCGCCGGCGTTCCCGTACATTCCACCTGCTTCCGGCCGGTGGATGAGGCGGCGCTGAAGGTCAATCCGTTCCGCGTCTTCACCTCGTTGTTGCGCTTGGAACTGATCGAAGACGAAGAGTTGCGCGCTGAAGCCGCGGCAATCCTCGCCAGACGGCGCATCTACACACCGCGTGCCATCGCCCTCATCGAACAGCATGAAAAGGCCGGCGGTCTGACGGAAGCGGAAGCTGCGGAATTCGTTGCCGAGGCGCTGGAAACCTTCCGCTGGCACGGCGAGGCGACGGTCAGCGCCGAGACCTACAAGCGTCTGCATGATGCCCACCGCCTCATTGCAGACGTCGTCAGTTTCAAGGGGCCGCATATCAACCATCTGACGCCGCGCACGCTCGATATTGATGAAGTGCAACGGCGCATGCCGGAGCGCGGCATCACGCCCAAGGCCGTCATCGAAGGCCCGCCGCGACGCAATTGCGATATCCTGCTGCGGCAGACGAGCTTCAAGGCTCTGGAAGAGCCGATTGCTTTTGCCGGCGAGGCCGGGACGACATCAGGCACGCATACGGCCCGCTTCGGCGAGATCGAACAGCGCGGCGTGGCGCTGACGGCCAAGGGGCGGGCGCTCTATGATCGGCTGCTTGCCTCGGTGCGAGGCGAAGTGCAGGTCGGCGCATCCGGCGCTAAGGCCGGCGACTACGATGCCGAACTTGCCGGGCGTTTCAAAGCACTGCCGGACAGCTGGGACGAGCTGCGGCGCGAGGGGTTTGCCTTCTTCCATTATTCGGCGACGCCCGAAGGTATTGCGGCCAAGGGACAGCTGCCCTCCGATCCGGACGCGTTGATCGCTAGGGGCTATCTGCGGTTCGATCCCATCATCTACGAGGATTTCCTGCCGGTCAGCGCGGCCGGTATCTTCCAGTCGAACCTCGGCACGGACCAGCAGCAGAATTATGCGACACGCTCGAATCGGGATGCCTTCGAGGAGGCGCTCGGCGCGAAGGTCCAGGACGAGCTCGCGCTCTATGCCGAGCGGCAGGCCGCCTCGCTCGACATGGCCATGGAAAAGCTCTGCCTTTCCGGCCTGGAGCTAAAGACGGTCGCCTGATATTTGGCCGCTTCCGCAAGGGCGGAGGCGGCGCTAGAGTGCCGATTTCGATCCTGACTGGACTGTCCGATGCTCAATGATCCGCGCTCCCACGGCCTGTGGGAAAAGACTGCTCCCCAGCCACCCGTCACCTCTGTGCTGGAAGGCGCTATCGAGGCCGACGTCGTCATCGTCGGTGGCGGCTATACGGGTCTTTCTTCCGGCCTGCATCTGGCCGAAGCCGGATCGCGGGTCGTGCTGCTCGAGGCCAAGGAGATCGGCTTCGGCGGCGCAGGTCGCAATGTCGGCCTCATCAATGCCGGCATGTGGGTCATGCCTGATGACCTGCCCGGTGTGCTCGGCCCGGTTTATGGCGAGCGTCTGCTCGACCTGCTTGGCAACGCGCCACGGCTGGTGATGGAACTGATCGAAAAGCATGGCATTGCTTGCGAGCTCGAAAAGCAGGGTACGCTGCATTGCGCCGTCGGTCCGGATGGGTTGAAGGAAGTCGAGGAGCGCTACAAGCAATGGTCGGCGCGCGGCGCGCCCGTCACATTGCTCAATGCGGATGAGACGGCAAAACGCATCGGTACGAATGCCTATGCCGGATCGCTGCTCGATATGCGGGCCGGCACGCTGCAGCCACTTGCCTATGCGCGCGGGCTTGCCCATGCGGCGCAGAAGGCGGGTGTCGTGTTGCATACGGCAAGCCCTGTTATCGCAACCGAGCGGCAGGGCAGCCGCTGGGTGGTAAAGACGGCGCGCGGACAGGTGAGCGCCCACTGGATCATCGTGGCGACCGACGCCTACAGCACCGGCCCCTGGGAGCAGGTGCGCAACGAGCAGGTGTTTCTGCCCTATTTCAATTTTGCCACCGTGCCGCTCGGCCACAATCTGCGCCAGTCGATCCTGCCCAATCGCGAGGGTGCGTGGGATACAAAGGAAATCCTCTCCTCCTTCCGGATGGATCAGGCCGGCCGCCTGGTCTTCGGCAGTGTCGGGGCGTTGCGCAATACTGGCCTTTCCGTGCACAAAGGCTGGGCGAAGCGCTCGCTGAAGCGGCTTTTCCCCGAGATCGGCGATATCGAATTCGAGTGCGAATGGTACGGGCAGATTGGCATGACCGACAATGCACTGCCGCGCTTCCACAAATTCGCTCCCAATGTCATCGGCTTTTCGGGCTATAATGGCCGTGGGATCGCGCCCGGGACAGTGTTCGGCCGCACTTTGGCGGAGCATATTCTTGGCCGGATGGCCGAAGCGGATCTGCCTTTGCCGCTGACCGATCCTCGCGAGCCGAGCTTCCGCGCACTCAAGGAATTATGGTACGAAGCCGGCGCTCAGGTCGCCCATTTCGCCGATGCCCGTTTCTGAGAACAACAAGAATGGAACCAAGACAATGACCATCGCCGTCCTCGATCTCGCCACCGAAACCGCCAAGCTGCTCGCCGATCTCGGCGTCGATGCCAACAGATATACCGGCGGTACGCTTTCGGTGACATCACCGATCACGGGCAAGGAAATCGGAAAGCTGAAGGAGCATTCTGTTGCGGACGCCAAGGAGGCGATCGACGCGGCGCACAAGGCTTTCCTCGAATGGCGTGCCGTTCCGGCGCCGAAGCGCGGCGAGCTGATCCGCCTGCTCGGCGAAGAGCTGCGGGCCTCCAAGGTTGCACTCGGCCGCCTGGTCTCGATCGAAGTCGGCAAGATCACCTCTGAGGGCCTCGGCGAAGTGCAGGAAATGATCGATATCTGCGATTTCGCAGTCGGCCTTTCCCGCCAGCTCTATGGCCTGACGATCGCCACCGAGCGCGCAGAGCACCGGATGATGGAAAGCTGGCATCCGCTTGGCGCCATCGGCATCATCTCGGCGTTCAATTTCCCTGTGGCTGTCTGGTCGTGGAATGCGGCACTCGCCATCGTCTGCGGCAATTCCACGGTCTGGAAGCCTTCGGAAAAGACGCCGCTGACGGCGCTTGCCGTCCAGGCGCTGTTCGAGAAGGCGCTGAAGCGTTTTGTTGCTGAAGGCGGCAAGGCGCCGGCAAATCTCTCGACGCTCCTGATCGGTGGCCGCGAGGTTGGCGAAGTGCTGGTCGACCATCCGAAGATCCCGCTCGTTTCGGCCACCGGCTCCACGGCCATGGGCCGCGCCGTAGGTCCGCGCCTGTCGCAGCGCTTTGCCCGCGCAATCCTGGAGCTTGGCGGCAACAATGCCGCAATCGTCTGCCCGACGGCCGATCTTGATCTGACGCTGCGGGGCGTTGCCTTCGCGGCTATGGGCACGGCCGGCCAGCGCTGCACGACGCTGCGCCGTCTCTTCGTGCATGAGAGCGTCTACGACCAGCTCGTTCCGCGGTTGAAGAAGGCCTATGGTTCGGTGACGATCGGCAACCCGCTGGAAACAGGCACGCTGGTTGGCCCGCTGATCGACGGGCAGGCCTTTGACAAGATGCAGACGGCTCTCGGCCAGGCAAAGGCCGCCGGCGGCGCTGTCGTAGGTGGTGAGCGCGTCGAGAACGGTTCGGCAGAAGCCTTCTATGTTCGCCCCGCACTCGTCGAAATGTCTGAGCAAACCGGCCCGGTCGAGCAGGAAACCTTCGCGCCAATCCTCTACGTCATGAAGTATAGCGATTTCGACGCTGTGCTGGAGCTGCACAACGCTGTGCCGCAGGGCCTGTCGTCCTCGATCTTCACCAACAATATGCGCGAAGCTGAGACCTTCCTGTCTTCGCGCGGTTCGGATTGCGGCATCGCCAATGTCAATATTGGTCCGTCCGGTGCTGAGATCGGCGGAGCCTTTGGCGGCGAGAAGGAGACAGGCGGCGGCCGTGAATCCGGTTCGGATGCCTGGAAGGCTTACATGCGACGCTCCACCAACACCGTCAATTACGGCAAGACGCTGCCGCTGGCGCAGGGCGTCAAGTTCGACGTCGAATAAGCTAACGCATTGGAATCTAAGAAGCGACGCCTCGCCGGCGTCGTTTTTTTTGACGAAATCCGGATTTATTCCCCGCGAAGATGAAAGATTGAGTCAAGATAATGTGATGTTATTTTTGACCTCGAAACTTGAAGTAATCAGTCAACAAAAATATACGCCTGCCATCACCCTTGGGAGCTCGGGTGACATCGCCACGGAGGCCATCATGAAAATTGCTCTTAACCGTCTTTCCGGCGCGCTTGCGCTTGCCGCTTCACTTCTCGCAGCCACCGCGCTCGCAGGCAGTGCCAATGCGCAGCAGTCTGAAGGCATCGTCGTCTATAATGCCCAGCACGAAAGCCTCGGCCGCGAATGGATCGATGCCTTCACCAAGGAGACCGGCATCAAGGTCACCATGCGCCAGGGCAGCGATATGCAGTTCGCCAACCAGATCATCCAGGAAGGCGATGCTTCGCCCGCCGACGTTTTCCTCACCGAAAACTCGCCGGCCATGACGCTGGTCGATGGTGCCGGCCTGTTTGCGCCCGTCGATAAGGACACGCTGGAGCAGGTTCCGGAGCAGTATCGCCCGGCCGACGGCATGTGGACCGGCATTGCCGCGCGCACCACGGTTTTTGCCTATGACAAGACGAAGCTGACCGAAGACAAACTGCCGAAGTCGATGCTCGACCTGCAGGACCCGGCCTGGAAGGGTCGCTGGGGCGCGGCTCCCGCAGGCGCCGACTTCCAGGCAATCGTTGCCGCCCTCCTGCAGCTGAAGGGTGAAGACGCCACCAAGGCCTGGCTGAAGGGACTCAAGGACAATGCCACCCCCTACAAGGGCAACAGCGTTGCCATGAAGGCGGTTAATGCCGGTGAAGTCGAAGGCGCGATCATCTATCACTATTACTGGTTCGGCGATCAGGCCAAGACCGGTGAGAACAGCAAGAATATCGGCCTGCACTATTTCAAGAACCAGGATCCGGGCGCCTTCGTCAGCGTTTCGGGCGGCGGTATCCTGAAGTCCACGCAACACATGAAGGAAGCTCAGGCTTTCCTGAAGTACCTCACCAGCAAGGCTGGCCAGACCGTGCTCAAGGACGGCGATTCCTTTGAATACGCCATCGGCAAGGATGCAGCCTCCAACGACAAGCTGGTACCGCTTGCCGACCTTAACGCCCCAAAGGTTGAAGCCTCGACGCTCGACAGCAAGAAGGTCGTGGAGCTGATGACGGCCGCCGGCCTTATCTAACCTTTCTGCCGCAGTCTTCTTCCAGCCAAAACTATTGCTTTTGGCTCAAGAAAACCTTAGGGCATGACGAAATCTGGCAACCGCTCCTCAAAGGCGGTTGCCTTCCTTTTTCAGCGTGTGAAGGCATCGGCCTTGCTGCAGGACAATAGATTGCTCGCATCCAGCAACGAGGCGCCAAGGGCCTCGCGAATGGTTTTGCCGCGCTGGCGCATGCCGCACGCTTCCGTCGTTCTCGTCGCATCAATCGTAGCGATCTTCAGCCTCGTGCCGCTCGGCTTCATCGGCTGGGTGACCTATGATGTCGGCTGGGAAACGGTAAAAACGCTGGTCTTTCGCCCGCGCGTCGGCGAGCTTCTCATCAATACGGTTCTTTTGGAATCGATCACCGTTCCGCTGTCTATCGCGCTTGCCGTCACACTCGCCTGGCTGACAGAGCGGACGGATATCCCGTTCGCACGGCTCTGGGCGTGGCTCGCTATTGCCCCGCTTGCCGTGCCGGCCTTCGTGCATTCCTATGCCTGGGTCAGCCTGCTTCCAGGCATGCGCGGGTTGCAGAGCGGCGTCTTTGTTTCGGTGCTTGCCTATTACCCCTTCCTCTATCTGCCGGTTGCCGCGGCACTGCGCCGGCTCGATCCGGCCATCGAGGATGCCGCTGCTTCGCTTGGCCTCGATCCGTGGCGGGTCTTCTTCCGCGCGGTCCTGCCGCAGCTTCGCCTGGCCATCTGCGGCGGCTCGCTGCTGATCGCGCTGCACCTGCTGTCGGAATACGGTCTGTTCGTGATGATCCGCTTCGACACGTTTGCAACCGCGATCGTCGACCAGTTCCAGTCTTCCTACAACAGCCCGGCTTCCAACATGCTCGGCGGCGTGCTCGTCGCCTGCTGCCTGTTCCTGCTCGGCCTCGAGATCCTGCTGCGCGGCAATGAGCGATATGCACGCGTTGGCTCCGGCTCAGCGCGCCCGGCAGGCCGTCGCCGGCTCGGCTGGTTCGTAGTGCCCGCCGTGGCGCTGCCGATCGTCCTCGCAGCGCTGACGCTCGGCGTGCCGCTGATCACGCTCGGGCGTTGGCTCTATCTCGGCGGGCTCGGCATCTGGCGCATCGAGGTGGCGAGTGCCTTTGCACAGACGATCGTTCTCGCCGTCGCCGGTGGCGTGCTGACGACGATCGCTGCTGCCCCTATGGCCTGGCTCTCGGTGCGCGCGCCGGGCCGCCTCCAGCGCATCCTCGAAGCCTGCCACTATTATGTCGGTTCGCTGCCCGGTGTCGTCGTGGCGCTTGCGCTTGTCTCGATCACCGTCCGTCTCATCCTGCCGCTCTACCAGACCTTTGCAACGCTGCTCGTCGCCTATGTACTGCTCTTCCTGCCGCGCGCCATGGTCGGCCTGCGCGCCAGCATTGCGCAGGCGCCTGTCGAGCTGGAGCGGGCGGCAATGGGGCTTGGCCGCACGCCGGGACAGGCCGTGCGCCAGATCACCATGCGGCTCGCAGCGCCGGGGGCCGCCGCCAGCGTGGCGCTCGCAGCACTCGGCATCACCAATGAACTGACGGCGACGCTGATGTTGTCGCCAAACGGCGTCGATACGCTGGCGACGAAATTTTGGTCGATGACCAGCGAGATCGATTATGTCTCTGCAGCACCCTATGCCTTCATGATGGTCGTGCTGTCGCTGCCACTCACCCTCATGCTCTATGCCCAATCGAAACGGACTGCCGGCCAATGACGCTGCTTACGATCGACGCTATCAGCAAGCGTTATGGGCCGGTTCAGGCCCTGAAGGATATCTCGCTTGAAGTGCAGGCGGGCAGCCGTACGGCGGTTGTCGGTCCCTCCGGTTCCGGCAAGACGACGCTGCTGCGCATCATTGCCGGCTTCGAACAGCCTGACGCCGGCCGGGTAACGCTCGATGGTGAGGTGCTCGCTGACGGGCCGGCGTGCGTTCCCGCCCACAAGCGCGGCATCGGCATCGTCTCGCAGGATGGCGCGCTCTTTCCGCATCTAAGTGTCGCAGAAAATATCGGCTTCGGTTTCGAGCGCGGCGCGCCGGATCGCGAAAAGCGAATTCGCGACCTTCTGGAAATGGTGGAGCTGGAAAACAGTATGCTGGATCGCCGCCCGCACCAGCTTTCGGGCGGCCAGCAGCAGCGTGTGGCGCTTGCCCGTGCGCTCGGCCGCCGGCCGCGCCTGATGCTGCTGGATGAGCCGTTTTCGGCCCTGGATACGGGGCTGCGCGAAAACATGCGAAAGGCCGTGGCCCGCGTGTTGCAGGCCGCCGGCATCACCGCCGTCCTCGTGACCCACGATCAGGGTGAGGCCCTGTCCTTTGCCGATCAGGTTGCGGTATTGCGCGAGGGGAGGCTTGTGCAGGCCGGCACGCCGCAGACGCTCTATCTCAAGCCGCGGGATCGCGAGACGGCGCTTTTCCTTGGCGATGCGGTGATGCTGCCGGCGATCATCAAGAATGGTTTTGCCGATTGTGCGCTCGGCAGCGTGCCGGTTGAGGGAGCCCATCAGGGCAAGGCGGAAATCATGCTGCGGCCGGAGCAGATCCGCGTCGTTGTCGGTGAGGACAACGCGAAATATGGCGGGCGTGTCGTGGATGTAGAATTCGGCGGCGCGACCTGCACGGTGGCGGTGTCGCTTGCCGCTGTCGCCCTGCCGCCGATCCTCATCAAGACATCGAGCGTGGCGTTGCCGGCGCGGGGCGATCTCGTTCGCCTCGATATCGCCGGCAAGGCGCATGTCTTTTCGCGGTAAGTTCAGCCTGCCTTCAGAACCAGCTCCTGCGGCTCTTCGCCGGCCAGCCAGCCGCCGGTGAAGCCAGCGCGCTCGAGGCCGAGGCGGATGACCGGCGACTTGCGCATCAGCTTCCAGATGAAGTCTGAGCGGTCGTTCTCGACCGTCATGACGAGGAGGCCCTGGTCTATGGCCACGGTTCGGTCATCGACCCAACCCTCAGGCCGCTTGGTCTGGACTGTCGGGTTGAAGCCGCCAGGGAAGCCGCCTTCCAGGAGCAGGTTCGGATAGGTCGTCAGCAGCGCCTTGGTGCCGTCCAGGGCAGCCTGCCGGTCGTAGGGCAGGCAGCCGAGCGCTGCCCAGGGCGCGATCGTGCCGTCATCGGGGCCGAGCGGAGCACCGCGGGCGGCATAACCCAGTACTTTCGGGCTGCGGCCACCGCGCATGCGCCGCGTCGGCGGCGGGCCATCGCAAGCCGTGAAGCCCCAGATATCCTTGCTGTAGCCGACGAACTGGCCGGGATTGCGTTCCGCGTAGTCGCGCTGGACGTTGATGACGACCTGCGTGTTGCGGAAATAGTCCCAGTTCCGCTCGACCATCGGCTTGTCCTGGATGCCTCGGAAATCGATCCAGGCATGGGAGAAGAGATGGATGAAGAGCGGGCCGGCATAGAGATAGGGCTGCTCGTTGAAAATCATCCACGAATAGCTTGCCGTGAAGGCGTCATAACTCGATTGCGGGATCGGGTAGGTCGGTGATGCCAGCGCCAGTGTGTAGAGAATGATCGCTTCATCGAAGCCATGGTAGCGCCAGCGCAGAAAGCCCGAAGAGGGCTTCCAGCCCATCGAGATACAATCGCCCTTGTTCAGCGCCCAGCGCCAGTCGACGCGCTCATAGATGAATTTTGCGAGCGCGCGAATCTCGGTCTCGGTTTGATCCTCGCCGTCGAAATATTGCGCGGCGGTCAGGATACCGGCGACGAGCAGAGCAGTATCGATGGTCGAAAGCTCGCTGTTCCAGGCGCGGTTGCCGGTATCCACGTGCAGGAAGTGGTAGAAGAAACCGCGATGCCCGGTCGCGTGGCGTTCCGTGCCCTGCTTGGCGTTGGCGAAAAAATGCAGCGTGTTGAAGACGCGTTCGGCAGCTTCCGCGCGGCTGATCCAGCCGCGCTCGACGCCGACGGGATAGGAGGAAAGTCCGAAGCCGACCGCGGCGATGCTCGCCGGCACGCCGGGGATCGACGTATCCGGCACAAGGCCGTTTTCAGGATTGGAGTATTTCAGGAAATATTTGAACGCTGAATGCTGCAGCCTGTCGACTAGCGCGGCATCAATGTCTTCAATCCGTTGCAGCATGTGCTCCTGCCCAACTGTTCTATCGCCCCATGCTTCAACATGGTGGCTGCCCCCAGGCAAATCAAACCTTTTTGATTCGCAAGGATAAGAGAACACAAACGTCGCCGATTGGCGTTAATAATTCCCAGTGAAATAATATCTGGAATAAATGATATAAGCGATGCAGCAAAAGGGATTAAACCGCACCCCCCGGGGATGTGGTTTAATCCCTTGCAATACCCACCATCCTTAAACTGTCGGTTGAGCCTCCTGGACTAGCTCAGGCGGCTTCCTCCATCCGCACCATATGGCCTGCTACGACCTCGCGGAACTGACGCTTCGGAGGCACGTAACCCACGGGGCGGACGGGGCTTTTCAGTTCGTCGGTGCCGAGGTTGCGGCGGATGCCGCGGCGGGCGGGATCGGGCACCGGAACAGCCGCCATCAGCTTCCTGGTGTAGGGATGCTGCGGATTGCGGAAGAGCTCTTCGCGCGGGCCGATCTCGACGATCTCGCCGAGATACATGACCGCAACGCGGTGGCTGACGCGTTCGACCACCGCCATGTCGTGGGAGATGAAAAGGAAGGCGAGGTTGAGGCTCTGCTGCAGATCCATCAGCAGATTGCAGACCTGCGCCTTGATCGAAACGTCGAGGGCGGACACGCTTTCATCTGCGACGATCACCTTCGGGTCGAGCGCAAGAGCGCGGGCGATGCAGATGCGCTGGCGCTGGCCGCCGGAAAATTCATGCGGGTAACGCTTCATCATGTCCGGCTTCAGGCCGACGCGTTCGAGCAGGTCGGCGGCTTTTTCGCGGGCCTGAAGACGGGTGCCTAGACCATGTTCGACAATGGGTTCGGCGACGGCAGCCCCTATCGTCATGCGCGGATTGAGGCTGGCGAAGGGGTCCTGGAAGATCATCTGGATGCTGCGGCGCATCTGACGCAGGCTGATCGCGTCGAGGTTCAGCACGTCATAGCCGTCAAGGCTGACAGAGCCGGCGTTCGGCTGCACCAGGCGTGTGATCGAACGTCCGGTGGTGGATTTGCCACAGCCGGATTCGCCGACGAGCGACAGCGTCTCGCCCTGGAAGAGTTCGAAGGACACATCCTCCACGGCGTGGATGGCGCCGGTCTTGCGGCCGAGGAAACCGCCGCGAATATCGAAGCGGGTAACGAGGTTCTTCACTTCGAGGATCGGCGTCTTGCGGCGGTCGACGGTTTCGGCCACTTCTACCGGCTCGCGGCGTTCGCCGGTCGCGGTGTCGATCACCGGGAAACGCAACGGCCATTTGCGACCATCCATCGAACCGAGCCGCGGCACGGCAGAGAGCAGGGCGCGTGTATAGGGATGTTTGCCGCGATTGAATATATCGTCTGTCGTGCCGGTTTCGACTGCTTCGCCGCGATACATGACGATAGTGCGATCGGCGATCTCGGCGACGACGCCCATGTCATGGGTGATGAAGAGAACGGACATGCCTTCCTCTTCCTGCAGCACCTTGATGAGATCAAGGATCTGGCCCTGGATGGTGACGTCGAGCGCGGTGGTCGGTTCGTCGGCGATCAAAAGCTTCGGCCTTGATGCGAGTGCCATGGCAATCATAACGCGCTGGCGCATGCCGCCGGAAAACTGGTGCGGATATTCATCGAAGCGGGATGCGGCGTTCGGAATGCGCACCTTCTCCAGGAGGCGGATCGTTTCGGCTCGCGCGTCAGCCTTGCTGATATCGCCGTGGCAGGTGAGTGCCTCGGAAATCTGTCGGCCAATGGTGAAGATCGGGTTCAGGCTGGTCATCGGTTCCTGAAAGATCATGGCGGCATCCTTGCCGCGCACGGAACGCATCTCCTTGTCGGAGAGGGAAAGGATATCGCGCCCATTGAGCGTGATGCTGCCCTCGACGCGGCTTGAGCCCTTGGCGAGCAGGCGCATGATGGAAAGCGAGGTGACGCTCTTGCCGGACCCGCTCTCGCCGACGATGGCGACTGTTTCCCCCGGCATGACATCGAAGGAGACGTTGCGGACGACGGATCTCCATTCGCCGTCAGATAGAAAGGAGGTCGTCAGATTCCGGACGGAAAGAACCGAAGAGACGGATGCTGCAGGCTGATCACTCATATCGTTCCCTTATTCTTTTGTGCCGGAAGCAGGTTCTTCTTCCGGAGGGGCTTCAGGTCTTCAAAGGCGTGGCGAAGGAGGCCGACGGCCGTCCTTCCGCAATGCGCACCGCTTCCAGCGCCGCGATCTTTTCATCGATCTCGCGCCTGTCAATCATTCCGTTCGGGTTCGCTTTGGTCGCCATCGTTTCGGCGACATGCATGTAGCGCTCCTGCGCCACCGCAAAGAGCCGGCGCAGTTCGGCGAGCGGGTCGGGATGATCGTCCGCGCGGATGCTAAGCCAGGGATAATCCTGATCGCGGTGGACGAGGAGAGCGGCAGACTGCTTGCCACGCTTGTCGCCGCCGGCATCTTCGCCAGCCTGCATGGCTTCGAGCAGGCGCTCGATGAAGGGCTTATCCAACGCCTTCTTATAGGTAGCAAGCGTCTCTGCGACGACATTGGGTCCGGCCAGCATATTGCCGGCGACGGAAACATTGTCGTCGATCAGATGACCGGCCCAGTCGATGCATTGGGCGCCGGTGAAGGCGGCGTTGCGGCCGCGCGCATCGATCAGGTGAAGCTGGCGCTGGTCTCGGCCGGCATCATGGGCGGTCAGTTCGGTGATGATCTCATCCGGCGCCTTGCCGGTGGCAAGCAAAGCGAGCCCATCCGTACCGTAGAGCGGGCTTACGAAAGCCTGCGTCGCGACTGCGCCGATGCCGCCGCGGATATGCGGCACCAGCCCGCCGACCGCAAAGAAGCGGGTGGCGACGGCAATGCCGAGATTGCCTGTCTCAGGATCACGGGCGACGATGGACCAGGTCATACCTACCTCCCGATCGCATAGGCCTGCATGAGGCGCGGCGTGGCGGCGGCACGCAGCAGGCCGTCGGCATCGCGGCGGGCTGCCGTCAGGCGGCCGATGGTCCAAGGCTCGGCGACGGTGAGCTTGTGGCCGCGGGCACGCAGACTGTCGAGTACGGCAGCGCTGAAATTGCCTTCCACCATCAGGCCGCCCGGTTCACGCGTGCGCGGATAGAAGGAGCCGGGGAAATGCGAGGTGTGGAAGAGCGGCTGGTCGATTGCCGCCTGCAGGTTCATCTTGTGGTGCACATACCGCAAGAAGAAGGAAAGCTGCCACTGTTCCTGCTGGTCGCCGCCGGGCGTGCCGAAGGCGAGCGTCGGGCGTCCTTCATAAAGGCCGAGCGAAGGCGTGAGCGTGGTACGGGGGCGCTTGCCAGGAGCAAGCGACGTTGGCAGTCCGGGCTTCAGCCAGAACATCTGGGCCCGCGAATTCAAGCAGAAGCCGAGGCCCGGAACGATCGGCGAGGACTGCAGCCAGCCGCCCGAGGGGGTGACCGAGACCATGTTGCCTTCACGGTCGATGACGTCGATGTGGACGGTGTCGCCGCGCTTTTCCGTCAGATGCGCCATGGTCGGCTCGTAGACGGCGCCGGTCTGGGAATCGGCGCCGAGCATGTCCATCGTCACATCATATTGTTGCTCGAAACCCGCCACCTTGCCGGGGCGAAGATCGAAGGAGGCTTCGCCCGTGATGAGCTTGCGGCGGGCGGCGGCGTAGGTGTCCGACAGAAGATGATCGAGCGGTATATCGGCGAAGGCGGGATCGCCGTAATAGACTTCACGGTCGGCGAAGGCGAGTTTCATGGCCTCGGTGACAGTATGGACGAAATCGGCGCCATCGGGCGTCATCGAGGCGATGTCCATATCCTTGAGGAGCGACAGCGTCTGCAGGAAGACAGGACCCTGGCCCCAGGGGCCGATCTTGGCGACCGTCCAGCCGTGATAGTCATAGGTCAGCGGCTCCTCGATCGTCGCCGACCAGTTCGCCATATCGTCTGCCATCAGCACCGCCTTGTGGCGACTGCCGCTTGCATCCATCACTTCGGCCGTCTTCAGATAGTTTGCGATCTTTTCGGCAACGAAGCCGCGATAAAAGGCGTCGCGGGCCGCTTCGATCTGCGCCTCGCGGCCCTGCTTTGCTTCCGCTTCGGAAATGATACGCTTCCAAGTTTCGGCGAGAACCGGGTTCTTGAAGTTGGAATGTGGCTCGGGAACTGAACCGCCCGGCACCCAGGTCTCGTAGGAGGTCGGCCATTCCTTTTCGAAGAATTCGGCAAGACCCGTGATGGTGGCGGAGACGCGCGGCAGCATGGGATGGCCTTTTTCGGCGTAATAGATTGCCGGCTCCAGCACGTCGCGCACGCTCAGCCTGCCGTAGTCGCGCAGCATCAGCATCCAGCCGTCGAAGGAGCCGGGAATGACGGTTGCAAGCAGGCCGTCGCCGGGGATCAGCTTCAGGCCCTCGGACGTATAGTGCTCGATAGTCGCGCCTGCCGGGGCAGGGCCTTGAGCACAGATGACCTCGACCTTGTCCTTCTTCTTCGAATAGATGATCGCCGGCATGTCGCCGCCGGGGCCGACGAGGTGCGGCTCGAGGATCTGCAGGGTGAAGCCGGCAGCAACCGCCGCATCGAAGGCGTTGCCGCCCTTTTCCAGGATGCTCATGCCGACGGCCGAAGCGATCCAGTGCGTTGAGGTGACGACGCCGAATGTGCCCAGAATTTCGGGGCGGGTCGTGAATGCGGTCATTTCATATGTCCTTTCGAAGAGTCATGCTTCGCGCGGATCGAGCGCATCGCGCAGGCCGTCGCCCAAGAGATTGAAACCGATAACAACGAGGAAGATGGCAATGCCGGGCCACATCGCCATCCACGGCGCCTGGCTCAGGAAGTTCTTGGCAACGTTCAGCATCGAGCCCCAGCTTGGCGCCGGCGGCTGCTGGCCGAGGCCGAGGAAGGAGAGGCTGGCTTCGGCGATGATGGCGGTTGCTATCGTCAGCGTCGCCTGCACGAGGATCGGCGCGAAAACATTCGGCAGGATGTAGCGGGTGATGATGCTGAAATGGCGAAGACCGATGGAACGCGCGCCTTCGATATATTCTTCGGTCTTGACCGCCAGTACCTGGCCACGCGTCAGCCGCACGAAGATAGGCATGGCCGAAAGGCCGATCGCGATCATCGCATTGCTGAGGCTCGGGCCGAGGAAGGCGGCAAGTGCGATCGCGGTGATCAGGAAAGGCATCGCCAGGAAGGCTTCGGTGATGCGGGAGATGATCATGTCGATCCAGCCGCCGAAATAGCCTGAGATCAGGCCGAAGGGCACGCCGACGAAAACGGCGATCGCCACGGAAAAGACGCCGGCCATCAGCGAGGCCTGCGCGCCCCAGATCATGCGGGAGAGAATATCGCGGCCGATGTCGTCGGTGCCGAGCCAATGGGCCGCTGACGGCGCCTTGCGGATCGTCGACCAGCTCGTGGCGTTCGGATCGGGGAGCGGCAGGAGCGGCGCGATGATGGCAAGGATTGCGAAGAAGGCGATGATGGTGAGGCCGACGAGCGCACCCTTGTTGGCTTTCAGCTTGCGCCAGGCGCGGCTCGGCGAACGCTGCTCTGCAGACGTGATGGGCGCGGCTGCGACTTGATCGATTGCGGTCATAGCGAAGCTCTCATGCGCGGATTGAGAAGGACATAGAGCACATCGGCTACGAGGTTCATCAGGATAAAGCCGATCGCCGTGCAGATGACGACGCCCTGGACGACAGCATAATCGCGGTTGAAGACGGCATCGACGATGAGTTTTCCGAAGCCTGGAATGGTGAAAATCTGCTCGGTGAGGACCGCGCCGGCGAGAAGTTCGCCGAAAAGCAGAGCGGTCAGTGTGACGATCGGCAGAACCGCGTTGCGGAAGCTGTGTTCCAGCACGACGGAGCTTTCCGGAAGTCCCTTGGCGCGGGCGGTACGGATGTAGTCGGCGCTCAAGACGCTCAGCATTGCCGAACGCGTGTGGCGCATCAACGTGGCGGCGAGCGCGTTGCCGAGCACGAAGGAGGGCATCAGCATGGTTTGGATCGAGCGCAGCGGATTGGAGAAGAAGGGCTCGTAGCCTGAAGCTGGCAACCAGCCGAGATTCACCGAGATCAGCAGGATCAGCATGATGCCGAGCCAGAAATTCGGGATCGACAGGCCGGATAATGCGATGATGTTGGCGAGATAATCGATGATCGTGTTCTTCTTGACGGCCGCCAGAATGCCCATCGGCACGCCAATCACGAAGGCGAAGATCATCGACATGATGGCGAGCTGGATGGTGACCGGCAGTTTTTCGGCCACCAGTTCGAGAACCGGCTGGTTGGTGCGCAGCGAAATGCCGAGATCGCCCTTCAGGGCCGAGCCCAGCCAGTAGAAATACTGGTAAGGAACGGGGTCGTTGAGGTGATATTTTTCCCGCAGGAATTCCAACACCTGCGGATCGCGCTCTTCGCCGGCCATGGCCAGAACCGGATCGCCTGGTAGAAGTTTCTGCAGCGAGAAGACAAAGACCGAAATGATCAGCAAAGTTGGAATGGCGACCAACAGCCGCTTGGCAATAAACCTGTACATGGGCGCTCCGATACCATCAACGGAACGCGGCGAGGGTCGCCGCGTTCCTGAAGCGTGTGGCTATCAGCCTTCCTTCTTCACGCCGACGAGGCGGATCATGCCGTCGGGCGAAGCAACGAAGCCGGTGATGTTCTTGTGCAGCGCCCAGATCCACGACTGGTGGCCAAGGAAGATGATCGGCAAATCGTCATTGAGGATTGCGGTCGCAGCATCATATTTCTGCTTGCGCACGGAATCGTCAGGGGACTGGCGAGCCTCGTTCAGCAGCTTGTCGACGTCAGCATTGCAATATTTGCTGTCGTTCAGGCCGGCGCCGCAGGTGACGAACTGCTGGATATTGCCGTCAGGATCGACGCGGCCGGACCAGTCGGAGCGGCTGAGCTGGTAGTTGCCGGCGGTCTGCTCATTGAGCAGGGTCGCAAATTCCGTCGCTTTCAGGCTGACATCGAAACCGGCCTCGGCAACCATGGACTGGATGATCTGCATCATCTGCATCGTGACCGGGCTGTTCGGAACCTGCATTTCGACCGACACGCGGTCGAAGCCTGCAGCCTTGACGAGGGCCTTTGCCTTTTCGACGTCGCGAGCCTGAACCGGGACATCCTTGTCGAACCACGGACTGCTCGGCGGGAAGGGCTGGTTGCCGGCAACGCCGGTGCCTTCGAAGACGATCTGCATGGCAGCATCTCGGTCGATTGCCAGCGAGAAGGCCTGGCGCAGACGCTTGTCCTTGCCCAGCGGGTTGTCGGCGCGCGCACCATTGCCGACATTGGCATAGATGCCGAGCCAACCGGTATTGACGACATCCTTGTAGACGAGGTTCGGATCGCTCTTGACCGTCTCGGCGTCGGTTGCGGCCAGGCGTTCGATCATGTCGAGATCGCCGGAGCGCAGGTTGGCGAGGCGTACGGTCGAATCCGGGATCGGCAGATAGGTAAGCTTGTCGATGAAGACATTGTCCTTGTTCCAGTAGTCCTGGAACTTTTCGAGCACGATACGGTCCTGCTGGACGCGTTCGACGAATTTGAAGGGGCCTGCGCAGACGGGATGGTCGCCGAACTTCGCGCCGAGTTCCTTTGCGGCCTTCGGCGAGACGATCATGCCCGCGCGGTCGGAAAGTTGGGCCAGCAGGGTGACGTCGGGGCTCTTCAGCGTGAACTTGACTTCATACTCGCCCGTCGCCTCGACCTTCTGGACGGAGCTCAGCTCGCTCTTGCGACGCGATTCCGGCAGGGTCATGTTGCGCTCGATGGTGGTGACGACGGCTTCAGCATTGAAGGGCGTTTCGTCCTGGAACTTCACGCCCTGGCGAAGCTTCATGGTGAGCGCCTTGCCGTCGGCCGACCAGTTCCATTCCGTCGCAAGCTGCGGCACGATCTTCAGGTCGGGCGAGACGTCGACGAGCTTGTCGCACATTGCGGTATAGACGATGCGGCCGACGAAGGTGCGCGACTGCGCGGGATCAAGCACGTCTGCATCGTCCTGCAGGCCGATCTTCAGTTCGACCGCGAAAGCGGGAAGCGCAAAGAGCGCTGCCGCTGTGGCTGTGGTCAGCAATCTGGCGAATTTCATTTCATTCTCCTCTGTTATGTTTTTGTTTCACGTTTGTCGTGTCGAGCCGGCGGTTATCTCCGCCGTGCTTTTCCCCGCTCAGGTAGATTCCTTCTCGACCTCCGTTTCGCTGTGGTCGAGAGAGGTGATGCGGATGAGGCTTTCCTGCAGCGTCAGCAGATGCTGGCGCATGGCCTCGCCGGCTTTTCCCGGATCGCGGGCGGCGATAGCATCGACGATGGCTGTGTGCTGGCCATGGGTGACTTCGCGCGTGCGGCTGGCGCTGCGGGCGCGCTCGCGGATCGTCTGCCAGGCTTCGTCCTGGCGCACTCGGTTGATGACGTCGAAGATCGTCAGGAAGAATGTATTGCCGGCGCATTGGGCGATCTGGCGATGCAGCGCGCCATCCCAGAGTTCGCGGCCGTCGGCATCCGTGCTTTCGTAGATCTTTTTCACCAGATCATACATGCGCTCGACGTCGGCGGCCTTGGCGCGCATGGCCGCAAGCTGTGCAAGCTGCGGTTCGACGCGCAGGCGCACTTCCATGATTTCCATGAGATCGGTGTCGGCGATGATGGAATCGACATGGTTGCTCCAACCGTCCGGCCGCTTGCCAGCAAAGGTGCCGGAGCCTTGCCGGCGCCAGATGCGGCCTTCGGCTTCCAGCACTTCCAGCGCGCGCCGGATGGAGCGGCGACTGACGCCAAGGATTTCGGAGAGCGTACGCTCGGTTGGCAGCTTGCCATCGGCATCGAGACTATCCGACTGGAGGAGAGCTCTCAGCTTCTCCAGCGCATAGTTCGAATTGCCTTGCGTTTCGTCCATGATTGACTGAACCAATTTAATATTGGTTCAATGCAAACCAAATCCGGCAGATCGTCAAGCGCTTTTTTGTGCAAATAAATATCTGCCCGTTTATTGGTCGAATGGCATGGATTTGCGGCAGATCCAAAGGCAGGCGCACGTTTTGACGAGAACCGCACGCCAGGCAAGCGTGCGGTACCAAAAATCAATTGGTTCGTCTTTCAAGCCTCAGCGGTTCGCGGAGCGCGCAGAAAGGAAAGCCTGCGGCTCGAAGCTGAAATCCTTGTCGAAAGGATAGGTCGGGTGCTCTTTGCGCAGGCGCGGCAGGCGCTCGACGAACTGGTCGACGACGCCGGCCGAGAGCGCCATGAGATTGGGATTGGCGATCGGTGCGAGTTCCGGCGAGAGATAACCCGACTTGACGACGACGATCTTTGCCGTGCGCGGATCAAGACCGAGGCGGGTAAAATCGGCGATGTTGTGATAGGGGCGGCGCTTGGCGGAGAGCACCAGATCGATGCCATCGATCGAGACAACGGCCTGGCGGTCGGCCGCGTCAGCGGTCTCGTGCAGGAACTTCACCATGAAGCGTCCCGTCACCGGCTTGCTGCCCTTGGTATCGAGCGAGGCGCCGACCGTCAGCTCCAGAGCGGCACCGACGCCCACAGCATAGCAGGTCTCGGTGGCCGCCTTATCGGCGATGCCGGCGAAGACGACACCGGTGGCGCCCTTCGCAATCAGTTCGGCCAATACGTCGGCTCGGTCGCCCACGCCGCCGCCAGTCGGGTTGTCACCGGATTCGGCAAGCACGACGGGGCCGGTGGGACTAGCGATGGCCTTGGCGACGCATTCCTCGATCGAGCCGGTCTCGCAGCCGAACACGAATTCCTCACGGACGTCCCAATAGGCCTTTGCCAGGCGCTTTGCCTCGCGCTCCAGCACCGCGCGGTCGGTGCCGGTCATGATGGCGGCAGCGGTGGCGCGGGGTTCGTCAGCCCAGACGTAGCCGACCATCAGCGAAGCATCCCAGACGCCGTCTAGCGCGTCGATGCCGGGCAGTTCGGCGTAAAGGCTCTTTGCCGGTTCATCGACGGTGCTGGTGCGTTCGCCCGGCAGGACGGCGGGGATCGGCGCCCAGAGCAAGGTGGGCTTCACGCCGGTCTTCAGGCTTTTCACCAGCATGGAGACCGAGCGTCGCATGGTCTCCTCGACATCGATATGCGGCGCAGTGCGATAGGTGGAATACATATCGAGCGCATCGAGGATGCGCTGGGTGACGTTGCCATGCAGGTCATAACTGGCCGAAACCGTGCAGTGATCGCCAACAAGCGCGCGAGCAGAACTGATCCAGTCGCCTTCTGCATCCTCCATGCCCTCGACATACATGGCGCCGTGCATGGCGAGATAGAGGCCGTCGAGCGGCAGCAGGGGCTTCAAGCGTTCCAGGAACTCAGTCTTGAAGGCCTCATAGGTGTGGCGCGCGACCGGGCCGCCGGCAATGGCACGAGCATGGATCGTCGGCAGGAATTCGGCGTCGTAGTCCCCAAGGAAGGCGAAATAGGGGGCTGCCAACAGTCCCTCGCCGCGCACCACCCGGAAATCCTTCTCCTCGTTCAGGACGGGATTGTATGTGCTGCATTCGATGTGAATGCCACCGACGGCGATGCGCATGGGAAACCTCAGCTTAAATTGGGACCAATCAGGAAATTATGGGCGGCGATGCTGGCGGCGCCCCGCGCCCAGACGTCACTATCGACGCGACGGGTGCGGATCGGCGTCTGGCCGGCATAACGCGGAAGAACATTGGCTTCGATCGCCTGCTGCACGACCGTGCCGAACAAGCCTTCGAAGGAACCTTCGACATGGGTGACGAGGATCATGCCCGGATCGTTCATCTGAATCAGATGCGAGATCGCCAGGCCAAGAGCCGCGCCGGCCTTGTGGATGATGGAAATCGCTTCGGCCGTGCCGTGCGATGCTTCCTCTTCCAGTTCCGACAGCGAGGTGCATTTCAGGCCGGCGGCTCTGGCCATCTCCTTAATCGCTTTCATGGAGGCGATCGTATCCAGGCAACCGCGTTTGCCGCAACGGCAGGGTGCACCGCCGGGCTCGATCGTCGCATGGGCGATTTCGCCCGCACCGCCATGATTGCCGCGATAGAGCTTGCCGTCGATGAAATGGGCACAGCCGATGCCGTCTCCCAGCGAAACGACCGAGAAATTCGGCGTGTCGCGGGCAATACCGAACAGTTTCTCGCTGACGGCGACGGCCTTGGCGTCGTTTTCGATGAAGGTATCGACGCCGCTTGCGTGGCGGATGATTTCGGCAAGCGGCACATCTTGCCAGCCAAGCAGGGTGGACTGCACGCAGGTTGCCTGCCTTTCATCGACGAAACCGGACAGCGCCACGCCGATGCCGGCAAGCTTCGAGCTTGCCTGCGGGTGGCCCTTCAGGATTTCCGGCAGGCCGTAGGCGATGGCATTGGCGATGACCTTGGGATCACGGGAATGGGGCAACTGCTGACGGGCGATGATATTGCCGTTGAGATCGCTGAGGATCATCGGAGCGGGATCTTCAAGAAGCGAGATGCCAATGAAGAAGGCGCATTCGGGTTTCAGGTCGAGCAGCACGGAGGGCCGGCCCTGGCCGTAGATGGTCTCCGTCTCGTGCAGCACGCCGCGATCGATAAGCTCGCGGGCAATGCCGCTCATCGCCGCTTTGCTGAGCCCGATCGCGGAAGCAAGATCGGTCCGGCTTAAAGGGCCCGACTCGCTTATGACCCGCAGGAGCTCGCGCTGCGACGAATTGAACATACAAATTCCCGATCTGCCGACGTGCTATTTTGCCTTGACAATAAGTTTACAAAATGAACCAATCAACCCAAATAAATTACAAAATTGATCAAAGCCGACCTGAGAGCCGGTTTCAAGAATCAACAAGAGGGTGAACCAATGGAAATCATTCGCAAGAGATTTATCAGTACTCGCCATTTCGCATTGAGCTGCGCTGTTGCCGGAGCGCTGTTTGCGCCGTTTTCGGCCTTCGCTTCCACGCTGACGGTCATGCAGACAGAAGCGCCGCGCTCGATGGATCCGGGTGATCAGACGGCGACGTTTACAGCCGCGGTTCTGGACCCGATGTATGAGGGCCTGCTTTCCCGCGCCAAGGATTTGAGCCTGCAGCCGGCGCTCGCTATGGAATGGTCGAGCGATGCCGCCGGCATCGTCTGGACCTTCAAGCTGCGCCCGGGCGTGAAATTTCATGACGGCACGCCGTTCGATGCAGATGCCGTG
The DNA here is from genome assembly GCF_056755015.1 of Rhizobium sp. KNZ14-9A. NCBI lineage: Bacteria > Pseudomonadati > Pseudomonadota > Alphaproteobacteria > Hyphomicrobiales > Rhizobiaceae > Rhizobium > Rhizobium sp. KNZ14-9A. The sequence continues at coordinate 4,054,990 of NZ_JBPGXB010000002.1, forward strand.
GCGAAGAATTTCGCCCGCCATCTCGACACCAAGCGCGGCCTTGCCGCTAGCGGTCGTCTGCGCACCTTTATCGACAGCGTTACGGCCATCGATTCCTCGACCGTGCAATTCAAGCTCAAAAAGCCTTACCCGGCCTTCCTAGCGCTGCTGACCACAGGCGCCTGCCTCATGGTCAGCCCGTCCGCGGATGCTGCCGGCACGATCGGCAGCAAGGCCGTCGGCACCGGCCCCTATAAGCTGCAGGAATACAAGTCCGGCGAATATGTGCTGGAAACGAAGAACACCGACTGGTGGGGAGGCGCGCCGAAGGGTGCCGACGAGATCAAATGGACCTGGACGGCCGAGCCGTCGGTCATGAACATGGCGCTGCAGACGGGTGATGCCGATATCGTCAACCCGCTGCCGGCGGCCTTTGCCAAGCAGCTCGCAGCAAATCCGGACATGAAGGTCAACAAATCAGACGGTTCGGCCGTGTTCTGGGTATCTCTCAACACCAAGCTGAAGCCGCTCGACGATGCGCGCGTGCGCCAGGCTCTGAACTATGCGACCGACCGCGACGGTCTCGTCAAGGCGATCATGCAGGGCAATGCTATGCCGGCAAATTCGCCGTTGGCGCCGGTCACACCCGGCTATGACAAGACGCTTGCGCCCTACACCTATGACGTCGACAAGGCGAAGAAGCTGCTCGCCGATGCCGGCTATCCCGATGGCTTCTCGATGACAACCATCGTGCAGGAGCCCGAGGGACGCATCGGCGAACTGCTGCAGGCCATGTGGGCGAAGGCCGGCGTGAAGCTTGACGTGCAGCGCATGGAAAGCGGCGTCTGGGCGAAGGCGGCCTTTGCCGATCCGGCTGGCAAGGCGGCTGCCAATACGGGTTCGGTGATCGCGTCGTGGTCTTCGGGCGTCAATGGCGCCGACCTACAGTTCCGTCCGCTCTATTATTCGGCAAGTGCTTCGCCTGCCAGCGCCAATCTCGGCTTCTTCAACGATCCGAAGCTCGATGAGTTGATCGACAAGGCAGCCTCGACGCTGGACGAGACGGCGCGCAATGCGATCTACGTCGATGCCCAAAAGGAGGTCAACGAGCAGGCACCGCACGTTCTCCTCTATACGACGCAGGATCTCTATGCCGCCCGCAACAATGTGAAGGGCGCCTGGGTCATCCCGGGAGGCCAGGTCGTGGTCAAGGAAGCCACCAAGGACTGATGCGTAACCGGGCGGGCCGCGCAATGCGCCGTCCGCCTGCTTCACTGACAATGACGGTCCGATGAAAGCCTATATTCTCAAGAAGCTGCTCGCATTGCCGCTGATCCTGATCGGCGTGTCGCTGCTCATCTTCATCGCCATCCGCGCGCTTCCCGGCGATCCGGCCCGCATGATGGCCGGCCCCGAAGCCACGCAGGAGGCGGTCGATAATATGCGCGCCCGCCTGGGGCTCGATCGCAGCATTGCCGAACAATATGGTTCGTTCGCCTATGGCGCCGTCAGGGGCGATCTCGGCATGTCCCTCAAGTCGAAGCTGCCTGTCGTCGATGAAATCGCCGAGAGGATGCCCTTTACGCTGGGTCTTGCTATCACCGCCTATCTGCTGGCGATTGCGATCGGCGTGCCGGCCGGCATGATCGGCGCGATCTACCGGCATGGCTGGCCGGACCAGGCCGTGATGTTGCTTGCCATCGCCGGCGCTTCCATTGCCAATTTCTGGCTGGCGCTGATGGCGATGAACACGTTCTCCGTCAGCCTCGGTTGGTTGCCGCTTCTTGGCGCCACCTCGTGGAAGAGCTTCATCCTGCCGTCGATCACACTCGCGGTGCTGCCGATGGCTGTCATCGCCCGCATGACGCGCTCCAGCATGATCGAAGTGCTGGCACAGGATTATATCCGCACGGCGCGAGCCAAGGGTGTGGCACCCAGCTCGATCTACTGGAGCCATGCGCTGCGAAACGCGCTGATCCCGATCGTCACTATCGTGGGGCTGAATTTCGGCAGTCTGATCGGCGGCGCCGTCGTCACCGAATCGGTCTTCAACTGGCCTGGCATCGGCCGCTTGCTCGTCGATTCGGTGCGCTATCGCGACTATCCGGTCATCCAGGGTGTGACGCTCGTCGCTGTCACGGGTGTCGTCGTCATGAATTTCCTGGCGGAAATGGCGATCGCCGCGCTCAACCCGAAGATAAGGTTCGACTGATGGCAATGAGCGAAGCGGAAAAGGTTTCGACCGGCAACAGCGGCTTGCGCCGCGCCTTGCGCTGGCTTGCGACGCATAAGGGCATCACCATCGGCGGCGGGTTTATCGGCATCATTGTGCTGATGGCGATCTTTGCGCCACTCATCACCTCGGCCGATCCTTATTCGCAGGATCTGCTTTCGACCATGCTGGAACCATCCTGGGAACATCCCTTCGGCACCGACGATAACGGCCGGGACATTTTCGCCCGCGTGCTCTACGGCGCTCGCATTTCGCTGCTGGAGGTCATTCTCAGCGTCGGGCTTGCCATCATGGTCGGCGTGCCGCTTGGCATTGTCTCGGGCATGACGGGGCGCTATGTCGACCAGGCAATCATGTGGTGCATGGATATTCTCTTCGCCTTTCCGGGCATCGTACTCGCGATCCTGATCGTCAGCGTGCTCGGCACCAGTCTCGTCAACCTGCTGATCGCCATCGCGATCTTCTCGGTCCCAGTCTACGCGCGGCTCAGCCGCAACCTGACGCTCGGCCTCAAGGCGATGGATTATGTGGAGGCGGCGATCTCGCTCGGCGTGTCGCGCCATCGAATCATGACGCATTACATCCTGCGCAACGCGATCGGCCCGATCATCGTGCAGTCGACGCTGACGGCAGGCACCGTCATCCTGTCGGCCGCAAGCCTGTCATTCCTCGGCCTCGGCGCGCAGCCGCCGCTACCAGAATGGGGTGCGATGATGAGCGACGGCCGCAACTATCTCGGTCTCAACATCTACATGTCGCTCTTTCCGGGTCTCGCGATCATGGTCACCGTGCTCGGCTTCAACATTCTCGGCGATGGCCTGCGCGATCTACTCGATCCGCGAAAATAGCAAATAAACGCAATGCGCAATGTGTTGCGCGGTAAGCAGGACCGATTGTCCAGGAGTCGAGCCTCGTTTGGAGCCCTGCCTGCGATGTATCACCATCGCCACGGAGAAGGCTGTGCTCATCCGTTCGCGCATCATTCTCCGTCGCCCGGCCCAGGAACCCTGCGCCAGATCCTGGCATTGCAAAATCGCTCGATGGAGAAAACAGATGAAAAAATCCTCGCTCTGTTGAAAAAGTTGGGCTTGGCGCATCCTCTCACACCCGGCGACCTAGACAGCGAGCAAGACTGGTCCACTTTGCTGTCACCACGCGAACAAAGGCTCGTTGCACTTGCAAGCGCGATTATCACAGCTCCATCCTATATTCTGCTGAGAAGGCCGATGCCGTCTTCGGCCACGAACTTCTGCCCGACATCGTCGGGCTCCTGGCGGAACGAGGGATTGCGTGCGTCAACTTCGCCGAACCGGGTGATCCACGCGCAGCCTATGATGCCGTTCTCGAATATCGTTCGGACGGCTCTTGGAAGTGGATCGACCAAAATCGGAAGGAGTGACTATTCCAGGGGCTGGGCGATACCTTGTTCATGATCAACTCGTCCTTCATCGAGCCATCGGATCAGAGCCGGTGGCGGAGGTTGAACAGCTGAGCTCGCGAGCGCCGTCACAACCAGCCGCCTGAAAATCCCGCTCGTCTCAATCCGATTACGATCGGCTCGCAGTTACGCATGATATTCCACAGCAAGGCGGTTCGGTAATTCTCGATCATCAGGACGACAGGCCCTTGGTCGATGCCGAAATGGTAGGGGCTGACCCACCATCCTTCATCCTTGTCTTCCATCGTATATGTCTGATTGAACGATGGTCTGAATCCATAGAGGCGCGTCATGCCAAGCTGCATTCGAGCAAAGTTTCGCACGGTTGGGACAACGATTTCCGGAGCGAATGGCAGCGAGGCGACCACGACCCACGGAGATACGGTTCCGTCATCCGGTCCATAGGGTGCGCCACGCGCAGCGTAGTCGAAGAATTCCCTGTCGATGCCGTCCACGTTTCGCTTTGTCCACCCGGGTCCATCACTTGCTGTAAAACCCCAGCAATGTTCGCCGTAGCCTTCGAAGTTCAGCGGATTGCGGATTGCATATTCCTGCTGAACGAAAGTGGCGTGTCGGCTGTTCCGGAAGTAGTCGCTGTCATGCTCGCGCATGAACGTGTCGCGAATTTCGCGAAAATCGATCCACATATGCGAAAGCTGATGCGTAAAGAGCGGGCCGGAATAGAGCAGTTCGCGACCAAAGATGTTTCGCCATTCGTAGCTCTCCGTATAGGCCCTGTAACTCTCGGGCGGCAGCGGGTGGCTGGGCGAGCCGAGTCCGAGAATGTAAAGAAGCAGACCTTCGTCATAGCCGCGCCACCGATAGGGAATAAATCCGTTTTCCGGCCGCCAGCCATGGGTGAGGGTAGCCCCGTTGTCACGCGCCCAATTCCAGTCCACGCGCTCATAGAGCGATTTGGCGAGTGCGCGAACCTTTGCCTCGTCTTCGGTGTCTGCGTCAAAATAGGCCGCGACGGTCAAAGCACCTGCGAACAGGAAGGCCGAGTCGATGGTTGACAACTCGCACTGCCAAACCCGTCGTCCTGTCTCAATGTCCAGGAAATGGTAGAAGAAGCCCTTGTAGCCGGACGCGTCAGGTTCCGGTCCCTGGTGGCAGGACATCAGGAATTCCAGTCGACGCCGGGCGATCTTGGCGGCAAACTCGCGAATGACGATGCCGCGCTCCACGACGACAGGAATGGTGGCAAGCGCCATGCCGACGGCAGCAATACTTGCCGGTGCGCCGGCCTGTGTCTTGTCCCGAACCAATCCGTTATCCGGATTCGTGCAATGCAGATAGTAGAGCAATGTCGTGAACTGAAGACGACCGAGATCCTCCTCCGTCGGCATTCGGTTCAGTTCGGGATCGGTGGACAGTAACTCCGACATGATAGGTTAACCGAGGAGATCAGATGGTTTCGTCGAGCATCTGGAGGCGGCCTCGATAGGACGCCTGCCGGCATGATCGTTTGCGCGCAACGCGTAGCCTAGGCATTGTCTCCCTCTGTGGAGGTCGCAGCCTTCGCTTTCTCCGCACTCTTGACGCCCCATGTCCAGCCGCTGATCTGCGGCATGTCATCACCGTGCGCTTCGATATATTGGCGATGCTCGATCAGCCTGCCGCGGATCGCCTGCTTGAAGTAGGCCGCGCGCGCGCCAAGTTGCGGCAGCCGATCGATCACGTCTTCTACGAGATGAAAGCGATCGAGCTGGTTCAGAACGACCATGTCGAACGGTGTCGTGGTTGTTCCTTCCTCCTTGTACCCTCGAACATGCAGATTCTTATGGTTGGTCCGTCGATAAGTCAGCCGGTGAATCAACCAGGGATATCCGTGGAACGCGAAGATGATCGGCTTGTCCTTTGTGAAAAGCGCATCGAAGTCAGGGTCCGAAAGCCCATGGGGATGTTCGCTTGAGGGCTGCAGCTTCATCAGATTGACTATATTGATGACCCGCACCTTCAATTGGGGGAGGTGTTCTCGGATCAGCTGGACGGCAGCGAGCGTTTCCAGAGTCGGCACATCGCCACAGCAGGCCATGACCACATCCGGTTCCGAGCCTCGGTCATTGCTGGCCCATTCCCAGATGCCGAGGCCTTCGGCACAGTGTTTGATGGCCTCATCCATAGTCAGCCATTGGGGCGCGGGCTGCTTGCCGGCCACAACCACATTCACATAGTTGCGGCTGCGCAGACAGTGGTCGGTAACGGATAGAAGTGTATTGGCGTCCGGCGGAAGATAGACCCGGATAACCTCCGCCTTCTTGTTGATCACATGGTCGATGAAGCCCGGATCCTGATGAGAAAACCCATTGTGATCCTGCCTCCAGACATGCGAACTCAGGAAGTAGTTCAGCGAGGCGATCGGTCGCCGCCAGGAAATGTGGTTACACACTTTCAGCCACTTGGCGTGCTGATTGAACATCGAGTCTATGATGTGAATGAACGCCTCGTAGCAGGAGAAGAAGCCGTGACGCCCGGTCAACAGATAGCCTTCAAGCCAGCCCTGGCATTGATGCTCGCTTAAGACCTCCATGATGCGGCCGTTAGGGGAAAGGTGGTCGTCCTCGGGATAGATCTCGGCCATATAGCAACGATCGGTGACCTCCAGCACGTCCTGCCAACGATTGGAATTGTTCTCGTCGGGGCTAAATAGCCGGAAGTTCTTGTTGCGAAGGTTCAGCTTCATCACGTCGCGCAGGAACTTGCCCATGACGCGAGCGGATTCTGCGGTCACCGATCCGGGCTTGGGCACCGAGACGGCATAATCGCGGAAATCCGGCATCTTCAGATCGCGTAATAACAAACCACCGTTTGCGTGCGGATTGTCGCTCATCCGGCGATGTCCCGTCGGTGCCAGGGCAGCCAATTCAGCCCGCAGCGTTCCGTCGCCGTCGAAAAGTTCTTCGGGTCTGTAGGTCTTCATCCAGTGTTGAAGCACCTTGATATGGTCCGGTTTGTCCATATCGCCCATCGGAACCTGGTGCGAGCGCCAATAGTCTTCGCATTTCTTGCCGTCGATTTCCGACGGGCAGGTCCAGCCCTTCGGTGTGCGGAAGACGATCATCGGCCAAGCCGGACGGGTAACATTCCCCTTGTCCCGCGCTTCCGCCCAGATCGTCTTGATCGTCGCGACGGCGGTGTCCATGGCTCCGGCAAGCTGCTGCTGCACCTGATCGGGCTCATGGCCTTCGACGAAGAGAGGCGCATATCCCATGCCCTCGAAAAACTTCTCCAACTCCTCCCTGGGAATACGGGCAAGGAAACAGGGATTGGCGATCTTGTAGCCATTGAGATGCAGGATCGGCAGAACGCATCCGTCGCGAGCGGGATTGAGAAACTTGTTGCCATGCCATCCCGTGGCGAGGGGGCCGGTTTCGGCTTCCCCGTCACCGACGACACAGGCGACGATCAGATCGGGATTGTCGAAGGCTGCGCCATAGGCGTGGCTGAGTGCATAGCCGAGCTCGCCACCTTCATGGATGCTCCCCGGTGTTTCGGGAGCGACGTGGCTCGGGATGCCGCCGGGAAAGCTGAACTGCTTGAAAAGCCGTTTCATGCCCTCCTCGTCCTGGCCAATATTCGGGTAGAATTCGCTGTAGGTTCCCTCCAGATAGGCATGTGCAACGAGCGACGGTCCACCGTGGCCGGGGCCGATTACATAAATCATGTTGAGATCGTCGCGCTTGATTACCCTGTTAAGGTGCACATAGAGCATGTTCAGGCCCGGCGAAGTTCCCCAATGGCCGAGCAGCCGCGGCTTGATGTGCGCGCGTGCGAGGGGTTTTTTGAGCAAGGGATTGTCGAGCAGGTAGATCTGCCCGACTGACAGATAGTTCGATGCGCGCCAGTAAGCATCCATCAGGCGGAGTTCCTCGGCTGAGAGCGTTGCTTTTCCATGCGACGCTACCGAGGCTGTTTTTTTCATCACTGCCGTGTCGGGCGAAACCATCTGAGTCTCCCAATCAAAATGACATTGCTGAATCTCATGAGGCCTTTTTCATGAAGGCCGGGGCAGTCTCATGTCGGCGCTGTGGCACTATTGAGGAGGAGATTCCGGGAAATGCTCCACCACGCCGTGGACACCGTTGACGCCCTCCGCCAGAATCCGCGCGGCCCTGCGGCAAGCCGCCGTTTCGACGTTGCCCCACAAATGCACGATCCCGTCAGCGACCGTGACGGACACGTCCAATCCTTCCAGGCCGGTATTTTCACCGAGCCGAACGAGAATGCTGCGGCGAATGGCTTCGTCTCCAGCTGCTGTGTCGTCTGGTTTTGCGGAGTAGATTACCTGCAGAAGGTCGGCGCGGCTGACGATGCCGACCAGTTTACCGTCCCGCAGAACCGGAATGCGCTTGATGCCATGGTCCTGCATGAGGCTGGCGACACGCGAAAGGGGGGCATCCTCGTCAATTGTTACAGGATCGGGCGTCATGACGTCACCCACTCTCCAGCCGCATCGCTTGACGAAGGCGTTCGCTCTATCATCGGCGCCAACCCCCATGTCCGCCTTCAGGACGAATGCGCCACTCGACAGTTCCGTTCGGCGGATCAGATCGCCCTCGCTGATGACGCCCAGCAAGCGCCCACCGTCGTCAACGACAGGAGCGCCGCTTATGTGCTGATCGGACATCAGCTTGGCTGCATGCCGAACGCTATGGTCAGGTGATAATCCGACGACCTTTGTCGTCATTACATCTTTGACCAGCATGTCGATATAACTCCGGCTATATCCTCTCAAGATACTACAGTTAGCTGTCGCTAATTTAAATCCATCATTGGGTTCGGCAACAAGCGTTCACCATGCGTCGTGAGGAGACAGAACGACGCGGACCCTGTCCGCCTGCGCAAGGTGTGGAAAAACCTAGCCAGATACCGCCGTCGTTTGCATTGAGTAGGATCAATCGGGGCCGAAAGTTGTGAAGGAAACCGTGACCGATGGTTTTATGAGGATCGATCTGCGGTGGTGGTGCAGCCGGAGCGTTGGGCAGGAAGGCACCCGAAGGATATCAGTCTGACTGAAAGCGGACGCTGTTAGCGAGATCGCGGGTACCGTCAGTATCCCATCAAAGGTGTGAAGTAGCCGATCGGCTACGTCAAAAGAGGCCTGAGAGCGTGGCCACACATGGAACCCAACATCTTCATTGATATGAGAAGGAAACTGGAGCGGGCGAAGGGATTCGAACCCTCGACCCCAACCTTGGCAAGGTTGTGCTCTACCCCTGAGCTACACCCGCTCAAATCCGCACCGGTCCGGGGTAGTAAGTAGCGGACCGTGGGCGCCACCTTGCGGCGACGGGCGCTATATCGCCCAAACGATTTTCAAATGCAACAGGGAAATGACGGAAAAACGAAGAAAAGTTCTAGCGGTGGAAAACCGGCTTCGGAAACGCCGCGAATGCAGGGCAAAGCGTCGGTCCTGAAGATTGCCAAGCTCATGAGGCAGACGTAAGCAGACAGTCCAATCTGCCTTTCTCCTGTCTGATGGAATGACGATGACCGAAAACAAGCCCAAGACTCGCCAGGATCTTCTCGCCTTTCTCGACGGCCTTGGCATTGTCCACAGCACCAAGGACCATGCGCCGGTCTTCACGGTGGCCGAATCGGTGGCGCTGCGGGATGAGATCCCGGGCGGGCATACCAAGAACCTGTTCGTGAAGGACAAGAAAGATCGTTATTTCCTGCTGACCGTGGAAGAAAATGCCGCCGTCGACCTCAAGCAGGTCCATACTCTTATCGGCGCTTCCGGCCGCGTCTCTTTCGGCAAACCCGAGAAGCTAATGGAATATCTTGGTGTCATTCCGGGCGCTGTCACCGCACTCGGCGCGATCAACGATGCCGGCAACAATGTCACCTTCGTGCTCGATGCGGATCTGATGCATGACGAGATCATCAACTGCCATCCGCTTTCCAACGATGCGACGACTTCGATCGTCAGCGCCGATCTGATACGATTCATGGAGGCGACTGGGCATAAGCCGCTTGTCTTGAAAGTGACGTCCTGACATACGATTTTAGCGCTATCAGAGACGCCGGCAGATCGGCGCGGCGGGAGATACCTATGAGCGGCAGCGACAATCCTTATAACGGTTCCTTTGGCAACCAGATGTCGGCAACGGCAAGTTATGGCGCGGTACCTCAGCCTGCGGCGGGCGGCGGCTATATCAAGGACACGACGACGGCGAATTTCGCGAAGGACGTTCTCGAGGAATCACGCAACCAGCCGGTGCTGGTCGATTTCTGGGCGCCATGGTGTGGCCCGTGCAAGCAGCTGACGCCGGTCCTGGAAAAGGTTGTCAATGAGGGTCAAGGCCGCGTCAAGCTCGTCAAGATGAACATTGACGATCATCCCTCGATCGCCGGCCAGCTCGGCATCCAGTCCATTCCAGCCGTCATCGCATTCGTCAACGGCCGCCCGGCGGATGGCTTCATGGGCGCGGTGCCGGAAAGCCAGGTTCGTCAGTTCATCGATCGTCTTGCAGGTCCTGAGGGTGCGGATCAGGCTGCCGAAATCGAAGGTGCTCTGGCGCAGGCTGGCGAACTGCTTGCTGCCGGCAACATCAACGAAGCGGGTCAGCTTTATGGCGCGGTCATGCAGGCCGATCCGGAAAATGCCAAGGCGCTTGCCGGCATGGCCGAATGCCTGATCGCAGCCGACCAGCACGGTGAAGCCCGCCAGATGCTGAGCGAGCTGCCGGAAGAGCTTGGCAAGGATGCCGGCATCCAGGCGGTCCTGAAGAAGCTCGACCAGATCGAGGAAGCCCGCAAGCTCGGCGATCCCGTCGCCCTGGAGCGCGAGCTGGCATTGAACCCCGATCATCATGAAGCTCGCCTGAAACTAGCCAAGATCCTCAATGTCGAAGGCAAGCGCGAGGAGGCGGCCGAACACCTGCTCACCATCATGCGCAAGGATCGCGCCTTCGATGATGATGGTGCGCGTCGCCAGCTTCTGCAGTTCTTCGAGGTTTGGGGCTTCAAGGATCCGGCGACGGTTTCGGCCCGCCGCAAGCTTTCATCGATCCTGTTTTCCTGAGTTTGCCGCATCCGCCCTTGCGTTTTTACGCAAGGACACCACATTTCTCGTGAGGACGGGCGCCGCAGATGCGCGCGCCGAGAGAGCGCGGGACTAGTCTTCATGCAAGTCGGCAATGCGAGATATCTGAAGCCCGGCGATCTACCGGATGAGATTGCAGTTTTTCCTTTGACCGGTGCGCTTCTTCTGCCTGCCGGGCAGCTGCCGCTCAATATCTTCGAACCGCGTTATCTTGCGATGTTCGATGCCGCACTGACTGGAAACCGTCTGATCGGCATGGTGCAGCCGGCACATGGCGAGCATGAAGACAAGACGCATGCCCCTGAGCTTGCGGCTGTCGGCTGCCTCGGCCGGATTACCTCTTATGCCGAAACCGGTGACGGGCGCTATATCGTCTCGCTCACGGGCGTGTGCCGCTTCCGGCTGCTGGAAGAGAGATCGCATGGCCAACCATTCCGCAGCTTTCGTATCGCGCCGTTCATATCAGATCTCTCCGCCGAGAACGAAGAAGATGCCGTTGACCGCAGTGCGCTGCTGACGGCTTTCAAGGCCTATCTTGATGCCAATAAGCTCGAGGCGGACTGGGAGAGCGTTGAGCGGGCGAGCAACCTTACCCTCGTCAATTCGCTGGCGATGATGTCGCCTTTCGGCCCGGCCGAAAAACAGGCGCTCCTCGAAGCGCCCGATCTCAAGACGAGGGCGGAAACCCTGATCGCCATCACCGAAATCGTGCTTGCCCGCGTTTTCGGCGATTCCGATACCGTGCTGCAGTAGAGGGCGCGATGGACGAAAAACTGAGCCGGGTCGATCCCAAACTTCTCGAACTTCTCGTCTGCCCGCTTACCAAGGGACGGCTTTCCTATGACCGAGAGCACAACGAGTTGGTCTCGGAAAAGGCGCGTCTTGCCTATCCGATCAGGGACGGCATTCCGATCATGCTCGTTTCGGAAGCGCGCACACTCGAAGACTGAGCTCTAAAGAGTTCCTTTGTTTTTACGCAATTCCGGACGCAAAACCGCAGCACACTTTTGCTGGAATTGCTCTCATTCAGATCGTTTCGCCCGACAGCAGCCGCGGATTGTCTCTGGCGGTCGTTCCAGCCGCCTGGCCGATGAAGAAGGATTTCAGGCCCGGCAGGCGATCGACGATGCCGAGGCCAAAGTCCCGGGCGATGCGGATCGGCGCCATGTCATTGGAAAACAGCCGGTTCAACACATCTGTCGTGACGCCCATGCGGAAGGTATCGAAGCGGCGCCAGCTCTGGTAGCGCTCCAGAATATTGATGGCGCCGATGTCGAGCCCAAGGCGATCGGCGTCCACGATGGTTTCGGCGAGGGCGGCCACATCCTTGAAGCCGAGATTGAGGCCCTGGCCGGAAATCGGATGGATGCCATGTGCGGCATCACCGGCAAGCGCAAAGCGCGGCGCGACGAAGGAGCGCGCGAGTGTGAGGCCGAGCGGGAAGGCGCGCTTGTCGCCAACCACCTTGAGAGCGCCGAGCTTGTGGCCGAAGCGGCGTTCAAGTTCCTCCTCGAAAACCAGATCGTCGGCGGTAACGAGACGGTTGGCGTCATTCGTTCGCTCGGTCCAGACTAGTGACGAGCGGTTGTTGCGCAGCGGCAGGATAGCGAAGGGGCCGGATGGCAGGAAATGTTCTTCGGCGCAGCCGTGGTGCGGGCGCTCGTGCTCGACGGTCGTGACGATGCCGGACTGACCGTAATCCCAGGTGACAGTCTTGATCCCTGCAAAATCGCGCAGTCTGGAGCGCACGCCATCGCAGGCAACCAGCAGGCGCGATTGCAGCGTGCTGCCGTCGGACAGGCTGATCTCGATATCGGTATCACCCGTCTTCAGGCCGGTGGCGCTCAAGCCATGGCGGATTTCGATGCCGAGCCGCTCGCAGGCGCCGCGCAGCGCGCCGACCATAACGACATTTGGGATCATGTGGGCAAACGGCCGGCCATCGGCGACTTCGCCGTCGAAGGTCAGGAAGATCGGGCGGACAGGATCGGACATCTTGGAATCGGTCACGATCATCTTGGTGATCGGCTGTGCCTCCGGCTCGATCTCGTTCCAGATGCCGAAGACTTCGAGCATCTTCGACGCCGCAGCGATGATGGCGGAGGCGCGCATATCCTTTTGCCAGGCATGCTCGGGTGCTGCCTCGACGACGGCGATATTGAGATGCGGGGCGGCCTGCTTGACCGCCACGGCCACAGACAGGCCAACATAACCCCCACCTGCAACCAGCATGTCCAGCATCGTCCGCTCCTGTTACTTTTTACGACTAGATGCGATCTATATAGATCATCATATTACCACTTCCTACCGCCGGGAGCAGAACAAATGACGGAACAAACGGGTAAGCCTACCGCTATGGAAACATTGATTTCGACGCTCGATATCGAGCCGATCGAGGTCGATATTTTTCGCGGCCGCAGTCCGCAGGTCGGCTGGCAGCGTGTGTTCGGCGGGCAGGTGATCGCCCAGGCGCTGATGGCGGCGCAGCGCACTGTAGAAGGCGAGCGGTTCATTCACTCGCTGCACGCCTATTTCATGCGTCCCGGCGATCCCTCCGTGCCGATCATCTATCAGGTCGAGCGCATCCGGGACGGGTCGAGCTTCAACACACGCCGGGCCGTCGCGATCCAGCACGGCAAGGCGATCTTCGCGCTCTCGGCCTCGTTCCAGGTCGAGGAACCGGGCTTCGATCATCAGATCCCCATGCCGCCCGTGCCGATGCCGGAAACGCTGCTCGGCGAACAGCAGATCAAGGAGCAGTATCTCGCTCATGCTCCGGCGGCGGTGCGCAAATATTGGGAGCGCGAAAGGCCGATCGAAATCCGGCCCATCTCGCTCAAGCACTATTTTACGAGTGAGAAGCTCGAGCCGCGGCAGGATGTCTGGGTTCGTGCTACCGGTCCCGTGCCCGACAACAGGCTCTATCAGGCCGCCGTGCTTGCCTATCTCTCGGACATGACGCTGCTTGATGCATCGCTGCATGCCCACGGAACGTCCATTTTCGACCAGAACCTGCAGGTTGCAAGCCTCGACCATGCCATGTGGTTCCACCGTCCCGACAAGCTTGATGACTGGCTGCTCTATACGCAGGACAGTCCGTCGGCTTCGGGCGCTCGGGGATTGACTCGCGGTAGCCTTTTTACTCGATCCGGTGTCCTGATCGCGTCGGTGGCGCAGGAGGGTCTGATTCGGAAAAAGGCAAATGAATAAATAATGTGCATATTTATAAATTTGCGCATTATTTGTGCGCTTATTGGCCCATCATTTGCCTGTTTATTGGCGTCTTCAATTATAATCTTTATATTTCAATAACTTATAGACTGCCGCGAATCTGGCACGTCCTTTGAATGTCTATCGCCGGTCGCTGGTCAAGAAACCGTCAGCGGCAAGGAGAGTCGGCTCCGCGCCGAGGATAACGAAGGATGGGAAACCAGATGAAAATTGTGATGGCCATTATCAAGCCGTTCAAGCTCGATGAGGTCCGCGAAGCCCTCACGGCGATCGGCATTCAGGGCCTGACTGTGACCGAAGTGAAGGGCTACGGTCGCCAGAAGGGGCACACTGAAATCTATCGCGGCACTGAATATGCGGTCAGCTTCCTGCCGAAGCTCAAGATCGAAATCGCGGTCGCATCCGAAATCGTCGACAAGGCGGTAGAGGCCATCGCAGCATCTGCCAAGACCGGCCAGATCGGTGACGGCAAAATCTTCGTCTACTCGATCGACCATGCCGTGCGCATCCGTACGGGCGAGACCGATTCAGAAGCGCTGTAAAAAGAACGGCAGATCAAGGAGCTATTTCCAATGTCAATTTCGAAGTTTTCCTCCAACATCGCACGGGTAGGCGCCCTTTCGGCCGCTCTCCTGGCGCCGGTCGTCGCTTTCGCGCAGGAAGCAGCCCCGGCAGCCGCTGATGCTGCAGCCGCCGCTGCTCCGGCCTTCACCATGGACAAGGGTGACAATACCTGGATGCTCGTCTCCTCGGCGCTCGTCCTCCTGATGACGATCCCCGGCCTTGCGCTTTTCTACGGCGGCCTCGTGCGTGCCAAGAACATGCTCTCCGTGCTGATGCAGGTCTTCATGATCACCGCCGTCGTGGCGCTGATCTGGGTGACCTACGGCTATTCGCTCGCCTTCACCGACGGTGGCTCGCTGAACAGCTTCGTCGGCGGCTTCTCCAAGGCTTTCCTCGCCGGGGTTAATACCTCATCGCTAGCAGAGACCTTCTCGAAGGGCGTCGCCATCCCTGAATACACCTTCATCGTATTCCAGATGACCTTCGCCTGCATCACGCCCGGCCTGATCGTCGGCGCATTCGCCGAGCGCATCAAGTTCTCGGCCGTCATGCTGTTCGTCGTGCTCTGGGTTACCTTTATCTACTTCCCGATGGCGCACATGGTCTGGTTCTGGGGCGGTCCGAGTTCCTACACCTCGCCGGCCGGCCTGATCTTCTCCTATGGCGCAATTGATTTCGCCGGCGGCACGGTCGTTCACATCAATGCCGGTATCGCCGGCCTCGTCGGCGCGATCATGCTCGGCAAGCGCACCGGCTATAAGAAGGAGATCATGGCTCCGCACTCGATGACGCTCACCATGGTCGGCGCATCGCTGCTCTGGGTCGGCTGGTTCGGCTTCAACGCCGGCTCTAACCTCGAAGCCAATGCCTATGCATCGCTCGCCATGATCAACACCTTCGTCGCGACGGCCGCCGCCGCCGTGTCCTGGTGCATCGTCGAAAGCTTCGCTCGCGGTAAGGCCTCCATGCTCGGCGGCGCTTCCGGCGCCGTCGCCGGCCTCGTCGCTGTCACTCCGGCGGCAGGCTTTGCCGGCCCGATGGGTTCGATCGTTCTCGGTCTCATCGTCTCGCCGGTCTGCTACTTCTTCGTCGACGTCGTGAAGAACAAGTTCAACTATGACGACAGCCTCGACGTCTTCGGTGTCCATTGCATCGGCGGCATCATCGGCGCTCTCGGTACCGGCATCCTCGTCAACCCGGCCCTCGGCGGCGCCGGTATCGTCGACTATTCGACGGCTGATTTCGCTGCCTCCTATGCCGGCACGGCTACGCAGGTCCTGGCCCAGGCCAAGGGCGTGCTCACGACGCTGCTATGGTCGGGCATCGGCTCGGCGATCCTCTACAAGATCGTCGATGTCATCATCGGCCTGCGCGTTTCGGTCGAGGCCGAGCGCGAAGGTCTCGACCTCGCAACGCACGGCGAAGCCGCTTACCACTCCTGATCGCAGGGTTTGCGGCGCCCGACACAAGGGCGCCGCTGAACGGCCCGTCGCGGCCTATCTAACCATAAGCCGCTCTTGGCCCGGACCTTCACAGGTTCGGGCCCTTTTCTTTTTAGTGATCCGGCATATGCATGGTTAACATCGCTTTAACTCTACTTTGATTAGGTGGAGCGGACGCATTTGGCGCGGCGAAGCATTGGCGATTCGCGTGCCCCCAGGCATTGGACGGGTTAGACACATGGCAAGAAGCACGTCGCCGGCGATGGATGGTCGTCCTGACCGGTTCTCCTTCTCGGCATTCATGCTGCGGCAGATCCAGGCTCTTACCGGCTTTGCGGTCTTCCTGGTCTTGGCGCTCGCGGTCGCGGCGCTTGCAACATGGAACGTCACCGATCCCAGCTATTCCTACGCCACCGGTAACCTGCCGACCAACATACTCGGTTATAGCGGTGCTGCCTTTGCCGACGTCGCCATGCAGTTCCTGGGGCTCGCAAGCGTCGTCTCGATGCTGCCGATCGTCGCCTGGGCGCTGGCGCTGATTTCCGGCCGTCGCATCAGCCGCATTCCGGCGCGCGCCGGCGCCTGGCTCGTGGGCACCATACTTTCTTCCGCCGTCATCGGCTGTTTTCCACCACCGCTCACCTGGCCGATCCCGAACGGTATTGGCGGTGTTATCGGCGACATGATCCTGCGTTTTCCCGCACTCTTTGTCGGCGCTTATCCGACCGGCGTTTTCGCCACCGCAGTCGGCTGCATCTTCGCCGTCCCGACCGCGTGGATGATGCTCTTTGCAGCCGGCATCGTCGGACGCAGCGAGCTCGATGAGGAGGAAAACGAAGAAGAGGATTATGTCGATACGCGCAGCAAGGTGCGTGTCGTCGGCGATGAGGACGATGAGGACGATGGGTCCCGCTGGATGGCCTTTAGCGGTGCCATGACTCACGCCTGGTATATGAACCAGGCGCGTTTCCGACGGCTTTTCGGCATGGGACCGCGCAAGCGCCGCCAGAGCGATTTCGAATCGCCCTATGACTTCAACGATGACGAATTCGGTACGCTGAACGAGCCGGTGCGCGCCAAGCCCGCAGCGCGCGGCGAGCGCATGGATCCTTCCATGGAGCCGCGTTCCGCTTCGAGCCGTCGGGTCGTTTCGGCGCCTTCCGTCTCGCTCAACGACGATGAGGACGAGGACGACGATCCGCCATTCAATACCGACATGCCGCCGCGTCCGGCCGATATCCTGCCTGATGACGATGATGACGATTGGATGATCCGCGCGCCGGCCAAATCGGCCGGTAAACCCGAGCCGCGCGTCATTCCTGCCTCCGCCCGCCCAAAGCCCGGCGCCCGCGTCGAGCGCGAGGCGCAAGGTTCGTTCATCCGGCCGGAAGGCTTCCAGCTTCCCTCCATGCATCTGCTTGCGGAGCCGAAGAATGTCGTGCGCGATTCCACGCTTTCGGCCGATGCGCTGGAGCAGAATGCCCGCATGCTGGAAGGCGTGCTGGAAGATTTCGGGGTCAAGGGCGAGATTATCCATGTTCGCCCCGGTCCGGTCGTCACACTCTATGAACTGGAGCCGGCACCCGGCATCAAGTCGTCCCGCGTCATCGGCCTTGCCGACGATATCGCCCGCTCGATGAGTGCTATTGCCGCCCGCGTCGCCGTCGTGCCGGGCCGCAATGCGATCGGCATCGAGCTGCCGAACCAGACGCGTGAAACCGTCTATCTGCGCGAGCTCATCGCCTCGCGTGATTTCGAAGGCTCCAAGGCGAAGCTTGCCATGGCGCTCGGCAAGACGATCGGCGGCGAAGCCGTGATCGCCGATCTCGCGAAGATGCCGCATCTGCTGGTGGCCGGTACGACCGGCTCGGGTAAGTCCGTCGCCATCAACACGATGATCCTGTCGCTGCTCTACCGTATGACGCCGGAGCAGTGCCGCCTCATCATGATCGATCCGAAGATGTTGGAGCTCTCCGTCTACGACGGCATTCCGCATCTGCTTTCCCCTGTCGTCACCGATCCGAAGAAGGCTGTCGTCGCGCTCAAATGGACCGTCCGCGAGATGGAAGAGCGTTACAAGAAGATGTCTAAGATCGGTGTTCGCAACATCGACGGCTTCAATACGCGCGTCGAGCAGGCACTTGCCAAGGGCGACACGATCTCGCGCACGGTGCAGACCGGTTTTGACCGGCAGACCGGCGAAGCGGTCTACGAGACCGAAGAATTCGATCTGCAGCCGATGCCCTATATCGTCGTCATCATCGACGAAATGGCCGACCTGATGATGGTCGCCGGCAAGGATATTGAAGGTGCCGTGCAGCGCCTCGCGCAGATGGCGCGCGCGGCCGGTATCCATGTCATCATGGCAACGCAGCGTCCGTCAGTCGACGTCATCACCGGCACGATCAAGGCGAACTTCCCGACCCGCATCTCCTTCCAGGTTACGTCCAAGATCGACAGCCGCACGATCCTCGGCGAGCAGGGTGCCGAACAACTGCTCGGTATGGGTGATATGCTCTATATGGCAGGGGGCGGCCGCATCCAGCGCGTCCATGGTCCGTTCGTGTCCGACGTTGAGGTCGAAGAGATCGTCTCCTACCTGAAGACGCAAGGTTCGCCGCAATATCTCGATGCCATCACTGCCGATGACGACGAGGACGGCGATTATGGTGGCGGTCCGGCAGGTACGTCAAATCTTGCCGATTCCGAAGATCCCTACGATCAGGCCGTCGCCATTGTGCTGCGCGATGGCAAGGCCTCTACTTCCTATGTTCAGCGCAGGCTCGGTATCGGATATAATCGTGCGGCATCGCTGATCGAACGCATGGAGCAGGAGGGCATCATTGGCCCTGCCAACCATGCCGGCAAACGTGAGATTCTCGTGCCGACGGATGGAGATATCCTCGACCGTTGAGGAAAGAATATTTGATGGCGCAGCCCATCTGGTGGAAACCTCGGAGGATGTAATCCGTTACCTTTCACCGGGCGATCGCGGCGCCTTGAAGACGCCGCCTTTCGGCGGCATGCAGACCGCATACAGGAGGTTCACATGACCAACTCCGCGTCCATATTTTCCGGCCTGCCGGTAACCCGCCGTGACGTTCTTGGCGTCTTCGCTGTTGCCGCCGTTGCAAGCGCCGTTCCGTTTCCCGCTCTCGCCCAGGTCGCCCAGGCGGCAGCACCCGCTGCCAACAGCGCCACGGCACAGGCGATTGCCGATCATTTCTCGGGCGTCGCCACCATGCAGGGCGAGTTCGTGCAGTTTGGCCCCCGTGGCGAACAGACCGGCGGCAAATTCTTCATCGAGCGTCCCGGCAAGCTGCGCTTCAACTATGACGATCCGTCGCCGATGCGCGTCATTGCCGACGGCAGGAACGTCGCGATCGGCAACGTGAAGCTGAAGACCTGGGATCTCTATCCGCTTTCCAAGACGCCGCTCAGCCTGTTACTTGCGCCGCGTATCGACCTTTCCGCCGGAATGGTGAAGGGCGTGAAGCAAGAGTCCGATTTGACGACGATCTCGCTCGGCAACAATACGGTGTTCGGCAACTCGACCATCACGATGATGTTCGACCCGAAGACTTATGACCTGCGCCAGTGGACGATCACCGACAACCAGGGCAAGGACACGTCGGTGATGATCTTCAACGTGAAGACCGGCGTTGCCTTCGATGAGCGTGTCTTCCGCGTGCCATACGAGGATATCAAGGGCACCTCGGCCAACCGGGATTGATGCTTTTCGGTTGATCGCCGGCCGCTTTTGCCTGCGGCCGGTTTTCTCGCTCACGCCTTTGCTCTAAAGCCTTTTCAGAGGGATCTGAAAGGGCATCGGCATGAGCTTCTCCATTACCACCTGGAATATCAATTCGGTGCGGCTGCGCATGCCGATCGTCGAGCAGCTCGTGCTGAAGCACAGGCCCGATATCCTCTGCCTGCAGGAAACCAAGGTTACGAACGACCTCTTCCCGTTGGCACCGCTGCGCGCCATGGGCTACGAGCACATCATCATCCACGGCCAGAAGGGCTATCATGGCGTTGCTATAGCCTCCCGCGTGCCGCTGACCGAAGACCACCGGCAGGACTACTGCAATGTCGGCGACGCGCGCCACATCTCGGCGGTCTTCGAGCGCGGCAACCGTCGCATCCGCCTGCACAATTTCTATGTTCCTGCCGGCGGCGACGAGCCGGACCGCATGATCAATCCGAAATTCGGCCACAAGCTCGATTTCATCGAGGAGATGAAGAACCTCAAGGCGAGCGCCGAGCCGAACACGTCAGCCATTCTCGTCGGCGATCTCAATATCGCGCCGCTGGAACATGATGTCTGGTCTCACAAGCAGCTTCTGAAGATCGTCAGCCATACGCCGGTCGAAACCGACGGGCTGCTCGAGGTGATGAAGCGTGGCGGCTGGCACGATCTCATGCGCCAGCATGTGCCTGCCAATGAGAAGCTCTATACGTGGTGGAGTTACCGCGCGAAGGATTGGGAAGCTGCCGACAAGGGCCGGCGTCTCGACCATATCTGGTCTTCGCCCGACCTCGGTCCGCATCTGCAGCGCATCGAGGTACTGAAGGAAGCACGCGGTTGGGAGCGGCCATCCGACCATGTGCCGGTGACCGTACATCTCAACCTCTGAAACGTCAGCTGAAACGGTGAAACTGGCTTGCGGCCTGTGCCGCGAGATCGGCAATACTGTCGCGGATACGGTTTTCCATGATGCGCGCCGCCGAGGGATATTCCTCGATCAGGCGAAGGAACAGCGCCCGCGTAATGCGGATGATGCCGGTATCTTCGCGGGCAATTGCAGTGAACTTGCGCTCCACCAGCGTTATAAGAGCCAGCTCCGAAATCAATGCACCGGGGCCAGCGATGGCTTCGGTCCGTGCCATGCCATCCGAGCCCGTCACGCTGAGTTCGAGGCTGCCGCTCGTGATCACATAGGCGCTTTCGGCGGGTGATCCCTGACGGAACAGCATCTGCCCGGCCGCAATCACGCGACGGTCTGCGCCGAAGGCAATCAAGCGCAACTGGTCGTCGTTCATGTCCTTGAAGAGCGGAAGCTGCGCCAGCAGATGGATATCGTCGGAAAGAGACATGCTACGGGATGATCTTGTAGCCGCCGTTTTCCGTCACGAGGATCTCGGCGTTGGACGGATCCCGCTCGATCTTCTGGCGCAGACGGTAAACGTGGGTTTCCAGCGTGTGCGTGGTGACGCCGGAATTGTAGCCCCAGACTTCTTCCAGCAGCACGTCGCGGGTCACGACCTTCTGTTCGGCGCGGTAGAGGTAGCGGATGATCGCCGCCTCCTTTTCCGTCAGACGGATCTTCTGGCCGTTATCTGTGGTCAGCAGCTTCTGGCTCGGCTTGAAGAGATAAGGGCCGACAGTGAAAGTGGCATCTTCGCTCTGCTCGTGCTGGCGAAGCTGCACGCGGATGCGAGCCAAAAGCACGGCGAAGCGGAAAGGTTTTGTCACATAGTCGTTGGCGCCGGCCTCAAGGCCAAGGATCGTGTCCGAATCCGTGTCATGACCGGTCAGCATGATGATCGGCGCCTTGAAGCCACCCTTGCGCAGCAGCTTTACCGCCTCGCGGCCGTCCATATCGGGCAGGCCGACGTCCATGATCAGCAGATCGACCGGATTGGAGCGGGCGGCCTGGACGCCCTTGCCCGCGGTCGCTTCCTGCAGGACCGAGAATTCCTCATACAACGACAATTGCTCCGTCAGCGTCTGGCGAAGGTCGTCGTCGTCATCCACCAGAAGAATGGTGCGTGCGGTCATGCGGGTGCGTCCTTGCGTTGGTCAGATACTCCTACGCCAAATTCCACATTTGGCAAGGATTGGCGATCTGCTGCTGTTGCTGCCTAGGGTCTCATATGGTTTCAATCGAAGCCCAAGGCAATTCAAGAACATGCGAGAAAAATGGAAAAAGCAAGGCGAGAGCGAAATGGGCAGCCCTCAACGCTCGTGGTGCGTGCCGCGCCGGGCAAGCCAAACAGAGCCATCGTCCGTTTTGGCCCGCTCACCTTGCCCGCCGCGATCGGCCGTAGCGGCCGGACCGTGATCAAGCGGGAAGGCGACGGGGCGACGCCGATTGCTGCCATGCGGCTGCTCTACGGTTTCCGGCGCGGCGAACGAAACGGCCGTCTCCCTACAGCGCTGCCCATCAAGCGCATCCACTCCGACATGCTGTGGTGCGATCAGCCCACCGATGCGAATTACAACAGGCTGGTCAAGGCGCCGTTCAAACCGAGCCATGAAGAAATGAAGCGGAAGGACGGACTCTACGATATCTGCTTGGTGCTCGACTGGAACATGACCTCCCGGGCGCGCAATCGCGGCTCAGCGATCTTTTTCCATCTGATCCGGCCAGGATACGAGCCGACCGCCGGCTGTGTAGCGATCAGCGCCCGCGACATGCGCCGCATTCTGCCTCACCTCAGAAAGGGAACGATCCTCCGCGTTCTCTGATTGTATTGCGGGCTCTCTGTCCTATATGGACTTTCGACCGGATGCGCGGGCTGCGATGCGTCCAGGGAAAACCGCTTCGCGGCTTCAATTCATGCCCCATTCAATTCGTGTCTTTGGCCATTCCTTCAAACTTCCGGAGATATATTGTGACCACTCAGCCCATCATTACTTTCCACGACGGACATTCCATTCCCCAGGTGGGTCTCGGCGTCTGGCAGACGCCCCAAGATATCGCGGCTCCGACCGTGCGCACCGCACTGGCCGCCGGCTATCGCCACATCGATACGGCGTCCGGCTATGACAACGAAGAGGGCGTCGGCGAAGGCATCCGCTCCTCCGGCATCGACCGCAAGGATATCTTCGTCACGACGAAACTGCGCAATACCGACCAGGGCTATGACAATGCACTGCGTGCCTTCGAGGTCAGCCTGCAGAAGCTCGGTAGCGATTATATCGATCTCTATCTCATCCACTGGCCATCGCCGCATCGCGGGCTTTATCGCGAAACCTGGAAGGCTTTCGTGCGCTTGAGGGAAGAAGGTCGCGTCCGCTCCATCGGCGTGTCGAACTTCTATCCAGACCATCTCGACCATATCGTCGGCGATACAGGCGTGGTTCCTGTTATCAACCAGATCGAGCTGCATCCGGACTTTCAGCAGAAGGCGGCGCAGGAGGCGCATAAGAAGCTGAATATCGTCACGGAATCCTGGAGCCCGCTCGGTCAGGGCCGCTTCATTTCCAATCCGATCATCGGTCAGATTGCTGCCAAGCATGGCAAGACGCCGGCGCAGGTGATCATCCGCTGGCACATCGATACCGGCCTTGTCGTCATTCCGAAGTCGGTGACGCCCTCGCGCATCGAAGAGAATTTCAACGTCTTCGACTTCAAGCTGGATGGCGAAGACATGGCAGTGATCGCCAAGCTCGATAGCGCCGGCGCTCGCATGGGTCCGGATCCGTACACGGCGACGTTCTAAGCCTTGAACAGATGGCCCCCACCGGGCTGGAGAGGGTCATCTAATGCTGCAGCCGATCAATAATTGCAGCTCGAGCCGCTCCCTGGATTGAAACGGAGGTTGCAGTCCATATCCAAGGGGCGCTTCCTATCCATCCGATAGGGCGTGGGCCCGGCGAGCGGGGCTGGCATGCCGACGGAGCCGGTCGTTTCAGATGAAACGCCAAAGGCCTTGGCAGGGTACCAATAGCCGTCTGGCCCTCGGCGATAGCCTTCACGCGGATTCTCGTAGCCACGGTAGCCATTCCAGCTGTGCTCTCGCGTAGCGACTTGTTCCACAGTGCCGGGTGTTTCAGGCGACGTGCCCATAGGCACCGGCGCCGCAAGGGCAGCATTGGCTGCTGCGAGGCAAAGGACTGCGCCGAAGGCTATCGGCAAGCGCTTGATCAGTGTCTTGTTCATAGCTCTTCTCCGTTGAAATCAATGGAGACCCCACCTCCGGTCGTTGTCTGCGAAACGGCGGGCGTCATTCGTTAACGGGCGAGTGGCAGGAAAGAAGCAGGGATTTTCGGTCGACAGATGAAATTTCATCCAAACGTCACATAAAACATATGATTTCACGCCGATTCAACCATCGAGCAGCAAGATAGCAGCTTTAGAGAATGCCTACCGACAACGGCGCCTGCTGGCGCCGCGGCCGGTCGGAGCGAGAATATTCGATCCAAAGAGCGTGATCGCTATTTCACCAATAAAAAGCCCGGCGCGGAGTGAACTGACCCCGAAGGTTGTCGTCCAACTTTCGGGAGTTAGTTCAGAGGCGCCAGGCTTTTTTAGGTTCAGTCCTCCGAAAGAGCCTAGTTCCACTCGCGGATATCGACGAAGTGACCGGCAATCGCGGCTGCGGCGGCCATGGCCGGCGAGACGAGATGCGTGCGGCCCTTGAAGCCCTGGCGGCCTTCAAAGTTGCGGTTCGAGGTCGATGCGCAGCGCTCGCCCGGCTTCAGGCGGTCGTCATTCATGGCAAGGCACATAGAGCAACCCGGCTCGCGCCAGTCGAAGCCTGCGGCCTTGAAGATCTTGTCGAGACCTTCGGCTTCCGCCTGTTCCTTCACGAGACCGGAGCCCGGTACGATCATGGCATCGACGGTCGAGGCAACGGTCTTGCCTTCAACGACCTTGGCGACCTCGCGCAGATCCTCGATGCGGCCGTTGGTGCAGGAGCCGATGAAGACGCGGTCGAGGGTGATATCGGTCATTTTGGTGCCCGGCTTCAGGCCCATATAGTCGAGCGCGCGCCATTTGGAGGTGCGCTTCGTCTCGTCCTGGATATCGTCAGGGTTCGGTACGATACCCTGTACGGAAATCACGTCCTCGGGTGAGGAACCCCAGGATACGATCGGCGGCAGGTTGGCAGCATCGAGCACTACGACGCGGTCGTAATGAGCGCCTTCATCGGTCTGCAGTGTCTTCCAGTAGGCAATCGCCTGTTCCAGCGCCTCGCCCTTCGGCGCACGCGGCTTGCCCTTGATGTATTCGAAGGTCTTTTCGTCAGGGGCGATCAGACCAGCGCGGGCTCCGCCTTCGATCGTCATGTTGCAGATCGTCATGCGACCTTCCATCGACAGCGCGCGGATAGCTTCGCCCGCAAATTCGATGACGTGGCCGGTGCCGCCGGCCGTGCCGATCTCGCCGATGATGGCGAGGATGATGTCCTTGGCGGTTACATGCGGCGGAAGCAGGCCGTCGACCCGCACCAGCATGTTCTTCGCCTTCTTCTGGATCAGCGTCTGGGTCGCCAGGACATGTTCGACCTCGGAGGTGCCGATCCCATGCGCCAGCGCGCCGAAGGCGCCGTGCGTCGAGGTGTGGCTATCGCCGCAGACAATGGTCATGCCGGGCAAGGTGAAACCCTGTTCCGGACCGACGATGTGAACGATGCCCTGACGCTTGTCGCTTGCCGAGTAATACTCGACGCCGAATTCGGCTGCATTGGTTGCCAACGCTTCGACCTGGATGCGGCTTTCCTCATTCTTGATGCCGAGATGGCGGTCGGGTGAGGTCGGAACGTTATGGTCGACGACGGCAAGCGTCTTTTCAGGCGCGCGAACCTTGCGGTGGGTCATGCGCAGGCCTTCGAAGGCCTGCGGCGAGGTGACTTCATGGACCAGGTGACGGTCGATATAGAGAAGACAGGTGCCGTCAGGCTGTTCATCCACCAGGTGGTCGGCCCAGATCTTGTCGTAAAGGGTACGCGGTGCGCTCATGGCTATAGTCCGTTTTGGCTGGAGCATGGAATTTAAGGATATGGCGGACAGGCTCCGCCGGCCGTCATTCGATCAACGAAGTCGGCTGTTGAGCGCACCGGAAACGGACGCAAAGAAACGTGCCGGCAGGCGATAATGGTCCTGCAGCACGAAAATATGCGCACCGATGCATCTGAACTTGGATTCCATGGCGCTGGATATAGCGATTTTTGATCGAAACGGCAATTCGAATCGTGCGACGGCTCTAGCGTCGCGGCATCTGCTTCATCTTCTTCTCGATCCGCCGCAGGAAGAGCGACAGGCCGATTGTCAGGATCAGGTAGATATAGGTGACGATCGAATAGGTCTCGAAGAAGCGGAAGGAGCCGGAGGCATAGACCTTGCCCATCTGCGTGATGTCGGCGACGCCGAGGACGGAGACGAGGGAGGAATCCTTCACCATCGAGACGAAGTCGTTGGAGAGCGGCGGGAAGATCACCCGGATTGCTTGCGGGAAGACAACGAGCCTGAAACGGCGGTAGCGCGACAGGCCGAGCGACTTGGCCGCCTCGATCTGGCCGATATCGACCGACTGGAAACCGGCGCGAAAGATTTCGGCGATGAAAGAGGAATAGCCGATCATCAGGGCGATGATGGCGCGCCACATCAGCGACAGATCACGCACGAGGATCGGCTCGGCAATACCGGCCTTCACCAGGGGGGTGATCAGGAAATTATAGGCTGCGACAACGCCCGGCGCGCCGACGAAGGCGATATAGAAGAGCAGCACGAGGATTGGAATGCCCCGGATGATCTCGATGTAGAAGCGGGCGATCTGGCGCAGCACGATATTGTCGGAGAGGCCAAGTAGCGCAATGCCCAGACCGAGTACGGTCGCCAGCACAAAGGCGACGAGCGTCACGAAGACGGTAATGCCGGCACCATTCACGACGGTCCGGAAGACCTGCGTGTAAATATCGTTGGTAATGATGACGACGGCGAGAACGACGCCGATCAGAACAAGGACGACCAGCCACCAGGGACGGTCGTCCTTCTCGTGTCGCGGGGATGGTGGTAATGCCATCTGCGATCGCTCGGGGGACTACTGGCCCATCTTGTAGTCGAGGAACCACTTTTTGTTCAGTGCATCAAAGGTGCCGTCCGCCTTCAGGTCGGCAATGGCGGCATTGACGGGAGCGACGAGATCGGAACCCTTCGGGAAGATGAAGCCGAAATCCTCGGTGCCGAGCGGTTCACCGACGACCTTCAGCCCGCCATTCGAAGAATCGACATAACCCTTGGCAGCGACGCTGTCGGTCAGGACGAGATCGACATCGCCGGTCTTCAGAGCCTGCACGGTTGCGCCGAAGGTTTCGAAGAGCTTGATGCGCGGGTTCTGTTCGTTGCCATCCAGGATTTCATAGACGGCGGTATAGAAAGGCGAAGTGCCGGGCTGGGCGCCGATCAGGCCATCGTTGAAGGCACCGAAGCTCTTGGCGTCGGTGAAACGCTTCTCATCGCCACGAACAAGCATGAATTGCTGCGAGCGCATATAGGGATCGGAGAAATCAACCTTCTGCTTGCGATCGTCCTTGATGGTGATGCCGGTCATGCCGATATTGTACTGGCCGTCGGATACGGCCTGGATCATCGCGTCCCAGCTGGTGTTCTGGTATTCGACCTGGAAGTTCAGCCGCTTGGCAATCTCGTTCATCGCGTCATATTCCCAGCCGATCTGCTGACCGGACTTGGGGTCGACGAACTGCAGCGGCGGATAGGCGTTTTCCGTCACCACGACGACAGTCTTGCCGCCAAGGTCCGGCAGGCTGCCGGCGAAAGCTGCGAGCGGCGAAAGCATTGCGGCGGTCAGGCTGGCAAGAACAGTGCGGCGAAAGAACATGGTGTGGCTCCCCAATATTTGAACGGCAGAATTGTCATGGAAGATGCTGATATGGCAAGGCTGCAAGCGCTGCACACTGGCGCAAAAAGAAAAGGCGGCCCAAAGACCGCCTTTCCCATGCAATGATTTCGCTTTCGCGAGCTGCTTATTCAGCCGAACCTTCAGCAGCGGCTGCAGCTTCTGCGGCGGCCTTTGCTTCAGCGGCTTCTGCTGCTGCCTTTTCGGCGGCGAGAGCCTGAGCTGCTGCAACCTTTTCAGCTTCGATACGTGCCTTTTCCTCGGCAAGGGCCTGACGCTCGGCATCGTTGAGCTTGCGGGCGCGGGTGCCGGTGTTCTCGACGATACGAGCCGACTTACCGCGACGATCGCGCAGGTAGTAGAGCTTGGCGCGACGGACCTTACCGCGGCGAACGACTTCGACGCTTTCGATCATCGGGGAGTAGACCGGGAATACGCGCTCGACGCCTTCGCCGTAGGAGATCTTGCGGACCGTGAAGTTTTCCTGCAGACCGCCGCCGGAGCGCGCGATGCAAACGCCTTCGTAGGCCTGAACGCGGGTACGGTTGCCTTCCGTGACCTTCACGTTGACACGGACGGTGTCGCCCGGGGAGAATTCAGGAAGGGTGCGCTTGGCTTCGATCTTGGCGGCCTGTTCGGCCTCAAGCTGCTGAATGATGTTCATCGTCTTAACCTTTGGTTCTTCTGAAACAGCCAGAGCGCTCACACTGTCCTTCGGTCGATGCCTCCGGAGTTTGCCCTTGCGGGCGGGAGCGGATTCGCCATTCTTTGTTTGCTGGCAGACAGGGTTAAACCCCATTTCCGCGTGCGCCATTACACGAAAGACTTCCACCTGTCATCCCTTGGGCGACAAATTTGTGAAATCAGCCTGCTTTTTCGGGCTTCTGCGCCCCAATCAGGTCTGGCCGCCGTTCTTTTGTCAGCGAGACGGATTGTTCATGGCGCCACTTCTCGATGGCGCCGTGATTGCCGGAAGTGAGGATCGCCGGTATCTCGCGGCCTTCCCATTCCTGCGGGCGGGTATAATGCGGATGTTCCAGAAGTCCGCCTTCGAAGCTTTCATGCAGGCCGGAGAGGTCATTGCCCATGACGCCCGGAAGGATGCGCACGATCGCGTCGAGCAGGATCAACGCTGCCGGCTCGCCGCCTGACAGTACGTAATCGCCGATCGAGACTTCCTCGAGTTCGCGTGCCTCGATCACACGCTGGTCGACGCCTTCGAAACGGCCGCAGACGATGATCACCCCGTCGCCGACCGCCAGCTGCCGCACGCGCTCCTGCGTCAGCGGTTTGCCGCGCGGGCTCATCAGGAGGCGCGGGCGGTTGTCATTTTCAGAAGCGCTGTCGATGGCCCGGGCGAGCACATCGGGCTTCAGCACCATGCCGGCGCCGCCGCCGGCCGGTGTATCATCGACGGTTCGGTGCTTATCCGCCGCAAAATCGCGGATCTGCACGGTATCGAGCGACCATTGTCCACGCTCTGCCGCCTTGCCGGCGAGCGAAAAATCCAGATGGCCCGGAAACATTTCCGGGTAGAGTGTCAGCACGGTCGCCCGGAAAGCCATGGCGCCTACTTCTTTTTCTTCGGCTTGCCGGGGGCGAGCCCCTTCAGGTCGTCGGGATTGTCGACGAGGCCGGCCGCAAGCGGATCAATGAGCAGCTTGCCGGCTTCAAGGTCGATTTCCAGCACGGAGGCTTCCGAAAAGGGGATCAGCACCGGGCGCTTGCCGGGACCTTTGAGTTCCAGAAGATCGCCGGCGCCGAAATCGAAGACTCCGGTCACTGTGCCGTAACTGATGCCCTGATCGTCGAAGGCTTCGAGCCCTTCCAGATCGGCATAGAAGAACTCGTCGTCCTCCAGTTCCTCATCCGACAGGTTGTCGCGTTCGATATAGAGTTCCAGGCCGTTCAACGCCTCGGCGGCGTTGCGGTCGTTGACGCCGCGGAAGCGGACGACGACAATGTTCTTCATCTCGCGCAGTTCGAGAACTTCGAAAACGCGTCCATCCATGCTGTGCAGGTGGCCGTAGTCGCCGAGCGCGGTCGGATCGGCCGTATAGGCCTTTACACGCACCTCGCCACGAATGCCCTGCGCGCCGCCGATGGTTGCCATCAGCACCGGATTTTCAAGCTTGGTCATGGGTTCCTTCATTCGAACGCAGGCAAGAAGCTGGGATCACGCTTCTCATAAACGAAGTGCGTGGGAATGGAAACGAAAACGGGCGGCATGTCGCCATGCCGCCCGTCCGGATTGGGTCGAAACCTATTATTCGGCGGAAGCAGCAGTTTCAGCGGCGTCAGCAGCCTTCTGAGCCTTTTCGGCAGCGCGCTCCTGAGCCTTCTTGCCCGGCTTTGCCTTTTCCGGGTTGTTGCGGGTTTCGCGCTTGGAGATGCCGGCTTCGTCGAGGAAGCGCAGAACGCGGTCGGTCGGCAGCGCGCCCTGGTCGAGCCAGTGCTTTATGCGTTCGCCGTTCAGCTGAACGCGCTTCTCGTCGTCCTTGGCGAGCATCGGGTTCCAGGAACCGAGGCTCTCAAGGAAGCGGCCGTCACGCGGGCTGCGGGCATCGGCGAGAACGACGTGGTAGTACGGGCGCTTCTTGGAACCACCGCGTGCGAGACGAATTTTCAGTGCCATATTCTTTACTCCTTAGGCTTTTCTTGAACCGCTTCGTTGAGCGGCATGGTTATCGGGCTGCGGCGCTCTGTTCAGCGTGGTCCGCAGCGATCTGCTCATGATGTCGGATGACTTCCTTGATGACGAAGTTCAGGAACTTCTCGGCGAAATCCGGGTCCAGATGCGCATCTTCGGCAAGCTGACGAAGACGAGCGATCTGGTATTCCTCGCGCGCCGGATCCGCCGGCGGCAACTTGTACTTAGCCTTCAGCACGCCGACCTCTTTGGTGCAGCGAAAGCGTTCGGCCAGAATGTGGACGAGCGCCGCGTCGATATTGTCGATCGACTGGCGGTAGCTCGAAAGCTGGGCTTTGACGTCTGGATCAATCATGGGGCAGGCGATCCTTTCACTTCTTCTTGGGCAATCCGGGCAGGCCCGGGAAACCACCACCGAGGCCCGGCAGCTTTGCGCCGCCAAGACCGGGCAATCCGCCCGGCAAGCCTCCGCCTAGACCGGGCATACCCCCACCCGGCTTTCCGAGACCCACGGCTTCCGCCTGCTTCTGTAGCGCTTCAAGCTGCTTCGGGTCGATATTCGAGAGATCAGGCATGCCGCCCATGCCGCCGAGGCCCCCCAGCCCCATTTTGCCGGCAAGGCCGCCCATCATCTGCTTCATCATGCCGCCTTTGCCCTTGCCGCCCATCATCTTCATCATGTCGGCCATCTGCCGATGCATCTTCAGAAGCTTGTTGATGGCAGCCGCATCGGTGCCGGAACCGGCAGCGATGCGCTTCTTGCGCGAATGCTTGAGCAGGTCGGGATTGGCGCGCTCGGCCTTTGTCATCGACTGGATGATGGCGATCTGGCGGCCGAACAGCTTGTCGTCCAAGCCGGCGGCGGCCATCTTGTCCTTCATGCCGGCCATACCGGGCATCAGGCCCATAATGCCGCCCATGCCGCCCATCTTCTGCATCTGACGCAGCTGGTCGGCGAGGTCGTTCAGGTCAAACTTGCCCTTGGCCATCTTGGCGGCCATGGCAGCCGCCTTTTCGGCGTCGATGTTTTCAGCCGCCTTCTCGACGAGCGAGATGATATCGCCCATGCCGAGGATACGGTCAGCGATACGACGCGGATGGAATTCCTCCAGTTCGCCCATTCGTTCGCCGACGCCGATCAGTTTGATCGGCTTGCCGGTGACGGCGCGCATGGAAAGGGCCGCACCGCCGCGTCCATCGCCATCCATGCGGGTCAGTACGAGGCCGGTGATGCCGACACGTTCATCGAAGTTGCGGGCAAGGTTGACGGCGTCCTGGCCGGTCAGGCTATCGGCGACCAGCAGGATTTCGTGCGGGTTCGACTTCTTCTTGATGTCGGCCATTTCGACCATCAAGGGTTCGTCGATATGGGTACGGCCGGCGGTGTCGAGAATGACGACGTCATGGCCGCCGAGCTTGGCGGCCTGAACGGCGCGGGCGGCGATATCGGTCGGAGACTGGCCGGCAATAACAGGCAGGGTGTCGATGTTTGCCTGAGCGCCGAGTTGGCGAAGCTGCTCTTGCGCTGCCGGACGGCGCGTGTCGAGCGATGCCATCAGCACCTTCTTCTTCTCGCGCGTCGTCAGGCGATTGGCGATCTTTGCCGTCGTCGTCGTCTTACCGGAGCCCTGCAGGCCGACCATCATGATGACGACTGGGGCGGCTGCATGAAGGTCGACACCGACACCCTCGCCGCCGAGCATTTCGATGAGCTCGTCATGGACGATCTTGACGACCATCTGGCCGGGCTTGATCGACTTTAGGATCTCGGCGCCAACGGCCTTTTCACGCACGCGGTCGGTAAAGGAGCGGACCACCTCCAGCGAAACGTCGGCTTCCAGAAGCGCACGGCGAACCTCCCGCAGCGCTGCGGAAACATCACTTTCCGAAAGCGCGCCACGGCCTGTCAGTCCATTCAGGATGGAACCAAGACGGTCCTGGAGGTTCTCAAACATCGGCTCTTCCTTGATACGTTTCGGGGAGTTTTTGGATGCCCTGGAACGTCGTGCTTTTCCTTGACGAAAACAAGACGCAAAGCCAAAAAGCACCCGAGGGCGCAGCGCGCTGTCGGATGTTGACCTCCGGAATCCAGTCCCGGTCGGCGGCTCGGAGTCTATTACTCGTCGCAGATTTAGCGCGATAAACAGGAAAGCCGCGGGAAAGTCAAGGCGAATGCGTTCAACGACGTCGTGGCGGACTTTTCTGAAGTCGTGTGGTCTGAAGTCGTGCGGCAGGAGCGGTGCGCGGATATTCCGCTATGCAGCCGGTCGCGGCAACGGAAGTACATATTTGTATATACTAACATATCCGCTTTAAAATTCACCCATATTTAGTTGAATATTTTGATCGGCAAGCCGAATTCGCGCTGAATGCCAGTTGCAAAATATTCAGCTTCTGATTCTATTTTCTACTTAAGTAAATTCTGTAAAATGATTCGTGAATATCCTTGATGCCGAATGAATCGGCGGAGATATCAAATGATAAACCCAGATATAGAAAGCTGGGCGTTGGCACGCGCCCATAATATAGTTCTGCGGGAAGGCCTGAATTTGGCGAAGGCGGCACAAGACCTGGATCGCAAGCGGTCCCGCTTGCTGGTCTACGAGCTCAGAAAGGTGATTACCGCTGCTATCGTCGAAGCCCACGCGGCGTCTCTCAATCCCGAGGGCACGGTGCGATAGATCTGGATTTTGCGCGATTTCCAAAGGCTGACTGTGCCGTACCCGGTCTGATTTCGCGGGGCCTGGCTTTTATGCGTAAGAAAGAGGGCGAACCTCGCTTGGCGCTCACCCACTGGTAATCCCCGAGCATTTCCGCCATATACAGCCAAAACGCAGCGGAAATAGTCAGATGAGTAACACGGTCGAATTCGCGAAGATGAACGGGCTTGGCAACAAGATCCTGGTTGTCGACATGCGTGGGCGGACCGACAAGGTGACGCCGCAGGCGGCGATCGCACTCAATGCCGATGCCGAGACGCAGTTCGATCAGATCATGGCGATCCATGATCCGAAGGCGCAGGGAACCGACGCATATATCGACATCCTCAATTCCGATGGCTCGAAGGCGCAGGCCTGCGGCAATGGTACGCGCTGCGTCGTGCAGGCGCTGGCCGCCGAGACCGGCAAGAAGGCCTTCACCTTCCAGACGGTCGCCGGCATCCTGAACGCAGTCGAGCATGAGGATGGCACGATCTCCGTCGATATGGGCCGGCCGGTTTTCGAATGGAATCGTATTCCACTCGCGGAAGAATTTCACGATACGAGCCGCATCGAGCTGCAGATCGGGCCGATCGACAATCCGGTGCTGCATTCGCCTTCGGCCATGTCGATGGGTAATCCGCATGCGATCTTCTGGGTCGACCGCGATCCGATGAGCTTCGATCTCGAACGTTTCGGGCCGCTGCTCGAAAACCATCCGATGTTCCCGGAAAAGGCGAATATCACGCTGGCGCAGGTCATCTCGGATTCGGCGCTGCGGACACGCACCTGGGAGCGCGGCGCCGGCCTGACGCTTGCCTGCGGTTCGGCTGCCTGTGCCTCTGCCGTCAGTGCTGCGCGCACCGGCCGCACCGGCCGCAAGGTGACGATCGACGTCGCCTCCAGCCCGATCCGCCAGCCGCTGGTCATCGACTGGCGCGAAGACGACCATGTCGTCATGACCGGCCCTGCCGAATGGGAATGGTCCGGTGCGCTCGATCCTTCGACCGGCACATGGTCTCGCGATGCCGAACGTGGGGCGGAAGCGCGGTGAGCGGCGTCGAGGTCATTACCTTCGGCTGCCGTCTCAATACCTATGAATCCGAAGTCATGAGATCGCAGGCGGAAGCGGCCGGGCTCAACAATGCCATTCTGGTCAATACCTGCGCCGTGACCGGCGAGGCCGTGCGCCAGGCCCGGCAGGCGATCCGCCGCGCGCGCCGCGACAATCCGCATGCCCGCATCATCGTCACTGGCTGTGCCGCCCAGACTGAAAAGCAGACCTTCGCGGAAATGGCCGAGGTTGATGCCGTGCTCGGCAATGAGGAGAAGCTGAAGGCTGCCTCTTATCGCGCGCTTCCGGATTTCGGCGTTTCGGCGGAAGAGAAGCTTCGTGTCAACGATATCATGAGTGTGCGCCACACCGCGCCACAGATGGTCAAGCATATTGACGGCCACGTGCGCGCCTTCATCCAGGTGCAGAACGGCTGCGACCATCGCTGCACATTCTGCATTATCCCCTATGGCCGCGGCAATTCGCGTTCGGTGCCGATGGGGGCCGTGGTCGATCAGGCCCGCAATCTCGTTGACAGCGGCTATCGCGAAATCGTTCTGACCGGCGTCGATGCTACGAGCTATGGCGCAGATCTTCCCGGCGAGCCGACGCTTGGTCTGCTCGCAAAGGCACTGCTCAAGCAGGTGCCTGACATACGCAGGCTGCGGCTATCGTCGATCGACAGTATCGAGGCCGATCGCCATCTCATGGACCTCATCGCGGACGAACCGCGTTTCATGCCGCATCTGCATCTTTCCCTGCAGCACGGCGATGACATGATCCTCAAGCGCATGAAGCGCCGCCATCTGCGTGCCGATGCTCTGCGTTTCATCGAAGAGGTGCGCCGGCTGCGGCCGGAGATAAGTTTCGGCGCAGACATGATCGCCGGCTTCCCGACGGAGACCGAGGAGATGTTCGAGAACGCGGCGCGCCTCGCCGAAGAAGCCGACATCGCGCATCTGCACGTCTTCCCCTATAGCCCGCGGCCCGGCACGCCTGCCGCGCGCATGCCGCAGCTCGATCGCTCGCTCATTAAGGATCGCGCCGCTCGCCTCCGCGCCACTGGACAGATGCTGCACCAGCGCCATCTGGACAAGATGGTCGGAACGCGGCAATGGCTACTGGTGGAAAATAACGGTCTTGCCCATACGGAAAACTTCACGCTTGTCACTGTCCCCGGTCTTCGCCCGCGCGATATCGTCGAAGCGACGATATCAGGCCACAACGGCAAGCATCTCCACATGCAATTGACGGCTGCCGCGGCGGCCTGACTTCACGGACAGCTCATGGCGCTCAGTTTCATCAAAAAGGTCTTCACCTTCGGCAAGCCGGCGGAAGAGCCTGTGCCGGAGGCAGTTGAAAGGGAGCTGGAGCCGCGCTCGCGCGACGAAGATCTGCCAGTTGCTGACGATCCAGTTCTTGCCGAGGAGATGGACACGGCTGGCGGACCTGCGGCCGATCTCGATGAAGCTGTAGCAGAACAGGAGCCTATTGAAGGCGAGCCGGAACTGCTCCCGATCGCCGATGATCTGAGCGATATGGGTGTCGTGCCCTTGTCGCTGCTGGAAGCCGAAGCGGAAGCGGCTGCAGATGACGTCGCAGTGGCACCCCCCTCTGTCGCTTCGGGACATCTCCCCCACAAGGGGAAAGATCATTTGGAGGATGATGCTGCCGTAAGAGCGGAAGGCAGGGTCGAGCCAACTGAGACATTTCCAGAGGAGATTCCGACTCGCGACGCCCTGGAAATTTCGGCTGAGCTAGAGCAGGATTCTCGTTCCATGCCGATCTCCCCTCTTGGGGAAATGTCCGGCAGGACAGAGGAGGGTGCCACCTCCGACAGGTCGGCACCGAACTCCATCCTTCCCAAAGGCTTCGCCACCGGACCGGCCGCTGAACCGGAACCGGTAGCCGCGCCGCAGCCGAGACTCTCCTGGTTCCAGCGCCTGCGCAATGGTCTGGCGCGCACCTCCTCGCAGCTTACTGGCCAGATCACCGCACTCTTCACCAAGCGCAAGCTTGACGACGAGACGCTTCAGGATCTCGAAGACCTGCTCATCCAGGCCGACCTCGGCGTCGAGACGGCTATGCGGGTGACCGATACGCTCGCTTCGGAGCGTTACGGCAAGGATGTGACCGGCGAAGATGTCAGCCGTATCATGGCGAACGAAATCGCTAAGGTGCTGAAGCCGGTCGCCAAGCCGCTGCAGCTCGATCTTTCGCACAAGCCGCATGTGATCCTCGTTGTCGGCGTCAACGGCACCGGCAAGACGACGACGATCGGTAAGCTTGCGGCGAAGCTATCTGGCTCCGGCCTGAAGGTGATGCTGGCGGCCGGCGATACGTTCCGTGCTGCGGCCATCGAGCAGCTGAAGATCTGGGCCGATCGCACCAAGTCCGAATTCATCGGCACCAAGCTCGGCGCGGATGCGGCAGGCCTTGCCTATGACGCTTTTGAGCAGGCGAGGGCTAGGAAATGCGATGTGCTGATCATTGATACGGCTGGCCGGCTGCAAAACAAGGCGGAGCTGATGGCCGAGCTCGAGAAGATCGTGCGCGTGCTCGGCAAGCTCGACCCGGATGCGCCCCACACCGTTCTCCAGACGCTCGATGCGACGACGGGCCAGAACGCGCTCAATCAGGTGGAAATCTTCCGCAATGTCGCCGGCGTCAGCGGGCTGATCATGACCAAGCTTGACGGCACGGCGCGCGGCGGCATTCTGGTAGCGATCTCCGCCAAGCATAAGCTGCCAGTCTATTTCATCGGTGTCGGGGAAGGGGTCGACGATCTCGAACCGTTCGAGGCAGAGGATTTTGCGCAGGCCATTGCCGGCATTGGCCAATGATGCCACAGATTAGCCGTTGATGGCTTGCATGCATTGCAAAAAAGCAGGTTTGAAGAAGCATGACGACTGAAAGCGATATTACTCCCAGCGCCGCAGACCGGCATCATCCGCTTCTGAAACTGGCGCTGGAACTCGGACCGCTTATGGTCTTTTTCTTTGCCAATCTGCGTGGTGAATGGCTTGTCGCGCGTTTTCCGGCATTGGCCGAACTCGGCGGTCCGCTCTTCGTGGCGACCGGGCTGTTCATGGGCGCAACTATTCTCTCGCTGGTGGTTTCCAAGATCATGCTCGGCCATCTGCCGATCATGCCCTTCGTTTCGGGCATCGTCGTGTTGATCTTCGGTTCTCTGTCGATCTGGCTGCAGAACGAAACCTTCATCAAGATGAAGCCGACGATCGTCAATGCGCTCTTCGGTTTTGCCCTGCTTGGCGGCCTCGCCTTCGGCAAGTCGCTGCTCGGCTATGTCTTCAACGCCGCCTTCCAGCTCGATGCCGAAGGCTGGCGCAAGCTGACGATCCGCTGGGGTATCTTCTTCCTATTTCTTGCGGTGCTGAACGAAGTCGTCTGGCGTAATTTCTCGGATAATTTCTGGATTACCTTCAAGGTCTGGGGCACGATGCCGATCACCATCATCTTCACCATGGCGCAGATGCCGCTGGTGCTGAAGCACAGCATTTCCACCGAGGCTGAAAGCGAGAAGTGACTGTTATCGAGGGCACCGACCGGTCACGGCATCAGATCTTCTGGTTTTCCGCCTGCCTTGCGGTGCTGGTCGCGCAGATCGTTGCCGAATATCTGATGGGCCGGGTGCCGATCTGCACTTGCGGCTATGTCAAGCTGTGGGAAGGCACGGTCAATTCCAGCGGCAATTCCCAGCACCTGTCCGACTGGTACACGCCGTCGCATATCATTCACGGTTTCCTGTTCTACGGGCTGGCGCATCTCGTGCTACGCGGCAAGCCGTTTGCGGCGCGCCTGCTCCTGGCTGTTCTCATCGAATCCGGCTGGGAGCTTCTGGAAAATTCGCCTCTGATCATCGACCGCTACCGCACGGCGACGATCTCGCTCGACTATTACGGCGACAGCATCATCAATTCGGCCATGGACACGATCTTCATGGTCGTCGGCTTTTTCTTCGCCTCGAGAGCGCCTGTGGCGCTGACCGTTGCCATTGCCATCTTCTTCGAGATTTTCACCGGCTACATGATCCGGGATAATCTGACACTGAATGTGCTGATGCTGATCTGGCCGGTTGAGGCCATCAAGGTCTGGCAGGGCGGTGCTTAGGAAACCGGCTTGCCCAGTACCTTTTCCATCGCCGGGAAGAGGCCCTCTTTCAGGCTGATATCGTCGAAGGGGCCGACACGCTTGTAGATGATCGTGCCGTCAGGTGCGACGAGATAGCTCTCCGGAATGCCGTAGACACCCCAGTCGATCGCCGCCTTGCCGTTCGGGTCGATGCCGATGGCGTGATAGGGATTGCCGAGTTCACCAAGGAAACGCAGGGCGTTCTCGTTCTTGTCCTTGTAGTTGATCGCGACGATGTTCAGCCGCCCATCCTTGGCAAGCTGTTTGAGAAGGGGATGCTCATCGCGGCAGGGAATGCACCAGGAGGCGAAGACGTTGACGAGGGTGAGCTTGCCCTTGACCGCTTCATCCGTCAGCGCCGGCAGATTGGAGCCTTCGAGCGGCGGCAGGTTCAGCGACGGCGCCTTGGTGCCGATCAAAGCGGAGGGGATTTCGGCGATATTCTTGCCGTGGAAATCCTGATCGTAGAGCATTTTGGCTGCCGTTGCCGCGATGCCGCCGAAGATGAGCAGCGGGATCAGGGCAAGCGCATAGCGGCTCTTCGGCTTATTGTCTTGCTGAGCTTCGGTCATTCGCCGTCCTTCGGTCGGGCGGACCGGCGGCGGATACCGGCGGCTTCAAGCGCTGCCAATTCCTTCTGGCGTGCACGCCCGTCAGTCCAGGTCCAGAGCGTCACTGCGATCGTCACAATAGCGGCAAAGCCATAGGAGCCGTAGACGTAGAATGCGTAGGAGCCCATCGTCAGTCCTCCCGGCTTGCCATGCGGGCGGCCATGCGGCGCTGGGAGGCGATGCGGCGGCGCCAGATCTCGTTTCTCATCGCCATCAGATGCAGCGTGAAGAAAAGCAGGGTGAAGGCGATCGCCATGATCAGCAGCGGGCGCAGGAATTCCGGATCGATCGCCGGTCCATCGAGGCGCAGGACGCTTGCAGACTGATGCAGCGTGTTCCACCAGTCGACCGAAAACTTGATGATCGGAATATTGACGAAGCCGACGAGAATGAGGACGGCGGTGACGCGCGCAGCCTTCGAGGGCTCATCCATGGCGCGGTTCAGCGCTATGAGGCCGAGATACATCAGGAAGAGGATGAAGACGGAGGTCAGCCGAGCATCCCAGACCCACCATGTGCCCCACATGGGCTTGCCCCAGAGTGAGCCGGTGACGAGTGCAAGCATCGTGAAGGCAGCGCCGAGCGGAGCTGCGGCCTTGGCCGAAACATCCGCCAGCGGATGGCGCCAGACGAGCGTGCCGATCGCCGAAATGCTCATGATCGTATAGCACATCATGGAGAGCCAGGCGGAAGGCACATGCACATACATGATGCGCACCGTCTCGCCCTGCTGATAGTCGCCCTCGGTCGAGAAGCTCAGATAGAGCCCGATGATAAAACAGAGGGCCGTGATGCCCGCCAGCCATGGAATGACGCGCGATGCCAGCGCCAGAAACCGCGTTGGGTTGGCGAGATCGCTGAATTTGCTGATGGCAAGGCTCGTTTCGCTCATATCCGCTTCCTTACCTTGATCCGCCGGGAGCCGCAATCGAAGCGCCGATCAATCCGCCGTGTTTCTGAGCGCAAGGGCTGCCGCTGCCGGACCGATGACGGCGAAGAAGAGCGTCAGGGCGATGAGGATCAGAAACGGCGGCAGGAAGGGCGACGGTCCCACAACCGCTGCATATGTAGCGCTGACGCCAAAGATCAGCACGGGGATCGTCAGCGGCAGGATCAGTACCGAGACCAGCAGGCCGCCGCGAGGCAGCGCGACGGCAACGGCTGCGCCGACAGCGCCAATGAAGGTGATTGCCGGCGAGCCGACAAGGAGCGTGAGCATGGTCGCGCCGATCGCCGTTTCGTTCATGTTCATGAAGAGGCCGAGCAATGGGGAGGCGATGACGAGCGGCAGGCTTGTCGCCGTCCAGTGTGCGGCGCATTTGATGAGCACGGTCAGCACCAGCGGCGTTTCCTGCATCAGCATCAAATCGAGCGAACCGTCGTCACGCTCCGCCTGGAACAAGCGGTCGAGCCCGAGCAGGGCAGCGAGCAGCGCACCGATCCAGACAATGGCCGGGCCGATGCCGGAGAGAAGCGCAAGATCAGGCCCGATGCCGAAGGGGATGACGGCGACGATCGTCAGGAAGAACAGAATGCCGATCAGGGCACCGCCGCCGGCGCGGATGGAGAGTCTCAGGTCACGCAGGAAGAGGGCGGTCATCCCCACACTCCCTGGTCCACCCCGGCAAAACCGGTCATTTTCAATTCCCTGGTCCCTTCCAGCCCAAGAGGCTGATGCGTCGCGGCGACGACAATCCCGCCTTCCCTGAGATGCGCTTCAATCAATTCCGTGAACAACCTGTCTGCACTTGCATCCAGCGCTGCAGTCGGCTCGTCCAGGATCCAGACCGGGCGATGCGCGACCAGAAGCTTGGCGAAGGCGAAGCGGCGTTGCTGGCCGGCCGAGAGGTAGCCGAAGGGCAGGTGGGTGATGCTGGGCAGGCCGACGGCGTCGGCGGCTTCCTGGGTGCTCATGCCGGCGGCTTTGCCGGGTCCAAGGAAGGATCTCCAGAAATCCAGGTTCTCTGCAACCGTAAGTTCTGTCTTCATGGCGTTACGATGGCCAAGGTAGTGGCTCGCTTCCGCTGCCGGACGCCTCTCGGCACCGACCGAATCAGCGACGGTGACGGAGCCTTTTTCCGGTCTCAAAAGACCGGCGATGACGCGCAATAAAGTGGACTTTCCCGATCCGTTTTTACCCGTCAGAATCAGCGCTTCGCCGGCCTGCAAGTGAAAGGAAACGTTAACGAAAATCAGATCCTCACCGCGCCGGGCTGCCAGATTTTCAGCGGTGAGATGCATGCATCGGCTCTTTCTTCATTGGCACCATCGGCAAGCTCAAAAAATGTCCGATTTTGACCTTTGTCGCTATGGCAAGTCTTTACGAAATTATCTATAAGACCTGCAACCACGCCAGCGGTCGGCGTGAACTTCATCCTTGCGCCGAACTTGGGGTCTTTCCTCACGTGCGGACAGCGGAAATGGCCGTACCCGCATCCTGATGTGCATTAAGTGCATAGGCGTTCGCACGACTGTGTTGGCTATCAGAAACGGGGTTTCTCGTGTCTAAATCTCTTGACAGTTTCAATTGTCGGTCCACGCTTTCCGTGAACGGAAAGGACTACGTCTACTACAGCCTGCCGAAGGCTGAGGCAAACGGTCTCGCCGGCGTATCGAAGCTCCCCTATTCGATGAAGGTGCTGCTGGAAAACCTGCTGCGCTTTGAAGACGGTCAGTCGGTCACCAAGGAGCACATCCTTGCCGTCGCCGAATGGTTGAACAACAAGGGCGCTGTCGAGAATGAAATCGCCTATCGTCCGGCCCGCGTGCTGATGCAGGACTTCACCGGCGTTCCCGCCGTCGTCGACCTTGCCGCAATGCGCGACGCAATGGTCTCGCTCGGCGGCGACCCGGAAAAGATCAATCCGCTCGTTCCCGTCGACCTCGTCATCGACCACTCCGTTATCGTCGACGAATTCGGCACGCCGCAGGCTTTCGCCAGGAATGTCGAGCTGGAATATCAGCGCAACGGCGAGCGTTACCGCTTCCTGAAGTGGGGCCAGCAGGCATTCAAGAATTTCCGCGTCGTTCCTCCGGGCACCGGCATCTGTCATCAGGTCAATCTCGAATATCTCGGCCAGACCGTCTGGACGAAGGAAGAGGACGGCGAAACGATCGCCTATCCGGACACCTGCGTCGGCACCGATTCGCATACGACGATGATCAACGGCCTCGGCGTTCTCGGCTGGGGTGTCGGTGGTATCGAAGCTGAAGCCGCCATGCTCGGCCAGCCGGTCTCGATGCTTCTGCCCGAAGTTATCGGCTTCAAGCTGACCGGCAAGTTGAAGGAAGGCGTAACCGCGACCGACCTCGTTCTGACCGTCGTGCAGATGCTGCGCAAGAAGGGCGTCGTTTCCAAGTTCGTCGAATTCTTCGGCCCGGGCATGGACAACATGCCGCTCGCCGATCGCGCGACGATCGGCAACATGGGTCCGGAATATGGCGCGACCTGCGGCTTCTTCCCGGTCGATGGCGAAACCATCAACTACCTCACGATGTCCGGCCGCACGCATGACCGGATCGCGCTCGTCGAAGCCTATTCGAAGGCCCAGGGCATGTGGCGCGACGGCGATGGTTCCGACCTTGTCTTCACCGACACGCTGGAACTCGACCTCGGCGACGTTGTACCCTCGATGGCCGGTCCGAAGCGTCCGGAAGGCCGTATCGCGCTCGAAAACATCGCTACCGGCTTTGCCGGTTCGATGGATGCCGACTACAAGAAGCCCGGTCAGCTGAACAACCGCTATGCGGTCGAAGGCACGGATTTCGATCTCGGCCATGGTGACGTCGCGATTGCCGCCATCACTTCCTGCACCAACACGTCCAACCCGTCGGTGCTGATCGCTGCCGGCCTTCTCGCCCGCAATGCCGTTGCCAAGGGCCTGAAGACCAAGCCGTGGGTCAAGACCTCGCTTGCTCCGGGATCTCAGGTTGTCGGCGAATATCTCGCCAAGTCCGGCCTGCAGGCTGATCTCGACAAGCTCGGCTTCAACCTCGTCGGCTTCGGCTGCACGACCTGCATCGGCAATTCCGGCCCGCTGCCGGCACCGATCTCCAAGACGATCAACGACAAGGGCCTGATCGTTTCCGGCGTGCTCTCCGGCAACCGTAACTTCGAAGGCCGTATCTCGCCGGACGTTCAGGCGAACTACCTCGCTTCGCCGCCGCTCGTCGTCGCCTACGCTCTTGCCGGTACGGTCCAGAAGGACCTCACCAAGGAGCCGATCGGCGAAGATCAGAACGGCAACCCGATTTATCTCAAGGATATCTGGCCGACTTCAAAGGAAGTTCAGGAATTCATCCTGAAGTACGTCACCCGCGAACTTTACGAAACGAAGTACGCCGACGTGTTCAAGGGTGACGAGAACTGGCAGGCCGTTCAGGTTCCCCCGGGCCAGACCTACGCCTGGGACGACGATTCGACCTATGTCCAGAACCCTCCGTACTTTGTCGGCATGGGCAAGAAGGGCACAGGCACCTCCGATATCAAGGGCGCACGCGTCCTCGGCCTCTTCGGCGACAAGATCACCACCGACCACATTTCTCCGGCCGGTTCGATCAAGGCTGCTTCGCCGGCCGGCGCCTACCTGCTTGGCCACGACGTCGCAGTTGCCGACTTCAACCAGTACGGCACGCGCCGCGGCAACCACGAAGTGATGATGCGCGGCACCTTCGCCAATATCCGCATCCGCAACTTCATGCTCGGTGCGAACGGCAAGGAAGGTGGCTACACCATCCACTATCCGTCCAAGGAAGAGACCTCGATCTACGATGCGGCCATGCAGTACAAGGCCGAAGGCGTTCCGCTCGTCATCTTCGCCGGTGTGGAATATGGCAACGGCTCCTCGCGTGACTGGGCTGCGAAGGGCACGAACCTGCTCGGCGTCAAGGCCGTGATCGCCCAGAGCTTCGAGCGTATCCACCGTTCGAACCTGGTCGGCATGGGTGTCATCCCCTTCGTCTTCGAAGAGGGCACGACGTGGCAGAGCCTCAACCTGAAGGGCGATGAACTCGTTACCATCGAGGGCCTCGAAAACATCAAGCCGCGCGAAAAGAAGATCGCCAAGATCACCTACGCCGATGGCACCGTGAAGGACGTTCCGCTGGTGTCGCGCGTCGATACGCTGGACGAGGTCGTCTACCTCAACAATGGCGGCATCCTGCAGACGGTTCTGCGCGATCTCGCAGCCTGATTGTTAAGATACTTGCCTGATAATGACCGCCGGAGAGCAATTTCCGGCGGTTTTTCTTTGCGGAAAACGAGGCTGTTTCACTGCTCACGGTGATGTGTTTCGGCGGCCATCCGCCTGGGGCTCCGTCTCACCCGTTCGTGACTTTCCGTTTGGACCCGGAAGGATTATTCGTACGTTCATATCTCAGAGCCGGCAGTTCAGG
Source organism: Rhizobium sp. KNZ14-9A (assembly GCF_056755015.1). Taxonomy (NCBI): domain Bacteria; kingdom Pseudomonadati; phylum Pseudomonadota; class Alphaproteobacteria; order Hyphomicrobiales; family Rhizobiaceae; genus Rhizobium; species Rhizobium sp. KNZ14-9A. The sequence goes on from NZ_JBPGXB010000002.1 coordinate 4,099,076, forward strand.
ACCGCTGCTGACGCTGGAAAAGAGGTGCTGGTGAATGTCCCCGCGTTTTATGATCCCGCTGATCGCCGGGCTTGCTTTTGCAAGTCCGCTCCTAGCCGAAGATGGCGCGCCGAAAGGCGTCGTTGAGCTGTTCACGGCGCAGGGCTGCGCCTCCTGTCCGCCGGCCGATGCCGCATTCCGCAAGCTCGTCAGCCAGGGCAATGTCATCGCCCTCGCCTATCACGTCGATTACTGGAATTATCTCGGCTGGGCCGACACGCTGAGCTCGAAGGAAAATACCGAGCGGCAATACGGCTATGCCCGGATGATGGGCCGCAGCAACGTCTATACGCCGCAGGCGATCGTCAATGGCCGTGACCATCTCGCAGGCGCCGATCTTGCCGGCATCAACGGCAAGATAAATGGCTATGCCAACGAGGGCAAAGGCCTGACCGTGCCCGTCAGTGCTCGCATGAGCGGCGACCAATTAGAGATCAAGCTCGGCGCCGGCCAGGGCAAGGCCAATGTGGTGATCGTCTATTTCGACAAGGAAAAAACGATCGACGTCGAGAAGGGCGAAAACAGCGGCCAGAAGATCTCCTACCTCCACAGCGTGACCGATGTGGAGACCGTCGGCATGTGGGATGGCAAGGCGACGACGCTGACTCTGCCGGCCAGCGTGATGGAAAAACCCGATCTCGAAGGATCAGCGATTCTCTTGCAGTCCGTGACGGACAACGGCGATCCGGGAGCGATCCTCGGCGCAACAGTCGTCATGGCAGGGAAAAACATCTAAGGATTTCATCCGCTTGCGGATGAATGTCAGGCGGCCCGGCCAAGCGTATTCGGGGCTGGGGTTAAGGTCGATACGCTCCGCCGGGCCCTTTGGCGCGCTGGCGCCAAACTGGAGCCTATAGTTCTCTTGGAAATGAGGCGCTGTTTTGACTGAAATGCGGCACACCGGAGAAAGCAGGTTTCGTCCCCAGTGTGACAGTCGGTCCCTTGCAATTTGCCGCGGCTCGGGCAAACTGTCACTCTCCTGTCACACGTGGAGGTCTTGGGAGTCTGATGACAGATACGCCGGATTTGCGACACGGCGAAAGCCGCTCCGTCGACAATAGCTCTTCAACCGTCGTTGATCTCAAGGAATACAGACAAAATAAAGATCCGATGCCAGTGACATTTCACCGGCGGGAGCTCGACCAGATTCTGTGGATCTACGGTCGAATGGTGGGCGAAGGCGAGTGGAAAGACTATGCCATCGACCACACGGGGGAGAAGGCGGTGTTCTCCGTCTTCAAGCGTTCGGGCGAAATGCCGCTCTTCCGCATCGAGAAGAATCCGAAGCTTGCTGCCAAGCAGGGCGCCTTTTCGGTCGTGAACACCAACGGCATGATCCTGAAGCGCGGCCACGAGCTTGGGCCAGTCCTGAAGGTTTTCGACAAATCGCTGAAGCTCGTCGACAAGTAAGCGATATCACCCCTTGAACAGCGTGCCCGGATAGGCCTCAGGATCGGGATGGGTTTCCGTTCCTTCGCCCAGTCTGCGCTGCATCAGCATCGTATCCAGCCAGCGGCCGTGCTTGTAACCGGCACCCTTCATCAGACCGATCTCTTCAAAACCCAGTGAACGGTGAAGCGAGATAGAAGCCGGGCTTGCACCGCCGATGACGGCGGTCATCTGGCGGAAGCCAGAGACGGTGCAGCGCGAAATCAACTCTCCAAGGAGTAGTTTGCCAATACCCTTGCCGCGCGCCGCCGTGCCCAGATAAATCGAATCCTCGACCAGCCAGCGATAGGCAGGACGGGTGCGGAATGCCGAGGCATAGGCATAGCCGAGCAGGCTTCCGTCCTCGGCTGTCGCGGCGATGTAGGGATAGCCCTGCTCGCGAATGGCGGAGTAGCGAGCCGTCATTTCCGCTTCGGTTGGCGGCACGATTTCATAACTCGAGATGCCGTTCAGCACGGACTCGCGGTAGATTTCAGTAATGGCAGGAAGATCGGAAGGAAGGGTGTCGCGTAGGAGAGGGAGCATTTCGGATCGATCGGCACTGTTGAACGAAGGCTCACGTTGAAGCACTCCAGCGAACTGCCCGCAACAAAAAAGGCGGCCGAAGCCGCCTTTTCGTTTTTCAGTCCGGCCTGCTTACTTACGGTTGCCCATGAACTGTAGCAGGAACATGAAGAGGTTGATGAAGTCGAGGTAGAGCGTCAGCGCGCCCATGATGGCCTTGCGGCCGGCGACGTCATAACCATCTGCTTCGAAATACATTTCCTTGATGCGCTGCGTGTCGTAGGCGGTGAGGCCTGCAAAGATCAGCACGCCGATCGCGGAGATCGCGAACTGCACGGCGGACGAAGCCAGGAAGATGTTGACGATCGAAGCGATGATCAGGCCGAAGAGGCCCATGATCAGGAACGAACCCATTGCCGACAGGTTGCGCTTGGTCGTGTAGCCGTAAAGCGACAGCGCACCGAAGGAGGCGGCCGTCACGAAGAAGGTCTGTACGATGCTCTGGCCCGTATAGATTATGAAGATTGACGAGAGCGACAATCCAACCAGTGCGGAATAGACCCAGAAAGTGGTCTGCGCTGCAGCCACGCTCATCTGGTTAATACGGAAGCTCAGGAAGAACACGGCAGCAAGCGGTGCAAGGATCACAACCCACCGAAGCGGGCTTGCATAAATCGCCTGACCGAATGCAGTTAGCTCGCCATTGGCGAAAGCGAACTGGAATGACAGATAGGCGGCCACACCAGTGATCGCCAGACCCAGCGCCATCAGGTTGTAGACCTTGAGCATATAAGCGCGGAGGCCTTGATCAATCACTTCGCCGGCTTGTGCGCGGCTTTGATAGTTACGGAGATCAGCCATAGTTTCCTCTTACAAGCTCCGATGGAAATACGGTGTCGGGTTTACGACCCGGGCGCCGCTGCGGAGCTTCCAGCATGCCTGCTGACAATATGAGGCTTTCGTCCAATTCAAACAAGGCCTTTGCAATCTGCCGTTCGGTTAAATCGCCGTAAGGTGAAGGGATTTGGGGCCTTCACCCATTACAGCTCGCGCAAAACTGGTGCTGCCTTCTGTCCGAGGATGCGCCAGGTGCCGATCAAGCCGATACCGACGGTCAATACTAGGGCTGTGACAAGGGTGAGACCTGCGACATCCGGCATGAAGCTGGAGGGCAGGCGCATGATGCGGCTGACGATGAACCAGGCAGCCACACTGCCGGCAAAAAGCGCGAAAATGGCGGTGGCAACACCGAGGATGAGATATTCATAGCTGAAGGCGCGGATCAGCATGGTTCTCGTCGCACCAAGTGTCTTCAGCACCACCGCATCATGCGTGCGCGCCCGATTTCCGGCGGCAAGTGCGCCTGCCAGCACGAGAACGGAGGCGATCAGTGCAACGGAAGCTGCGGCGCGGATCGCAGTCGCAAGCTCGCCGACCAGCTGATTGACGATATCGATCGCGTCCTTGACGCGCACGCTCGTGATCGTCGGATAGGCGTTGGTCACCGATTTCAGGATCGCGGCGTCTTCAGTCTCGGTCGATGCGGGATCCGTCAGTGTCGCCAGCCATGCATGCGGAGCGCCACGAAAGGTGTTCGGCGAGAACACCATGACGAAATTGATCGACAGCGATTCCCATTCGACCCGCCGCAGATTGGCAATTTTGGCAGTGATGTTGCGGCCGAGAACGTTGACGGTGACGGTATCGCCGATCTTGAGGCCCAGTTCATGCGCCTCCTCGCTCGAGAAGGAGACGAGCGGCTCGCCGCTATAGTCCTTGCCCCACCACTGGCCTTCGGTAAGGACGGAATTCTCCGGTGGGCTTTCCTCGTAGGTAATGCCGCGGTCGCCATTCAGCACCCAGCGGCCCGCTGCCGGCACATTCATCTTGGTCACATCCTGGCCATTGAAGGCGATGATGCGGCCGCGGAGCATCGGCACTTCCACCAGCTTGCCATTCGGTGACTGGGTGTGGATCAGGTTGCGGAAGGCATCGACCTCGGCGCTCTGGATATCGACGAAGAAGAAGTTCGGCGCACCCTCGTTCATGCGGCCGGTTAGCTGCTGGCGCAGGTTGCCGTCGATTAGTGTGAGGGTGACCAGCAACGCAAGGCCGAGACCGAGCGAGAGGACGACGGAGGGTGTCAGTGCTCCGGGGCGATGAATATTGCCGATCGCCAGCCGCAGCGCCGGCGAGTTGACGCGCGGGCTTCTGCGCGCCAGCCAGGCGATCAAGGCTGCGACGAGGCGCAGGATGACGAAGGCGAAGATGATGGCGCCGACGAAGATCACGGCGATGAAGCGGTCATAGGCGGTAAAGATGGCAAGGCCTGCGAGCGCAGCCATGAAGAGCGCGGCGAGTAACACATAGGGCCAGGAGGGCAGGTGGCGTGCCTCAAAACCCTGCTCGCGGAAGAGTGCGGTTGCCGGCACTTCGCGCGCATGGCCGAGCGGCAGGATGGCAAAGGCAAGCATCGTCAGCATGCCGAAGAGGGCCGCAAGCACTAGAGCGCCGGGATAGAGGGTTGGATCGGTAGAGACCGGCAGGAACTGGGCGAGGAACTGTGCAGCCAGCATCGGGGACAAGGCGCCGAGCACAAGACCGATCAGGATGCCGACTGCCGCGATGATGGCGATCTGGAAGAGATAGATCCAGACCACGACGGCTGCCGGGGCGCCCAGGCATTTGAAGGTCGCGATCGTCGTACGTTTGGCATCAAGGAAGGCGCGCACGGCATTGGCGACGCCGACGCCGCCGACGATCAGAGCGGTCAGGCCGACCAGCGTGAGGAATTGCGAGAATCGGGTTATGTTTTCCGTCAGCGATGGGGCGGCGCGATCGCTGGTGCGGACGGACCAACCGGCCGAAGGGAATTCGGTGGTGGCGCGGGCTTGGATACCGCTCATCGTGCTGCGGTCTTCCAGCTTGATCTTGTAGGCATGTTCCACAAGGCTGCCGGTCTGGATCAGGCCGGATGCCTGAAGTGCGTTTCGGCTGACGAGCATGCGGGGGGCGAAGCCGAAGCCTTCCGAGAGCGCATCCGGCTCGGTCTTGACCGTGCCCGTGATGCTGAGCTTGACGTTGCCGAGCAGAAGTTCGTCGCCGATCTGCAATCCCAGTCGCTCCAGCAGCAGTGGAGCTACGACAGCGCCATAGGTGCCGCCTTCGCCTGATAGCAGGGAGGCGAGCGGGTAGTTCGGCTCCGCTTCAAAGGTGCCGTAGAGCGGATAGGCATCGTCGACGGCCTTGACCTCGACCAGCGCTTGATCGGATCCATCCGGCTTGCGAGCCATGGAGCGCAGGCCGGTGGAAACGGAGACTTCGCCAAGGCCACGCAGGAAATTCATTTCCTCTGGCGTTGCCTCGCGGTTGTTAAGCTCGAAGCGGACGTCACCGGCCAAGAGTTCCTGCCCCTGCGAGGCGATCGTATCGGTGATCGACTGTGAGACAGAGTTGACGGCAGCGATCGCGGCGGTGCCGAGCGCGATACAGGCGAGGAAGATGTAGAAACCCCTCAAGCCGCCGCGCAGCTCGCGAAGGGCCAGACGGAAGGCGAGCGAGATGCGCGGAGTGACGATCGTCATGCAATCGCCGCCTCGGACTGACGGACGGCGCTATCGCCCTCGATGCGCCCGGAGCGGACGCGGATCTGGCGCGAGCAGCGATTGGCAAGGCCGATATCGTGGGTCACCAGCAGCAGGGTCATGCCGCGCTCGGCCTGTTTGGAAAATAGGAGGTCGGCGATTTGCCGGCCGGTATCGGTGTCGAGATTGCCGGTCGGCTCGTCAGCTATCAACAGGGCAGGCGAGGGGGCGAGCGCACGGGCGATCGCCACACGCTGCTGCTCGCCACCCGAGAGCTGGCCGGGATAATGGCTCAGGCGTTCACCAAGACCGACGGAATTCAGCTCGCGTTCGGCGATCTCGAAGGGGTTGGGAACATTGGCGAGCTCAAGCGGCACTGCGACATTTTCCAGCGCCGTCATGTTGGCGATCAGATGGAAGGACTGGAAGACGATGCCGATGTTGCGGCCGCGGAAATCGGCGACCTGATCCTCACTCAGCGCATGCAGGGGCGTGTCATTGATGTTGATCTCGCCGCTGTCGAGCTTTTCCAGGCCTGCAAGCACCATCAACAGCGTGGACTTGCCGGAGCCCGAAGGGCCGACGATGCCGACGGATTCGCCCGCGCTGATCTCCAGGTCAATGCCTTTCAGCACATGGACCGAGGCAGCGGCATTACCGAGCGTCAAATCGGCGTGTTTCAGATCGATGATGGTTTTGGCCAACAGAAATCGCCCTATATAGTTCCGTAACCGAATGGCCGCATAACGGCACCTAGCCAATCTAGGGAAAGCATTATGAGATTTAAAGTTGCCGCCCTTCACTTCGCTGTCATCGTCTTCTCGCTGATTTTCTCGACAGTTGCCGAAGCGCGCACGATCAATCTGGTCGGGTTTGGCGACAGCCTGATGGCGGGTTACCAGTTGCCGCCAGGCGACGGCTTTCCCGAGAAGCTGCAGGCTGCACTGAAGGCCGGAGGGATCGACGTTTCGATCACCAATGCCGGCGTCTCGGGCGACACCACCACGGGCGGGCTTGCGCGAATCGACTGGTCCATTCCTGACGGAACCGACGGGGTGATTCTCGAACTCGGCGCCAATGATGCGCTTCGCGGCATCCCGCCGGAGCAGAGCGAAAAGAATCTCGACCAGATGATAAGCCGGTTAAAAGAGCGCGGCATTGCTGTATTCCTTGCCGGCATGATGGCGCCGCCGAACATGGGTGCGGACTATGCCGAACGCTTCAACCCGATCTACCAGAAACTTGCGGAAAAACATGGGGTTGAGCTTTATCCATTTTTTCTCGACGGTGTGGTCCTGCATGCCGGTCTGAAGCTCGACGATGGCATGCATCCCAATGCCAAGGGCGTGGATGTGATGGTGGATAAGATGGAGCCGGCTGTCACAAAATTCATCGAGACGATTTCTTCTGTGAAGAAATAGGGGCTTGCACAGGTTTGTAATGCGTGATTCCGTGTGAGCACCTGCAAAAGATTCGGGGAGTGCTCGTTATGCCGAGACTTTTTACCGCCCTCGAAATTCCGCGCAATGCGGCGATGAGCCTGTCATTGTTGCGCGGTGGTCTTCCCGGAGCACGATGGATCGATGTGGAGAATTACCACATCACACTTCGCTTCATCGGCGATGTCGATGGACGCACGGCAGACGAAATCGTCGAGCGTCTCGATCGCATCGACCGGCCGGAATTCCAGCTCCGGCTTGAAGGCATTGGCTCCTTCGGCTCCAAGAAACCGCATTCGATCTGGGCGGGAGTTTCTCCTTCGCCTGAAATGTACGCCTTGCAGGGCGAGATCGAGCGGATCTGCCAGCGCATCGGCCTGCCGCCGGACCCGCGCAAGTTCACGCCGCATGTCACGCTTGCCCGCCTCAAATATTCGCGCGTCGACGATGTCGTCCATTACCTCGCCGGCCGCGGCAACTTCCAGACCTCGACCTTCACCGTGCCGCGCTTCGTGCTTCTGTCGTCGCGCGAATCGGTCGGCGGCGGACCTTACCTGACTGAAGAGGTCTTCCCGCTCCACGAGCCAAGGCTGGTGCCGAGCCTCTCTACCAGCGTGCTGCAGCCGCTGAAGAGCCTGGCGTAAACGAACTCGAAGTCTTCCCGGTCGCCATAATAGGGATCGGGAATATCTTCCCCGGTGCCGAGCGCGAAATCGCCGAAGAGATGGATGTTGTCTGCGTACGATGAGCGCCGGCTCAGTTCCGCGACATTCGAGCGGTCCATGGCGAGGATCAGATCGAAATCGTCAAAATCCTCAGGTAATATCTTCCGGGCGCGCTGCCCGGTGATGTCGATGCCATGCGCGCTTGCGGTGATGATCGAGCGTCGGTCGGGAAGTTCTCCCTGATGCCAGCCGCCGAGACCGGCGGAACCGATGCGGAAAGCATCGCCAAGGCCCGCCTCACCCGCGACATGGCAAAATATCCCCTCGGCAAGCGGAGAGCGGCAGATATTGCCCATGCAAACAAAGAGGATGCTGATACGTTTCATCTGAGGATCCGACGGAAGGATGAAAGGAACATGGCATGAAAATGGAAAAGCTGGAAAGGCCGGCAATCAACCAGTTGCTTGGCGAACTCACGGGTTGGACGCTCGATGATGTGGCAGGTTCGATTTCGAAGACATTCAAATTCGCGAATTTCGTGGAAGCTTTCGGTTTCATGACGGAATCGGCGCTTGCGGCCGAAAAACTCAACCATCATCCGGAATGGTTCAACGTCTATTCCCGCGTCGAGGTGAAGCTCAACACGCATGATGCTGGCGGGTTGACGGAGCTGGATTTCAAGCTCGCAAAGGCCATGGAGAAGGCGGCGGCGCGGCGGGCTTGATTGAATCGGCCGATTGAAACGGCTTGCGCCGTCACCATATTTTCGGAGCGACCACAGGGGATATCGGGATGGACGACGTCAAATACGGGGAAATTCTGTTACCGGGCGACGAGGATACGCAGAACCGTCGTGAAAAGACGGTGCGGCAGAAATTCTGGCCGACCTTTCGCCGCGCCGTGCGGCAGATTCCATTCTCCCGCGATGTGGCTGCCGGTTTTTATTGCGCGCTCGATCCGCAGACGCCCACCAGAGTGCGCGGCGTTCTTCTGGCAGCCCTTGCCTATTTCGTCATGCCGGTCGATATCATCCCCGATATCTTCGCCGTTATCGGCTTTTCGGACGATGTCGCCGTCCTGTCGGCTGCCTTTGCCATGGTGAGGGGCAATATCCGGCCTAGCCACTACGAGGCGGCCGATCGCGTTCTGGCAGACCGTTCCGAAGAGGGCATGAAGACGATCTAAAGCGCGTCCCTATCTTTCAGATCCGCTCGCCGCGCTTTAGGTCTTTGTTTTTACGCATGTCGTTATCGCAAAACCGCTGCACACTTTTGCGCGACATGCTTTAGACCTCTTCCCGCTCCAGCAGGTTTCTGAGCTTGCCGAAGGCGAGCCTGATGCGTGATTTCACCGTGCCGAGCGGCAGGCCGGTCGCATCTGCGATTTCGGTATGCGACTGGCCAAGGAAGAAGGCAGCCTGCAGCAGCGCCCGCTGCTCCTCGGGCAACTGACTGACGGCATCGCGCACCTGGGCATCGCGGTCGTCATTGGCGACGATTTCGTCGGCGCGCAATTCCGCCGGCGGCTGCAGCGTCGGATCCTCGCCATCGAGAACACGAACCTGAGCGCGGCGCTGCAGATCGATGCGCCGGTTGCGGGCGATGCAAAAAAGCCAGGTGGAAAGCGAGGATCGGGCCGGGTCATAGAGCGCGGCCTTATGCCAGAGAACGATCATGATTTCCTGCACCAGTTCCTCGGCCTCGCCTGGTGTCATTTTCTGGCGCATCAGCCATGATTTCAGGCGCGGTGCGAAATAGTCGAAGAGTATGGAGAATGCGGACTCGTCGCGCTCATCGGCAACGGCCTTTGCGAGGGCAGCGAAACGCTGTCTTTCCTCGGCATCCATCCCTCTCACGAACTCCCTGCAGTCAAGATTTCGGTCTGAATTTCCTTATCTTAACGACCTACAACGGATTTTAGAAAGGTCAAACTCTTGCCTGAATCTTTGTGTCTTAAATTCACCCGAACCGATGGGCTGGGCCATCAAGACAGAGCGCAATCCCACGGGCCGCTGTCGGTTCGCAAGTTAACAGTCGGGCGAAAATGAAACAGGCAGATACAATTCGCAGCCATTGTTGACCATTTGGTAACCTGAATTAAGTCAAAATAAAGCAGATCGTGATTATGCGCCGCCCGCAATGATCGCTTCGGGCCTTGAACCGCAAGAACCGGCAGGAATTCCATGTTCGTAAAAAGTATCGTATCCGCTTTCGCCCTCACAGTTGTTATGACCGGAGTGGCGGCAGCGCAGCAGGCGGCTCCGACCCGCATCCAGCAGTTCCAGGCATGGGGCGCTTATTCCTATAAATCGGGCGCTTCCACCGTCTGCTACGTGCTTTCGGTGCCCACCGCCAAGCAGCCGGCGAGTGTCGATCACGGCGACAATTTCTTCATCGTGTCGCAGCGCCCGGGCCAGAACATCTCCTACGAGCCGCAGGCGATGATGGGCTATTCGCTGCAGGAAAACTCCAAGGTCAACGTGGTCATCGACAACAAGACTTTCGTGATGTTTACCAAGGACAAGGCCGCCTGGGTCGAGAACGCCGCTCAGGAGCCGGCGCTCGTCGCAGCCATGAAGACGGGTCATTCCATGACTGTCAACGCGGTTTCGCGCAAGGGCACCGGCACCTCCTACAGCTATTCGCTGTCGGGCATTTCGGCTGCACTGAAGCAGATCGAAAGCTGCAAGTAAGCTGATTGATGAAGGCAATGTTTCGAAGGCCGGCCTTGTGCCGGCCTTCGTCGTTTCCATCTATAGTGACGTTTCCATCTATAGTGACGTGGGGCAAAAATGATGCTAAAGCGGCGCGCAACTGCGGAAGGATGGCGATCTTATCGCCGCTCCGCCCATTCATTTCTGCAATCATGCGTCAACGGCCCCGTAAGTCTTCCGGCTTTCCGGGATGGTTGCCATGTTGAGTTCGGGATTAGAAGATTATGTCCGTTATGGATGCGATGACCGTTGCCAAGCCCGCTGCGCGGGCGCCTCTCGACACGGAGCTTTCGCCAAAGCCCTCGCTGATCGGTCTGACGCGCGAGGAAATGGGTGCGGTGCTGCGCGAAACGGGCGTGCCGGACAAGCAGATCAAGATGCGCGTTTCGCAGCTCTGGAACTGGATCTATGTGCGCGGCGTCTCCGACTTCGACCACATGACGAATGTCGCCAAGGACATGCGCGAGATGCTGAAGCAGCATTTCACCATTGCCCGGCCTGAAATCGTCGAAGAACAGATTTCCAACGACGGTACGCGCAAGTGGCTGCTACGCTTTCCGCCGCGCGGCGCCGGCCGTCCGGTCGAGATCGAGGCTGTCTACATTCCCGAGGAAGGGCGCGGCACGCTCTGCATTTCCAGCCAGGTCGGCTGCACACTGACCTGTTCCTTCTGTCATACCGGCACGCAGCGGCTGGTGCGCAACCTGACGGCCGAGGAAATCCTCTCCCAGCTTCTGTTGGCCAGAGACCGGCTGGGCGACTTCCCGGACCGCGACGTGCCGGTCGGCGCCGTCGTGCCCGCCGAGGGCCGCAAGGTCAGCAACATCGTGATGATGGGCATGGGCGAGCCGCTCTATAATTTCGACGCCGTGAAGCAGGCCTTGCTGATTGCTACGGATGGTGATGGCCTATCGTTGTCCAAGCGCCGCGTAACGCTTTCTACCTCCGGCGTCGTGCCTGAGATCTTCCGAACCGGCGATGAAATCGGCGTCATGCTGGCGATCTCGCTGCATGCGGTGCGCGACGACCTGCGCGATATCCTCGTGCCGATCAACAAGAAGTATCCGCTGAAGGAACTGATCGACGCCTGCCGGAGCTATCCGGGGCTTTCGAATGCACGGCGCATCACGTTTGAATATGTGATGCTGAAGGACGTCAATGACAGCCTGGAAGACGCCAAGGGGCTCATCCAGCTTCTGAAGGGCGTGCCGGCAAAGATCAATCTCATCCCTTTCAATCCCTGGCCGGGCACGAACTACCAGTGTTCCGAATGGTCGCAGATCGAGAAGTTTGCCGATTTCATCAATTCGGCCGGCTACGCTTCGCCGATCCGCACGCCGCGTGGCCGCGACATTCTCGCCGCCTGCGGCCAGCTCAAGTCAGAATCCGAGCGCATGCGCAAAACCGAGCGCCTTGCCTTCGAAGCGATGATGATCGCCAACCACGGCGCCGACGACTGATCAGCAAGTTTGATCCTCATTACAATTCTCCGCGATTGATTAAAGGGGGCGCTTTTCCTAAAAGTGCCCTCAAAATCATCCTGGAGGACACCCATGCGTTCAATTCTACTGGCTTTTGCCGCAACTTTGGCCGTGACGCTGCCGGCGAAGGCCGATGATGTCACGGTTGCCGTAACTGCGATCGTCGAACATCCGGCGCTCGATGCGGCCCGCAACGGCGTGCGCGATGCGCTGGCCGCTGCCGGCTACAAGGAAGGCGAGAACCTCAAGTTCGTCTTCGAATCCGCGCAGGGTAATCCGGCAACGGCAGCCCAGATCGCTCGCCAGTTCGCGGGTGACGAACCCAATGTCATCGTGCCGATCTCCACGCCGTCGGCCCAGGCCGTCGTTTCCTCAACGCGTGATATCCCCGTCGTCTTTACCGCCGTGTCCGATCCGCTCGGCGCGCAGCTTGTCAAAAACATGGACAAGCCAGGTGGCAACGTGACCGGTCTTTCCGACATGTCGCCGGTCGGCGAGCATATCGCGCTCATCAAGGAAATCCTGCCGAACGTGAAGACGATCGGCTACCTCTACAATTCCGGCGAGGCGAACTCCGTCTCGCTGCTCGCCGCGCTGAAGGCCGAAGCCGACAAGGCCGGCATCACCATTGTTGAATCGGCTGCAACGAAGTCCGCCGAAGTGCAGGGCGCAGCGCGTGCGCTCGTCGGTCGCGCCGACGCCATCTACATCCCGACCGATAACACGATCATCTCGGCGCTCGAAGGTGCGGTTGCCGTTGCGGAAGAAAGCAAGCTGCCGCTCTTTACCGCTGATACGGATTCCGTTTCGCGTGGCTCGATCGCAGCGCTTGGCTTCAACTACTATGATGTCGGCAAGCAGACGGGAGAGATCGTCGTGCGGGTGCTGAAGGGTGAAAACCCGGGCGACATCGCGGTGAAGACCGCAGCTGGCAGCGACCTCGTCATCAACAAGGCTGCCGCAGCCAAGATGGGCGTGACTTTGCCGGAAAGCGTCGTTTCACGCGCCGACAAGGTCATTGAATAAACGACCGTCGTTCCAAGGTCTTAGTGACAATCAGCCGCTCCCGTCTGCACGGGGCGGCTGTTGCATTACAGCGCCGCGCGCCAGATGGCGCGCAAAGGACGCTGTAACAGTGCAAAAACTGCGCATAATCCTTTCCTTAAATCGGTTCCGATTTAAGGGGTTATGCGCTAAAAGGCTCCGGTTTCGCGACGGGCGGAACGGAAACAAAAAGGGGCTGAAAGCCTTGAGCCAAATCGCATTCTGGGGGGCCGTCGAGCTCGGCCTGGTCTATTCTTTCGTCGCTCTCGGCGTCTATCTAGCTTTCCGAGTCCTCGATTTTCCGGACCTGACGGTGGACGGCTCGTTTCCGCTCGGTGCAGCCGTGACAGCCGTATTGATCATCGCCGGCGTCAATGCGTGGGTTGCGGCGTTGATCGCGATGGGAGCGGGGGCTGCTGCCGGCATGGTGACGGCACTCCTCAATGTGCGCTTCAAGATCCTCAACCTTCTCGCCTCGATCCTGACGATGATTGCGCTTTTTTCCGTCAATCTGCGGGTGATGGGAAAGCCGAATGTCGCGCTCATCAATGCCGATACGATGATCAGCCCCTTCTTCGGCCATGGGCTCAGGGATTTTTACGTGCGGCCGCTCTTCGTTGGCGTTCTGGTTGTCATTGCTGTCATCGTCGTCTGGCGCTTCCTTGAAAGCGATGCCGGGCTTGCGATGCGTGCGACAGGCGCCAATGCCCGCATGGCCCGCGCCCAGGGCGTCGATACCAGCCGGCAGATCTATCTGGGCATGGCGATTTCCAATGCGCTGGTGGCGCTTGGCGGCGCGCTCTTTGCGCAGACCAACGGTTTTGCGGATGTCACTTCTGGTGTCGGCACCATCGTCGTCGGCCTAGCTGCCGTCATCATCGGTGAGACGCTGCTCGGTCGGCGCGGACTGCTGATTGCACTTGTCGGATGCGTGTTCGGCTCGATCATCTACCGCATCGCCATCCAGCTTGCGCTGTCGAGCGATGTCATCGGCCTGCAGGCCTCCGACCTCAATTTCGTGACCGCGGTTCTCGTGACGGTCGCGCTTATTCTTCCCCGCCTTCGCGGAGGTGCCGCATCGTGATCAGTGTCAAGGATATCAAGGTTGTTTTCGGGCGTGGCACGCCGCTGCAGAAACAGGCGCTGAACGGTGTCAGCCTCACTATTGAGGAGGGCTCTTTCGTGACCGTCATCGGCTCCAACGGCGCCGGCAAATCGACATTGCTCGGCGTGCTTGCTGGCGATGTTATTCCGAGCGAAGGCTCGGTTCTGATCGGCAAGACCGATGTGACGCGCAAGTCCACATCGGCACGCGCCGGTCTGGTGGCACGTGTCTTCCAGGATCCGCTGACGGGAAGCTGCGGTGCGCTGTCAATCGAGGAAAACCTGGCTCTGGCCGCCCGCCGCGGCGAAAAACGCGGGCTTGCATCGGCGCTTGGCGGCAACAGGCGCGACTATTTCCGGGAGCGGATTGCCGAGCTGAACCTCGGGCTGGAAAACCGACTGAAGGACCGAATGGATCTTCTCTCGGGCGGCCAGAGGCAGGCCGTGTCGCTCGTCATGGCGACGCTTGCCGGCTCCGAAGTGCTGCTGCTCGATGAACATACGGCAGCGCTCGATCCGGGCATGGCGGAGTTCGTGATGAACCTCACGCAGAAGATCGTCTCGGAGCGCAAGCTGACGACGATGATGGTGACACATTCCATGCGGCAGGCGCTGGATTACGGCCACCGCACGATCATGCTGCATGGCGGCGAGATCGTTCTCGACGTGGCCGGCGACAACAGGAAGAACCTGCAGGTTGAAGACCTGATCGCCATGTTCCGCAAGATGCGTGGCCAAACGCTCGATGACGATGCCTTGCTGATAGGCTGATCAGCGTGCCTGTGTAAGCAGGATCTTGGCGGCAAAGACCGAGAAGACGCCGGCGAAGGTATAGTCCATGCCGCGCAGCACCTTCCTGTTGTTCTGCAGCCAGCTCGACAGCCAGTCGGCCGCCATGACGACGGCCGCGTTGACCGGCATGCCGATCACGATAAAGCAGAAGCCGAGGAAGAGCAGCTTGTGCGTGACGGCGGGATCGTTGGCGCTGACGAACTGCGGCAGGAAGGTCATGAAGAAGATGATGACCTTCGGGTTCAGTAGGTTAACCCAGAAACCCGAGGAAATGTTCGACAGGATCGTGCCCTTCGGGCCGTCGACCTTGGCAACCGTCAGCTTCGAGCCAAAACGGATCGCCTGCACGGCCAGCCAGAAAAGATAGGCCGCACCGCCGGTCTTCAGGATCAGAAAGGCGGTCGGGGAAGCGGTAATCAGCGCCGAAATACCGAAGGCAACCAGCATCGTGTGCACGACGATGCCGAGGCTCGTGCCGAGCACCACGAAAAGCGCTGCCTTCTTGCCCTGCGCAAGCGCACGGCTGATCGACAGAGTCATGTCGGGGCCTGGTGTCGCCGCAAGCAACAGTGTGGCGGCGGCAAAGGCGAGAAGCGTCGGAAAGCTCGGCAGGAAATCCATGGTCTACTCTGAAAGCCGGAAAGTTCTGACGATCTCTTACCCGGCTTTCTGAAAATTACCAATCAAACCTTCTGATGGTGCCGATTACTTCTGCTCAAGGAAAGCCTTGAACTTATCGGCGTAGTCCTTGTGCCAGCGCGATAGCGGCGGGCGGTTCTCGATAATATCGCCCATCGCCCAGGCCATGCGCCGCTCGTCCACAGGACGCGCGACATCGTTATCAGGGCAGAGGATGTAGAAATCACCGCGTTCAAGGCTTTCGACCATGAAATCAACAGTCTGTTCCGGCGTCCAGGCGCCAGCAGGCTTTTCCCTGCGGTCGCCTTTGGTGAGGCCGGTGAAGACGAAGCCGGGGATCAGCAAGTGCGCGGAAATGCCTGCACCTTCGGTGTTGCGCAGCTCGTGCTCGAGCGCCTCGGTGAAGACCTTCACGCCGGCCTTGGAGATATTGTAGGCGGGGTTGCCGGGCGGCGTGGTGATGCCCTGTTTGGAGCCGGTGTTGATGATGAGGCCCGGCTCGTTATGGGCGACCATGCCGGGGCCGAAGGTTCTGACGCCGTTGATGACGCCGAGAAGGTTGACGGCGAGGATATTGTCCCAATTGGACTGGGCGCTGAAGATCGAGGTTTCCGGGCCGATGCCGGCATTGTTCATCAGCACATGCACGCGGCCAAAGCGCTGGATGACGGCGCGTTCGAGGGCCTCGATCTGCTCCTTCTGAGAGACATCGGTCTCGACGGCCATCACATGTTCCTGGCCGGTAATTGCCTCGAGTTCGGCGCGGGCATCCGCCAGCCTGTCGCCGCCAAGGTCGGCGATCACGACGCTCATACCGACCTTTGCAAAGTATTTCGCGGCGGCAAGGCCGATGCCGGAAGCACCGCCGGTGATGACGGCAACATTGGATTTCTTGAAAATGGCTTGAATATTCGTCACGGGACGGGCCTCTCCTCAGAGCATTGTTCGGACGATGCCGAATATGGGCTCCGGTTCCGTGCTGTCAAACCTTATCACGCCCTATCGGACCGGTTGCTATCCTCCTTGCCCTTGCGTCACGCGCTAATCTCGCTAAAAGTGCCGCGATACCGGGCTTTGCGGGTGTGCCGCGGCCTCTATGCAACGGACCTCATCATCATGGCATCATACAAAGACGTGAAGAAAGTCGTGCTCGCCTATTCGGGCGGTCTCGATACCTCGATCATCCTGAAGTGGCTGCAGACCGAACTCGGCGCCGAAGTCGTTACCTTCACGGCCGATCTCGGCCAGGGCGAAGAGCTGGAGCCGGCGCGCAAGAAGGCTGAGATGCTCGGTATCAAGGAGATCTATATCGAGGACGTGCGCGAGGAATTCGTGCGTGATTTCGTCTTCCCAATGTTCCGTGCCAATGCCGTCTATGAAGGTGTCTACCTGCTCGGCACTTCGATTGCCCGTCCGCTGATTTCCAAGCACCTCATCGATATCGCCCGGAAGACTGGCGCAGATGCGATCGCACACGGTGCGACAGGCAAAGGCAACGACCAGGTCCGTTTCGAGCTTTCGGCCTATGCGCTGAACCCCGATATCAAGATCATCGCACCATGGCGCGACTGGTCCTTCAAGAGCCGTACCGACCTGCTCGAATTCGCCGAGAAGCACCAGATCCCGGTCGCAAAGGACAAGAAGGGCGAAGCGCCTTTCTCCGTCGACGCCAACCTGCTGCACTCCTCTTCCGAGGGCAAGGTTCTGGAAGATCCGGCACAGGAAGCCCCCGAATATGTGCATATGCGCACCATCTCGCCGGAAGCGGCCCCCGACAAGGCGACCACCATCAAGGTCGGTTTCCGCAAGGGCGACGCCGTTTCGATCAATGGTGTCGAGATGTCTCCGGCTACGCTGCTCGCGACCCTCAACAATTACGGCCGTGACAACGGCATCGGTCGCCTCGATCTCGTCGAGAACCGCTATGTCGGCATGAAGTCGCGCGGTGTTTACGAGACCCCCGGCGGCACGATCCTGCTTGCGGCCCATCGTGCCATCGAGTCGATCACGCTCGACCGGGGTGCTGCTCATCTCAAGGACGAGCTGATGCCGCGTTATGCCGAGCTCATCTATTACGGTTTCTGGTTCTCGCCGGAACGCGAGATGCTGCAGGCCCTCATCGACAAGAGCCAGGAGCATGTCGAAGGCGAAGTGACGCTGAAGCTCTACAAGGGCAATGTCATGGTCATCGGCCGCGAGAGCGAAAAGTCGCTCTATTCCGACAAGCTCGTTACCTTCGAAGACGACCAGGGCGCTTACGATCAGAAGGATGCTGCCGGCTTCATCAAGCTTAACGCGCTGCGTCTTCGCACGCTCGGCAAACGTAACCTCAAGAAGTAAGTCACGCCAGACCGATCCTGAAAGGCCCGCCGGCTCCGCTGCGCGGGCCTTTTTTTGTCGCACCGATTGCAGGTTGTAATGTCTTGACGCGGCAGGGCTATCGCATAAGCTGAGTTGTCATTACCGGAGCATTTCCATGCCGCTTTCCCTGCTTCTCGGCGCCTTTCTGGCGGCGCTTTTTTATGTACTCATTCCCGGCCCGGCCTTCCTGCAGCTTCTCGGCATTGGCGCCGGGCAGGGGCGCAAGGCTGGTGCCTTCTTCATGATGGGTCATCTCGTTGGCGACATCATCTGGTCGGGACTGGCGCTGATTGCGATCGTCGGGGCCAAGACGATCGGCACCTTCGTGTTCGACCTGCTCGGACTTGCCTGCGGTTTCTATCTCGCCTGGATCGGCTGGAGTGCCGTCAATGCCAAGCCGAAGGCCGAGGGGCAGGCGCTGATGGTGGTGGAGCGGCCATTCCGCCGAGGACTGATTTTCGGCGTCACCAATCCGAAGGGCTATCCAGTGGCGCTTGCCACCTTCACGGCACTGGTCGCGGGCTCGGCAAGCGCGCTCGATTTCGAGGCTCTGCCCATGCTGCTCAGCGTTTCCTTCGTCGGTTTCGTCACGGCTGACATCATCCTGATCGGCATCATCGGCGCCGGCGTCGTGCGTCGCTTCTACCGCGCGCATGAGCGGCTGATCGTCCGCTGCTCTGGTGTGCTCTTCATGGGCTTTGCCGTACAGGCGCTGTGGCACGCCACACCCGGCCTGCTTGGCTGGCGAAAGGCCTGATCAGGCCTCGTTGACGAGGAAGCCGACGACCGAATTCAGCGTCTGAACCTCATTCGGATCGCCGATCGACATGGCGATCTGAAGCTGGTTGCGATAATAGTCGAGGAAGTTGAAGCTCGTGCCGTCTGTGACGTTGGACAGGTCGATGACATTGCCGAGCGGATCGATCGCGTGCATCGGCAGCGGTTCGGATATTGCGGCAAACGTATTCTGATCGATCAGGCCGTTATCGTAGCCCTGGCGCGCATAGCTGCGCAATTCACCCGGGCTGACGGCTGTAAAATCGAGCGCCTGCCTGTTGTCAGAGTCTTCGATCTGGAATGAGCCTTGGGCGAGAGTGGGCTTCGGCTCAATTGTAATATCAGCGGTCTTCGAACTTTTTGCGTTATTATTGGGATTATTTTTGAATAGCAAACTCTGAGAAGACCGCACGGAAAAGATTTCCATGCGCATGTCCTCTTACATGAAGATTAAAGAGAAACTAGCGTCTTGGCCTGATTCGCGTCAATCGTTAACGATTGGTTAATTTTTATGTATCAATTCTTGCCCCTAAGATTTAGCCGGGCGGGCAAAAGTCCAAGTCAGCCACATATCAATCCCATGATAGCCTCCCTATATTACCGATCCACTTGCCGGCATAAAGGACTTTCATATGTCTTCTCCCAGTCAATTCAATCAGGCACTTGTCAACTGGAATGGCCTTCATGGCCTGCCGCGTTTCGATGCGGTCGCCGATGGCGATTTCGCTGCGGCCTTTGAGTCCGCTCTCGCCTCGCACGAAAGAGAGATCGACGCGATCGCCAGTAACAAGGAAGAACCGAGTTTCGACAATACGGTCGTCGCGCTCGAAATCGCCGGAGATGAGCTGTCGCGCGTTTCCGCGCTTTTCTGGAATCGGGCAGGTGCCCATACCAACGACGTCATCCAGGCGCTGGAGCGGGATATTTCGCCGAAGATGTCGCGGCATTATTCGAAGATCGGTATGAATGCGGATCTCTTCAGGCGCATTGATACACTCTGGGAAAAGCGCGAAAGCCTTGGTCTGACGCTGGAACAGACACGTGTGCTGGAGCGGCACTGGAAAGGCTTCGTGAAATCGGGCGCCAAACTGCCGAAGGCCGAGCAGGAGAAACTTGCCACGATCAACGAAAAGCTCGCGGGCCTCAGCACCGGCTTCGGGCAGAATGTGCTCGCCGACGAGAAGAGCTGGTCGCTGATCCTCTCCAGCGGAGACGAACTTGCCGGCATTCCTGATTTTCTGCGCGACGCGATGGCGGCGGCTGCCCGTGAGCGCGGTGAGGGCAGCAAATATGCCGTGACCCTGTCGCGCTCGATCATCGAGCCCTTCCTGACTTTCTCGGAGCGCCGGGATCTGCGCGAGCAGGCCTTCAAGGCCTGGGTGGCGCGCGGGGAGAATGTCGGTGCGACCGACAATCGCGGCATTATCAGAGAGACGCTGGCCCTGCGTGACGAAGTGGCGAAGCTTCTCGGCTACGGCAACTTCGCCGAATTGAAGCTCGATAACACGATGGCGAAGACACCCGAGGTTGTGAACGATCTGTTGCGCGCCGTCTGGGCGAGAGCGGTGAAACGAGCCCATGAGGAAGAAGCCGATATCGCCGGGCTGATCGCTACTGAGGGCAAGAACCACGAGGTCATGCCTTGGGACTGGCGCCATTATGCGGAGAAGATCCGCGCGCAGCGGTTCAATTTCTCGGAAGCGGAATTGAAGCCCTATCTGCAGCTCGAAAAGATCATCGATGCCTGCTTTGACGTTGCCGGCCGGCTGTTCGGCATTCGCGCGGTGGAGAAGAAGGGTATTGCTGCCTATCATCCCGACGTGCGCGTCTTCGAGATCCGCGATCGGGACGACAAGCTGGTCGCGCTCTTCCTCGGCGATTATTTCGCTCGCAGCTCGAAACGCTCAGGCGCCTGGATGAGCTCCTTCCAGTCGCAGCACAAGCTGGTGCTGAAGAATGGCCATCACGGCGAGTTGCCGATCATCTACAATGTCTGCAACTTCGCAAAACCGGCCGAAGGCAAGCCCGCCCTGCTTTCGCTCGACGATGCGCGCACGCTGTTTCACGAGTTCGGTCATGCGCTGCATGGCATGCTCTCCAACGTCACCTATCCCTCGGTCGCCGGTACAGGCGTCTCGCGTGATTTTGTGGAATTGCCCTCGCAGCTCTACGAACACTGGCTGACGGTTCCCGCCATCCTCAAGGAATATGCCGTGCATTTCGAGACCGGGCAGCCGATGCCGCAAGCATTGCTCGACAAGGTTCTGGCAGCCCGCACCTTCAATTCCGGCTTCAACACGGTGGAGTTCACCTCCTCGGCATTGGTCGACATGGCCTTCCATACCCGCGACAAGGTGGAAGACCCGATGGCGGTGCAGGCGGAAGTGCTTGCTGAAATCGGCATGCCGAAATCGATCGTCATGCGCCACGCCACGCCGCACTTCCAGCATATCTTCTCCGGCGGCTATTCGGCCGGTTATTACTCCTACATGTGGTCGGAAGTGCTGGATGCCGATGCCTTCGCCGCCTTCGAGGAGACGGGCGATGCCTTCAATGGCGAAATGGCCAGGAAGCTTCGGGACAATATCTACTCCACGGGCGGCTCCGTCGATCCGGAAGATGCCTACAAGGCGTTCCGCGGCAAGCTGCCGAGCCCGGACGCGATGCTGGTCAAGAAGGGGCTTGCGACCTTCGAGGAATTGACAGGCAGCGACGCTTAAGACAGTTTGATGACATGGAGCAGAGCGGCATGGTGATAGCCATGCCGCAGCTTTCGCGTGCCACCCCCTTTCGCAATCGCGAAAAAAACGGTATGAGCGCGCCAAACATAAATGGCGCGTCCACTAAGCGTAGCGCCCCAGCCTCAGAGATTATGACAAATGGCACTTCGCAACATCGCGATCATCGCGCACGTTGACCATGGCAAAACGACCCTCGTCGACGAGCTCCTGAAACAGTCCGGTTCGTTCCGCGAGAACCAGCGCGTTGCAGAACGCGTGATGGACTCGAACGATCTCGAAAAGGAGCGCGGCATCACCATTCTCGCCAAGGCGACCTCGGTGGAATGGAAGGGTGTCCGCATCAACATCGTCGACACCCCCGGCCACGCCGACTTCGGCGGTGAAGTCGAGCGCATTCTTTCGATGGTGGATGGCGCGATCGTTCTCGTCGACTCCTCCGAAGGCCCGATGCCGCAGACGAAGTTCGTTGTCTCGAAGGCATTGAAGGTCGGTCTTCGTCCGATCGTCGCGATCAACAAGATCGACCGTCCGGATGGCCGCCATGAAGAAGTCATCAACGAAGTCTTCGATCTCTTCGCCAATCTCGATGCGACTGACGAGCAGCTCGACTTCCCGATCCTCTACGGTTCCGGTCGCGATGGCTGGATGAACGTCAACCCGGAAGGTCCAAAGGATCAGGGTCTCGCGCCGCTTCTCGACCTGGTGCTCAAGCATGTGCCTGAGCCGACTGTCGAAGAAGGTCCGTTCCGCATGATCGGCACGATCCTCGAAGCCAACCCCTTCCTCGGCCGTATCATCACCGGCCGCATCGCATCGGGTTCGATCAAGCCGAACCAGGCCGTCAAGGTCCTCGGCCAGGACGGCAAGCTAATCGAAACCGGCAGAATTTCCAAAATCCTCGCCTTCCGCGGCATCGAGCGCACGGCGATCGAAGAAGCGCATGCGGGCGACATCGTCGCGATTGCAGGCCTCTCCAAGGGTACCGTCGCCGACACTTTCTGTGATCCGGCCGTCTCGGAAGCCATGAAGGCGCAGCCTATCGATCCGCCGACGGTCACCATGTCCTTCATCGTAAACGACAGCCCGCTGGCGGGCACCGAAGGCGACAAGGTGACGAGCCGCGTCATCCGCGACCGTCTCTTCAAGGAAGCCGAAGGCAACGTCGCCCTGAAGATCGAGGAAGCCGAAGGCAAGGATTCGTTCTACGTGTCCGGCCGCGGCGAACTTCAGCTCGCCGTTCTCATCGAAACCATGCGTCGCGAAGGCTTCGAACTTGCCGTATCGCGTCCGCGCGTCGTGATGCACAAGGATGAAAGCGGCCAGCTTCTGGAGCCGATCGAGGAAGTCGTCGTCGACGTCGACGAAGAACATTCCGGTGTCGTCGTGCAGAAGATGTCCGAGCGCAAGGCCGAAATGGTCGAGCTGCGTCCGTCGGGCGGCAATCGTCTTCGCCTGCGTTTCTACGCACCGACCCGTGGCCTGATCGGCTACCAGTCGGAGCTACTGACGGATACGCGGGGCACGGCGATCATGAACCGCCTGTTCCACGACTACCAGCCCTACAAGGGCGTCATCGGTGGCCGCGTTAACGGCGTGCTGCTCGCCAACGCTTCCGGCGAAGCCGTCGCTTACGCAATGTTCAACCTGGAAGATCGCGGCCCGATGATCATCGAGCCGGGCGAAAAGGTCTATGCCGGCATGATTATCGGCATCCATTCGCGCGACAACGACCTTGAAGTGAACGTCCTGAAGGGCAAGCAGCTCACCAACATCCGCGCCGCCGGCAAGGACGAAGCGGTGAAGCTGACGCCGCCGATCCGCATGACGCTCGATCGCGCGCTCTCCTGGATCCAGGACGACGAACTGATGGAAGTGACGCCGAAGAACATTCGTCTGCGCAAGATGTATCTCGATGCCAACGACCGCAAGCGTTTCGAAAAGTCGAAGGCAGCTCTCTAAGAGCCTCGGCTACTCCTTTAAAACCCCGGCCTTCGCGCCGGGGTTTTTTATTGTGCGCTGCGTCGATTCCGACTTGTGACAATCGTTAAAAAAGCGTTAAATTTTGCCTGTCGTCCACATATCAAGTCTGTGGGCAATTGATCACAATGCGGTCGACGCATATGGTTAATTGCCTCCGGCAGGACCAGAGTAAGCGTTATGAAGACGTTGTCGATCGATGTCCGGCGGGCTGAACCGCATGATGCCCGAGCCATTTCGGAAGCCCATCGGCTTTCCTGGCAGCATACTTATGCGGGCATCATTCCGCATCGTGCTCTGAACCAGATGATCGAGCGCCGCGGTGAAAACTGGTGGCGCAAGGCAACTCGCGGCCCGGCGACATTGCTCGTTCTAGATGTGGCGGGGACCGTCGCTGGTTACGCGACCCTCGGCCTTAATCGCGCACGCGCGCTGCCTCAGGAAGGCGAAATCTACGAGCTCTATTTGCGTCCGGAATATCAGGGTATCGGCCTCGGCAAGCTGCTTTTTGGCGAAGCCCGGCGGCTTTTGAAATCTCTGGGCTGCAACGGCCTGGTCGTCTGGTGCCTGGAAGAAAATGAAACGGCCGCCGACTTTTATCGCGACCATGGCGGTATCGATTTCTGCGAAGGCATGGAAAATTTCGACCATAAGCAGATCAAAAAGATCGGCTTCATCTGGAACTGATTGCGGGTGCCGCAGCCTCGCATCCTTTATTAGAGAAATTATATATTCTGCCCGTCTCGCATATTAAGCATTGCTTGCGAGGCATGTTGCGTTGCGTCATGAAACCGATTAACTGGCTTCGAGCAATTCAACCTCCCGGGAGTTTCCTATGCGCATCGATGCCGTTTCAATCGGTAAGAATCCACCTGAAGACGTCAACGTTATCGTCGAAGTTCCCGTCGGCGGTCATCCGATCAAGTATGAAATGGACAAGGAAGCCGGCACGCTGGTTGTCGATCGCTTCCTCTATACCCCGATGACCTATCCGGGTAACTACGGCTTCGTGCCGCACACGCTTTCTGAAGACGGCGACCCGATCGACGTGCTGATCGCCAGCACCCGCCCGCTGGTTCCGGGCTGCGTCATCAACGTCCGCCCGATCGGCGTTTTGAAGATGGAAGACAATTCGGGCAAGGATGAGAAGATCATTGCCGTTCCGTCGCCGAAGCTGACGCAGCGCTACGACAAGGTCAAGGATTACACCGACCTTCCGGAAATCACGCTGAAGCAGATCGAACACTTCTTCGAGCACTACAAGGATCTGGAACCCGGCAAGTGGGTAAAGATCTTCGGCTGGGGTGATTACAAGGAAGCCGGTGAGCTCATCCTCGAAGCGATCGAACGCGCCAAGAAGGAAAAGGCCTGAGCCTAGCTTTTAGGCAATGTCGGACGCAAAACCGCTGCACAGTTTTGCTGGAATTGCTTTAGTCGAACAGCCCTTCGAGCTTTTTCATCACATCCTCCGGGTCGCCATCGATCCGGAGGATTTTTTTGCGCGACGTATCGCCGGAAGCAAGGCTGACCGAGGACTTAGGAATGCCCAAAGACTTGGCGACGAGCGCTATCAGTGCCTTGTTGGCTTTTCCCTTTTCCGGGACGGCGGTGACGCGTGCCTTCAAGAGCATGCCGCCTTCGCCATCTGGTTCGATGCCGTCGATGGCGTCCCGCCCGCCATTCGGCGTCAGCCGCATGGCGAGACGGATGTGATCACCGGAAAGCCTCCAGGGGCGGTTCAAACGACCAGCGAGTATAGGAAAGGCTTGATCGGATTGTTGAGTATGGCCTGTATGAATATGATGATCAGCAGCAGGATAATCGGAGAGATGTCGATGCCGCCCAGATTGGGCAGAAAGCGACGTATGGGCCGCAACGCGGGTTCAGTCGCGTTATAGAAGAACATACCCAACTGGTTCACAAACTGGTTGTTCGAATTGATGACGTTGAATGCGTACAGCCACGAGAAAATGGCGCTGGCAATGATCACGTACCAATAGAGGTTCAAGGCCACATCAATGATTAGAAATATGGCCTGAAGAATTCCCGCCATTACCGTCTCCAGTTCGTTGTTGACAGATATGTAGACATTGGCGATTAAACGAGCAAGGGCCGTGTGGAGACGCATGGCAAATCATGTTTAACGGGTCGCTTCGCAGGCAATTCCGCACCCGCTTTCTCGGAAAAGCTTCATGTCGCTTTCGCCCACCGGAGACCGTTTTGCCGCGTTCCGGCATCCGTCCTATACACGCTTCTTCTTCGCGCGGTTCCTGCTTTCCTTCTCGCAGCAGATCGTCAGCGTCGCCGTTGGCTGGCAAATGTACGACCAGACCGGGAGCGCCATCTATCTCGGTCTGATCGGGCTTGTGCAGTTCCTGCCGTCTCTTGTGCTGATCCTCGTCACCGGCTCGGTGGCTGATCGGCATAATCGCCGCGCCATCGCTTCGATCTGCTCGCTCGTCAGCGCGCTCTGCACGCTCGCGCTGCTCGGAATGACGATCACCGGCAGCTTTTCACCGATCCCGGTCTTCATCGTGCTTTTGGTCTTCGGCATCGAGCGGGCGTTCATGACGCCGGCCGTGCAGTCGCTTGCGCCGAACCTCGTGCCGGAGAAGGATCTCTCCAATGCGATCGCATGGAATTCGTCCTCCTGGCAGCTGGCGGCTATCACCGGCCCTGTGCTCGGCGGTCTGCTTTACGGCGTCAGCGCTCCGACGGCCTATACGGTCGCCGTCATCTTTTCTGCGCTCGGCGCGATCCTGCTCTACATGATCCCCAAGCCGCCGCAGAAGACGATGGGCGAGGCCAGGAACTGGGACATGATCCTCGGCGGCTTCCGCTATATCCGGGAAGAAAAGGTGGTGCTTGGCGCCATCTCGCTCGATCTATTCGCCGTTCTCCTCGGTGGCGCTACCGCGCTGATGCCGATCTTTGCGCGCGATATCCTGACGCTCGGGCCGTGGGGCCTCGGCCTGCTTCGTTCGGCGCCGGGTGTTGGCGCCATCATCATGGCGATCTTCCTTGCCGCCTACCCGCTGAAGCATAAGGCCGGCATGTATATGTTCATCGGCGTGGCGATTTTCGGCCTCGGTACGATCGTGTTCGGCCTCTCGACCAATACCGAGGTTTCCATCGCAGCACTCGCGATCATGGGCGCTGCGGACATGATCTCGGTCTATGTCCGTGAAAGCCTGATCGCGCTTTGGACGCCGGACCATCTGCGCGGCCGCGTCAACGCGGTCAATACGGTCTTTGTCGGCGCATCAAACGAACTCGGGGAATTCCGCGCGGGTACTATGGCAGCGGTTTTCGGCGCCGTCCCGGCCGTCATTATCGGCGGCATCGGTACGCTCGCCGTAGCCGCCATCTGGGCAAGCGGTTTTCCGAAACTCAGAAAGATCGATACGCTCGACGCGCCTATACGAGAAGCGGTGTAGCGGCGGCTGCCGTCTTGCCCTCGAAGACGATATCCAGGAAGTCGTCGAGCCACGCTTTAAGCGGCGCATCGAACAGCATGCGGCCTTCCAGATGTTCGCGTCCCTGCTGCGCGTTCGGCAGGATGAAACGGTGTGCGCCGTGCACGACCCAGCGATGCATCATCACCCGTGTCAGCTCCGCATGGAATTGCAGGCCCCAGGCATTGTCGTTGTAGCGGAAGGCCTGGTTGGGATAGGCGTCGCCGGATGCCAGCAACTCGGCGCCATGCGGCAGTTCGAATCCTTCCCGGTGGAAGTGGTAGACCATTTTCGGCCAGCGCATCAGCCGCCGGCCTCTTTCGGTCGTATGCAGCGGATACCAGCCGATCTCTGTCGATCCGTCACAATTGGCCGCAACCTTGCTGCCGAGCTGGCGCGCCAGCATCTGCGCGCCAAGGCATATACCGAGATAGGGTCGGTTTTCCTTGAGTGGCACTTCCAGCCAGTCGATCTCCGCCTTGACGAATTCGTCTGGGTCATTGGCGCTCATCGGGCCGCCGAAAATCACCGCACCGGCATGGTTTTCAAGGGTGCAAGGCAGGGGATCGCCAAGGACGGGGCGACGGATATCGAGATCATAACCTTTCTCGACGAGAAGCTGGCCGACACGACCGGGGCTGGAGCGCTCCTGATGAAGAATGATGAGAATAGGGCGCCTGTCGCGTCTCATGCTTCTGTCAGTCAGCGTCATCCTGCACCACCTGTGCGTCCGTAACCCTGGCGGCCGCCTCCTGCCGCTTCTGAATGCGCTCACGGGAAGACACGCCCAGGAGATCGGCAATCCGCCAGATCACATGGTCTTCCATTTCGCTTCGCTCGCCATCGGCATAGACGATATCCCAGAGAATACCGATCAGCTCCAGACGCTGCTCGGTATTGAGATGTCTCTTGAGATCGGAGGTGAAGCGGAAATAATCAACCGCCGAGCTTTCGGCTTCCAGCCCCGCGGCCATCAGCGCATCAAGCTGTTTGCCGTCGAGCGCATATTGCTCCTTCAGGAGTTTGCGCAGCCGCTTCTTCTCGCTGTCCTTGATCTGGCCGTCGGCCTCCATGACCTGCATACAGAGTGCAGCAACTGCGATGCGCGGGTCATCGGGGGCAAAGCCTGCCTTGGGGCGGTCGGCGGTCAGATTCTGGAAGAATGCCTGAAAGCGTTCGAACATGCGGTTTTTCGTTCCATTTCAGAAAAGGCGGAGCCGTGTCTTGGGTTCCGGTTCCATCTTGGGATCGCGGACGCCGGGGTCATCCGGCAGGCCGCCAAAGAAGGGTTTTGGTTCAGATGTGGCAGGAGCCGGCCGGGAGGCGGACGGTTCGGCAGCTTTTGCCGGTGCGGGTGCCGAAGTTGCCGGGCGCACGGCTTCGGCAATCGTCGCTGCCCGTTCCAGCTCGATGATGCGGTGGTCGTTGACCACGCTTTCCGGCCGGGTTTCGCGCAGTGGCGGTAGGGTCTTCAGCGCCGTTTCGATAGAGGCGGTCGAACTTTCCTCGACCGGTCCTTCGAGCTGGCCGAAAGGTGCCTTCCATTCGAAGGCGTCGAGACGGCCGGTCACCGGCGAGACCGGCAGCCATTTGTCGGAAACGAAACCATCGGCAACCCATGCCGGATCGCGCGGCGCCTTCAGCGCCTGTGCCAGCCAATGGCGCACGCGACCCTGATCGCCAGTCTCCGCTTCCTCGATATCCGCAAGCAACAAGAAGGCCGCCTCGCGGGGTTCGATACGGGCGGCAGCTTCCGCCTTCGCGCGGGCCTTGGAGAATTCCCGTGCATCGAGCGCCGCCTGTGCGACGACGAGGAGAGATTCGACATTGTTCGGCCGCATGTTCTCCAGTCGCTCGGCGCGCTTCAGACGATCAAGCGTGGAATCGCCGCTGCGGGCGCGGACATAGACGCGGCCTATCTCGGGATGCGGTCCAGCCTTCCACGACTGTTCGAGAATGGAGGCAGCCTTGCGGATGCCACCCTCGCGGAAAAGCGCCTTTGCGGCAATCAGGGCGGCAGGTACAAAATCGGCGGACAGCTTCAGTGCTTGCAGGGCATCGTCGCGGGCGCCGGCAGGATTGCTTTCCAGCTTGTCATCGGCACGGGCAGTCAGCAGCAGAGCATGCAGGCGGTTTGCTTCGGCTTTTTCGACAACCTTGGCGGCCTTCTGCTGTTCCAGCAGACGGATGGCGTCGTCCCAGCGACCGGACTGACTGCGATATTCGAGCGTCGCCTGCGCGGCCCATGGCAGGTAAGGCGCGTTATCTGCGGCCTTTTCGGCGTACTGGCGGGCAGCTTCGTTGGCACCGAGGCGTTTGGCCTCCAGATAAAGACCGCGTAGGCCGAGTTCGCGCGTTTCAGGATCGTTGGCCATGGCCTCGAATTTGGAACGCGCCTCGTCGTAGCGGCCTTCGATGAGAGCGGCTTGCGCTTCCAGAAGATTGATCAGCGGTTCCTGATCGGCGCGGATGAGGCCGCGTGAACGGGCGGCCATCTTGCGCGCGAGCAGTGCGTTGCCTGCGCCGGCGGCAATGAGGCCGGTCGACAGGGCCTGATAGCCGCGATCGCGTTTGCGAGCGCGGAAAAAGCGCGTCACCGAATGCGGAGAGGTCCAGATGAGGCGGACGAACCACCAGGCCACCATGACGGCAGCGATCAGCGCAATGATGGCGCTTGCCGCGACGATCAGTCTGGTCTGGTAGATCTGGCCTTCCCAGATCAGCGACAGATCGCCAGGGCGATCGGCAAGCCAGGAGAAACCATAGGCGAGAACGAGGACGAGGAGCGCGAAGACAACCAGGCGGACCATGCTCATCCTTCCTTGCCGGTGCCGGAAATGGCCTTGGAGAGAGCACCGCCAACGAGATCCTCGACGCGGATACGAGCTTCGAGTGACTGCTTGAATGCGGCGGAAGCCTGTTTTGCGGTCGCAGGCAGGCTGCTCCATTCGGTGGCCGCACCGGGCAGATCGCCGTTCTTCACCTTGTCCTCCATGCGCGCGGCAATCGCTTCAACGCTTTCGCCTTCGACATTGCCGACCGGGCGGACCGAGACCAGAGATTTGGCGCTCGACATCAGCCGGTCCGACCAGCTCTGATTGGGATCGGGCTGGTTGACGGATTCGACGATGGCGGTCGCGACATCCGGAACCTGACGGATCAGTTCGGCGCGGGACGGCACGCCGGTCTCGGCAAAGCCGCGCAGATCAGTTGCAGCCGGATCATCGGGTGCTACGCCGGCAAATGTATCGAGTTCGGCGATGAAGGGGCCGCCACGGTCGATCGCGGCCTTGAGAGCTGCGGCTGCTATGGCGCGGGCAACGGCGACATCCTCGCGCGGTTCGTTCAGCTTCTTTTCGGCTTCGGCAAGGCGGCTCGTAATGTCGGCGCCGTTTGAGGCCTGCTGTTCGGTGGTCTGCGCAAGGCTCGTCTTTAACTGATCAATCTGAGCTGTCAGATCTGCAATCTTCTGGTTGAGTGCTTCGACATCGGCCGAGTCGGTCGATGTGCCGGACCCCGGCGTCTGAGGGGCCGTTTCGAGAGCTGCGATGCGCTTTTCGAGGGCACTGTTATCGACGGCTGGCGACGGATTGGCGGCAAGGCTTGCGACCGATTGCTTGAGGCCTTCGATCTCGCCGGAGAGGTCGGCCATGTCGGCAGAGTTCGTCTGCTGGGTGGAGGAGCCCGGCAGATAGCCGGCATATTGAATCGCCCCGGCGCCAAGCAGGGCGACAAGGCCGCCGAAAATGCCGGCGGCAATCAGGCCCGACGTGACCACGCCCTTCTGTGGCTGAGGCGGCTGTACCGGTTCCGATGGCGGGGGCTCCTTCGGGAGGGGCTCTTCCTGCGCGCCGGCAGCGCGGTCGCTCTCATCTTCCGACAGCGGTTCACCGCCGGCTTCCGCAGCGGCTAAGGCTTCGGTGACAGGTGCGTCATCGGCTGCTTGTGCGGCTTCTTCAGCAGGCTTTTCAGGATCAGTCGCCGAGGCGAACTCCTGCGCGTCCAGGTCAATCGTGACCGGCTTGTCGGAGCTCTTCGAGTGGCGTGGCGGATTTCCCGATACCATGAGGTCCTCATTATCCTGCATTGCAACGAAACTAGACAGGGATGGCAATTAAGGGAAGAGGTTAGATCAAATTTGGGCGGCTAAAGCCTTCTAAGCAGCGACAAAAGGCTTTTTTCATCCGGCATCGGCGAAATCTCCAGGACTGTTCTCAAAACCGATGGAACCGCTTCCGCAACAGTATTGCTGAGGCAAATGAGACGGATTTTCGGCAACTGCAGCAAAAGGGACTCTACCTGCGGGATATGAAAGAAATTTCCGGCCGTGTGGCGGGAATAGAAAAGAACAGCATCAGGAGGATTGTTCGCCAGGAGAGCTGCGACGGTCTCGGGGCTGGGCGCGACAGGCTCCATCCGGTAACACTCGGCCACCGAGAAATACCGCCCGAGCTCCCTCAGACGCGTCTCGAAGGTCTCGGCGCGCGGACTGCCGGCGAGATAGAGAAGCCTATCGACCTTGTTTGCCGCGATCAGCTCGGCCAGCTCGCGGCCGCTGCCCGACGATGCTGTGACAGAATGGAACCCCAGCTTGCGGGCCTCGTCGGCCGTCGTTTCGCCAACGGCAAAGAGACGCCGCGAAAGGTGAAGTGCTAGCGCCTCCCCCAAAGGCTGCAAGGTGCGCACTGCTTCGGCACTTGTTATGGCTATCGCGCCAGTGGTTGTTTCCAGAGCCTGCCGAGCGGCCGCCATGTCGTGGACGGGACGGGTGAGCGGCAGCAATAGTGGCTCGTGACCCAGCTCGCGCAAACGTTGAGCGGTGCGCTCGCCCGAATGCGCTGGACGGGTGACGAGCACGCGCATGCAGGCTAGCTCCAGTCCTCGAAGAAGCTGCTACCGGCCCTTGCGCGCACGTCCTGTCCGGCGCGAGTGCCAAGTGCAGCGGCGTCGCGGCGGTTGCCGTCGATGGTGATCGCATGCTGGTGGCGGCCGTCAGGAGTGAGGATGAGGCCCGAGAAGCGGATCTGATCACCCTCGCAGACGGCGTAACCGCCGATCGGCGTGCGACAGGAGCCATCGAGGGCGGCAAGGAAGGCGCGCTCGCAGGAGACTGTGTCGAAGGTCGGCGCATCGTTGATCGGCGCCAGCAGCTCGTCGATCCTTGTGTCGCCGATGCGGCTTTCGATGCAGATCGCGCCCTGGGCAGGTGCCGGTGGGAAGCTGTCGGGGTCGAGGATATCGGTGATCACCTCGACCTTGCCGAGGCGCTTGAGGCCGGCAAGCGCCAGAAGCGTCGCATCGACCTCGCCTTCCTGCAGCTTACGCAGGCGAGTGTCCACGAGGCCGCGGAAAGTGATGACGTTGATGTCCGGCCGCATGCGGCGGATCAGGGCCTGGCGGCGAAGCGAGGACGAACCGACGGTCGCGCCATGCGGCAGATCGATCAGTTTCGGCGCGGTGCGGCCGATCACGGCATCGCGAATATCTTCGCGCGGTAGATAGGCCGAAAGGTAGAGGCCTTCCGGCAGGTTCGTTGCCATGTCCTTGCTCGAATGCACGGCGAAATCGAGGTCACCGGACACAAGCTTTTGCTCGAGTTCTGCCGTGAAAAGTCCCTTGCCGCCGATCTCGGCCAGCGAGCGGTCGGTGATGCTATCGCCCTTGGTGGTCAGCACGACGATCTCGAACATCTCCTGCGGCAGATTGTGGGCTGCCATCAGCCGGTCGCGGGCTTCGTGTGCCTGCGCGAGCGCCAGTGGGCTGCCGCGTGTGCCGATCCGGAAAGGTTTTGTTTGCATCCGCTTTGATCCGTTGTTACCGGAGTTCTCGTAAACAGGTTTAAACCCTATCGCAATCAACGAACAGGTTTCATGGCTCCCTTTCTGCGCATCCTCGGCATCGAGACAAGCTGCGACGAGACCGCCGCTGCGGTCGTCGAGCGCGATGCGGAAGGCCGCTCCAACGTGCTGTCGGACGTCGTTCTTTCCCAGCTGGACGAGCATAGTGCCTATGGCGGCGTGGTGCCGGAGATCGCCGCGCGCGCCCATGTCGAAGCGCTGGACGAGTTGATCGACGAGGCCCTGAAGCGCGCCAACGTGTCGCTCTCGGATGTCGATGCGATCGCCGCGACTTCAGGGCCTGGCCTGATCGGGGGGCTGCTTGTCGGGCTGATGACCGGCAAGGCGATCGCCAAGGCAGCCGGCAAGCCGCTTTATGCAGTCAACCATCTCGAAGGCCATGCGCTGACGGCGCGGCTGACAGACGGTCTTTCTTTTCCCTATCTCATGCTGCTGGTTTCCGGTGGCCATACCCAGCTCATCCTCGTGCGCGGCATCGGCGAGTACGAGCGCTGGGGCACGACGATCGACGATGCACTGGGTGAAGCCTTCGACAAGACGGCGAAACTGCTCGGCCTTCCCTATCCCGGCGGGCCGGCAGTGGAGCAGATGGCGCAGGGTGGCAATGCCGATCGTTTCAATTTTCCGCGGCCGCTCGTCGGCGAGGCACGGCTCGATTTTTCGTTCTCGGGCCTGAAGACGGCTGTGCGGCAGGCGGCGACCGAGATTGCGCCGCTGACGGATCAGGATGTCGCCGATATCTGCGCCTCGTTCCAGAAGGCGATTTCCCGTACGATGAAGGATCGCATCGGCCGCGGCCTGCAGCGGTTCAAGACGGAATTTCCAAACCTCCCGGAAAAGCCTGCGCTGGTGGTGGCTGGTGGTGTCGCAGCCAATCTGGAAATCCGCAGCACCCTTCAGGCGCTCTGCGACAAGAATGGCTTCCGCTTCATTGCGCCGCCGCTCCGCCTCTGCACCGACAATGCTGTGATGATCGCCTGGGCCGGGCTGGAGCGCATGGCGAAGGGTGTTGCGCCTGACGATCTCGATGTGCAGCCGCGTTCGCGTTGGCCGCTCGATTCCAGAGCCGTGACCATGCTCGGATCCGGAAAGCGGGGAGCCAAGGCATGAGCGAGCGCATCGCCGTCGTCGGATCGGGTGCTTTCGGAACGGCGCTTGCGGCCGTGGTCGCCCTGACCGGGCGAAATTCGGCGATCCTTGTTGGCCGCGATCCGTCGCTGATCGAAGACCTCAAGGCGGAGCGGCTGCATGATGCTGTTCTGCCTGGCATCCCACTGCCGGAAATACTGGAGTTCTCTGCTGAGGCGGATGCAATCGGCGATGCGGGCATCGTGCTCTTTGCCATGCCGTCACAGGCGCAGGCGGATGCCGCGCGGCAGTATGGTCCTTACCTGGCTAAGGACGCTATTGTGGTCACCTGCGCGAAGGGGATCGAACGGCAGACCGGTGCGCTTCTGACCGACATGCTGGAGCGGGAATTGCCCGATCATCCGGTTGGCGTGCTCTCGGGTCCAGGCTTTGCCGCTGATATCGCCAAGGGGCTGCCGACAGCCATGGCGATCGCTGCGGCTGACATGCAGGTTGCCGAGCGGCTGGCGCAGGCGATTTCCGGCCGCACCTTCCGGCTCTATGCCTCGGCAGACCGCATCGGCGTGCAGCTTGGCGGAGCATTGAAGAATGTACTGGCGATTGCCTGCGGTATCGTCGAAGGCCGCGGTATCGGCGATTCGGCGCGTGCGGCGTTGATTGCCCGCGGGCTTGCCGAGATGTCGCGCTTCATCGTCGCCAAGGGCGGCAATGCCGATACGGCGCGGGGGCTTTCCGGCCTCGGTGATCTGGTGCTGACGGCAACCAGCCATCAGTCGCGCAACCTGCGTTTCGGCATTGCACTCGGGCGCGGCGAAAAGGTCGACCCTTCGCGCGGCGAGTTGGTGGAAGGGGCTTTTGCTGCAGCGGTTGCCTCGCGGCTTGCCGAAGAGCTCGGCGTCGAGATGCCGATCACCGATGCGGTTTCAGCGATCATTGAAGGTAAGCTCGGCATATCCGAAGCCATCGAACAATTGATGACACGTCCGATTACGACCGAATAGGAGACAGACATGCTTTTCGCCCTTCTCTGCAAGGACAAGCCCGGCCATCTCAACGTGCGCATGGAAACGCGCTCGACCCATCTCGATTATCTCAACAAGCTGAATGCCGAAGGCAAGCTTGCCATGGCCGGCCCGTTCCTCGATGCCGAAGGCAAGCCGAACGGCAGCCTCGTGATGGTCCATGCCGAAACAGCTGATGATGCCAAGGCACTCGGCGCTGCCGATCCCTATGCACTCGCCGGCCTGTTCGAAAGCGTCGAGGTGAAGCCCTTTAACTGGGTCTTCAACAAGCCGGAGGCTTAAGCGGGATGGCGCACTGGCTTTATAAATCCGAGCCCGCAGCCTGGTCCTGGGAAAAGCAGAAGGCGGCTGGCGAGAAGGGTACCGAATGGACCGGTGTGCGCAACTACCTTGCGCGCAACAATATGCGGGCCATGCAGATCGGCGACAAGGGGTTCTTCTATCATTCCAATGACGGGCTGGAGATCGTCGGTATCGTCGAGGTCTGCGCGCTTTCGCATCCGGATTCGACGGCGAAGGGCGACGATCGCTGGGATTGTGTCGATATCCGTGCCGTCGTGGATGTGCCGAAGCCGGTGACGCTGAAGGATATCAAGGCAAACGAAAAGCTGTCCAAGATGTCGCTGGTCACCTCGATGCGGCTTTCCGTGCAGCCGGTGACGGATGACGAATGGGCCGAGGTCTGCCGCATGGGCGGTTTTGACAACCCGCCGCGCTGAGCAGCTTTGAAAACCGACCCGGAAACCTTCATCCGCGCCAATACCAGCCTGCTTGCGCCGCCGCATGTACCGGAGATCCGGCTGTACCTGGCCAGCGAGGCCCATGAGCTCTGGCTGAAGACGGAAGAAGAGCTGGAGGCGATCGGCCTGCCGCCGCCTTTCTGGGCATTTGCCTGGGCGGGCGGGCAGGGGCTGGCGCGCTATGTTCTCGATCACCGCGAAACGGTCAAGGGAAAGCGCATACTGGATTTCGCGAGCGGTTCCGGATTGGTGGGAATTGCCGCAAGCAAGGCTGGCGCAGCCAAGGTGACGGCCTCCGATATCGACCCGTGGTCGCAGACGGCGGTGCGGCTGAATACGGCTGCCAATTCGGTCTCGCTGGATTTCACCGGGGCTGATCTCATCGGTCTGAATGTCGATGCGGATGTGGTTCTCGCCGGCGACGTTTTCTACGACAAATCCTTAGCCGGTGCGCTGGTGCCTTGGTTCGAGACGCTCGCGGCCGGGGGCAAGGACGTGCTGGTCGGCGATCCCGGACGCGCCTATTTGCCGAAAGACAGGCTGGAATTCTGCGCCGTCTATGAAGTGCCCGTCACCCGGGCGCTCGAAGACAGCGAGGTCAAGAAGACGACTGTCTGGCGGTTCAGGCCCTAGGGCCGGATAACACAGACATTGGCCTCATAAGAGCAGGGGTCATCGGCGATGCCGACATCGATCACCTTGGCCTTCGGGGCAAGGTTACGTTCCGGCGTAGCCAGACGATAGAACCCGTCGCCGCCGACATAGGTTCCGCCATCCGTCTGGTAGGCATAGGACGATCCGGCGTAGAGGCCATTGCTCCCGTAGTTCTGGTCATAGCTCTGGGGCTGGGACGCAATGACGACGATATTGCCGCGGCCATAGCGGCTTGTCCCCGGATAGTTGAACTGCTTCAGAAAAGAGGTGCGCGGGCGATAGCGGATGACGTTGTCGCGTGTGAAGTGCAAGCCGCTATCCCACTGGGTGCGCCTGCCGAGGAAGACGCCGTCATTAAAGCCGCCATGGCGCGGAAAGCGATGATCGAAGTGGCGCTCTCCGGCTGCTGCAGGCAGCGCTGTCAGCACCGCAAGGAGAGCAAGGATGGTCTTGGACAGACTGCGAAACATGGACCAAACTCCGAAACGCTAACAAATCGTTAACGCCAGATTGCGCCAAAAGGCGGGGCTTGTCCACGCAGGCGTGCGGTCAGCTTAGAAATTGAGCGAAAGAGACGAGTTTCATCGAGTTGAAAACTTCCCGGTAACGCGAATCGATTAAATTAAAAGCAGGCAGCAATTATGCTTGTCGTCAGGGGTTTCGGTGATTAAACGTCGACAATGATGCAACGCACACAGAATTTTGTCATTCGTGTGGTTGACTGAGAAATGCCCCTGACATCAAGGGCAAAGAGAAGACGCCGCGAGGTTCTGATGGCGAATGTGACAAACCGGCCCCTGTCGCCGCATCTACAAATTTACAAGCCAATTCCCACCATGGTCATGTCCATCGTTCACCGTATCACCGGTGGCGCTCTGTACTTCGGCACGCTGCTGATTGCCTGGTGGCTGATCGCTGCTGCCAGCGGCCAGGGCTATTATGACTGGGCCAACTGGGTGCTTGGCAGTATTATCGGCAAGCTCGTCCTGCTCGGTTACACTTGGGCGCTGATCCACCACCTGCTCGGCGGCTTCCGCCACTTCATGTGGGACCTCGGACATGGTTTCGAGAAAGAATTCTCGACCAAGCTCGCCATCGCCAATATCATCGGATCGCTCTGTCTGACCGTGCTGGTCTGGGTGATCGGCTTCATCATTCGCTTCTGAAGGTCGCACTCATGGATATGCGCACTCCTCTGGGCAAGGTTCGCGGCCTCGGTTCCGCCAAGGAAGGCACCGATCACTTTTGGCGCCAGCGCCTGACGGCCGTTGCCAACGTACCCCTCATCATCTTTTTCGCGATCTTCATGATCGTCTATGCGGGTGCGCCTTATGCCGACGTGGTTCGCGCCCTCTCGAACCCGTTCGTCGCCGTCATCATGGGCCTGATGATCATATCCGGCACTATCCACATGAAGCTCGGCATGCAGGTCATCATCGAAGACTATGTTCACGGCGAGATCGGCAAGCTGCTGCTCCTGATGCTGAACACCTTCTTCGCGGTTCTGATCGCCGGCCTCTGTCTCTTCGCCATTCTGAAAATTGCATTCGTAGGATAACCGTATCATGGCAACGTCTTCACCCGCTCAGAATGGGAAGGCCTACACCTATGTCGACCATTCCTATGACGTAATCGTCGTCGGCGCCGGCGGCGCCGGCCTGCGTGCCACGCTCGGCATGGCCGAACAGGGCTTCCGCACGGCCTGCATCACCAAGGTATTCCCGACCCGCTCGCACACGGTTGCGGCCCAGGGCGGCATCGCTGCCTCGCTGCAGAACATGACGCCTGACAGCTGGCAGTGGCACCTTTACGACACTGTCAAGGGTTCCGACTGGCTCGGCGACGTCGACGCCATGCAGTATCTGACCATGGAAGCGCCGAAGGCGGTCTATGAGCTGGAGCACTACGGCGTGCCCTTCTCGCGCAACGAGGAAGGCAAGATCTATCAGCGTCCGTTCGGCGGCCACATGCAGAATTTCGGTGAAGGCCCGCCGGTGCAGCGCACCTGCGCCGTTGCCGACCGTACCGGCCACGCCATCCTGCACACGCTCTACGGCCAGT
Organism: Rhizobium sp. KNZ14-9A; assembly: GCF_056755015.1. Lineage (NCBI taxonomy): Bacteria > Pseudomonadati > Pseudomonadota > Alphaproteobacteria > Hyphomicrobiales > Rhizobiaceae > Rhizobium > Rhizobium sp. KNZ14-9A. The sequence goes on from NZ_JBPGXB010000002.1 coordinate 4,137,264, forward strand.
CGCTGCGCAACAATGCCGAATTCTTCGTCGAATATTTCGCGCTCGACCTCATCATGTCCGATGACGGCAGCCGTTGCACCGGCGTGATCGCATGGTGCCTGGACGATGGCACGATCCATCGTTTCGCGGCCAAGATGGTGGTGCTCGCGACCGGCGGTTACGGTCGCGCCTATTTCTCCGCGACCTCGGCCCATACCTGCACCGGCGACGGCGGTGGCATGGTTGCCCGTGCCGGCCTGCCGCTGCAGGATATGGAATTCGTGCAGTTCCACCCGACCGGCATCTACGGCTCCGGCTGTCTGATCACCGAGGGTGCGCGCGGCGAGGGCGGCTACCTCGTCAACTCCGAAGGCGAGCGCTTCATGGAGCGCTATGCGCCGTCGGCCAAGGATCTGGCCTCGCGTGACGTCGTTTCGCGCTGCATGACGCTGGAAATCCGCGAAGGCCGCGGTGTCGGCAAGAACAAGGATCACATCTTCCTGCACCTCGATCATCTCGATCCGGCCGTGCTGCATGAGCGCCTGCCGGGCATTTCCGAGAGCGCCAAGATTTTTGCCGGCGTCGATGTGACCCGCGAACCGATCCCGGTTCTGCCGACCGTTCACTACAACATGGGCGGCATTCCGACGAACTATTGGGGCGAGGTGCTCAATGCTGACAGCTCCAATCCGGAACGCATCATCCCCGGCCTGATGGCTGTCGGTGAAGCCGGCTGCGCCTCGGTTCACGGGGCAAACCGTCTTGGCTCCAATTCGCTGATCGACCTCGTGGTCTTCGGTCGCGCTGCGGCGATCCGCGCCGGCGAGGTCATTGACCGTGCATCGCCGGTGCCGGCGCTGAACATCGCCGCCTGCGACAAGATCATGGATCGTTTCGACGGTCTGCGCCATGCCAGCGGCGGCACGCCGACGGCGGTGCTGCGCGAGAAGATGCAGCGCGCCATGCAGGAAGATGCGGCGGTGTTCCGTACGCAGGAATCGCTGGAATCCGGCTGCCGTCGTCTTTCGGAAATCTGGGGCGAACTCAAGGACATCAAGGTCACCGACCGCTCGATGATCTGGAATTCCGACCTCGTCGAAACGCTCGAGCTGCAGAACCTGATGGCCAATGCCATCACCACGATCTACGGCGCCGAAGCCCGCAAGGAAAGCCGCGGCTCGCATGCCCGCGAAGACTATACGTCAGGTCCGTTCGCAGGTCGCGACGACGTCAACTGGCGCAAGCACACGCTGGCCTGGGTGAACGAGGCTGGTGATGTGAAGCTCGATTACCGGCCTGTCCACACCGACCTCATCGCAGACGGCATCGATCCCCACAAGATCGAGCCGAAGGCCCGCGTATACTGATCAGAGGAACCTGACATGGTTGAACTCGCTCTCCCCAAGAATTCCAAGATGCGCGAAGGCAAGGTGTGGCCGAAGCCGGCGGGTGCCAAGAACACTCGTGAGTTTCGCGTCTATCGCTGGAGCCCGGATGACGGCCAGAACCCGTCGATCGACACCTTCTACGTGGATGTCGACGATTGCGGGCCGATGGTTCTCGATGCGCTTCTTTACATCAAGAACAAGATCGACCCGACGCTGACGCTGCGCCGTTCCTGTCGTGAAGGCATCTGCGGTTCCTGCGCGATGAACATCGACGGCACGAACACGCTCGCCTGCACCAAGGGCATGGACGACATCAAGGGCACGGTGAAGATCTACCCGCTGCCGCATATGCCTGTTGTCAAGGATCTGGTTCCTGACCTCAGCAATTTCTATGCCCAGCATCGCTCCATCGAGCCCTGGCTGAAGACGGTTTCGCCGACGCCGGCCAAGGAATGGAAGCAGAGCCATGAGGACCGCCAGAAGCTCGACGGCCTCTACGAGTGCATCCTCTGTGCCTGCTGCTCGACCTCCTGTCCGAGCTACTGGTGGAACGGCGACCGTTACCTCGGTCCGGCCGTCCTGCTGCAGGCCTATCGCTGGCTGATCGATAGCCGTGACGAAGCGACTGGCGAACGTCTCGACAATCTCGAGGATCCGTTCCGCCTTTATCGTTGCCACACGATCATGAACTGCGCGCAGACCTGCCCGAAGGGTCTGAACCCGGCCAAGGCAATCGCCGAAATCAAGAAGATGATGGTCGAGCGTCGCGTGTGAGTGTCGACGCCTCTACCGGATTCAATTGAGCGTTATCTCGACTTCGCTGAACGGATCGAACTTAATCAAGAACGAGACGGCCGGGCACAACACCTTGCTGACATATTTTATCAGCAAGAAGTCCGGCGAGCGGTCGGTTGAATTGTGCCGGCCTTGCTATAGGTGTCACGAAGGCCGATTTGCGTTGTGCTGACTTGATTAACCAAAGTGAAATACGGTAATTCGAACCTACAATTGAAATATCTCTGCGGTTGAGACGGACATTCGGGAGCTTGATGATGCAGTTGCGATATGTGGTGACGGGTCTAACGGCCGCTCTGGCCTTGGCGGGATGCCAGCGCACCTCATATGATTACAGCAGTAACAACGCACCTCCGCCGTTGACCGCGCAGCCGGTACCCTCCGTGCAGGGCGGCCAGCTTCCGCCGCCGGCCGGGCAGTTTCCTGCCGCGCCGACCTCGACGGCGCCGATGGCTGGTGTTCAGCCGGGTGGCGCAGCACCCGCGACCTCTCTTGATGTCACCAAGGAATCGATGGTCGGCAGCTGGCGTGTCAACGGTACCTGCGACATGTTCCTGACGCTCACCAATCTCGGCAGCGGATCGCGTGGCGGTACGCGCGGTTGTGTTGGCGAGCTGACGGCTATGGGTTCCTGGGAAGTTTCCGGCAAGCAGGTTCTGCTCAAGGACCGCAGCGGCAACCAGATCGGTTCCGTCTACAAGGTTGCCGACAACAGCTTCAATGGCCAGACCTCGACCGGGCAGCCGATCACCCTCAGCCGGTAAGTCAATCCGGCGGGGTTCCGCCGGTTGCGCATAGGCGGACAAGCCCTCATGCAGCCAATGCCAGACTATTCGCTCAGCGTCACCGAGCAGCTCAAATCGCTGACGGCTTCGGAGACGTTGCAGGTTGATTCCGCCCAGATGGATGTGGCCAAGTGTCTTGACCGGGTGCTTGCCTCTCTCAAGCAGAAACGGCCTGCCGCCAAGAGCAGCGCGCTCGGCTGGCTGTTTGCATCCAAGAAGAAGACGGAGAGCGGCATCAAGGGCCTCTATATCCATGGCAGCGTCGGGCGCGGCAAGACGATGCTCATGGACATGTTCTTCCAAATGGCGCCCTGCCGGAAAAAGCGGCGCGCGCATTTCCATGAGTTCATGGCCGATGTGCACAATCGCATCGCTGCTCACCGGCTGAAGCTGAAGAACGGCGAGACGAAGCAGGCCGATCCGATGCCGCCGGTCGCCGCTGCCCTTTTCGGGGAAGCGGAACTGCTCTGCTTCGACGAATTCACCGTCACCGATATCGCCGATGCGATGATCCTGTCGCGGCTGTTCTCCGAGCTTTTCGCGCGCGGCTGCGTGCTGGTGGCGACCTCGAATGTCGAGCCCGACAATCTCTACAAGGACGGCCTCAATCGCGGGCTTTTCCTGCCTTTCGTCGGTCTCCTCAAAAAACATGTCGAGATCGTCTCGCTCGATTCGCCGACCGACTACCGGATGGAGAAGCTGAACAGTCAGCCGGTCTACCTCATCCCGATCGATGAGCGCACCGACATGGCGATGGATGCGTCCTGGACGCAGGCGCTGCACGGCCGCAAGGCGCAGCCGACGGACATTGCCATGAAGGGGCGGGCAATCCATGTGCCGCTCGCCGTCGACCGCATGGCGCGCTTCTCCTTCTCCGATCTCTGCGAAAAGCCGCTGGGTGCAGTCGATTTCCTCGCCATCGCCGAACGCTTCGATACGATCTTCCTCGATCACATTCCCTTGCTCGGCCCTGAAAAGCGGAACCAGATCAAACGCCTCATCATTCTGATCGATACGTTCTACGATCATGGCACCCGCCTCTATGCTTCCGCCGCCGCCATGCCCGAAAATCTGCTCGTCGAAAGACGCGGCACCGAAGGCTTTGAATTCGATCGTACGGCATCTCGTCTTTTTGAGATGAGAAGCGCGGAATATCTTGCGGCGCATCATGAACGGCGGGCTGCCGAGTAACACTTTGGTGACAATTGATCTTACGTTTACGTAAGAATTTTAATATCTAAACGATTGAAATTGCTGCACCAAAAATAATGGATTGCCATTTTTTGGCTTTAGGTCTATGCGATTGCGGCATTGGGCGATGCCCGCGCGTCGCCCGACGGATTTTGATCGCAAAGGAAAAGCGAAATGGCGCGTAACAAGATCGCACTCATCGGTTCTGGCATGATTGGTGGCACGCTGGCGCATCTCGCCGGCCTGAAGGAACTGGGCGACATCGTCCTCTTCGACATCGCCGACGGTATTCCCCAGGGCAAGGGTCTCGACATCGCACAGTCCTCCCCGGTTGAAGGCTTCGACGCCAATCTGACCGGCGCCAGCGACTATTCCGCGATCGAAGGCGCTGACGTCTGCATCGTCACTGCCGGCGTTCCGCGCAAGCCGGGCATGAGCCGCGATGACCTTCTCGGCATCAACCTCAAGGTCATGGAGCAGGTCGGCGCCGGCATCAAGAAGTATGCCCCGAACGCTTTCGTGATCTGCATCACCAACCCGCTCGACGCGATGGTCTGGGCGTTGCAGAAGTTCTCCGGCCTCCCGGCCAACAAGGTCGTCGGCATGGCCGGCGTTCTCGACTCTTCGCGCTTCCGTCTTTTCCTCGCCAAGGAATTCAACGTTTCCGTTCAGGACGTCACGGCCTTCGTTCTCGGCGGCCACGGCGACACTATGGTGCCGCTCGCCCGTTATTCGACCGTTGGCGGCATTCCGCTGACCGACCTCGTCACCATGGGCTGGGTCACCAAGGAACGCCTCGAAGAAATCATCCAGCGCACCCGTGACGGCGGCGCCGAAATCGTCGGCCTGCTCAAGACCGGTTCGGCCTATTACGCTCCGGCCGCTTCGGCGATCGAAATGGCTGAATCCTACCTCAAGGACAAGAAGCGCGTTCTGCCCTGCGCTGCCCACCTCACGGGCCAGTACGGCGTGAAGGACATGTATGTCGGCGTTCCCACCGTCATCGGTGCCGGCGGCGTCGAGCGCATCATCGAGATCGACCTCAACAAGACCGAGAAGGAAGCCTTCGACAAGTCCGTCGGCGCCGTTGCCGGTCTCTGCGAAGCCTGCATCAACATCGCGCCCGCCCTCAAGTAACTGGTGCGCTGAAGTTATCGAAATAGGGATAAACCCATGAACATTCATGAATATCAGGCCAAGGCTCTGCTAAAGGGCTATGGCGCGCCGGTCGCGCAGGGTGTGGCGATCCTCAAGGTTGAAGAAGCCGAGGCTGCCGCCAGGTCGCTTCCCGGCCCGCTCTACGTGGTCAAGAGCCAGATCCATGCAGGCGGCCGCGGCAAGGGCAAGTTTAGGGAACTCGGCCCGGATGCCAAGGGTGGTGTCCGTCTCGCCAAGTCGATCGATGAAGTCGTTGCGCATGCCAAGGAAATGCTTGGCAATACGCTGGTAACCGCGCAGACCGGCGAAGCCGGCAAGCAGGTCAATCGCCTCTACATCGAAGACGGTGCCGACATTGCTCGCGAGCTCTATTGCTCGCTCCTGGTCGACCGTTCGGTCGGCAAGGTGGCCTTCGTCGTTTCGACCGAAGGCGGCATGGATATCGAAGCAGTCGCTCACGATACGCCTGAGAAGATCCACACGATCGCCATCGATCCGGAAGCTGGTGTGACAGCTTCCGACGTTGCTGCGATCTCCAAGGCGCTTCAGCTTGACGGTGCGGCTGCAGAAGACGCCAAGACGCTCTTCCCGGCGCTCTACAAGGCTTTCGGCGAGAAGGACATGGCCCTGCTCGAGGTCAATCCGCTGATCGTGATGAAGGATGGCCACCTGCGCGTTCTCGATGCAAAGATGTCTTTCGATGGCAACGCTCTTTTCCGCCACGACGACGTGAAGACGCTTCGCGACGAGACGGAAGAAGACGCCAAGGAAATCGAGGCCTCCAAGTGGGACCTCGCCTATGTCGCGCTTGACGGCAACATCGGCTGCATGGTCAACGGTGCTGGCCTTGCCATGGCGACGATGGATATCATCAAGCTTTACGGCAAGGAGCCGGCAAACTTCTGCGACGTCGGCGGCGGCGCCGGCAAGGAGAAGGTCGCTGCAGCCTTCAAGATCATCACCGCAGACCCCAAGGTCGAAGGCATTCTCGTCAACATCTTCGGCGGCATCATGAAGTGCGATGTCATCGCCGAGGGCGTCATTGCCGCGGTCAAGGAAGTCGGTCTCAAGGTTCCGCTCGTCGTTCGCCTTGAAGGCACGAATGTCGATCTCGGCAAGAAGATCCTGAACGAATCGGGTCTGGCGATCACGGCGGCTGACGATCTCGACGATGCGGCCAAGAAGATCGTCGCTGCGATCAACGGTTGAGAACGGTCATGGCTTTCCAGTCCACGCCCAGTGCTGCTCATCTCCGCCTCGATGCCTTTGCCGGTGTCTGGGAGGGGGAAGAGCATGTCGCGGCTTCGGCGTGGACAAAGGAAGGCAAGGCCAGCGCTTCGCTTTCTGGCGAGGCGCTGTTCGGCGGATTTTTCCTCGAGCAGCGTTACTGCCAGATGCGCGACGGCGAAGTTTCCTTCGAAGCCCGCAATGTTTTCGGCTTCGATAGTTCGAACCAGAGCTACAAACTCTACCAGTTCGACAGCGTCGGTTTTGCTCCGCCCACGCCGGCTTCCGGCGCGTGGAATGGCGATGAACTCGTGCTGATCAAGACTTCTCCGCGCGGAAGGCAGCGCACCGCGTTCACATTTGAAAATGAAGACTGCTACCGGATGGGCGTCAGCTTTTCGCCTGCAGGCAGCGATACTTGGCAGGAGATCGTCAGCGGCATCTATCGTCGCGCGTCTCTCACGTCTTCCAACCTCTTCTAGACAAAGGCCCCGCATGTCTATTCTCGTCAACAAAGACACCAAGATCCTGGTTCAGGGTCTGACCGGCAAGACCGGTACATTCCACACCGAACAGGCGCTTGCTTACTACGGCACGCAGATGGTCGGTGGTATTCACCCGAAGAAGGGTGGCGAAACCTGGACCGGCTCCAAGGGCGAAAGCCTGCCGATCTTCGCAACCGTTGCCGAAGGCAAGGAAAAGACCGGCGCCAACGCGTCCGTCATCTATGTTCCGCCGGCAGGCGCAGCCGATGCGATCATCGAGGCGATCGACGCCGAGATCCCGTTCATCACCTGTATCACCGAAGGTATCCCGGTCCTGGACATGGTTCGCGTCAAGGCTCGCCTCGAGCGCTCCAAGTCGCGCCTGCTCGGCCCGAACTGCCCAGGCATCCTGACGCCGGAAGAATGCAAGATCGGCATTATGCCGGGCTCGATCTTCCGCAAGGGTTCGGTCGGTATCGTTTCCCGCTCCGGCACGCTGACCTACGAAGCTGTCTTCCAGACCTCCAACGAAGGTCTCGGCCAGACGACGGCTGTCGGCATCGGCGGCGACCCGGTCAAGGGCACCGAATTCATCGACGTGCTCGAAATGTTCCTCGCCGACGAAGCCACGACCTCGATCATCATGATCGGCGAAATCGGCGGTTCGGCTGAAGAAGACGCAGCGCAGTTCCTCAAGGACGAGGCCAAGAAGGGCCGCAAGAAGCCGATGGCGGGCTTCATCGCGGGCCGTACGGCACCGAAGGGCCGCACGATGGGCCATGCCGGTGCTGTGGTTTCCGGTGGCAAGGGCGACGCTGAATCGAAGATCGCGGCGATGGAATCGGCAGGCATCAAGGTGTCGCCGTCTCCGGCTCGCCTCGGCAAGACGCTGGTTGAAGTCCTCAAGGGCTAAACCAACTTATATACCCCGGGCGGAGGAACGGCATCCTGGCCTCCGCCCGGCTCTCCACTTACTCAATGCGGATGCGCCGCGGACAGGCGGCAATCGGAATGCGGCAGCCGGCGATGAAGCCGGCAAATTCATCTAAGTCAGGAGGCGGGCGGAAGCGTCCGCGTAACACCATGGCACGGCAAGAAGCCAACGAGCAATTTCAGATCACCTCGTTTCTGGATGGCGCCAATGCTGCCTATATCGAGCAGCTCTACGCCCGTTATGAAGACGATCCCAACTCGGTCGACGATCAGTGGCGGTCCTTCTTCAAGGCGCTGGAAGACGATCCTGCTGATGTGAAGAAGGCGGCCAAGGGAGCATCCTGGCGCAAGAAGAACTGGCCGCTGCAGGCAAGCGGCGATCTCGTCTCGGCGCTCGACGGCGACTGGGGCATCGTCGAAAAGGTCATCGAGACCAAGGTAAAGGCCAAGGCCGAAGCCGCCGGCCAGCCGGCAGGCGCCGCCGACGTGCTGCAGGCGACGCGCGATTCCGTCCGCGCCATCATGATGATCCGCGCATATCGCATGCGTGGCCATCTGCACGCCAAGCTCGATCCGCTTGGTATCGCCGCCCCGGTCGACGACTATCACGAGCTTTCGCCCGAAAATTACGGCTTCACGGCTGCCGACTACGATCGCAAGATCTTCATCGATAACGTGCTCGGCCTCGAATATGCGACCCTCCGCGAGATGATCGAGATCCTCGAGCGCACCTATTGCTCGACCCTCGGCGTCGAATTCATGCACATTTCCAATCCGGAAGAAAAGGCATGGATCCAGGAACGTATCGAAGGTCCGGACAAGGGCGTTGCTTTCTCGGCTGAAGGCAAGAAGGCGATCCTCGCCAAGCTCGTCGAAGCCGAAGGCTACGAACAGTTCCTCGACGTCAAGTTCAAGGGCACCAAGCGCTTCGGCCTGGATGGCGGTGAATCACTGATCCCGGCACTCGAACAGATCCTCAAGCGTGGCGGCCATCTCGGCCTCAAGGAAGCCGTGTTCGGCATGGCGCACCGCGGTCGCCTGAACGTGCTTTCCCAGGTCATGGGCAAGCCGCACCGCGCCATCTTCCACGAGTTCAAGGGCGGCTCCTACGCTCCCGACGAAGTCGAAGGTTCAGGCGACGTGAAGTACCATCTCGGTGCTTCCTCCGACCGCGAATTCGACGGCAACAAGGTGCACGTCTCGCTGACGGCAAACCCGTCGCACCTTGAAATCGTCGACCCTGTCGTCATGGGCAAGGCGCGCGCCAAGCAGGACATGAGTGCCACCGTCTGGGACGGCGACATCATTCCGCTGTCGGAACGCGCCAAGGTTCTGCCGCTCCTGATCCACGGCGACGCGGCCTTTGCCGGCCAGGGCGTCATTGCCGAAATCCTCGGCCTGTCCGGTCTGCGCGGCCATCGCGTTGCCGGCACGATGCACGTCATCATCAACAACCAGATCGGCTTCACCACGAACCCGGCCTTTTCGCGCTCGTCGCCCTATCCGTCCGACGTCGCCAAGATGATCGAAGCACCGATCCTGCACGTCAATGGCGACGATCCGGAAGCCGTGGTCTATGCGGCGAAGATCGCGATGGAATTCCGCATGAAATTCCACAAGCCTGTCGTGCTCGACATGTTCTGCTATCGCCGCTACGGCCACAATGAAGGCGATGAGCCGTCCTTCACGCAGCCGAAGATGTACAAGGTCATTCGTGGTCACAAGACAGTCCTGCAGCTCTATGCAGACCGTCTCGTTCGCGAAGGCCTGCTCACCGACGGCGAAGTCGAAAAGATGAAGGCCGACTGGCGCGCCCATCTCGAGCAGGAGTTCGAAGCTGGCCAGCACTACAAGCCGAACAAGGCCGACTGGCTGGACGGCGAATGGTCCGGCCTGCGCACGGCTGACAATGCCGACGAACAGCGCCGCGGCAAGACTGCCGTGCCGATGAAAACGCTCAAGGATATCGGCCGCAAGCTGTCGGAGATTCCGGCTGGATTCAACGCGCATCGCACGATCCAGCGCTTCATGGAAAACCGCGCCAACATGGTCCAGAGTGGCGAAGGTCTCGACTGGGCGATGGCCGAAGCGTTGGCTTTCGGCGCGCTCGTCGTCGAGGGCCACAAGATCCGTCTGTCCGGTCAGGATTGCGAACGCGGTACCTTCTCGCAGCGCCACTCGGTTCTCTACGATCAGGAAACCGAAGAGCGCTACATTCCGCTCGCGAACCTGTCGCCGACACAGGCCCGTTACGAAGTCATCAACTCGATGCTTTCGGAAGAAGCCGTTCTCGGCTTCGAATACGGCTATTCGCTGGCTCGTCCGAATGCGCTGACGCTCTGGGAAGCCCAGTTCGGTGACTTCGCAAACGGTGCGCAGGTCGTGTTCGACCAGTTCATCTCGTCTGGCGAACGCAAGTGGCTGCGCATGTCGGGCCTCGTCTGCCTGCTGCCGCATGGCTATGAAGGCCAAGGTCCGGAACACTCGTCCGCCCGTCTGGAGCGCTATCTCCAGCTCTGCGCGGAAGACAACATGCAGGTCGCCAACGTCACGACGCCGGCGAACTACTTCCACATCCTGCGCCGCCAGCTGAAGCGCGATTTCCGCAAGCCGCTCATCCTGATGACGCCGAAGTCGCTGCTGCGCCACAAGCGCGCTGTCTCGACGCTTGCCGAAATGGCTGGCGAATCCTCCTTCCACCGTCTCCTGTGGGACGATGCGGAGGTCATCAAGGATGGCCCGATCAAGCTGCAGAAGGATGCCAAGATCCGTCGCGTCGTCATCTGCACCGGCAAGGTCTATTACGACCTGCTGGAAGAGCGCGAAAAGCGCGGTATCGACGACATCTACCTGCTGCGTATCGAGCAGCTCTATCCCTTCCCGGCCAAGGCGCTCATCAACGAGCTGTCCCGCTTCCGGAATGCAGAGATGGTGTGGTGCCAGGAAGAGCCGAAGAACATGGGTGCATGGTCGTTCATCGACCCGTATCTGGAATGGGTGCTCGCCCATATCGATGCGAAGTACCAGCGCGTTCGCTATACGGGTCGCCCGGCCGCCGCTTCGCCGGCAACGGGCCTGATGTCAAAGCATCTGTCGCAGCTCGCCGCGTTCCTCGAGGATGCGCTGGGCGGCTAACAAAAAGGGGGAGCGCGATGGCATATTTCTTCATGAGACTTGTGCCGCCGCGCTCCACATTCCCGCATGACGGGACCGGGGAGGAAATGGCGGCGATGAAACGCCATGCCGAATATTGGCACCAGAACGTTCTTGCAGGATCGGCGATTGCCGTTGGTCCTGTCTTCGAGGGTGAAGGGGCTTTCGGTATCGCGGTCGTCGAGGTTGCAGACCAGGCAGCAGCGCAGGCGCTTGCCGATGCGGACCCGATCATCACTTCCGGCTTCGGTTTTCGTTTCGACGTCTTGCCAATGCCCTCCGTCATTCTCCGGCCCTAAGCCGGGACCGCTGTCTAACACGATAACAAGCACAATCAGGATTTGAACAATGGCCACAGAAATCCGCGTTCCAACACTCGGTGAATCCGTCAGCGAGGCAACCGTCGGCACCTGGTTCAAGAAGGTCGGCGACGCCGTGAAGGCCGACGAGCCCATTCTCGAGCTTGAAACCGACAAGGTGACCATCGAAGTTCCGGCTCCGGCGTCCGGCACGCTTTCGGAAATCGTCGCCCAGGCTGGCGAGACGGTTGGTCTCGGTGCGCTTCTCGGCCAGATCGCCGAAGGTGCGGCTGCCGCAGCTGCTCCAGCTGCGGCAGCCCCGGCAGCAGCACCTGCTGCACCTGCTCCGACGCCAGCTGCTCCGGTTGCTGCCGCTGCTGCTCCGGCCGCCTCCGTATCCTCCATGCCGCCGGCTCCGGCTGCGGCAAAGATGCTGGCGGAGAACAATCTCTCGGCCGATCAGGTTGATGGCAGCGGCAAGCGCGGCCAGGTTTTAAAGGGTGATGTCATCGCCGCTGTCGCCAAGGCTGCAGCAGCTCCAGCCGCTGCACCGGCAGCGCCTGCCGCTCCGCGCGGTCCTTCGACGGTAGAAGATGCGGGACGCGAAGAGCGCGTGAAGATGACGCGCCTGCGCCAGACGATCGCCAAGCGCCTCAAGGATGCACAGAACACGGCTGCGATGCTGACCACCTACAACGAGGTGGACATGAAGGCCGTCATGGACCTGCGCAACAAGTACAAGGATGTCTTCGAGAAGAAGCACGGCGTGAAGCTCGGCTTCATGGGCTTCTTCACCAAGGCCGTCACGCACGCGCTCAAGGAACTGCCGGCCGTCAACGCCGAGATCGACGGTACCGACATCATCTACAAGAACTACTGCCATGTCGGCATGGCTGTCGGTACCGACAAGGGCCTCGTCGTTCCCGTCATCCGTGACGCCGATCAGATGTCGATCGCCGAAATCGAGAAGGAGCTCGGCCGTCTTGCCAAGGCAGCCCGTGACGGCTCGCTCTCAATGGCCGAGATGCAGGGCGGCACCTTCACCATCACCAATGGTGGCGTCTACGGCTCGCTGATGTCTTCGCCGATCCTGAACGCGCCGCAGTCGGGCATTCTCGGCATGCACAAGATCCAGGAGCGTCCGGTTGCCATCGGTGGTCAGGTTGTCATCCGCCCGATGATGTATCTGGCTCTCTCCTACGACCACCGCATCGTCGACGGCAAGGAAGCCGTGACCTTCCTCGTGCGCGTCAAGGAAAGCCTGGAAGATCCGGAACGTCTGGTTCTGGACCTCTAAGCGGAGCGATCTGCCATGCGAGACCGGATCATGCGAGCGGCGGGCGCAGTGTTCTGCGCCACGGTTGCCTTCATGCCGGTCTCGGCTCTCGCCTTCGATGTGAACAAGGCGAGCAGCAATTTCGACTTCGCATCGCTTGATGATGCCGAGCTTTCCGCACGCCACATCAAGACTGTCGACATGGGCAATGTCGAACTGACCTCGGGCCGTATCGTTGCCGCCGATCCGTTGGCACAGCCGGATCGGCCGGCATTGGCAAAGACGGTTCCTGTCGGTGAATATCCGGTACGGCTCTACGAGGCTTTCGGGCGGGTTGCGGCGTCAAGCATGCGCATTGCCGAGGGCAAGCCCGATCACTGGGAGCTTGCGACCATTCCGGGCCAGGATGTCGCTACGCTGAAGGGTGACGAGATCTTCGGCTATCCCGTCGATGCCGGTCTCGGCAGCTACATGGATGCCGACACGCTTGATCTGATCGGGGAACGCGAGCAGCAGGTGCAGGCTGCAAAGCCGGATTCCGACGTGAACTATTATGACGTGGTCGCCTCCGAACTCGATGCCAACAAGGGGGTCTATGACCTGCACCGGCCGATCGCCGGCAAGAAGGGCAATGTGGCGATATTCTGGAGCGGCTGGGGCGATGGCTTCTATCCGGTATTCTGGGGACTGGACAAGGACGGGCGTCCGCTGGTGCTGCTGACGGATTTCCAGGTCACCGAGAATGCCGACGGGCGCAGGGAGCCGAACCACAAATGAACGGGCAGGGCACATGCTGACCAAGCAGAAAAGTGTAGTTGCGATGATGATCGCCGCGCTTTCCTGCGCGCCGGCTTCGGCCGTTGCCGCCGATTGCCAGCAGGGCAAGGCGATCTACGCTGATCGCGATGGCGCCTACGAACTGCGCTTTTCGCCGATTACGTCTGAAGCCGTGTCGTCAAGCCACCAGTTCAAGCTCAGCGCGCTCAAGACCTCAGTCGTCATGGATGGCTATGTCATGTCCTCGGACGATCCGGAGCGCACCATGGGCATGGTCCTGTTCAACTGCCCGGATGGCGATGTCACGGGTGCCGATCTCGATGGCTGCACGGTCTGGCAGGGCTTCGTCTATCGCGCAAGTGCCGATGGCGGGCTCGACAACCTGCAGTCCGGCGACAGCCCGGCAACCGAAAAGATCGTCTTTCCCGGCCTCGGCCCAGCGATCCGCCAGTCTTCCGCCTGGGGTGACGGCAAGGCGACTGTCGCTCCCTGGGACGTCCTCGATTTCAAGGGATGTGCACAATGACCGACAGTCCCGTTCTTCTCGTTACCGGTGGTAGCCGCGGCATAGGTGCTGCAGCCTGCCTGGCTGCCGCGCGTCACGGCTGGCGCGTTGCGGTGAACTATGCCTCGAATGAAGAGGCGGCAAATGCCGTGGTCTCGGAGATCAAGAAGGCTGGCGGCAATGCGATCGCGATCAAGGGCGATGTCGGCAATGCCGCCGATATCGTCTCGATGTTCGAGGCGATCGATAGGCATTTCGGGCGGCTGGATGGGCTGGTGAACAATGCCGGTATTGTCGATTACATCGCACGTGTCGATGAAATGTCGGCCGAGCGCCTCGAGCGGATGATGCGGATCAATGTGACGGGTTCGATCCTTTGCGCCGGCGAGGCAGTGCGGCGCATGTCCACCCGGCATGGCGGACAAGGCGGCGCGATCGTCAATGTCTCCTCCATGGCGGCGGTGATTGGCGGGCCGGCACAATATGTCGATTATGCCGCATCGAAGGCAGCCATCGATACGTTCACGATCGGACTTTCCAAGGAAGTCGCGGCCGAGGGTATCAGGGTGAATGCGATCCGTCCCGGCATCATCGAAACGGATATTCATGCCTCCGGCGGGCAGCCGCACAGGCCGAAAGAAATGGCTTCATCGATCCCGATGAAGCGAACCGGACAGGCGGAGGAGGTGGCCGATGCGATCGTCTATCTGCTTTCGTCTTCGGCATCGTACATAACAGGCGCGATCCTCAATGTGAGCGGCGGGCGCTAGTCAATAACGCAAAGGGAAAAAGTAATGTCCTATGATGTGATTGTTATCGGAACCGGCCCTGGCGGCTATGTCGCGGCAATCAAGGCTGCGCAACTCGGCCTCAAGGTCGCCGTCGTCGAGAAGCGCGCCACTTACGGCGGCACCTGCCTGAATGTCGGCTGCATCCCCTCCAAGGCGCTGCTGCACGCTTCCGAGATGTTCCACGCAACGCATCACATGGAAGAGCTCGGCATCGAGGTCGCCGCTCCGAAGCTCAATCTCGAAAAGATGCTGGCGCACAAGGATGCGACGGTAAAGTCGAACGTCGACGGCGTTGCCTTCCTCTTCAAGAAGAACAAGATCGATGCCTTCCACGGCACCGGCAAGATCGTCTCCGCCGGCAAGGTCTCGGTGACCGCCGAAGACGGCACGGTTCAAGAAATCGAAGGCAAGAACATCGTCATTGCCACCGGTTCCGACGTCGCCGGCATTCCGGGCGTGAAGGTCGATATCGATGAGAAGATCATCGTATCCTCCACCGGCGCCATTGCACTGGAAAAAGTGCCGGAAACGATGATCGTCGTTGGTGGCGGTGTCATCGGCCTCGAGCTTGGTTCGGTCTGGTCGCGACTCGGTGCGAAGGTCACCGTCATCGAATTTCTCGACAAGATCCTCGGCGCGATGGATGCCGATGTCTCAAAGCAGTTCCAGCGCATGCTCGGCAAGCAGGGCATCGACATCAAGCTGAGTTCCAAGGTGACTGGCGTCGAGAAGGGCGACAAGGGCGCCAGGGTGACATTCGAGCCGGTCGCTGGTGGCGCTGCGCAGACGCTTGAAGCGGATGTCGTCCTGATTTCCACTGGCCGCATTCCCTACACGGCAGGCCTTGGTCTGGAAGAAGCGGGCGTCAAGCTCGACAATCGCGGTCGTGTTGAAATCGACAGCCACTTCAAGACCAATGTCGAAGGTATCTACGCGATCGGCGACGTCGTGACGGGTCCGATGCTGGCGCACAAGGCCGAAGACGAAGGTGTGGCACTTGCCGAAATCCTCGCTGGCCAGCACGGTCATGTGAACTATGACGTCATCCCGAGCGTCGTCTACACGCAGCCGGAGGTCGCCTCCGTCGGCAAGACTGAGGAAGAGCTGAAGGCCGCCGGTGTCGCTTACAAGGTGGGCAAGTTCCCGTTCACAGCAAACGGCCGCGCCCGCGCGATGCTGACGACCGAAGGTTTCGTGAAGATCCTGTCCGACAAGGAAACCGACCAGGTGCTCGGCGGTCATATCGTCGGCTTCGGTGCCGGCGAGATGATCCACGAGATTACCGTGCTGATGGAATTCGGTGGTTCGGCAGAAGACCTTGGTCGCACCTGCCATGCGCATCCGACCATGTCGGAAGCCGTGAAGGAGGCAGCGCTGGCCGCTTTCTTCAAGCCGATCCATATGTGAGATTAAATATCAGCAATCATTCATAATGCCGCTTGCCTTCGGGCAGGCGGCGTTTTTATTTGGTGGGTAAGTTTCGCTAACTATTTGACGAAAGCCAAGAAAATGAATGATCGCGTCGTTTCCGGCTACAGTCTCTCCCAGCGTTTCCTTCACTGGGCGACCGTGCTCCTGGTCCTCTTCAACCTTCTTTTGCCTGATGGCATGAATGCCTGGTACCGGCTTATCCGCCACGGCGGCACGCCATTGCCGGAACAGATCGCTTCGGCCAATATCCACGCCTATGTCGGTATCGCAATCCTGCTTATGACGATCCTGAGGCTCGGCCTGCGCTTCGTGCAGGGCGTACCGCCTGAAGCCGCAAACGAACCGGCGATCTTTCGGCTCGCTGCCCGGCTGGCGCATGCGAGCCTCTATCTGCTGCTGCTCGCCCTGCCGGCTTCAGGCATTGCGGTCTACTATTTGGGTGTGGAAGCATTGGGCGCGCTGCATGCCGACGTCTTGAGGCTCATCCTCTGGATCGTCATCGTCGCGCATGTCTTTGGTGCGCTGGTCCATCAGTTCTATTGGAAGACAGATGTATTGCGGCGCATGACGATGGGCTGAGAAGGACGACGGTCAATTGACCGCCGTGACCGTGAAGCCCTGCTGACGCAGCAGTTCGATGACACCATCCTTGCCTGGGAGGTGCAGGGCACCGACAGCCATGAAGACGTTGCCTTTGGCGAGGATGGGGGCGGCGCGTTCGGCCATCACCTTGTTGCGGTCGAGGATGATGCGCTGTTCGAAGGCGGCGTAATCGCTGTCCTCATCGCTGCCTTCCGGCGATACGGTCTTCAGCATCGGCATGGTCATGCCGATATCGCCGGAGAGATAGGTGTCGGTCATGGTTTCGACAACGTCGTTCATCTTGCCGCCGAGTTCTAAGGTTTCGATCAGCGACTTCAGATGAAATTCGATCGGCAGCTCGGCCATGGCCTGCAGCTGCTCGGCCAGGGTTTCCAGCCCCTTGACCTGCTTGCCTTCAGCGGCCGCATCGGCAGCGATCTTCTGGTCGAGGAACTGCACTCCCTTGGCCTTGCGGGCGATCTCGCAGGCGGGAAGTGCCACGGCGCTCGCGATCATCCAGGGGCGCATGCGTGAAACGGCCGAGAGCGGGATGCCGCGCTGCTTCAGTCCGGCCTCGAGGCGGGTATAGTCCTCAGGCGAAAGAAGCTTTTCGATGGTCGTGCCGTCCGTGAACATCATCAGGTCCGGTCTCATCAGAAGTGATGCAGTGGCCTTCTTCTCATCGAGGATTTCGTCGGACTCGATGACAATCGTATCGGCACCGTCATGGGCTTCCTGCGCGCGGGGCGGCAGGTTCAAGACGCGTGGATCGGTGACGTGCATGGTGCCGAGCAGCCAGGAAGTTTTGAGGCCCAGTTTTTCGATCTTCCAGAAAACGCCTTTGCCGTTCGGTGTGGCATCTGCCTCTTTCACCGCTTCGGCATACCGCCCCGGTTCGTTCTGCTGAAGCTCCGTGAGCAGGTTCTTTCCGGTGCAGCTATCTTCGGCGGCATCGGCCGGCGTGACTGAAAAGACGACAGCGAGCAATGCGGCGGCAAGCAGCATGTGAAAGGCAGCGATCAGCCAGAGCAGGATATTGCCCGGCTGGGCGATATGGAAAGTGCGGTGGCCGATGGAGATCGTCATGATGGTAATCCGGTCACATGTGCTTCAAGCCTCATGCTCTACGCCGGGCTTGCGCATATTCCTTTAAGAGACAGCGTTAACGAAGGCTTACGCGCGCGGATGCGCCCTATCATACACCTCCAGAAGCCTTGATGCATCGACGCCGGTATAGACCTGCGTGGTGGAAAGGCTGGCATGGCCGAGCAACTCCTGAATGGTGCGCAGGTCACCGCCGCCGGCCAGCAGATGGGTTGCGAAGGAGTGGCGCAGCGCATGCGGGGTCGCCGTTTCCGGCAGCCCGAAGGCACTGCGCAATTTCTGCATGGCGCGCTGGATGATGGCAGGCTGCAGCTTACCGCTGCGGGCGCCGCGAAAGAGCGGCTCGCCTTCATCAAGACGAAAGGGGCAGAGCGTTCGGTATTTCTCAACGGCTTCGAAAACGATGGGCAACAACGGCACGAGGCGCGTCTTGTTGCCTTTACCGGTGATGCGCAGCGTGGTGGTGCCGGTCCTGATATCAGCAGGCGTCAGGTCGAGTGCTTCGGAAATGCGCAGGCCGCAACCGTAAAGCAGCGTCATAACGGCGGCATCGCGCGCGGCAATCCATGGCTCGTCATGGAGCTGGGCTTCATTGCTGACTACGGTGATGGCCTGTCTGTCTGAGAGAGGCTTCGGAAGAGATTTCGGTTGCTTCGGGGATCGCACGGCGCCGGCGCCCGCGGCATTCACGAGGCCCTTCTTTTCAAGGTGACGCAGAAAGGAGCGAATGCCGGCGAGATTGCGAGCAACCGAGCGAGCGCCGGAGCCCTCCTTGCGCCGGGCGGCCAGAAAGGCGCGGAAGTCTGCCGGGCGCAGCGTTTCGATATCGCGCAGCGTTGTCGGGCCACCGAGATGACCGGTCATGAAGGTCAGGAACTGACGCGTGTCACGCTCATAGGCATCGAGCGTATGTTCCGAAAGGCGCCGCTCCCGGGCAAGGTTTTCGAGCCAGGCGCTGCGTTCCGTCATCAGGTGCGGATCGGCGATGATCAGGAGTTCATTCATGATTTTGGCTCTTGAATTTGCTTTTGGTGACGCCAATTCTGAAACAGTGGCGTTATGGAATTGCTAATGCTTGCCAAGCCCTTGTCATGTATCGATCATAATTCATTGAGATAGCTTATAGCTTCCGTAAAACAGGAATTTTCATGGCACGGCGCGATTCCATGACGGCCTTTGGACAGCTCGCGGAAGCGATTGCCCTGGTTTCACACGGAAAGCCTGGCCATATCGTCGATACGCTGATCGCCGAGCGCGGACAGAAGATCGTCCGCCATCCTCTGTGGCCGCTCATGCGGCCGTTTCTCTATACGCTGCTGCGCTACAACAAGGCGATCGAATTCGCCAATGACGTTGCCAACATGCCGGGCTTCCAGTCGTTCGAATATATGAGCAACCTGCTGAAGCTCGATATCAACGTCACCAATGCCGAGCGCATTCCGGCATCCGGCGGTTTCATACTCGTCAGCAATCATCCGACCGGCATTGCCGATGGCGTGGCGGTGTTCGATCTCCTGAAGACGCGCCGCCCGGATATGATGTTCTTCGCCAACCGCGATGCGGTGCGCGTCAACCCACGCTTTGCGGAGATGATCATCCCGGTCGAATGGCGCGAGGAATTCAAGAGCAAGCTCAAGGCGCGCGAGACGCTGCAGCTGACCAACCATGCGGTGAAGGAGGGCAAGGCGACCGTGCTCTTCCCTTCGGGCCGTATCGCCTATTGGGCAAATGGGCGATTGAACGAGCGGCCGTGGAAAACCTCCGCCGTCGGCCTTGCCCGTAAATACGGTTTGCCGATCCTCCCTGTTCACATGACAGCGCGCAATTCCGGGCTTTTCTACTGGTTTGCCAAATGGTCGAACGAACTGCGCGACATGACGGTCTTCTATGAACTTCTGAACAAGAAGAGTGACCGCTTCGATTTCGTCATCGGCAATCTCATTCCCGCCGAAGAGCTCGACGGTGATCTGAACGAGGTGACGAAGGCGCTTGAAAGGCACACGGTCTACGACATGGCGGCCGATGGGGACTCACGCTTCGTGCCCGTGTCCCGGCAACTGTTGCCGGAGCCTGTTGCGGCCCATTCTTTTTAGCGTTGCTTTGCGCTAAAGCGAAGACATGCGTCTTCGCTCCATGTTTGCCAAGAATTACCGGTCACTGCGCTCGATCCGCATGGATCTGGCGGATACGACGCTGTTTCTCGGCGAGAACGGCGCCGGCAAGTCCAATCTCTATCGTGCGCTGCAGCTTGTGCAGTCGGCGGTTCGCGGGCGGCTGGCTTATGAACTTGCTGCCGAAGGCGGGATGCTCTCGGCTCTCTGGTCCGGGCCACGCCGCACATCCGATGGGCCAGCTCGAATCCGCCTGGAAGTTGAGATCATCGACGAGGAGCGCGCAGTCACGTTCCGATATTATGTCGAAGCGGGGTTGCGCCCACCGAAGGCCGCTGCGGGCTTTGCGCTCGAACCGCAGATCAAAGCTGAAGAGCTTTCCGTCGAAACCGGCCGCCGCGCGGTGGCGATGATAAAGCGGTCCGGTCCAGGCATCTCCGTTCGCGATGGTGCCGGGCGCATGCAGGCCTATCCAGACGAGGCGCTGACATCCGAAACGGCGATCGCCCTGCTCGGGGATGCCGGCCATTTCCCCGAGGTTGCCGCCTTCCGTCGCATCGTCAACAATTGGCGCTTCTTTCACGGTTTTCGCACTGACAGGGCTTCTCCGCTTCGCCATCCCTGCCTTGCCGTCACCAGTCCCATGCTAGATGAGGATGGTGCCAATCTCGCCGCCGTCTTTGCGACGATTGCCCACACGCGGCAGGATACGGCCGAGCTCGATCGCATCCTGGCATCGGCGCTCGGCGGCGCAAGGCTTGTCGTGCCTGAGCCGGGCGAGACAGCGGAGTTCGGCCTAGTGCTGCCGGATTTCCCGCACCGCGTCTTCCATCCGCGTGAACTGTCTGATGGGCAGATTCGCTTCCTCGGTCTTGCCGCCGCACTGCTTTCTTATCGGCTGCCAGCACTCATCGCCCTGAACGAACCGGAGGCGAGCCTGCATCCCGATATGCTGGTGCCGCTCGCCGATATGATCGCCGAAGCGTCAAAGAGCAGCCAGGTCTGGATCGTCACCCATTCGGTGCAACTGGCAGAGGCGGTGCGCGAACGCTGCGGCGTTCGTCCGCGAAAGGTCATTCGTGAGAATGGCGCCACGTGGATCGAAGGCATGCGGTTGACGGGAACGATCGCTGGTGAAGAAGATGATGATTAACCCTCGTTGTCGGCGGGTTCCATTTTACGGCCGTTGCGGGCATGGTCTGCCGCGATGAGCACAGATTCGTCCGATCTCTTTGGCGCGCTTTTCGAGGCCCCGCCCGCGAACCGCACGGTTCCGGTGCTGGTACCGATGCCGGCGCCAAGGCCCTATTCCTATTCGGTGCCTGAAGGCATGGCAGTCGAGCCCGGCTCGGTGGTGCAGGTGCCGCTTGGGCCGCGCCAGGTGATCGGTGTCGTCTGGGATGGCGGCGAAGATGGGGTGGATCCAAAGAAGCTCAGGCCCATCACCCATGTCTTCGATTGCCCGCCACTGACCAAGGAGATGCGGGATTTCATCGACTGGGTCGCCGCCTATACGCTTTCCCCACCCGGATTGGTGGCGCGCATGGCGCTGAGGGCGCCGAATGCCTTCGAGCCGGAGCCGATGGTGGAAGGGTTGCGTTTCATCGGCGGTGAGCCGGCGCGGATGACACCGGCACGCGCACGCGTGCTCGACACCGCCGCGGACGGGTTGTCCTGGACGCGGACCGGTCTTGCCCATGCTGCCGGTGTTTCCACCAGCGTTGTCGACGGGCTGATTGCACAAGGCATTTTCGAGACGATCTTCCTACCGCCGCCACCTGTCGTCGCCGAGCCTGATCCGGACTTTACCGGTGCCCGCCTCGAAGGTCCGCAGAAGGAGGCGGCCGAAGAAATTCTGGACGAAGTGCGCAAGGGCGAATTCGCGGTTTCGCTGATCGACGGCGTGACCGGTTCCGGCAAGACGGAAGTCTATTTCGAGGCGATCGCCGAGACGCTGAGGCGCGGCAAACAGGTACTGATCTTGCTGCCGGAGATCGCGCTTACCGCAAGTTTTCTCGAACGCTTCCAGGATCGGTTCGGCGCGAAACCTGCCGAATGGCATTCCGATCTTGCCCCGCGCACTCGCGAAAAGGTGTGGAGGCAGGCGGTAACGGGAGAGGTGCGGGTCGTTGCCGGCGCGCGTTCGGCGCTGTTCCTGCCTTTCGAAGATCTCGGCCTCATCATTGTCGATGAAGAGCATGATCCTGCCTATAAGCAGGAAGACCGCGTCTACTACAACGCGCGTGACATGGCGGTCGTTAGGGCGCGGATCGGCGATTTTCCCGTAGTACTCGTTTCGGCGACGCCTTCGGTCGAAAGCCAGGTCAACGGCCAGAGCGGTCGCTACAGCACGATCCATCTGCCGACGCGTTTCGGCGATGCCGCGCTGCCCGACCTGCATCTGGTCGACATGCGGCGCCATGCGCCGGAACGCGGCGGTTTTCTGTCGCCGGTCCTGGTCCGCGCGATCGGCAAGACGGTTGAAAAGGGCGAGCAGGCCCTGCTCTTCCTCAATCGCCGCGGCTACGCTCCGCTGACGCTCTGCCGTGTGTGCGGCCATCGTTTCCAGTGCCCGCAATGTTCGAGCTGGCTGGTGGAGCATCGCTTCCGCCGGCAGCTGCAATGCCATCAGTGCGGCCATTCCGAGCCGACGCCGGAGGCTTGCCCGGAATGCGGGACACTCGACCATCTCGTCGCCTGCGGTCCGGGCGTGGAGCGCATCGCCGAGGAGGTGGAACGGCATTTTCCGGATGCGCGCACCATCGTGCTCTCTTCCGACATCATGGGCGGAGTGAAGCGGCTGCGGCTGGAGCTCGATGCCATCGCCAAGGGCGAGGCCGATATCGTTATAGGCACCCAGCTTGTCGCGAAGGGGCACAACTTTCCGCTGATGACGCTGGTCGGCATTGTCGACGCGGATCTCGGGCTCGCGAATGGCGACCCTCGCGCAGCGGAGCGGACCTTTCAGCTTCTGTCACAGGTTACGGGCCGCGCCGGTCGAACGGGCCTGAAGAGCCATGGCCTGCTGCAGACCTATCAGCCGCAGCATCCTGTCATGCAGGCAATCGTCTCCGGCGATGCGCGGGCTTTCTATGATCGTGAAATCGGCGAGCGGGAACGCGCTGCCCTGCCGCCCTTCGGCAGGCTCGCCTCGATCATCGTATCGGCAGACACGCGGCAGGATGCGGAAAACCATGCGCGCGGCATGCGCAACGCCGCGCCGCAGATTTCGGGCATTTCCGTTCTAGGGCCGGCGGAGGCGCCGTTGGCGCTGGTGCGTGGGCGCCATCGTTTCCGCCTCCTCGTGCATGGGCGCCGGAATTCCGACATGCAGGCCTATCTCAGGGCATTGCTCGCACAAGCGCCGAAGGAGCGCGGATCGGTTCAGGTGCAGCTCGATATCGATCCGCAGAGCTTCCTGTAGATCGTTACAGCCTCAGCGTTTCCGGATGTCGCTGATCATGGCATAAACGCAGAATCAGCTGATGATTTGGGGTTGAGGCATGGAATTCTACTTTCCGACGGAATTTGGCGAGCAGCTTGCCTTTGGTGCTGCGGCCTTCACCGCGCTTGCTGGCTTCATCATCATGTTCGCCCCCGGTCTTGCCATGCGGGCCTTCGGTCTGGCACCACGGGGCGAGCGGCGTGAGGGTTACAGCGAAGTTCGATCGATGGGCGGCCTCTATCTTGGTCTCGGGGTTGCCGCGATCATGCTGGCGCAGGACTGGACCTATCTGGCGCTCGGAGCTTCCTTCGCGATGGCTGCTTTTGCGCGCATCATCTCCATCCTTTCTGATAAGGGGAGTACGCTCCTTAATTATTTACTTCTGGTTGTGCAGGCGGTCGTAGCCGCATTGCCCCTGCTTCATGTGTTCGGCTTCCTTCAGAGCTGATCCAGAGCTGAAAATAAAGCGTTTCGCAGGCCGCTTTCGGGCGTTTCGGCAATTTTGCTGATAGAAAATCATGCGAATGGCGTATTCGGGCGTTACGCGTGTTGCGAGTCCGGACATCCTATGTTAGACGGACCCCGAATTTCGGAAGAAGCAAGAGGCTTCTCTTGCGATTTCTGGGGGAAATCAAAACGAATTCAAAGTCATAGGTTCGGCGCCCGCCGAAAGTCGGATTTTGAATTGAAATCAGGGAAATTTGTGCCCGTGGCAGACACGTCCCAGCTTACTTCTGGTGTTGCAGAGCGCTATGCCTCGTCGCTTTTCGAGCTGGCGCTCGAAGAAGGCGCCGTCGACAGCGTTACCGCTGATCTCGATCGTTTCCAGGCCATGCTGGACGAAAGCGAAGACCTGAAGCGCTTTGTCCTGAGCCCGGTCTTTTCCGCAGAAGATCAACTCAAGGCCATCATCGCTCTCAGCGAAAAGGCTGGTCTCTCTGGCTTCTTTGTCAATTTCCTGAAGGTCGTGGCGCGTAACCGCCGCCTGTTTGCCCTGCCGGGCATGATCAAGGCCTTCCGCATCATTGCCGCCAACCATCGCGGCGAAATTTCTGCCGAAGTCACTTCGGCCCATGCTCTCTCCGTAGAGCAGGAAAATGAATTGAAGGTGGCGCTGAAGGGCGTCACCGGCAAAGACGTGGCAATTGCTGTCACGGTTGATCCGTCAATTCTTGGTGGTCTGATCGTCAAGGTCGGGTCCCGTCAGATTGATACGTCTCTTCGTACCAAACTCTCTACCCTTAAGCTTGCATTGAAAGAGGTCGGCTGATGGATATCCGCGCTGCGGAAATTTCCGCAATTCTTAAAGACCAGATCAAGAACTTCGGCAAAGAGGCAGAAGTCTCGGAAGTCGGCCAGGTTCTCTCCGTTGGTGACGGTATCGCTCGCGTTTACGGCCTGGACAATGTTCAGGCTGGTGAAATGGTCGAGTTCCCCGGCGGCATCCGCGGCATGGCGCTGAACCTTGAATCCGACAATGTCGGTGTCGTTATTTTCGGCTCCGACCGCGACATCAAGGAAGGCGACACTGTCAAGCGTACCGGCGCGATCGTCGACGTTCCGGTCGGTCCGGAACTGCTCGGCCGCGTTGTCGACGCTCTCGGCAACCCGATCGACGGCAAGGGCCCGATCAATGCGACCCGCCGTTCGCGCGTCGACATCAAGGCTCCGGGCATCATTCCGCGCAAGTCGGTCCATGAGCCGATGTCAACCGGCCTCAAGGCCATCGACGCGCTCATCCCGGTTGGTCGCGGCCAGCGCGAGCTCGTCATCGGCGACCGCCAGACCGGCAAGACCGCGATCCTTCTCGACGCGTTCCTCAACCAGAAGGCCATCCATGACAACGGTCCGGAAGGCGAAAAGCTTTACTGCGTCTACGTCGCCGTCGGCCAGAAGCGTTCGACCGTCGCGCAGTTCGTCAAGGTGCTCGAAGAACGTGGCGCACTGAAGTATTCGATCATCGTCGCTGCGACCGCTTCCGATCCGGCGCCGATGCAGTTCCTGGCTCCGTTTGCCGGCTGCGCCATGGGCGAATATTTCCGTGATAACGGCATGCATGCGCTGATCGGTTATGACGACCTGTCCAAACAGGCCGTTTCCTACCGTCAGATGTCGCTGCTGCTGCGCCGCCCGCCGGGCCGCGAAGCTTATCCGGGTGACGTTTTCTACCTGCACTCGCGTCTTCTCGAGCGCGCTGCAAAGATGAACGACGACAAGGGCGCCGGTTCGCTGACCGCTCTGCCGGTCATCGAAACCCAGGGTAACGACGTTTCGGCCTTCATTCCGACCAATGTGATCTCGATCACCGACGGCCAGATCTTCCTCGAAACCGACCTGTTCTATCAGGGTATCCGTCCGGCCGTTAACGTCGGTCTGTCGGTTTCCCGCGTCGGTTCCTCGGCTCAGATCAAGGCCATGAAGCAGGTTGCCGGCTCGATCAAGGGCGAACTTGCCCAGTATCGCGAAATGGCTGCCTTCGCCCAGTTCGGTTCGGACCTTGACGCTGCTACCCAGCGCCTGCTGAACCGCGGTGCACGCCTGACCGAGCTCCTGAAGCAGCCGCAGTTTTCGCCGCTGAAGACGGAAGAGCAGGTCGCCGTGATCTTCGCAGGCGTCAATGGTTACCTCGACAAGCTGCCGGTCACTCAGGTCGGCAAGTTCGAACAGGGCCTGTTGTCCTATCTGCGTTCGGAAGGCTCTGCCATCCTCGATGCGATCCGCACGGAAAAGGCTATCAGCGACGCTACGAAGGGCAAGCTCGTTGCTGCTCTCGACAGCTTCGCCAAGTCTTTCCAGTAATCAGGCCCTAGGTTAGGACGGATAGCGGATGCCTTCACTTAAGGATCTGAAAAACCGGATCGCCTCCGTCAAGGCGACGCAGAAGATCACCAAGGCGATGAAGATGGTCGCCGCGGCGAAGCTTCGGCGTGCGCAGGAGGCGGCCGAGGCCGCCCGGCCTTATTCGCAGCGTATGGGTGCGGTCCTGGCGAATATCGCCAAGGCCGTTACCGATGCGGACGGCGCGCCGGTCCTGATGACCGGTACGGGCAAGGATCAGGTACACCTGCTCGTCGTCTGCACGGCCGAACGCGGCCTGTGTGGCGGCTTCAATTCGCAGATTGCTCGCTTTGCTCGCGATCACGTTCGCAAGCTGGTCGCCGAAGGCAAGACTGTGAAGATCTTCACCGTCGGCAAGAAGGGCTATGACATCCTGCGTCGCGAATTCGCGTCGCTGATCGTCGAGCGCAAGGAACTGCGCGAAGTCAAGAAGATCGGTTTCGAGAATGCCGATCAGATCGGCAAGCGTATCATCGAGATGTATGAAGCCGGTGAGTTCGACGTTTGCACGCTGTTCTACTCGGAATTCAAGTCGGTGATCAGCCAGATCCCAACCGCGCAGCAGCTCATCCCGGCCAAGGCTCCCGAAGCTGTCACCGAAGATGCAGCCCATGCTGGTGCCGTCTATGAATACGAGCCGGACCCGGCGTCGATCCTGGACGAGCTGATCCCGCGCAACATCTCTGTCCAGATCTTCCGAGCTCTCCTTGAGAACGTTGCGGGCGAAATGGGTGCAAAGATGAGCGCGATGGACAATGCGACGCGCAATGCTGGTGAGATGATCAACAAGCTGACGTTGAGCTACAACCGTCAGCGTCAGGCTCAGATCACCAAGGAACTGATTGAAATCATTTCGGGCGCGGAAGCGCTCTGAGGTTAGGAAAAGAGGGTCAGAAAATGGCTGAGGCAGCTACCCCCAAGACCGGCTCTGTCGGCAGAGTCACACAGGTTATCGGCGCCGTCGTTGACGTTGCTTTCGAAGGCGAACTGCCGAAGATCCTGAATGCGCTGGAAACCGACAACAACGGCAACCGTCTGGTTCTCGAAGTTGCTCAGCACCTCGGCGAAAACGTAGTCCGTACCATTGCGATGGACTCGTCCGAAGGTCTTGTTCGCGGTCAGAAAGTCACTGATACCGGTGCTCCGATCATGGTTCCGGTCGGTAACGAGACGCTCGGCCGTATCATGAACGTCATCGGTGAGCCGGTCGACGAAGCTGGTCCGTTGGTTACCGCTCACAAGCGTTCGATCCACCAGGACGCTCCGGCTTACGTCGATCAGTCCACGGAAGCGCAGATCCTTGTCACCGGCATCAAGGTCGTCGACCTTCTCGCGCCTTACGCACGCGGCGGCAAGATCGGCCTTTTCGGTGGTGCAGGCGTCGGCAAGACCGTTCTCATCATGGAACTGATCAACAACGTTGCCAAGGCGCATGGTGGTTACTCGGTTTTCGCAGGGGTCGGTGAACGCACCCGCGAAGGCAACGACCTCTACCACGAAATGATCGAATCGAATGTCAACAAGCACGGCGGTGGCGAAGGTTCCAAGGCTGCGCTCGTTTACGGCCAGATGAACGAACCGCCGGGCGCTCGCGCTCGCGTCGCTCTGACCGGTCTGACGGTTGCAGAACACTTCCGCGACCAGGGCCAGGACGTTCTGTTCTTCGTCGACAACATCTTCCGCTTCACGCAGGCTGGCTCGGAAGTGTCGGCTCTGCTCGGCCGTATTCCTTCGGCCGTGGGTTATCAGCCGACGCTCGCAACCGACATGGGTCAGATGCAGGAACGCATCACCACGACGACGACGGGCTCGATCACCTCGGTTCAGGCCATTTACGTTCCGGCCGACGACTTGACCGACCCGGCACCGGCAACCTCGTTTGCTCACCTGGACGCAACGACCGTTCTGTCGCGTTCGATCGCTGAAAAGGGCATCTACCCGGCCGTCGATCCGCTTGACTCCACGTCGCGCATGCTCGACCCGATGGTTGTCGGCGAAGAGCATTACGAAGTGGCCCGCAAGGTCCAGTCGACGCTGCAGCGCTACAAGGCCCTGCAGGACATCATCGCGATCCTTGGCATGGACGAACTGTCCGAAGAGGACAAGATTGCCGTTGCCCGCGCCCGCAAGATCGAGCGCTTCCTGTCGCAGCCATTCTTTGTTGCCGAAGTCTTCACCGGCTCGCCGGGCAAGCTCGTTGCTCTCGAAGACACGATCAAGGGCTTCAAGGGCCTCGTCAACGGCGAGTACGACCATCTGCCGGAAGCAGCCTTTTACATGGTTGGTTCGATGGACGAAGCTGTCGAGAAAGCCAAGAAGCTCGCAGCAGCTTGATGAGCGACGCTCAGGACGAGATATTCTGCTGCGACACCCTCAAAAGTGTCGTGGCAGAGCTTCCTGAACCGGCAGCGCCGACCATCTACCGTGCCGATAACGGCGTGATGATGATGGTCGTCGGGTTGGCTCAGAGCGAGGAAGGCCTCGGTTATCTCGACCATGCGATAATGCACTGCCCGTTCTGCGGGACCAAACTGCAAGATGCAGAAGCCATAGCCGAGAAGGTAAGTCACTGATGGCTGACAATTTCAACTTTGAGCTCGTTTCGCCGGAGCGTCTGCTGCTGTCGGAGATGGTGACCGAGGTCGTCATTCCCGCGACCGAAGGCGAAATGACTGTTATGGCCAACCATGCTCCGACGATGACGACCATCAAGCCGGGTATCGTGAGCGTGCGTTCCGGTTCCGGATCGAAGCAGGATTACGTCGTGTTCGGCGGTTTCGCCGACATCCTGCCGACTGGCTGCACGCTGCTTGCCGAATCCGCTGTTCCGGTCCAAGAGCTCAACAAGGATGAACTCACTCGCCGCATCGAAGCTGCGAAGAAGGAACTCGAAGATGCCGAGCATCACGAGCACAAGTCCAGGCTAGAGCACTTCATCATGGAACTGACCCACCTGCGCGGTGTCGTCCAGCAGGACTGATCGGCTCGGCCCGAGATAAACACAGTGAGAAAAGCGGCTTTCAAGGCCGCTTTTTCTTTTTGCCAAGCCGCTGCAACGGGGCTCAGCCATTCGCCATGCAGAGAACCGCATGGAGGCGAGCTGAGACATCCTGGAAAGTTTCTTGATGCAGAGGAGGCAGTTCTTATCACGGCGAAGGCTGCTGTTTCCACCCGGACCACGGAAACGAAAACAGGCGGCTTTTGACTGCCTGTGCCGGAGATTTCCTTAGCAGGACCTTCTTAGAAGCCAGTGCCACCGCGTAGTTCGGACAGCAGCGTGCCGAACAGGATCTTCATATCCAGCCAGAGGCTGAAATTTCTGATGTAATAGATATCGCTGGCGATGCGGGCTCGTGCCTCTGTCGGGCGCCCTGTCGGACCGCGCCAGCCGCGCGTCTGGGCGAGGCCGGTAATGCCCGGCCGCATCAGATGGCGATAATGATATTCGGGCACCAGTTCTTCGTAGAGCATGCCGGCCGCGCGCATGTTGATAGCATGGCAGCGGGGGCCGACGAGCGACATATCGCCTTTGATGACGTTGAGGAGTTGCGGCAGCTCGTCGATGTTGGTCTTGCGCAGGAATGCGCCGATCCGCGTCACGCGCCGGTCATCCTTGACTGTCTGTTCGATGCCGGTGGGATCGCAGAGATCCGCACGCATGGAGCGGAACTTGTAGACGGTGATCTTGCTGCCCTTCAGGCCCCAGCGAATCTGCCGGAAAAATACCGGCCCGCCATCATCGATCACGATGAGAAGCGCAATCGTCAGAAGTACGGGAAACAGGATGACCAGCGCGCCTGTTGCACCGAAAATGTCGAAAGCTCTCTTCAAGCCGAGCTGAAGCCTGTTCCGGCCATCCAAAGAGACAAAGCTTTCCGGCTGGCGAATGTTGGAATTCGCTGCGTCGAGAGCCATCATCTTCACTGCTTTTGCAGAGAAGGCCGTGTCTTGGAGCTTATTTGAAGTAAACACGTTCATTAAGCAACGTCCGTGGAAATACTCGCATATTGCGTCGCGCTGGCACAAATACATGGACGGGATTGATTTGTCACTCGCTTCCTCAATGTTTTCGTAACCATAACAGAGCCAAATTTGGGAGTATTTCGAATATGTTCCTGATATTTTTGGTTGGTTGGGAATTAACTATATTGAGTAATGGCTGAATTCTTGCGCGTTATGCGTGCGGCGCGCCGTATTGCCTGTCGTTCGACAGCGAAATAGCTGAAGCTTGCGAGAAGAAAAGTGATCGCCGTCGCAAAGATGCAGCCGATAAACCAGTCCCGTAGCGGATGATCTTCGCCGATGCCGAATATGGCCGGAGAGATCGTCTGCATCGAGGTTAGAACGATGTCCTGCCAGATATAGATGCCGAATGAGACGGTTGCCGTGAAGCGCATGAAGGTATTGTCGAGCAATGCCGCAAGCAGCACGGAGCGTGAGAGGGCCACAAGCGCAACAGCGATCATCGCCGGAAACAGCGGAAAGGCGTAGGGGATTCCGAGCCATCCATAGGCTTCCCAAGGTCCGCCTGTTGAAAGCGGCAGCTGGGAGCCGGCGGTGACCAGGCAGGCAAGCGCAACGATGTCAAACCAGATCTGATGCTTTCGCGGCAACATGATCTGAATGCCGGCTGCGAGCGTACCGAGCGCAAAGACGGCGAAGAAGCCGAGGGGATTATAGTTCGGCATCCACTCCTTCGCGCCGCCCTGCATGCCATATTGCCAGCCACGATCAATCTCGTTGGGGGGAACAAGCGTGCGGAAGGTCTCGTGGGCAAGCAGCGTCACGGCAATGATGCCGAACCAGGCAAGGCGCGTGACGAGCGGAGAACGGCGTTTTTCCGGGATAGCGAAAAGCCAGAGGAAGCCAAGCGGCAGCAGCACGTAGCTCGTTACTTCGAAAGATATGGACCAGAGCGGGCCGTTGCCTTCGACAGGAAAAAAGGTGCGCCAGTGCCATTGGCTCATGAAGAAGAGACCGCTGACATAGCGCATAACAAGTTCCGGCGTCAGTGCGTGCCCGAGCAGAGTAATGCTGAGGATGAAGCCCGCCGTCAGAGCCACCCAATAACCGGGCACGATGCGGGCCGCGCGACGCAGCACATAGGTGCGCAGGTCAGGCATGGCGCAACCGGCATCAAGGGAACGCCAGAACGGCAAGGCCAGCAGGAAACCGCTGAGGATGAAGAAGATGGCGACGCCGAAATTGCCGAAGCGCAGGGCGGTCAGCGTCGGCCGCAATCCTTCGGTCTTGTTGAGGTCGATGCGCAGAATGAGATGGTGGATAAGGACAAGCAGGCAGGCGGCTGCACGCAAGAAATCCGCTCCGGCCACCCGGTCCTGCTGCTGCATGTCACTCCCTCGCTCCTTGCCGGACTTTGCAGCGGAAAGCTGCTGCCGGCAAGGGCAGGGTCATCTCAGCCAAGCAGATCGTTGGTGTAATAGCCGGAAAAATCGGGCTTTTCCTTCAACGCCGCACCATTGGCATCAAGCAGGATGCCATGGTCGAACAGGAAAGCGCCGATCGCTTCGGCCTTGGCCGGATCGATGATGCCGATCGTGCCATTGTCGCCCTTGAGGAAATGGCCTTCGACCAGCGCCTTTTGCGATGCCTTGACCAGTTCGGTATTCAGCAACGCGCCGTTGCTGCCGGCAATCAGGAGGTCACAGGCCTCGTCCGGATTATCGACCGAATAGGCGTAACCCTTGAGCGTTGCCTGGATGAAGGCGCGGGCATTTTGCGGATTGGCCGAGAGATAGGCGTCACTGGAAGCGATCGCGGTCGTCTGTTCGTCAGGTATGCCGTAATCGCTATAGCGCCAGCGGCCGACCTGCCGGTTCTCCAGTTGGGCCGCGATGCCCTCCCAGGTGTAGATTTCCAGCGTGAAGTCCACGGCGCCGTTATCGAGCGCCTCATAGGCCGAGGTGCCGAGCGTGACATTCTGGAAGGTTCCCTTGCCGCCGTCGTTGCGGATCATCGCGGAGACGAGCGCCTCCTCCCATGCGCCGCCGAAGCCGCCATAGGTTTTTCCGTCCAGGTCCTTGGGGCTTTTGATATCGTTGCGGCCGCCCTTGAAGATCAGCCTGCCGGTTTCCGTCTGCACGACGGCATACACGAGTTTCACATCAGCGCCGGCGGCGCGCTGGGTAAAGGTCTCGATCTCTCCGCAAATGCCGAAATCGGCAACGCCGTTCGCGACCAGCGTGCCAGCGCTGGTATCGGCATAGGGCAGGATCTCGACATCGAGGCCGGCGGCCTCATAGAAGCCCTTCGCCTTGGCGACATAGATGCCGATATGATTGGTGTTCGGCGTCCAGTCGAGCGCGATACGCACCTTGGCGGCGGATTGGGCGAAGGCAGCACGGCCGGCGAGGCTTGCGGCCATGGCGGCAAAAAGGGTTTGTCGGCGGGTGAGAAGCATCGGGACCTCCTCAGGTTCTTTGCGGATGCAGCAATGTTTGAAGAATTTCGGTTTCGATCGCCTGGGCGGCCGGGGAGCCGAGATCGGCAAGCGTGCGCGGCCTTTTCAGCGGCACTTCGAACTCCCTGATCACGGCCGCCGGGCGGGCAGAAAGCACATAGATGCGGTCAGACAGGAAAACGGCTTCCCGCACATCATGGGTGATCAGCAGGGCCGTCCAGCGATGATCGGTCCACATGCCCTGCAGCCATTCCTGCATCTGGGTGCGGGTCAGCGCGTCGAGTGCCCCGAAGGGCTCGTCGAGCAGCAGCATGTCCTGCCGCTGGATCACGGTGCGCAGCAGGGCCGCGCGCTGGCGCATGCCGCCTGAAAGGGCCGCGGGATAGTGATTTTCGAAACCGGCAAGGCCGAAGCGTTCAAAGAGAGGGGCGGCAACCGCTCGTGCCTGGCTGCGGCGCATACCGTGCACTTCGAGGCCAAGGATCGCATTGTCGATGACGCTTCGCCACGGCATCAGCGCATCGCGCTGGGGCATGAAGGCGAATGCGTGCGCCGCTTGCGAAAGCGACATGCCGTCAAAGAGAATGTGGCCTTTATCGGCCTGCAGCGCCTGTGTCAGCAAACGGAGGATCGTCGATTTGCCGGAGCCGGAGGGGCCGACGATCGAGACGAATTCTCCTCTGGCGATATGAAGAGAAATGTCCTCCAGCACTTCCATGCCGTCGAAGGATTTCGAGACGTTCTTCAGCTCAAGCATCCCGCTCATGGGCGTTTCTCCGCAGGAGATTGCCAGGGCATGACGAAACGCTGCACCGCCAGCGTGAGACCGAAGAGGCAGAGGGTGAGGAGGGCGCTCACGACGACGGCGGCAAGCACGAGGTCGGGCCGGAAATTGTTCTTGGCATTGAGGATATAGATCCCGAGGCCACGTGCGGCACCTGCATATTCGGCAAAGATGGCGCCGACCACGGCATAGGTGATCGAAATGCGCAGGCCGGCAAAGAAGAAGGGCATGGCGGAGGGAAGCCTCGCCAGGCAGAAGATGCGCCAGCGGCTTGCCTTCATGGAACTCAGAAGCTCGGCGATATCTCGGTCCGTCGCTTCATAGCCCTGCAGCAGGGCTACCAGCAGCGGAAAGAAAGTGACGAGAGCAACGAGCAGAAGCTTCGGCAGCAGCCCGAAACCGAACCAGAGCACGACCAAGGGGGCAATCGCGACCAGCGGCAATGTCTGGCTGACGATGAAGAGCGGCAGCAGCGCGCGGCGCATGAAGGGCACGAAATCCATCAGCACAGACGAGGCGAAGGCGAAGACCAGCGACAAAGCGAAACCGCCGAGCGTCGCGCCAAGCGTCGGCCAGGTGTTGTCGAGCAGCGCCTGCCTGTTCAGCCAGCCTTGTGTCAGGATGCGCGAAGGCGAGGGCAGAATGGAGGGCTTGATGCCGGAGAGATCGACATAGAGCTCCCAGACGGCCAGGAAGGCAAACACGGCAAGAATGGCGGGCAAGGCCCGCCTCAGTGGCGCAAATGTCGAATCCGGTTTCGATAAGGTCATTGCCGTCAAGCGTCTCAGGCTTTGCTCGGGCTGTTCGCGGAGACCGTGATATCCAGCGTCACATGGCCTTCGGGATCGCCAAAGCGATAGAAGGCTTCATGGATGGTCGCGAAGATCGCGCCGGCATCGCCGCACAGCTTGGTGCAGAAATTCTTGGAGCGGTCAAATGTGCCCGAGCGCTTCAGGAAATCGATGCAGCCGTAGATCTCGTCCATATGGGTGCCCGTTCCCATAACGTACAGAGAAAATTGGGCGGCCGTTGGCTGGCCGGTTTCTGTGGTGTCCTTGACTGCCGCGATCGCGGCTTCCACTCGCTCGGCGAGCGGCTCGGATCGGCTGGAAGACAGGCCGGCGCCACAGATCGCATCATCCGGTTCGCCGGGGCAGCCCCGCGAGATCGCTGCGGACAATACGCAATGCTCGCCGCTTGCGGCAGCCGAGACGAAGAGGTCGCGCATGGCGGCAAACAACACGTCGGGCGGGCCGACCATCAGCGTGGAAATATCGTCGGTTTCGATGCGAAGATGATCACGATAGGGATCGAGAGCCTTGATAGCGTCAAGGATGATGCCGACGAAATTGCCGGACATCGGATATAGAGACACTTGTGCGCCGGAAAACATTTGGACCTCGCTCCGCTGGCATTACCCAGATCAGCTTTGAAGGGTCCGGAGGCATGCGCCTCACATCTCAGCCCCGGCAATTCGGAGCTCCCCCGTGAAATTGTGGCGGAAGCTAGCACCGGGCCTGCGATACCGCAACCGTAAAATTCCTATCCGGCTACACGGTCGGAAAGGGCCAGGGCAGTTCGGACGCAGCTGTCAAGTGTTGGGAGGAACACCCGGACGGAGGTCCTGTCCGGGTGCCCAGCCGGTTCCGTACCTGCCAGAGACGGAATCGGATGTCGTTGTCTCAGGCGGCGATGCCGGCATAAGGAGTGTCGCTGCGGGCGGCGATCAGTGCCTCAGTCCACCATTGCAACTGGGCCATCATTCGGGAAAGCCGGCGCAACGCATCTTCGGTATCCTGCAGTCGGCCTTCATTGTCGAAACGGCGCCAGGGGGAATTGAAGCTGACGGCATCGCAGATCGTGACGGCGTGAAGCTCCGCAAAGACGAGGCGGAGCTGTTCGACCGCCCGCAATCCGCCGGAGACGCCGCCATAGCAGAGGAAGGCGATCGGCTTGCCGTGCCACGGCTCGGCGAAGAGATCGATGAGGAATTTCAGGGAAGCGGTGAAGCTGTGGTTATATTCCGGCGTGACGAGGATGAAGCCATCGGCCTGATGGAGCCTGTCAGCAAGCCGCCTGGCCTCCGGATGATGCGGTACATGCTCTCGCGGCAGCGAGAATGCCAGCGGGTCGATGATGTCGATCTCGAATTGTGGAAAGCGGGACAACTCTCTTTCGAGCCATTTCACAACCCTGTCGCAGATGCGCCCCTCGCGCGTGCTGCCGTAGATGACCGCAAGCCTCATGGGTTTCTGCATGCATTGCTCCTTCTCGTTGCGGCTTTACGGCCTCGGGAGCGGAGTCTATAAAACCTCGACTAATATTGAGGTCAATAGGCGATGCAGCAAAATCCGGCATTCTCCTTGAGCAGGCTCCTGACGGTGGGCGAGGTGGCAGAGCGCAGCGGACTTGCGGTTTCTGCCCTGCATTTCTACGAGGCGAAGGGGCTGATCTCCAGCATCCGCACCCGCGGCAACCAGCGCCGGTACGGCCGCGATGTGCTACGGCGCCTCGGCATTATCAAGGTGGCGCAACGGGTCGGCATTCCGCTTGCCGAAATCCAGACTGCCTTCGAAACCCTGCCGCAGAGCCGGACGCCGACAGTCGGGGACTGGCAGAAACTGTCGGCGCTCTGGAAGGATGATCTCGATGCGCGCATCAAGCAGCTGAGCCTGCTGCGTGACCATCTGACGAGCTGTATTGGCTGCGGCTGTCTCTCGATCGACGCCTGCCCGCTGCGCAATCCCTTCGACGTGCTCGGCAGACAAGGCACCGGTGCGCGGCTTCTCGACCCGGGGGCTTAGACCTTCGGGCTTTCTTTTGGCTGATGACCGCATATGTTGGGCCTGATAGCGCAAGCGGCGGGCCGGCCCGCAAGGAGGAGAGCTTCGTGTTTCATCCCAAATTGTTCGAAAACCGCAATGTCGTCGTGACAGGTGCTGGCCGCGGTATCGGCCTCGAAGTTGCCCGACAGTTTCTGGATTGCGGTGCGCGCGTGCTTGTCCATACCGGGCGCCATGGGGAACGCGAACTGCCGGATTTTCTCCTGACCGCCGAATCGGAGCGCCGGGCATTGCTGTTACCGGCAGATTTCCTGCAGCCGGGCGGGGCTGCGGAGTTTGCGGAAGAGGCGCTCGAATTCTTCGACAAGGTGCATGTGTTGGTCAACAATGCTGGCACGATGTATGGGCGTTTTCCAGCCGGTGAGCTAACCGATACCGATTATGAGACTGTCGTGCGCCTCAACCAGACGTCGGTGGTGGAGTTGACGCGGGCGCTGCTTCCGGCGCTCCGGGCGGCAGGGGGCGCTGCTATCGTCAACACGGTTTCGATTTCGGCGCTGACGGGCGGAAGCCCCGGTTCTGCAATATATTCCGCATCGAAGGCATTTGTTGCGACCTATTCGAAAGCGCTGGCCCGAGAGCTTGCGCCTGATGGTATCAGGGTCAACTGCGTCTCGCCCGGCACGATCGAAACCGATTTCCATGCACGCTATTCATCGCGTGAAAAGCTGGAGCAGACGCGCAAGTCGATCCCACTACAGCGGCTCGGAACAGCAGAGGATTGTGCCCCCGCCTATCTCTTCCTGGCGGCTCCATCACTCTCAGGTTACATCACGGGTCAAGTCCTGGAGATCAATGGTGGCCAGCTTATTTGCTGATTTGTTTGGACTTTTTTTGGTATTTCGCGACATTTGACGAATTCGCTTCTGCGAATATGATATTGTACTGATCTATCCTATTACCTCCTTCCGAGAAGCAAATGCCATTGCCTAAACCGAAGCCGGGCATGACTGGCCAGGACTTGCAGAAGCTTGCTGACAAAGCCCACGAGGCGAGCGATCTCCTGAAGGCGCTAGCCCATCAGACCCGGTTGCTCATCCTCTGTATCCTGTCGGAAGGGGAAAAGACGGTCGGCGAAATCGAGGATATCCTTGGAATACAGCAGGCTATGGTGTCCCAGCAGCTTGCGCGACTGAGGCTCGAAGGCCTCGTCAATACGCGGCGCGACGGGCGGCTTGTCTATTACAGCATGGGCAACGAAAGCGTCATGGCTTTCCTCGAATCACTTTTCAGTCTCTTTCCGGTTGCCGAGACGGGCTGAGCCTGCCAGCTCTTGCGAAGCCGAACGGCAAGCCGCAAAGATAGGCCTCATGCCGAATTCGGCAGGGAGGCCGGATGATCGACAAGCTGGAATTCTTCATCGCACTCGCTAACGAGAAACATTTCGGTCGTGCGGCAGAGGAATGCGGCGTTTCCCAACCCACGCTCTCGGCCGCCATTCGCCAGCTGGAAGATCAGCTGGGCGTCATGCTGGTGCAGCGTGGCTCCCGCTTTCAAGGATTGACGCCGGAAGGACAGCGTGTGCTCGAATGGGCGCGCCGCATCGTCGGGGACACGCGCACGATGCGCGAGGAAATGCGCGCCGCCCGCAAGGGTCTCTCCGGCCATCTGCGTCTGGCGTCCATTCCGACCGCGCTCGCGATGCTGTCGCGAATCACAACGCCCTTCCAGGAACGGCATCCCGACGTCACCTTCTCCATCGTCTCGCGCAATTCGCTGCAGGTGCTGAGCATGCTCGAAAATCTCGAGATCGATGCCGGCGTCACCTATCTGGAAAACGAGCCGCTCGGGCGCGTCACTTCGGTGCCCCTCTATGCGGAGCGCTACAATCTCATCACCGCCGCCGGTAGTCCGCTCTCGGATCGCGAGAGTGTGACATGGCGTGAAGTGGGTGATCTTCGGCTTTGCCTATTGACGGCTGACATGCAGAACCGGCGTATCATCAACCGGCATTTGGCCGAGGCAGGCGCGACAGTCCATCCGACACTCGAATCGAATTCGATGATCGTGCTTTTTTCGCATGTGCGGACCGGCCGCTGGGCAAGCATCATGCCGCGTAACGTTGCGATATCATTCGGCTTTCCTGCGGAGATCCGGATGATCCCGATCGTCGAGCCGGAGGCGCACCATCTCGTTGGCCTTGTCGCTCCTTATCGGGAACCTTTCACGCCGCTTGTCTCCGCCTTGTTGCATGAAGCAAGAACACTCGTTGAAGACGCGGAACTTTGATAGAAAAAAACTATCAATCAACAAGACTGCTTTATTGATTGCAACCTGCTTCCCTGAGACAGTTCCCTAGAAATCGCAATGACATGGGGAGTTTTGCGGTTTCCAGGGAATGCGCAAGCCGAAGGGAGGCTGCTGATGAATATACGTATCGCCCAGGGCGATATCACCGGGCGTATCCGTTCGATCGTTGCTGATCTTCGATCCCTCGAAGGCCCACTGCTCCCCATTCTGCATGAGGTTCAGGACGAGTTCGGTTACGTACCGCAGGAGGCCCTGCCAGTCATCGCTGACGCGCTCAATCTTTCTCGCGCCGAGGTCCACGGTGTCGTAACCTTCTATCATGATTATCGTGATCATCCCGCCGGTCGGCACGTGCTGAAGCTCTGTCGCGCCGAAGCCTGCCAGTCGATGGGTGGCGATGCACTGGCCGAGCGTATCAAGACCCTGCTCGGCATCGATTTTCATCAGACGACACTCGACGGCAGCGTCACACTGGAACCTGTCTACTGTCTCGGTCTCTGTGCCTGCGCGCCGGCCGCCATGTTGGATGGCGAAGTGCATGGCCGCGTCGATGACGAACTGGCAGCCGAACTCGTCGAGGAGGCACGCCGATGACAGTGAAGATTTATGTTCCGCGCGATGCCGCAGCGCTGTCGCTCGGGGCCGAGAAGGTGGCAAAGGCGATTACCCAGGAGATCGCCGCCCGCGGCTTTGATGCGACCGTCGTGCGCAACGGCTCGCGCGGAATGTTCTGGCTGGAGCCGCTGGTCGAGGTCGAGATTTCCGGGAAACGGATCGGCTATGGGCGGGTCAAGGCGAAGGATGTCACCGGGCTGTTCGACGCGGGACTGATGGACGGCGGGGCGCATGCGCTCTGTCTTGGGGAGGTCGAAGACCTCCCGTTCCTGAAAAGCCAAATCCGTCTCACCTTTGCCCGCTGCGGCATTACCGATCCGCTTTCGCTTGACGACTACGAGGCCCATGGTGGGCTTGCCGGTCTTCGCCATGCAGTGTCGATGCAGCCTGCCGATGTCGTCAAGGAAGTCACCGATTCCGGCCTTCGCGGCCGCGGCGGCGCGGGCTTTCCGACCGGCATCAAATGGAAGACAGTGCTCGATGCGGCGGGTTCGCGCAAATATATCGTCTGCAATGCAGATGAGGGCGACAGCGGTACCTTTGCCGACCGGATGATCATGGAAGGCGATCCTTTCGTGCTCATCGAGGGCATGGCGATTGCCGGGCTTGCGACTGGCGCCACGAAAGGTTTCGTCTATACGCGTTCGGAATATCCGCATGCGATCGCCACGATGACGCAGGCGGTGGAAATCGCCCGAAAGGCTGGCATTCTGGGCGCTTCGGTGCTCGGCTCCGGCAAGGAATTCGACATGGAGATCCGCACCGGTGCGGGCGCCTATGTGTGCGGCGAGGAAACGGCGCTGCTCAACAGCCTCGAAGGCAAGCGGGGTATCGTGCGCGCCAAGCCGCCGCTGCCGGCGCATAAGGGCCTGTTCAACTGTCCGACCGTCATCAACAATGTCATCTCGCTCGCGTCCGTGCCTGTGATCATGGACAAGGGGGCCGCCTTCT
Source organism: Rhizobium sp. KNZ14-9A (assembly GCF_056755015.1). Classification (NCBI taxonomy): domain Bacteria; kingdom Pseudomonadati; phylum Pseudomonadota; class Alphaproteobacteria; order Hyphomicrobiales; family Rhizobiaceae; genus Rhizobium; species Rhizobium sp. KNZ14-9A. The sequence goes on from NZ_JBPGXB010000002.1 coordinate 4,177,381, forward strand.
ATCGCGATTTCGGCATGGGCCGGTCACGCGGCACCATCCCGCTGCAGATCGCCGGCAATGTAAAATATGGCGGTCTCTACGAAACCGCCTTCGGTCTTTCGCTCGGCGATATCGTCGACAAGATCGGCGGCGGCACTGTGTCCGGCCGGCCGGTGAAGGCGGTGCAGGTGGGAGGGCCGCTTGGCGCCTATTTCCCGCGTGCGCTGTTCGATACCCCGTTCGACTATGAGGCCTTTGCCGCCAAGGATGGGCTTATCGGTCATGCTGGTCTGGTCGTCTTCGATGATACGGCCGACATGCTGAAGCAGGCACGCTTTGCGATGGAATTCTGCGCGGTCGAAAGCTGCGGCAAGTGCACGCCCTGCCGCATCGGCTCGACCCGCGGGGTCGAAACCGCAGACAAGATCGCCCAGGGCATCGAGCCCGAAAAGAACCGCGAACTGCTCGCAGATCTCTGCAACACGATGAAGTTCGGCTCGCTCTGTGCGCTCGGCGGCTTCACGCCCTATCCTGTCATGAGCGCGATGACGCATTTCCCGGACGATTTTGCTCCGGTCCCTCTCATTGAAGCAGCGGAATAGACCATGTCTCTTGTTCACGAAATCGACTACGGAACGCCGGCTTCGAAATCCGAAACGATGGTGACGCTGACCATCGACGGCCAGCAGGTGACGGTTCCTGAGGGAACCTCGATTATGCGCGCCTCCATGGAGGCTGGCATTCAGGTCCCGAAGCTCTGCGCGACCGATATGGTCGATGCCTTCGGTTCCTGCCGTCTCTGTCTGATCGAAATCGACGGCCGCAACGGAACGCCCGCCTCCTGCACCACGCCGGTGGCATCCGGCATCGTCGTCCATACGCAGACGGAGCGGCTGAAGAATATCCGCCGCGGCGTCATGGAGCTTTATATCTCCGACCATCCGCTCGACTGTCTGACCTGTGCAGCCAATGGTGATTGCGAGCTGCAGGACATGGCGGGCGCCGTCGGTCTGCGCGATGTGCGTTATGGCTATGAGGGCGACAATCATGTCAAGGCGCGCAACAGCGGCGAGATCAATCTGAAATGGATGCCGAAGGACGAGTCCAATCCGTACTTCACCTATGATCCGTCGAAGTGCATTGTCTGCTCTCGTTGCGTGCGCGCCTGCGAGGAGGTGCAAGGCACCTTTGCGCTGACGATCGAGGGGCGCGGCTTCGGCTCGCGTGTTTCGCCCGGCATGCACGAGCATTTCGTCGATTCCGAATGCGTGTCCTGCGGCGCCTGCGTGCAGGCCTGTCCGACCGCGACGCTGACGGAAAAATCAGTCATCCGCATCGGCCAGCCGGAACATTCGGCCGTTACGACATGCGCCTATTGCGGCGTCGGCTGCTCCTTCAAGGCGGAAATGCGTGGTGAAGAGCTGGTCCGCATGGTGCCGTGGAAGGATGGGCAGGCAAACCGCGGCCATTCCTGTGTCAAGGGGCGCTTTGCCTATGGCTACTCAACCCATAAGGACCGCATCCTCAACCCGATGATCCGCGAGAAGGTGACGGATCCCTGGCGTGAAGTGACCTGGGACGAGGCCTATGCCCATGTCGCTTCCGAGTTTCGCCGCATCCAGTATCAGTATGGCCGCGAAGCGATCGGCGGTATCACATCGTCCCGCTGCACCAATGAAGAGACTTACCTTGTCCAGAAGCTGATCCGCGCTGGCTTCGGCAACAACAATGTCGATACCTGCGCCCGCGTCTGCCATTCGCCGACAGGTTATGGACTGGGCCAGGCTTTCGGCACATCGGCTGGCACGCAGAATTTCGACAGCGTCGAACAGTCCGATGTGGTCATCATCATCGGTGCCAATCCGACCGACGGCCATCCGGTCTTCGGTTCGCGCCTGAAGAAGCGGCTGCGGCAGGGTGCCAAGCTTATTGTCATCGATCCGCGTCGTATCGATATTATCCGCTCGCCGCATGTGGAGGCATCTTTCCATCTGCCGCTGAAGCCCGGCACTAATGTCGCAATCATGACGGCGCTTGCGCATGTGATCGTGACCGAAGGCCTCTACGACGAGAAATTCATCCGCGAGCGTTGCGACTGGTCGGAGTTCGAGGATTGGGCGGCTTTTGTCGCCGAGCCGCAGCATAGCCCGGAAGCCGTCGAGAAGTTTACCGGTGTGAAGCCGGAAGATCTGCGCGGCGCTGCCCGGCTTTTCGCGACCGGCGGCAATGGCGCCATCTATTACGGTCTCGGCGTCACCGAACACAGCCAGGGCTCGACGACGGTCATGGCGATCGCCAACCTTGCCATGGCGACCGGCAATATCGGCCGTCCCGGCGTCGGTGTGAACCCGCTGCGTGGTCAGAACAATGTGCAGGGCTCCTGCGACATGGGCTCGTTCCCGCATGAGCTGCCGGGCTATCGCCACATCTCCGACGATGCGACGCGCGATATTTTCGAAAAGCTCTGGGGCGTGAAGCTCAACAACGAGCCGGGCCTGCGTATTCCGAACATGCTGGATGCTGCCGTCGATGGCTCTTTCAAGGGTATCTATATCCAGGGCGAAGACATTCTGCAGTCCGATCCGGACACCAAACATGTCGCCGCCGGCCTTGCCGCCATGGAATGCGTCGTCGTACAGGATCTCTTCCTTAACGAAACGGCGAACTATGCTCACGTCTTCCTACCGGGCTCTACCTTCCTGGAAAAGGACGGCACCTTTACCAATGCCGAGCGCCGTATCAACCGCGTGCGCAAGGTCATGACGCCACGCAACGGCTATGGCGACTGGGAAGTGACGCAGAAGCTCGCCCAGGCCATGGGCCTCGACTGGCACTATACGCATCCGTCCGAGATCATGGATGAGATTGCCGCGACGACGCCGAGCTTCGCTTCGGTCTCTTACGACTATCTCGACAAGATGGGCTCCGTTCAGTGGCCCTGCAACGAGCAGCATCCGCTCGGCTCGCCGATCATGCATGTGGATGGGTTCGTGCGCGGCAGGGGCAAGTTCATCCGCACGGAATATGTGGCAACCGACGAGCGCACAGGTCCGCGCTTCCCGCTGCTTCTCACCACCGGCCGCATTCTTAGCCAGTATAATGTCGGGGCGCAGACACGCCGCACCGATAATGTCATCTGGCACTCCGAAGACCGGCTGGAAATTCATCCGCATGATGCCGAACAGCGCGGCATCCGCGATGGCGATTGGGTGAAGCTCGGGAGCCGCTCCGGCGATACGACGCTCCGCGCATTGATCACCGATCGCGTGGCGCCCGGCGTCGTCTATACGACCTTCCACCATCCGGATACGCAGGCGAATGTCATCACGACGGACTTTTCCGACTGGGCGACCAACTGCCCGGAATACAAGGTGACGGCGGTGCAGGTTTCGCCTTCCAACGGCCCGTCCGAGTGGCAGGTCGAGTATGACGAGCAGGCCCGTCAGTCCCGCCGCATCGCCAGCAAGATGGAGGCGGCGGAATAATGACGGAAAGGCCGACCCGCATAAGCGTGACGGAGGTCGCCCGGAGGGGCGGCGTCATGACACGGGGCGAGCGTATCGTGCCCGAGGAAGTGCCGATCGCCTTTTCCTATGGCGGCAGTTCGCATGCGGTCATGATGGCCACGCCCGGCGATCTCGAGGATTTCGCGGTCGGCTTCAGCCTTACGGAGGGCATTATCACCGACCGCAGCCAGGTCGCTGGTGTCGAGTTCATCGAGGACGAGAAGGGTATCGACGTCCAGGTGACGCTTGTTGATGATGTCGAGGACGCGCTCAGAAAGCGGCGGCGCAGCATGGCGGGGCCTGTCGGCTGCGGTCTCTGCGGTATCGAGTCGATCGAGCAGGCGGTCAGGAAGGTGCCTGATGTTTCCAAGACCGAGCTGTCGCTGTCGCATGCCGATATCGTGCAGGCGATCGCGCTGCTCAACGATTCCCAGCCGCTGCATCGCGAGACGCGAGCCGTTCATGGCGCCGGCTTCTACATCCCCGGCAAGGGATTGATCGCCGTGCGTGAGGATGTCGGCCGGCACAATGCGCTCGATAAGCTCTGTGGCGCCGTCATCAGGGCGGGGCAGGCCGGCGCTTCCGGCGCTGTCGCTGTTACCAGCCGCCTATCCGTCGAAATGGTTCAGAAGACGGCGATCCTCGGCGCGCCCGTGCTGATCGCCATTTCCGCGCCGACCGCACTTGCCATCCGCACGGCCGAGGAAGCCGGCATGACGCTTGTCGCCCTCGTTCGCGGTGAGGATTTCGAGATTTTCACCCACCCGCATCGCCTGTCGCCAGGAAGCATCGCCGATGTCGCATGATACCAAGACCAAACTCGTCTATATGGCAAACCAGATCGCAACCTTCTTCAAGACACAGCCCGAAAGCGAGGCTGCGCAAGGGGTTGCAACGCATATGAACAAATTCTGGGAGCCGCGCATGCGGCGGCAACTCTTCGAAATCCTGGAAAAGGAAGATAGTGGCCTCGACGCGCTCGTGCTGCAGGCCGTTCCTCTGATCCGCAAACCGGAGCCGGCAGAACAGCCGCTTCGATAAATCAACATCGGCGCATGAAAGAGGGGAGGCGGGATCGACCCGCTTGCGCATGCGCTTGTGACAGCAAGGTCTGAATCAAGGAGGAGTTGTTCATGACTGCAGCGGATACAAGTTCGGGCGGCGTATTGACAGGTGTGGGTTTGCTGGATCGCGAAAGGATCATCGCAAGGCCCGGCTTCAATCGGTGGCTCGTGCCGCCGGCCGCGCTCGCCATCCATCTTTGCATCGGCATGGCCTATGGCTTCAGCGTGTTCTGGCTGCCGCTGTCGAAATCCCTCGGCATTACCGCTTCGACGGCCTGCCCGGATTTGACGCTCGTATCGGCGCTCTTCACCACGACCTGCGACTGGCGCGTCGCCGATCTTGGCTGGATCTATACGCTCTTCTTCGTGCTGCTCGGTTCGTCCGCTGCCATCTGGGGTGGCTGGCTGGAGCGGGTCGGTCCGCGCAAGGCGGGCGCCGTCTCGGCCTGCTGCTGGTGCGGCGGCATCATCATCGCGGCTTTCGGGGTCATTTCTCACCAGCTCTGGATCATGTGGATCGGCGCTGGCGTGATCGGCGGCATCGGCCTCGGTCTCGGCTACATTTCACCGGTTTCCACACTTATCAAATGGTTTCCGGACCGACGCGGCATGGCGACCGGCATGGCGATCATGGGCTTCGGTGGCGGTGCAATGATCGGCGCTCCGCTGGCCAACCTCCTGATGAACACCTTCAAGACGGATACGTCCGTCGGCGTCTGGCAGACCTTCATCGTCATGGCGGCCATCTATTTCGTCTTCATGATCGGCGGTGCCTTCGGGTACCGTATTCCGCCGACCGGCTGGCGTCCGGAAGGTTGGACCCCGCCCGCCACCAAGAGCACGATGATCACCACCAAACACGTGCATCTGCGCGATGCCCACAGGACGAAGCAGTTCTGGCTGATCTGGGCGGTGCTCTGCCTCAACGTGTCGGCTGGTATCGGCGTTATCGGCATGGCTTCGCCGATGCTGCAGGAAATCTTCGCCGGTTCGCTGATTGGGCTGCCGGATGTCGGCTTTGCGCAGCTTGATGCCGGTCAGAAGGCGTCGATTGCGACGATTGCTGCCGGCTTTGCCGGTCTGCTGTCGCTCTTCAACATCGGCGGGCGGTTCTTCTGGGCTTCGCTGTCCGACAAGATCGGCCGCAAGAATACCTATTATACTTTCTTCATCCTCGGCATCGTGCTCTATGCCGCAGCTCCGACGCTGGCGGATATGGGCAACAAGGCCCTCTTCGTGCTTGCCTTCGGCATCATCCTGTCGATGTATGGCGGTGGCTTCGCGACTATCCCGGCCTATCTCGCTGATATTTTCGGTACGCAGTTCGTCGGCGCCATTCATGGCCGTCTGCTGACGGCCTGGGCAACCGCCGGTATCGTCGGCCCTGTCGTCGTCAACTATATCCGCGAAGCACAGATCGCCGCCGGCGTAGCGCCCGGGCCGGCGCTCTATACGGGCACGATGTATATCCTTGCCTGCATGCTGGCGCTCGGCCTGGTCGCCAATGCTTTCGTGCGGCCGCTCTCCGACAAATGGTTCATGTCGGATGATGAAGTCGCTGCGCTTCAGGCGAGGAGCGCTGCGGTCAACGCTGGCCCCACGGGCTCTTTCGGCATTGGCACGGGCGGTCTCGATGCCAAGGCGGCGCTTGCCTGGGCCGTGGTCGGCATTCCGCTGCTCTGGGGCGTTTGGGTGACGCTGAAGGCGACGTTGGCATTGTTCGGCTAAAAACTCCCCTGCGGGAGCTGTAGAGAAACCGGAGTTGGAGGAGACCGGGCGGGAAGCGTGCTTCCCGCCCGGTTTTCAAGAGGATCAGTTCATTGCAAGAACAATCTTGCAAAGCTTGACGAGGCTGGCGTCGGAACCACTTGTCTCCAACGACGTCGCGGCAGCGAACCTCCGGCACACAACGAAAGCTTGAACAACAAAAACCGCCCTTGTGGAGCGGTTCCTCGTTCATGTCATATCGCGAAGCGATCAGGCGGCCAGTTCGTCCGTCTCGTTTTCCTTGAACATTTTTGCGAGGTTCAGGAAGCAGATCATGCCGTTTTCGGAAGCGATGATACCTTCGCAGAACGCGCGGTCGAAGGAAGCAGTCACTTCAGGAACGGGTTGAACATGGCTGGAAGAAATCGTCAGGATGTCGGAAACACGATCAACCAGCATGCCGATGACCATATTGTGCACTTCTGCGACGACAATGGCGCTGCGCTCATTGGCGACAGTGCTCTTCATGCCGAGCTTGTAGGCGAGGTCGATGATCGGGATGACCGAACCGCGCAGGTTCATGACACCGATGACATCTTCCGGAGAGTGCGGGATCGGCGTCGACGGCGCCCAGCCGCGGATTTCGCGGATGGTCGTGGTCTTCACGCAAAACTCCTGATCGTGCAGGCGGAAGGCAATGATTTCGAGCGTGTCGCCGCTGAAGCTAGTGGAGTTGATCGTGGCCATTAGAATTCTTCCCAACTATCGTAAGCCAGGGCAGAAGCGACAGCGCCACCATTGGCGCGGACGAGCTTTGCCTTCATACCACGCGATGGCTTTGCACCCGGCGAAGCATCGTTACGGTTATCGATGACATTAACGGAAGAGTGTTGCCCAAATCTAAACTGTGAGACGAGATTGCGAAGGTTTTCAGTCTCGGACGAAAGTCGGGCGCTTGCCGCCGTCGTCTCTTCCACCATGGCAGCATTCTGCTGTGTGCCCTGATCCATGATGTTGACGGCCTTGTTGATTTCCACAAGCCCGGTCGATTGTTCGCGCGAGGACTCGACGATCGCCGTGACGTTGACGTCGATATTGCCGACCTGGGCGACGATCCGTTCCAGTGCCTGGCCGGTCTGGCCGACAAGGTCGACACCGCTTTTCACGTGCTCTGAGGAGGTGGTAATGAGCGCCTTGATCTCCTTGGCGGCGCTGGCCGAGCGCTGTGCGAGTTCACGCACCTCCTGGGCGACGACGGCAAAACCCTTGCCGGCTTCGCCGGCACGCGCCGCCTCGACGCCGGCGTTCAGCGCCAGCAGGTTGGTCTGGAAAGCGATCTCGTCGATCACGCCGATGATATTGCTGATCTCGCGCGAGGATTTCTCGATCTGACCCATGGCGTCGACGGCCTTGCGGACGATACTGCCGGAATGTTCTGCGCCGCGCTTCGTTTCCGCGACAAGCCCGCCTGCTTCGGCGGCGCGGCCGGCGCTGTCGGCAACGGTCTGGGTGATTTCATCGAGTGCGGCGGCGGTTTCCTCGACGGTCGCGGCCTGCTGTTCGGTGCGTTTGGACAGCACGTCTGCGGCTTCCTTCGTTTCACGCGCACCGCTGGCGATCGCCTCGGCATTGTTGAGAACCGTGCGCATGGCGCTGCCGAGCCTGTCAATCGCGGCATTGAAATCGGTCCGGACCTTTTCCAGCGCGGGCGGGAAAGGATTTTCGACACGCTTCGTCAGATCGCCCTCGGCAAGCGCGGTCAGGCCGGTTGCCAGATCATCGACAGCACGGACGCGTTCGGTGACGTCGGTCGCGAATTTGACGACCTTGAAGATGCGTCCGCTCATGTCAAAGATAGGATTATAGGATGCCTGGATCCAGACGACTTTGCCGCCCTTGCCGATGCGCAGAAATTCCTCTGCGACGAACTGGCCGGCGGCAAGTTTCCTCCAGAATTCCTTATAGGCTTCGGAGCGCACATAGTCCGGCTCGCAGAACATGCTGTGGTGCTTGCCGCGGATCTCCTCCAGCCGGTAACCCATGACCGAGAGGAAATTGTCGTTCGCCAGCAGGATTTCGCCGTCCGGGGTGAACTCGATGACGGCTTGAGCCCGCGAGAGGGCAGCGATCTTGCCTTCGGCATCGGCAGCTCTCAGCTTGATGGCGGTCACGTCGCTTGCCAGCTTGACGATCTTGTAGGGTTTGCCGCCCGACATCAGCGGGTTGTAGCTAGCCTGGATCCAGACCTCGCGGCCATCCTTGCCGATACGCTTGTATTCACCGGCATCGAATTCGCCCCGACCGAGCTTCCGCCAGAATTCCCGGTAGGCTGCGGAGGCGACATAATCCGGCTCGCAGAAAATACTGTGATGCTTGCCGACAATGTCGCTGAGCTTGTAGCCCAGCACTCGGCAGAAATTCTCGTTTGCGTTCAGGATCTTTCCCTGCAGGTCGAATTCGATCGTCGCCTGCGATTTCATGAGAGCTGTGACGATCGCACGCGAATCCGGCGTCGCACCCAACGAAAACAATGCCATTTCAATCCCCCGACGTGTGATGGCAACCAGCCGATGTCTCGGAGAATGGTTCGGATTTCGCGCATGACGGGACGCAGTAAAGCTGCAGTTATCCGGCAATACTTGAAAGTCCGTCCCGCCTCGCAAACGCGGCGGATCGGCCCAATTCATTCGTGAAACCTACGGCCCAAGATGCGGAGCTGATTCTAGTCGCATCAATTAAATATCGTTTCTTGATTAAGAATTAGTAACCGAATCTACTTTCGATCGGATTTTGACAATTTCTCATGAATTCTAACAGATGAAAGCTAGTTTCATCCGAGAATATCCGGTGGTGGTTGTAAAGACAATCCGCAACTTTACTTTAGGTTATTGTCTTTTCAATTTGCGAGATCGCCCAATCGACCTGTTCCTTGGTGATGATCAACGGCGGCGCGAAGCGAATCGTGTGGTCGTGCGTGTCCTTGGCGAGGAGACCGCGATCCTTCAGGGCGTAGCAATATTGCCGGGCACCGCCGGCCTCCGGCTCCAATTCGACCGCGAGCATCAGGCCACGGCCGCGCACATCCTTGACGATGTTGGAGCGAATGGAGCGCAGACCTTCGAGGAAATAGTCGCCCATCGTCTCGGCGTTCTCGATCATTCCTTCTTCGGTCAGCACCTTCAGGGCCGCGCGGGCGACCGCACAGGCCAACGGGTTGCCGCCGAAGGTCGAGCCATGCTGGCCGGGCTTGAGCACGCCGAGGACTTCAGAATTCGAAAGCACGGCTGAAACAGGATAAAAGCCGCCGGAAAGCGCCTTGCCGATGAGCGTCACGTCGGCTTCGATACCTTCATGTTCTTCGGCGAGCAGCTTGCCGGTGCGCCCAAGGCCGGTCTGGATTTCGTCGAGGATGAGCGTGACGTTGTTTGCCGTGCAGAGTTCGCGCACGCGGGTGAAATAACCGGCCGGCGGAATGATGACGCCGGCCTCGCCCTGGATCGGCTCGATCAGTGCTGCGACGGTATTGGCATTGATGGCCGCCGCGAAAGCCTCTGCATCACCGAAGGGAACGATGCGGAAGCCCGGCGTATAAGGCCCGAAGCCGGTACGGGCGTCGGGATCAGTCGAGAAGCTGATGATGCTCAGTGTGCGGCCGTGGAAATTGTTGGCGCAGACGATGATCTCCGGCTTGCCCTCCGGGACGCCCTTCACCTCGTAGCCCCATTTGCGAACCGCCTTGATGGCGGTCTCGACGGCTTCCGCGCCGGAGTTCATCGGCAGGATCTTGTGGGAGCCAGTCAGTGCGGCCAGCTCTTCATAGAGATAGGCGAGCTGGTCGTTGCGGAAGGCGCGCGAGGTGAGTGTCAGGCGACCGGCCTGCTCGACCATGGCGGCAAGGATCTTCGGATGGCAATGGCCCTGGTTGACGGCAGAATAGGCCGAGAGGCAGTCGAGGTAGCGCTTGCCATCCGTATCCCAGACATGAACACCTTCCCCCGCGTCAGCACGACATCAAGCGGCTTGTAGTTATTGGCTCCAAGACGCTGTTCGGTGGCGATGAGGTTCGACGAGATGTTCATGGCCGGTGCTCCCTTATGCGGCGCGTGTAGGACGATCGAAGATACGGCGGCCGAAGAGGCTTGCCGTCATCTCCACCATGATGCGGGCGCTCTTGCCGCGGTCATCAAGGAAAGGATTGAGTTCGACGAGGTCGAGCGAGGAGACGAGGCCGCTGTCGGACAGCATCTCCATAATGAGGTGCGCTTCGCGGAAGGTGGCGCCGCCGGGAACGGTGGTGCCGACGCCGGGCGCAAAATCCGGATCGAGGAAATCGACGTCGAAGCTGACATGCAACAGGCCGTTCGCCTTCTCGATCGTTTCCAGGATCTGGCGTAGGATCACAGCTACGCCCTGTTCATCGAGCGAGCGCATGTCGAAGACATTTACGCCGTGCTTGCGGATTTCGACGCGCTCGGAGGCATCGACCGAGCGGATGCCCACCTGGAAGATCTTCTTCGGATCGACGAGTGCACGGTCCTTCGGCAGGATCTCAGCAAAATCCGCCAGACCGCAGAAGAAGGCGACCGGCATGCCGTGAATATTGCCTGACGGCGAGGTCTCAGGCGTATTGAAATCCGAATGGGCGTCGAGCCACAACACGAAGAGCGGGCGGTCATTTTCGGCGGCATAACGCGCCATGCCTGAGACGCTGCCCATGGAAAGGCTGTGGTCGCCACCGAGGATCAGCGGGAAGTGGCCGGCTTTCGCCGCATCATAGGTGGCTGCTTCGAGCGCACGCGTGTAGGCGCCGACGATGCGAAGATTATGTGCCTTCGAATGATTGGGAAGGTCCCTGGCCGGGACGATGCTGAGATCGCCCGTGTCGACAACAGTGTGGCCGAGATCGCTCAGCGCCTTGTCGACGCCCGCAATACGCAATGCTGTCGGTCCCATGCCCGCGCCTCTGCGGCCGGAACCTTCTTCAAGGGGAACACCGATAAGAGCGACAGATCGAGATTGTACTTCCATTCCGAGGGCTCCGTTCTGAGGCCTGTTTTGGCCGATAGTGGGATAAAGTGGCGGCGGCAAATAGATGGAAAAGTGTCAGAAATGGATTATGATTACGCAGATTGATAAAGCTAATTTGACAAAGTGAAACCGTGGACGATCTCGACAACGAGCTTCTGAGTGCGCTTCGGCACAATGCGCGAATCTCCGTCTCCTCGCTTGCGGCGCTGACGGGGGCTTCGCGGGCGACGGTTGCCACGCGCATCGACCGGCTGGTCGAAAATGGCACGATTGCCGGCTTCACCATCCGCACCGGTCACGAGACGCGTTCCGCCGGCGTTCGGGCCATCGTCATGATCGAAGTGCATGGTAAACTTGCCGACAAGGTGGCAACCCAGCTTCGCGGCTTGCCGCAGGTGCGCGCGCTGCACAGCACCAACGGCAAATGGGATTTCGTCGCCGAGCTCGAGGATCGTGACCTCGTCTCCTTCGACGAGACGCTGCGCCGGATACGCCTCTTCGACGGTATCAATACCACCGAAACCAACATTCTGCTGAAGACCAGCAAGGCGAGCTTTTAGGCTTCAATTTTCCAGGCTGGCCTCAATATTCATGCTCGTAGACGATGCCCGCTTCGCCTGCACCATTTCCGCCGGCGGCACCCCGCAGCTTCACGCCGCGGCCGACATCCAGATTGATGATTGCCTTGGCGCCGGCTTCTCCGCCCTGCTGCAGCTCGAAATAGGTCCGTTCGTTGAGGTAGCGGCCGACACTGACGCTGGTCCGGCCCTTCGCGTCCGTGCTGATGTCGAGGTCGTCGACGCCAAGCTGGTTGCGGAGCCCTTCGAAGAGCGATGTCGAACGATTGCCGGCGAGCTGGCTGACGGCATCGGCAAGCTGGGCGATCTGTACTGGCGACAGGCGGGACATGGATTGGCCGAAGATGAGCTGGGCCAGCACTTCGTCCTGCGGCAGGGCAGGTGACGAGGAGAAAGTGATGGCGGGGTCGGTTGCGAGGCCCGCGACATCCACCGTGAGTGTCGTCGTGCCTGACGTGGAAGTGGCCTCCATGTCGAGGGCGGGCGTCAGGTCGCCGGCAAATGTGATGCGGCTGCGGTCGGAGAAATCGAGACGGCGGTTGAGGATCGTCAGACGGCCGCGGCGCATGGTGAAGGCACCGGCAACTTCGGGCGCGGCAGCCGAGCCGCGGATCGTGATGTTCCCGCCGACTTCCGCATCGATACCGCGGCCGCGCACGAAGATCTGCGAGGGTGCATCGAGCTGGATATCCAGCATGATGGTCGAAGATTTTTCCCGGGGCTGCTGCTGAGCATTGTCCCGGAGTTGGGCAAGCACTGCGGGCGGCGCGTGGATATGGCGGATATCGATTTCACGCAGCGATGTCGGCAGCCTCTCCGGTACGGTGATCGAAGCCTTGTCGATGTGAAGCTTACCATCAAGCGTGGGATTGGAAAGCAGCGGTCCCCTAAGGCCGAGCGTGCCGTCGACTGTTGCGACAACCAGCGTGCCGTCGACATAGACCGCGTGGTCCAGGCGGATGGAAAGATCGGCGGGGAAACTGCCGCTGATGCCAACCGAACCGCTCGCCGAGATCGAGCCGCCGCTTGCGAGCCTGCCGTTCAGCCGCGAAATGACGGCCTGCTGACCGTTGAACGTGATGGTCGCGCCAAGGCCTTCGAGGGCGAGGTTGCGGCGCACGTCGATCAGCTTTGCGCCATCCGTGGTGACCGTTCCGTTGATGACAGGGGCCGCCGTCGTGCCGCTGACTTCCAGGTTCACGTTGGCGACGCCCTCGGCAACAAGACCTTGCTGGGCGAGCTGTGCGCCGAGAACGGCGAAGGGAAGGCTGCCGTTGAAACGCATCGACATCGCGCGGTTGCCTGTCATTGCGAGAGTGCCGCCGCCTTTCAGAGAAAGTCCACCGTCGCCGGCGAGACTGGTGTCGACCGTTAGGCGGTTGTCGGCCAGCTTGCCGCTTGCGCCAAGGGTGAGTGGCGCAAGGCCGGCGCTCTTGGTCTGGCTCGTTTCGGCATTCTTCCAGTCGACCTTGAAATCGACCGAGGGAAGAGGAAGCGATCCCGAGGCAGTCGCCGTCGCCGTGATGGCGCCTTCGGCACCAAGGTTCGGAACGAACCCATTGGCGACGGCCGCCGGCAGATTGACGATATCGGCCTTGGCATTGACGCCCTTGACGGTCGTTCCGGCTATATCGAGATTGCCCGCTGCCTTCAGCGAGACACCACCATTGCCGTTGAGATTGGCGTCGAAATCCAGCCGGTCTTTGCTGAGCTTGCCCGAAGCGGCGAGCGTCAGGCCGGAGAGCCCGGCAGTTCTGGTCTGTTTCGTTCCGGCGTTTTTCCAGTCGATCTTGAAATCGGCGGAGGGGGCGGTGAGCGATCCGGAGGCCGTCGCCGTCGCTGTGACGATGCCTTCTGCTCCAATATCAGGGACGAACCCGTTGGCGACGGCCGCCGGCAGATTGGTGATATCGGCCTTTGCATCGATGCCCTGGATCGTGGTGCCTGCCAATGCGAGATTGCCGGCGGCTTTCAGCGAGACGCCACCTTTGCCATTCAAACTGGCGTCGAAATCCAGACGGTTGCTGACGTATTTTCCCGACGCGGCAAGCGCCAGGCCAGAAAGACCGGCGGTCTTGGTTTGGCGCGTTGCCGCGTTCGTCCAGTCGAGCTTGAAATCAACCACCGGCTCTGTCGGCGTGCCTGAGGTGACGGCAGCGCCGGAGATTATGCCCTCAGCACCAAGACCTGGCACGAAGCCATTGGCGAGGTTTGCGGGCAGGCCGGCAATGTCAGCGTTGACGGCGAGGTCGCGAATGGCGGTGCCGTCGATCGTCACACCGCCGTTCGCTTTCAGCAGCGCGCCGTTGCCGCTGCCGAGATTGGCGTCGAAATCGACCCTGTTGTTTTCATATTTGCCAGTGGCCTTGGCGGAAAGATCGGTGAGGCCGTTGCTCTTCGTCTGGCGCGTTGCCGCATTTGCCCAGGCCAGATCGAAAGTGACTGCCGGTGTCGGCAGCGAGCCGGAGGCCGACGCCTTGCCGGAAATCGTGCCTTCGGCGCCCAGATCGGGAACGAAGCCGTTGGCAAGGCCGGCTGGAAGGTTTGCGAGATCTGCATCGACCTTCAGATTGCGCACTGCCGTCCCAGCAAGCTCGACATTGCCCGTCGCCTTCAGCGACAGGGCCTTCGGTCCGGCGAGGTTGGCATCGAAATCGAGTTTTTGGTCAGCAAAATGGCCGGTCGCCGTAAGGTCCAGTCCGGTCAGGCCGGCGGTCTTGGTGTGCCGTGTCGTGGCGTCCTGCCAGCTGAGCTTGAAATCCGCAGCCGGTGCTGCAGGCGTCCCTGACGCCGAGGCTGTGCCCGAAATCGTTCCGCCGGCGTCGAGATCCTTCACGAAACCGTTGGCGATATTGGCAGGAACATTCGCAAGCTCGGCATCGACCTTGATGTTGCCGATCGTGGTTCCGGTAATAGCGACATTACCGAGCGCTTTCAGCGATAGTCCGCCCTTGCCGGTGAGCGCCGTATCGAAATCGAGCTTGTTATCCGCAAACCTGCCGGATGCGTTGAGCGACAGACCGGCAAGCTTGGCGCTCTTTGTCTGGCTCGTCGGGGCGTTTTTCCAGTTCAGCTTGAAATCGGCCGCTGGTGCCGCGGGCGTGCCTGTTGCCGTGACCGTTCCCGAAACCGTACCTTCTGCAGCAAGATCGGGAACAAAGCCGTTGGCGAGCTTTGCCGGCAGGCTGACGATGTCGGCGTTGATATTGAGGGTCGGGCCATTCGGATCCGCAAGGCCGACGTCGCCCGCCGCCTTCAAGGAAAGGCCGTCAGCGCCGCTAATGCCGCCATCGAAGTTCAGCTTGTTGTCGGCGAAGGTGCCCGATGTCGAGATGCCGAGAGGGGCGATGCTGGCGCCTTTTGTATGGCTGGTGGCCGCATCCTTCCAATCGAGCTTGAAATTGACTGTGGGAGCGGCCGGTGTCCCGGTTACGTTCACCGTCCCGGAAATCGTGCCGTCGGCGGCAAGATTGGGAACGAAGCTGTTGGCAAGGCTTGCCGGCAGGTCGGAGATGACGGCATCGAGCTTCAGGGTCTCACCAGCCGAACCGGTGACCGATACCGAGCCGCTGCCGGTCTTGACGGTCAGACCGTTCAGGCTGGCAACTCCCTTCGTGACGTTGACCTGTGCAGGTGACGCCAGTTCGACCGGAATGTTGTGCGGCTTGGCGGCGAAGCGATCGAGACTGAGATCGATCATGCCGCCTGCAGACTGCACGCTGCCGGCGGCCTGCAGCGGATTGCCGTCATAGCCTGCATCCAGATTGAAGTCGGTGCGGGTCTGCTGCTGGACGAAATCAAGCGCAATGCCGGTAAGCTTGTTGGTACCGACGCCGAACTCGTCGGCCCGTATCGTGCCGCTGGCCGCAAAAGCCTTGATATCGCTGACGGTCACGTCGATCGTCGGCTTGGCGATCGTCAGTGTGTCGCGGTGAATGCCGCCGCCGTTGGCGGCAACCTTGAGCGCGATCTTGCCGTCATTGCCGGTGATATCTACGGAGCCCTTGAGGTCGCCTTCCGCCTTCTGGCCACCGAGAGCGGCAAGCAGGCTGATATCAGGGAAGTCGAAGGTCAGCACACCCGCCGGCGTCATGTCTGACGAAAGCGTGAGGTTGCCCTCCAGGCGATTGCTGCCGACAGCGGCCGTCAGCGCGGGGATAGAAATGATCCCCTTCTCGGACTTGACGTCTCCATTGATGCCGATCGGCTGGCCGTCGATCGTGCCGGTCGCGGCGATCCGGCCCTGCGGAGCAGCAGGATCGGCAGAGCCCGTGAGGTCGATGTTGAGATCGCCGACCTTGCGATCGGCCATCTGCAGGCTGGCGGCTTTCACATTGGCGGTGAGCGCAAGTGCTGGAAGCGTGCCGCTTGCCTTGATGCTGTAATCCGCTTCCCCACTCGTGCCCGACAGCAGCTTGCCGATATCGGGAAGCTTGCCGGCGAGATCGGCCGTCAGCACGTCATCTTCGAGCGCGACATTGCCGCCTGCCTCGATGGTCGGGGATTTGATCGTGATGTTCGACAACGTCACCTTGGAGGGGATCGTGCCGGCAATCTGGGTTTCGAGGTTGATCGGTGCATCGAACTTTTCGGCGACGGCCGGCGGCAAGGCGGCGGGCTGGACGGTAAATTTCGCATTGCCGGTCAGCGTATTGTCGGCCAGGCGATAGGAGCCGTTGAGATCGGCGCCGATATTGGCGCTTTCGACGGTCGTGCCGTTGAAGCCGATGCCGTTGCGCGAAATCTGAAGCGGCGCGACGAGTGTGATCGGACCCCGAACCGCGCGGTTGAGGTTGGGCTCGGTGAAGGTGGCGTCACCCGCGACGAGGCGCAACTGGATATCGCCGGCACCATTGGCGAGATTGAAGGCATCGCTCTTGGCCGTCAGCTTGACGTTGCCGATATCGGCCTGTGGCATCGTGGCGGAATCCAGCGATCCGCTGGCGTTGATGCGCACGGCCTGTGCCTGTCCGGTCATCGCCAGATTGAGGCCCGAAATCATGAAGCGCGCTTCGCCATCGGCAAGCGGCCAGCGGAAATCGACCGGACCCGAGGTGCCGAGCACATTAGCATTCAGGCTGTTATTGCCGGCAGGATCGAGCGTGCCGGAAGCGGCGATGACGACGCTGCCGGTCGCGAGATTGCCGGTCTGAATATCGATCTTGCCATGATTGTCGAAGGTCGCGGATACATCGATATTCGTCTGGCCTGCAAAAAGCGGCCGGAATGCCATGGGGAGCAGCGAGCTTACATCGCCGCCGCCCTTGAGGTCGAGATGATGCAAGCCGTCGGGCGTGATTGCGTGCTTGCCTTCCAGCGAGGCACGTTGCTGGCCATCGAGAGCAGCCTGCAGCTTGCCGTTCCAGTCCGAGATCGGACCTTCGCCGTTGAGCGCAATATTGACCGCCGGGCTGCCGGGCAGACCGAGAAAGCCGGCGAGCAGGCCGCCCTGCGGTTCGGCAAGCTGGGCGTTCAGCCGCAGATGGCCGTTTGCCGGGGTGAAGGCGACATCGGCGGAGAGCTTTGCGTCGGGAACCTGGTGGCGGTTGAAGTTAACAAGCGCTTCGCCGCCATCGCCATCGGCTCTGAGGTTGCCGGTGGCGGCAAGCGAGAAGGCGCGGCCGGTCAGCGGTGCGCCAAGGGAAATATCGGGCAAGGCGATATGTTCGATATCGATCTTCAACGGCAGCCGGAAGCCTCCGCTGCTTCCCTCCTCCGGAGTCGCCGGCCTAGACGGGAGGGTGCGTACCGGCTGGCGGCGGAGGTCGATGGAGGCGACGGATACCTGTCTGGCGTGGAAGGTGCCGGTCAGCAGCGCCAGGGGATCCCAGTCGACGGCGATGCCGTGGATTTCTGCAAATGTGCCACGCGTGTCCGACAGGGTGATCTCGGCTGCTCGCAGCCCGCCGGTCAGCAGGCCCTCGGGTTCGCGCACGGATATCGTCATATCGCGGTTGGAGAGCGCGGAAGCGACATTTTCGGTGATGATGCGGGCACCGAAGGAGGTGAAGCCGAAGATCGCCAAAGCAATGACGGCAAGGATAATCGCCGCGCCGAGGCCGTAGCCGACGAGCCGCATTATCCAGTTCATGATTTTCGCCAACATTTGCATAAGAGCGGACACTATCCCGTTTTCATGACAGCTCACAGGTCGGAAAACACTGCGAAATCGGCATTCCTGATAACTGGCCTAGAACGACTGGCCTATGCCGGCATAAATTCCATAATCCGTCCCACCGTCGTACTTGTTCAGCGGTACGGCAAAATCAAGCCGAAGGGGGCCGAAAGGCGTTGCATAGCGGATACCGGCGCCTGCGCCGGCCCTGATATCGGAAAAATCAGGCGCAATGCTGCCCGAAACCGTGCCGACATCGAGGAAGGGCACAATGCCGATCGTATCGGTGATCCTGATACGCGCCTCAAAGGAGCCGGTCACATAGGAACGACCGCCGGTGGCCTCGTCGTTTTCGTTATAGGGCGAGATTTCCTGATAGCCGTAACCACGCACGGAACCGCCGCCGCCGGCGAAGAAACGCTGGGTGGCGGGAATATCCTGAACGCCGTCGCCGCCGATCAGCGTGCCGGCCGCGAGCTTGGCGGCCAGCACGATGCCGTCTTCGGCGCCGAGACCGAGATAGCCTGATATCGAGCCCTCGAAGGCCGAATAGACCGTTCCGTTCATGAACTCATAGCCCGGCTTTGCCGACAGCGTGGCGTGGTAGCCCCCGGTCGGATTGTATTTGTCGTCGCGGGCGTCGCGATCATAAGTGATCGGCAGCGTGAAGGTCAGATAGTTGTTGTTGCCGAAAGCGTCGTCGTCATTCTCGAAGCTCACCTCGCCGGCTGCAGAGATGGTGTCCTGATCCGTCAATTCATAGGAGAGGCCGAGCGAGGCGGTGATGAGCTTGGCATTATAGGCATCCGGATTTTGCGTCTTGGCGACGATTCCGGCCTTAAGGGTGGCGGACGGATTGATGAAGCCCGGTTTCGTGAAGAGAATGCCGGCGGAGTAATCGAGATCGCCGAGGTCGGACGCTTCGCCGAGGCGTGAGACGGCGCCTTCGATGCGCAGCGATTCGGCCCCGCCGAACAGGTTGCGATGGCCCCAGTAACCGTTGACGCCGAAACCGTCGATCGTCGAATATTGCGCGCCGATGCCGAGGTAGCGCCGCTTGCCTTCGGAAACCTCGATCGTCATGGGCAAGGTACCATCGGAGGCCAGTGCGTCGCCTTCGTGGATCGTCACACTGGAGAACACGCCAAGCGCGCGCAGGCGCTCGCCTGCCTTCCTCAATGCCTCGGGCGAATAGGCTTCGCCCTTCTGTAGGCGGGAATAACGTTGGATGAATTCCGGCTTGACCCTTTCCTCGCCAGTGACGCCGACGTCGCCGATCGGAGCAACCGGACCACCTTCGGCAGCGAGAACGATATCGACGGTGTTCTTGCTATGGTCGGCGACCACGCGCCGCTCCGTCAGCTTGGCAAAGGGCCTGCCTTCGCTCTTCAACTGGTCGACGATCGTATCACCGGCTTTGATGACGGCGAGCGAGCCGGCTTGCTCGCCGGGCGCCAGATCATAATCGGCGGGATTGCGGTGCGCAGCATCGCCGCCGAACTGCACTTCATTGACAGTGAAGACCGGGCCAGGCGCTATATCCACCTTGACTGGGATGGGCTTTGAGCGATCGAAAGTCGGGTTGGGTGGCAGATCGTCTATGTTGCGGCCGTCGATGGTAATCGTCACCACGCCGCCGTAGCGCGCCTTTTCGTAGAGTGTGGCGATCAGCCTGTCGCGGTCGTCGCGGGCTTTCACGACGACGCCCAGATCGCCTGAAACCGGACGCTTCTTGTCGCCGACGAGACGAGAGCTGTTCTCCAGCGCCTCCTTGAGGTCGCTATCGGCTGTCCCGGTTTCCAGGTCGACATCATAGCGCACAGGATCGGGCACCTGCAGGTTTTCGTCCTCGTCCTTGCCGAATATGGTGATGCCAAAAAGCTTGAATGCGTAAGCATTGCCCACGAGGACTGGTGAAAATGCAGCCGCCGCTGCGACCAGCACCATGGCGCCTGCTCGATACGCAATACCCGTTCTCAGGCCCGTCCCTCTAATCCGCATCCGCCGCTTTTGGGTTACATTAAAATGAAGCTCTGCGTTCCCCAGCCGACAGCAAGCTTAGCGGCAAAATCGCGCCACGTGTACCAATTTAAACTGCTGGCGCACTAATTTAGTACAAAAAAATCCCGGACGAGGGTCCGGGATTTCCATTTTTCCCATTCTGATTGCAGATCTCAGCGGCAATCATCGATGTAGCGGCGGCCATACCGGTCCCGGTAGTAGCATTGGCCGGGCTGCTCTGCGACCCTGCCGATAAGCGCGCCCGAAACGCCGCCGATCGCTGCGCCGACTGCCGCGCCGCGCACGTCGCCGGTGACCACGCCGCCGATAACCGCACCAGACGCCGCGCCGATACCGGCCCCCTGTTGCGTGGGTGTGCAGCTTGCGATCGAAAGGCCGATCAATGCGAGTACGAGGACTTTTTTCATCTCTTCTCTCCGAGGTTTTTGGCGCCCCATCGGGCGGATGTCGTCCCTAACCTGTTTTTTTCCCAGGCTAGCCCGAAAACTATGTCGCAAGAAGGGCTTGTCCACCATCACCAAGCTTTTTTCGTAAGGCGCGGATTTCTTTCCACGATAAAAAGCGAATTTGTCGCCGGAATTGACGTCGATCAATTTCCCCGATCACGGCTCGCTTATTTTTTATCTGGAATCATTCAAAAGTCTGCGCCTTTTGCCGCAGTTGATGTTAAATCAGGGACGAAAGGGTTGACGTCCGGTTGCCGTCTCAGCAAGAAACAGCCGTACGAACTGGAGCATATGATGGATTTCGAAGCGTTTTTCAAAAGCGAGTTGGACGGGCTTCACACTGAGGGCCGTTACCGCGTTTTTGCCGATCTGGAGCGCCATCGCGGTAACTTTCCGCGTGCGACCCGCCACACGGCGAATGGCGAACAGGAAGTGACCGTCTGGTGCTCTAATGACTATCTCGGCATGGGCCAGCACCCCAAGGTGATCGAGGCGATGAAGGAAGCCATCGATCACTGTGGCGCGGGTGCGGGAGGCACCCGGAATATCTCTGGCACCAACCACTACCATGTTCTGCTTGAGCAGGAGCTCGCTGATCTGCATGGCAAGGAAGCCGCGCTGACCTTCACATCCGGCTATGTTTCCAACTGGGCGGCGCTCGGGACGCTCGGCGCCAAGATCCCCGGCCTCATCATCTTCTCCGATGCTTTCAACCATGCCTCGATGATCGAGGGCATCCGCTACGCCAAGTGCGAGAAGGTCATCTGGAAGCACAATGACGTGGCCGACCTCGAAGCCAGGCTCGCTGCTGCCGATCCCAAGGCGCCGAAGCTCATCGCCTTCGAATCCGTCTATTCGATGGATGGCGATATCGCGCCAATCAAGGAAATCTGCGATCTCGCCGACAAATACGGCGCCATGACCTATCTCGATGAAGTCCATGCCGTCGGCATGTACGGTCCGCGCGGCGGCGGTATTGCCGAGCGCGAAGGCCTGATGGACCGCATCACCGTTATCGAAGGCACGCTTGCCAAGGCATTCGGCGTCATGGGTGGTTATATCGCGGCTTCCGCCGCGCTCTGCGATTTCATCCGCTCATTTGCGTCGGGCTTCATCTTCACGACGTCGCTACCGCCGGCCCTCGCTGCCGGCTCGGTCGCCTCGATCCGGCATCTGAAGGCAAGCCCCTTCGAACGCGCGCGCCATCAGGACCGCGTGCGAAAACTGCGCACGCTGCTTGACCAGCAGGGCATTCCGCACATGCCGAACCCGAGCCATATTGTGCCGGTCATGGTCGGCGATGCCGCCAAGTGCAAGTGGATCTCGGATCTGCTGCTCGACAATTTCGGCGTCTATGTGCAGCCGATCAATTATCCGACGGTGCCGAAGAAGACCGAGCGCCTGCGCATCACGCCGACGCCGCTGCATTCGGATGCCGATATCGAGCATCTCGTCGGCGCGCTGCATTCGCTCTGGTCGCGCTGCGCGCTTGCCCGTCACGTCGCTTGACGTCACGGCGCCTGATTTTTCAGGAAAATTTCTTTATCGGATGAGCCCGGCAGCCCGCTGCCGGGCTTCCTTGTCTGCGGCGAACACGTCGTCCATCGTCGCGGCCGCTGGCAGATCGATGAGATCGTCCATCACTTTTTCGGTGATCTCAGCCATGGCGAGGAAGGGCAGGCGGCCCTCGATGAAGGCTTCGAGCGCCACTTCCTTGGCGCCGTTCAGCACTGCGCCCTGGACGCCGCCGCGCGTCATCGCCAACCGAGCAAGCCGGAGCGCAGGGAAACGTTTTTCATCCGGAGCCTCGAAGTCCAGCCGTGCCAGTTTGGCGAAATCCAGCCGCTCGATCGGCAGGTTCGCCCGGCGCGGATGGGAGAGGGCGTAGCCAATTGCGGTACGCATATCCGGTGCGCCGAGCTGTGCCAGCACCGAGCCATCCGTATAGCCGACCATCGAATGGATGACCGACTGCGGATGAACGATCACCTCCACCTGCTCGGGGCGCAGGCCGAAAAGGTGCTTCGCCTCGATCATCTCCAGCGCCTTGTTGAACAGCGACGCACTGTCGATGGAAATCTTCAGGCCCATCGACCATCTCGGATGGGCGCGTGCGGTCTCGACCGTGACGTTGGCCATCTCCTCCAGTGAGGACGTGCGGAAGGGACCGCCTGATGCCGTCAGGATGATACGTTCCACGGCATGGCGCTGGTTTTCCTCCAGCACCTGGAAGATCGCATTGTGTTCGCTATCGACAGGCAACAGCTTGCCGCCACCGTTTCTCACCGACTCGATGAAAAGATCGCCTGCCGAAACAAGGCATTCCTTGTTGGCGAGCGCGATATCGGCGCCGCGGCGCGCCGCGGCAAGAGTAGGAGCAAGGCCGGCCGTGCCGACGATGGCTGCCATCACCCAGTCCGCCTCGCGGTCTGCCGCCTCCATCAGGCCGGATTTGCCGGCAGCGACTGCGATGCCGCTGCCCGAAAGCTCGCTTTTCAGTGATTCGTAATGCCGGTCATTGGCGATGACGGCCAGCTGCGCGCCCGACGATTTCGCTTGCTGGGCCAGCAATTCTACATTGCCGTTGCCGGTCAGGACGGAAATTTCGAAATTGTCCCGGCCGCCCAGATGATCGATGACATTGAGCGTATTTTGGCCGATCGAGCCGGTCGAACCGAAGATACTGAGGCGCCGAGGCGCGGTTTCGCTCGTCATCATGGTCGATTTCGCAAGAAATTGCATATTCGGCATCGGCTCTACAGGGGATCGTGGGAGGCAGCAAGTGTGCGGTGCAGCAAATTTCAACTCCAGAGGGGGTTTACATAGGTTCGCCATGATGTGATCCTGACAACAGTCCTCACGGGGATGATCATTTGCTGCGGCCGGTTGCGGCCGAAAAGGCAAATCCGCTGGGCACTGATGTGTCCGACGAGCAACCGGCAATTTATGCCATTGGCCGCGGGCCAAAGAAAAATCGAAGACTGAACCGGGATTGCGTGTTTGCGCCATCCTTCATTGCGTTCGACGCGAGCGCTCCACGTCCGCTCTGCGCCTATTGGTGCGCGATCGGCGTGCTAGTTCAAAACGATGCGATATTATGACGAAAATAAAGATTGCATGCTTTGTTTTTGCCCTTCTGCCGCTGGCCAATCCGGTATTTGCGGATGATCTGGTGATCTGGTCGCCGGTGAAGGTATCCACCAGTTCCTACAAAACGACGGTCGGGTTCCGCCTGCCGATGGAATGGGAGACGAGCGCCGGCGCAGATCTCGCGCTAGCCTCCAACAAGAGCGGGGCACCGTTGCCGAATTCTGGCCAGGCGATGCTCTGGGGCAAGCTGCAGAAGGTGAGCGTTACGCCGGCCAGCCGTGCGCAGCAGGATGTGACGCTGCAGGTCGATACGTTACGCGGCAGCGGCGCGCTTATGCTCAGCCGTTCGCGAAGCTGGATACTCTCAGATTCGCTCGACATGCAGACGACACGCGCGGTGAGCCTCGGTTACAGCGCCGTCGATGCGCGGCAGGCGACGGTGTCGGCTTCCCAGGCGGTCAAGCTGATCTATCCGTGGACCGGCACATCGATTTCGGCCGGGAGCAGCGTCAGCGATTTCAATGGCGACTTTTCCAGTACCGTTGCCGTCAGCCAGAACATCCTACCCAATCTCGGCCTGAGCGCGTCTGTGTCCGATCCGCTTTCGACGGGGCGGACGGGAAATGTCAATTTGAACTATCAGCTTCGCTGGTAGGCGAAACCAAAGTCCTGTCAGCCGCGTTTCTCCCTCACCACCAAGGAGGACAGAACGATGGTCTTCAAGGAACAGACCTTTCATGGTCATCTGCCCGAAGCTGAGGCTGAGTATGCCAATCGTGCGACGCTGGAATCTGCGGTTGCCAATGCACTGGCCGTTGCTGGCGGTATCGATGCATCCGATGTCGAGGTTACGGCCGAAGGCGACGAGATCGTTTTGAGCGGCCACGTCGGTACGGTTGATGAAATCGAGCGGGCAACAGTCATCGCAAGAACAGTTGAAGGCGTGCATACGGTTCGCAACCGTATTTTGCTTGCGGACTCGATGGTTAATGTTCGACATTAACTATTAACCAAACATTAACTTTATGTAAGTTTATCCGCGCCGACCCCTGACCTAGGTTTGGACCTATTCCAGCCCCGAAAGTCAGGTGTTTTGATGCATCAGATGGAAATGATCAATCGTCGGACATGGAGCAGCCCGCTCTCCCGACGCGACTATCGCAATGGCAGCGGTTTCATCAATGAAGGCGAACGTATGGCGCTTGGCATTGGCCTCGCCAATGCTAAGGGCGGCAGCGTCCTCGATATCGGTGTCGGCGGAGGCCGCACCGCAGCGCTTCTTGCCAGCGAGGCGGACAACTATGTTGGCATCGACTATACGCCCGAGATGGTGACGCTTGCGCGCTCCAACCATCCGGGCCTTCGTTTTGAAAATATGGATGCACGTGATCTTTCGGCCTTTGCCAATGGCTCCTTCGATCTCGTCGTTTTCAGCTATAACGGTATCGACTCCGTCGATGCGGATGGACGCAGATCGGTCCTGCGTGAAGTATTGCGCGTGCTGAAGGCCGGCGGCACGTTTGCCTTTTCGACCTTCAATCGCAATTGGCATGGTTTTGGTGAAAACCGCGCCCGTTCTTCCATCGTCTGGTCCAACCATCCGGTGAAGCTGAGCTTCCGGCTCCTCAAGCACGCAATGGGACTGGTGCGGGAACGTCGTTTCGCGCCACTGGAGCAGCGGCATGGCGAACATGCGATCTTGCTGCATCGCGCCCATGATTTCGGCATCATGGTCTATGCCACGACACCCGGTCAGCTGCGCTCACAACTCACCGAAAGCGGTTTTACCGGCGAACCGTTGCTCTTTTCGGTCGATGGTCGCCCGCTTGGTGGCGAAACCCTGGCAGACGAGGAATATTTCCACGTCGTGGCACGCAAGCCGTCGCTCAGCTGATCAGCCGAAGCGCTCGGTCAGGAAACCGGCGGGGGCCTTTTCACCGACGAGCCGATCGGTCTTATGTGTGGCGACGGGGCCTTGCGGCTGGTAGCTGATGGCGATGAGCAGACCGCAGGCGATTGCGCCGCCAATTGCAAGAAGAGTCATTCGAATACGCATGATGGATACTCCTGTTTTGCCGGTAAAACGCGGGAAAAATTCCGAAGTTCCTCATGCTTGAGAACAGCAGACCCCGGCCGGGTCTCCAGCCGGGGTCTTCGTATCTTAGCGGCAGACACGGGTCTTCTTGATCACGGTTTCGCCGTGGCTATGGATGCGTTCCGTGCGGGTCACGCAATCATGCGAAACGCGGCGAGGCGGCAGGTGATGGCGGTAGTAAGGACGATCCGCCATGCGGTGGTGATATCCGTCTCCGCCATTGTCAGTTGTGATGGTTACGCTGGCCGCCTGCGAAGGCAGAGCAGCGGCGAAAATCGTAACCGCAGCAAATGCAGAAGCGATGATAGTATTCTTCATGACAAGCCTCTCTTTCTAAGTTGGTCGGGTGATCAACTCGAACGAAGCGCAATCAGTTCAATCACATAGCGTTACCAAATGTGTCAGTGGCAACCTTTGCCCGCTCGAAATCGTTCTGGTGTCGGAACAGCCGGAGACATCGTCATGGGACAGATTGGAAGGGCCGTCACACTGGTCGTTGGACTTGCCGGCGGCACGCTTTTCTCGCAGGCGCCGGAATTCGCACAGCAATATCGCCAGCGTATCGGCGGGGCGATCGACGAGCTCAGGATCATCGTCGACGACTTCACGAAACAGGCCGCCGACCATCATCTCGATCGTCAGCAGGCGCTCGATGTCTATGCCCGTTCTCCCGACGATTTCCTGCGCGATCGCGGCCTTTCGATGCGCAGTACGCTGGAGCGCTATGAGCGCCTCGTCACCCAGCAATCGGATCTCGGTAGTGCGCCGCCGGTCGCCAAGCCCTTCGTGTTGATGCGCGATGCCGATGAGGGGAT
Source organism: Rhizobium sp. KNZ14-9A (assembly GCF_056755015.1). Lineage (NCBI taxonomy): Bacteria > Pseudomonadati > Pseudomonadota > Alphaproteobacteria > Hyphomicrobiales > Rhizobiaceae > Rhizobium > Rhizobium sp. KNZ14-9A. Next base: position 4,203,826 of record NZ_JBPGXB010000002.1, read on the forward strand.
AATTGCCAATACATGGCGCGACTTCGTGCCCGGCGTCCCCGTCAGCTTCGCCGGCCTCGTCTGGGCGGCAATCGGCTTCCTCGGCAGTTGGATCGTCGCGGCACTGTTCGGGGTTGGCGCAAAACGCGCCGTGCGGTGGCGACCTGGCTATCGGTGAGAGAGTGGTGATCCCGACGCGATTCGAACGCGTGACCCCCAGATTAGGAATCTGGTGCTCTATCCTGCTGAGCTACGGGACCACTTGGATGCCATGCATACAAAAGGCTTGGCAGGAAGCCAAGCCTTTTCAGTATTTCTAATGTCGTTTCATCTCAGGCGCCGAGGCGCTGTTCGGCAAGGCGCACCCAGTAGGAAATGCCGTGGGCGATGGCTTCGTCGTTGAAGTCGTAGGCCGGGTTATGCAGGCCGGCGGTGTCGCCGTTGCCGATGAAGATGAAGGCGCCGGGGCGGGCGTTCAGCATGTAGGAGAAATCCTCGCCGCCCATCATCGGATCGACCTCGGGATTGACGTTGGCTTCGCCGGCAATGTCGCTGGCGATGGCGACGGCATGTTCCGTTTCATCCGCATGGTTGAAGGTGACGGGGTAGTTGCGGTGGAAGTTGATGTCGGCTGCCGCACCATGGGCAGCGCAGATGCCTTCCACGACTTCGCGAAGGCGTGCTTCGGCCTGGGCGCGCACCTCGTCATCAAGCGTGCGGATCGTGCCGGCGAAGGTTGCGTCATTGGGGATGACGTTATGGGCGAAGCCGGCATTGAACTTGGTGACGGAGACGACGACCGAGCGCAGCGGATTGACGCTGCGCGAGGCGATCAGTTGCAGGTTCGAGACGATCTGCGCGCCGATGGCGATCGGGTCGATCGTACGGTGCGGCTGCGCTGCATGGCCGCCGCGGCCCTTGATGGTGACGGTGAATTCGTCGGTCGCCGCCATGATGGGACCTTTGCGGGTGGCGAACTGGCCGACGGGCAGGCCCGGCAGATTGTGCATGCCGTAGACCTCTTCGATGCCGAAGCGCTCCATCATGCCGTCCTTCACCATCAGGTTGCCGCCGCCGCCGCCTTCTTCGGCGGGCTGAAAGATCACAGCGACATTGCCATTGAAGTTGCGGGTCTCTGCGAGATATTTCGCTGCACCCAGCAGCATGGCGGTATGGCCGTCATGACCGCAGGCGTGCATCTTGCCAGGTGTTTTCGATGCCCAAGGTTTGCCAGTGATTTCGGTGAGCGGCAGGGCATCCATATCGGCGCGCAGGCCGACCGTGCGGCTGCCTTCGCCCTTGCCCTTGATGAGGCCGACGACGCCTGTGCGACCGATGCCGGTGACGATTTCATCGACGCCGAATTCCTTAAGCTTTTCAGCAACGAAGGCAGCGGTATTTTCGACTGCGAAGAGAAGTTCCGGCCGCGCATGGATGTGGCGGCGCCACTCTGCGACTTCGTCCTGAAGTTCGGCGGCTCTATTCAGAATCGGCATTCTTGGCTTCCTGTGAATGAAATGCGTGGGGCCTGTCTGAAAGCATCACAAGGGCGTGATGCCTTGGAAATAACTTAGTCAATGACCTTTGCCATGTCATAGCCATATAGGGTAAATAGGGGAAGGTTTCGAGATAATTCCCTGAAGGACGAGCACTTGTCGACGCGCCCCGATCGTTTGTTCGCCGCTTTGCGGCCCTTTTCTTTTATAGCGACAGCAACAGCGGTTCTTGTCTCGTCCGTTACACTTGCTGAGGCCAATCCGCATATTCTCGTCGACGTGCAGACCGGCCGGGTGCTGGAGCATGAAGAAGCCTTCCGCAAGTGGTATCCGGCTTCACTGACCAAACTCATGACCGTTTATACGGTATTCGATGCAATCCGCTCCGGCCAGATCAGCCTCGACACGCCCGTTGTCATGAGCAAGCGGGCAGCCGCCGAACCGCCGGCCAAGATGGGCTTCAAGCCGGGCCAGAAATTCACGCTCGACAGCGCGCTCAAGATCCTGATGGTGAAGTCGGCGAACGATATCGCGGTCGCCGTCGCCGAGGCGGTCAGCGGCACCGAGGAAGCTTTCGTTGTCCGCATGAATGCCGAAGCGGCGAAGCTCGGCATGTCGGATTCGCATTTCATCAATCCGAACGGCCTGCCGGGCAAGGGGCAGTTTACGACGGCTCGCGACCTCGCGATCCTGTCGGTGGCGCTGCGCCGGGACTTCCCGCAATATGCCGGCTATTTTTCGCTGGAAGGCTTTACGACCGGCAAGCAGAACGTTCCGAACATCAATATGCTGATCGGCCGTTTTGCCGGTGCCGACGGTATGAAGACCGGCTTTATCTGCGCTTCGGGCTTCAACCAGATCGGTTCGGCGACACGCAGCGGCCGCACGCTGGTTTCCGTCGTGCTCGGCACCGACAGCCTGGCGGCCCGCGCTGACGCCACTGCCAATCTGCTGCAGAAGGGCTTCACCACACAGTTTGCAGCAAATGATACACTGGGTTCGCTGAGGCCCTATGGTCCGGGGCAGGACCAGGTGAATGACATCACGGCCGATATTTGCAGCGCCAAGGGCGCGAAGGTGCGCAGCGAAACGCGCGACGAGGTCGGCCGCATGAAGGTGCAGTCGCCCTATATTCACGAGATGGATCACGAGCCGCAATTCGTGTTCGCCGGCCTCATTCCGGGGCAGGATACGCAGCCGGTTGCGCAGAACGACAAGACCGCCAAGGGTGACGCGGTCGAGGCGCTCGCCAATGTGCCGGTTCCGCTCCCGCGGCCGAAATCCTTCTAAGGAAAAACCATGAGCACGTTTAGCGACAAGATCCCGGTCACAATCCTGACCGGCTTCCTCGGCGCCGGAAAATCGACGCTTCTGAATCGTATCCTCAAAGATCCTGCCATGAAGGATGCGGCCGTCATCATCAATGAATTCGGCGATGTCGGCATCGACCATCTGCTGGTCGAAAGCTCCGGCGATTCCATTATCGAGCTCTCCGACGGCTGCCTCTGCTGCACCGTGCGCGGGGAACTGGTCGATACGCTGGCGAACCTTATGGATGCCGTGCAGACAGGCCGTGTGAAGCCGGTCAAGCGCGTGGTCATCGAAACCACCGGTCTTGCCGATCCGGCTCCCGTCATGCAGGCGATCATGGGCAATCCGATTGTTGCGCAGAATTTCGAGCTCGATGGTGTGGTCACCGTCGTCGATGCCGTGAACGGCCTACAGACGCTCGACAATCATGAGGAGGCGCGCAAGCAGACGGCTGTCGCCGATCGGCTCATCGTTTCGAAACAGAGCATAGCGGGTGACACGGATGCGCTGATGGCACGTCTGCATGGCCTCAATCCGCGTGCCGCCATCATGGATGCCGACAGCGATGAGGCAGGCTCAGCGCGTATTTTCGTCAACGGGCTTTATGATCCCGGCACAAAAATCGCCGATGTCCGCCGCTGGCTGCATGATGAGGACGAGCATGAGGGCCATCATGATCATGGCCACGATCACGGTCATCACCACCATCATCATGGCCACGAGCATCAGGACCCGCACGACGTCAATCGTCACGATGCGTCGATCCGTTCCTTCTCGATCATCGAGGAGAAGGCAATCGATCCGATGGCGCTCGAAATGTTCATCGATCTCCTGCGTTCGGCGCATGGAGAGAAGCTTCTGCGCATGAAGGCGATCATCGCCACATCAGACCGGCCGGAACGCCCGCTGGTGCTGCACGGCGTCCAGAGCATCTTCCACCCGCCGGTGCGGCTTGCTGCCTGGCCGGATCCTGAGGACCGGCGCACGCGCATGGTGCTGATCACCAAGGATCTGCCGGAGGCTTTCGTGAAAGATCTTTTCGATGCCTTCCTCGGCAAGCCGCGGATCGATACGCCTGACCGGGCTGCGCTCAGCGACAATCCGCTCGCCATTCCGGGCATGCGGATTTAATCAGAAAACGCTCTATCCCTTGCGGATCAGGAAACGGTGGCCGCGCTCGGTCTTTTCCGTGCTGACCAGATCGTGGCCATCTTCATTGCAGAAATGCGGGATGTCGATGGCGGCAAGCGGATCGCTGGTGTCGACGAGGATCATCGCACCGCTTGGCATGGCCGTCAGCTTCTTGCGCGTCTTGATGACGGGGAGCGGGCATTTCAGCCCGCGCAGATCGTAGAGAATGGCGTCCAAGCCGATCAGTTCCTGGCCCAGAACTTCCAGAACGGCTTCTTGGTGGCGTCGGCGGTTTCCTGCGGCGCGGGCTCGGGCGCGGCATAGGCCAGCGGGTTCTGCATCGGCACCGGAATATTGGCCGGCAGCGCTGCAGCGACGGTCGTGGCTTGAGCCTGCGTCGTCGGCGTCGCAGTCGCTGCGGTCTTGGCAGCAACGCTCTTCGCGGCCTGATTGGCCATCATGTCTTCGAGTTCGGCAACCTTGACCATGCGGCCGGCTTCCAGCGAGGTGCCCGTTGGCGCAAAAGCCAGTTCGCGGCCTTTGCGGAGCTTGGCGACAACAGCCTTGCGCTCGGCCTCTGTCGGGTCGTACCAGGCAAGGCCGTCATATTTTTTCAGGGCCGTCTGATAGTCGGCGTCATAAGTCTTGTCGTAGGAAGCGAGAGCCGCTGTCAGTGCGGGCGGCGTTGACATGGCCGGGCACTTGCCGGCCGGATTGAAGCTGCCGCCATCGGTTGCCTGCTGGTTGAAGACGTATTTCTTCTCGCAGACATTCACTTCCGGCGGGCGCTTGGTGACTTCGAAATTGTCGTAGCCGACCTTCAGCATCTTCCAGAAATCGTAGTTCTGATCGAGACGATGCTTGACCATGTTCTCGGCCGTCATGCGGAAGGGGAAGGCCTGAAGCTGTACCGTTTCCTGACCACCCTTGAGGGCGTCGCGGGCAAAGGCGTAGATTTCCAGAACCTGCTGGTCGGTCATGGAGTAGCAGCCTGACGACGAGCAGGCGCCATGGATCATCAGATCACTGCCGGAGCGGCCGTTGACGGCATCATAGCGGTTCGGGAAACCGGTGTTGATGGCGAGATAATATTTGGAATTGGGGTTCAGGTTAGAGCGAGTGAGGTTGTAGAAACCTTCTGGCGCCTGACGGTCGCCGGTCTTCACCTTCGGGCCGAGTTTGCCGGACCAGGCGCAGATCTTGTAGTCGGCGATCTTGTCGAAACGGTTGTTCGTCTTCGCCTTCCAGATTTCCAGCGCGCCTTCTTCCTTGAAGATGCGGATCATGATCGGCGAGTTGCGGTCCATGCCCTTGGCCGACATGTCGGCAAGGATGCGGCTCGGAAGCGGCTGCTCCACCTTGTTCCTGACGGTCGAGAGGTCGATACCCTGCGCGGATTCCAATGCGTCATTGCAGCCGGTCAGAGCCAGCGCCATGAGCGAAACATAGGCAAGATGACGTATGCGCATTCAATCAGCCCATCAATAATGCGACCCAACCCGCTTACGGAAACCGGGCGTAGCGCGGAATCATAGGCGGCTTATACTTGATAAATCCTTACCAGCCTATGACTTACCCCGAAGCGCCCTGCAAGCACTGATGTTACAGATAACATTATTGTGGCCAAGATTTGGCCTCAATCAACTACGCAGACCTGCGGATTTTACAGATTGCGGCCCATGGCGAGGAACTTCTGGCGGCGGTCATTACGCAGTTGTTCGCCGGAACGGGAGGCCATTTCGGCAAGCGCGTTGGAGATTATATCGCCGGTGGCGGCGATGACGCTGTCGGGATCACGGTGGGCGCCGCCGAGCGGCTCGGGGATAATGCCGTCGATGACGCCGAGTGCCTTCAAGTCCTCCGCCGTGATCTTCATATTGGTCGCCGCTTCCTTGGCGCGGGTGGAATCACGCCAGAGGATCGAGGCGGCGCCTTCCGGCGAGATGACGCTGTAGATCGAATGTTCGAGCATGTAGACGCGGTTGCCGGTAGCAATCGCGATCGCGCCGCCTGAGCCGCCTTCGCCGATGACGATCGAGATCAGTGGCACCTTCACGCCGAGGCACATCTCCGTCGAACGGGCGATGGCTTCGGCCTGACCGCGCTCTTCGGCGCCGACACCCGGATAGGCGCCTGCGGTATCGACGAGGGTGATGACCGGAAGCTGAAAACGATCCGCCATTTCGAGGATACGGATCGCCTTGCGGTAACCTTCAGGACGGGCGCTGCCGAAATTGTGCTTCAGGCGGCTCTTGGTGTCGTTGCCCTTTTCCTGACCAATGACGGCGACCGGCTGGCCGCGAAAGCGGGCAAGGCCAGCCTGGATGGCGGCATCCTCGGAAAACTTGCGGTCGCCGGCAAGCGGCGTGAATTCCTGGAAGAGCGTCTTGGCATAATCGACGAAATGGGGACGCTGCGGATGGCGCGCGACCTGCGTCTTCTGCCAGGCGTTGAGCTTCGAATAGATCTCGACGATCGCCTCGCGGACGCGGACTTCGAGCCTGCCGACCTCGTCGGAGGTGTCGATGCTTTCGTCTTCCGTCGCCAGCTTCTTAAGCTCGATGATCTTACCTTCGAGGTCGGAGATCGGCTTTTCGAAGTCGAGATAGTTGTGCATGAGGTGCGTTTCCGTTCCTTGTGCGCGGGGCAGTTTCCTGGTTCCGTCCCTTGTCGCCGGTCCTATTCGTGCTTTTTCGCCTGTTTTGCAAGGGGGTGGTGCGTATGGACGAGTTGCTGGAGCCGTTCTTCCAGAACATGCGTATAGATTTGTGTCGTCGAAATGTCTGAATGGCCGAGGAGTTCCTGCACCACGCGCAGGTCCGCGCCGTTGGCCAGAAGGTGGCTCGCGAAGGCGTGTCGCATGACGTGCGGCGAAATCATCGAAGGTGTGAGGCCGGCGCGGATTGCCAGATTCTTGAGATCGCGGGCGAAGACCTGGCGCGGCAAGTATCCCTCTTTCGAGGCGGCCGGGAAGAGCCAGGGGCTCTCCTGGGGCTGTTTTGACGCGGCGTTTTCCGACGCCAGCATGCCGCCGTAGGATTTCAGAGCGGCAATGGCCGATTGGGAAAGCGGTACCAGCCGCTCCTTGTTGCCCTTGCCGCGGATCATCAGGAAACGGCCTTCCTGATCGAGAACGCGGGCTGGAAGCGAGACGAGCTCGCTGACACGCATGCCGGTGGCATAGAGCAGTTCCAGCAGCGCCAGCATGCGCATGCGGTGAAGCTGGCCGGGGGCAGGGTCAGCGGCCTCGGTTTCTGCCTGAGTAAGCAGCTTGGTCACTTCCTCGACGCCCATCGTCTTCGGCAGGGAGCGGCCCTTTTTCGGCGCGTCGAGAATGCCGGTCGGATCGTCGGTGCGCAGGCCCTCGGCATAGAGGAATTTGTAGAACTGCCGCATGGAGGCAAGGCGGCGGGCTTGCGAGGAAGGCTTGAAACCCTGCGTGGATAGCGAACTGAGATAGGCGCCGAGATCGCCCGAAGCCGCTTCGGTCAGGCGAATGCTGCGGCCGTGCAGGAAGGAGCGCAAGTCGTCCAGATCACGTTCGTAGGATTGCAGCGTATTGACCGCAGCACCCCGCTCGGCACTCATCATTTCCAGAAATGATTCCACATGGACGCGGCCGAGATCCTTCATCGCGTCACTTCTTCGTGGTGTTGATCGTGCCCGTCGACGGCGGGTTTACCCGCTCGGAGGGGATGCGGATCGTCACGTCCCGCTCCTGCGGCTCGACGAAGGTGACGAGCGCCCACATCGCTCCATAGATCAGTCCGGCGATGACCGCCAGGACGGACAGGAAACGGATCAGGCTCGGCATCCGGCTACTCCTTAGAACTCTGCTTCTGTTATAAGAAGCATGTTTGCAAGTGCAAGAAGCGGCAGTGAGACCATGATTCCCTTGCCCGCGACTTGACGCTACACCCGCATTTGTCGATACCGTTTGCAAACAAAGTGTGAATGGACCGATGAGTGAACCCCCAGTTTCCGTTGCAGACAGCCTGAGAGACAGAGCTCGCGCCGCGCTCGGTTCACGCAATCTGATCCTCGTCGGCCTCATGGGCGCCGGAAAATCCTCGGTCGGCCGCCTCCTTGCGCAGCAGCTCGGCGTTCCCTTCATCGACAGCGATATAGAGATCGAGCGCGTCTCGCGCATGACGATCACGGAGCTTTTCGCGGCCTATGGAGAAGAAGAGTTCCGGGCGCTCGAAGCACGGGTGATGAAGCGTCTGCTGAAGGGCGGGCCGCGCGTCGTCTCTACCGGCGGCGGCGCCTTCATCAACGCCCGTACGCGCAGGCATATCAAGAAGGGCGGCCTTTCGGTCTGGCTGAAGGCCGATCTCGACGTGCTCTGGGACCGGGTCAACAAGCGCGATACACGTCCGCTGCTGAAGACCGAAAACCCGAAGCAGACGCTCGAAAATCTGATGAACGCCCGCTACCCCGTTTATGCCGAAGCCGATCTCACGGTGCTTTCGCGCGACGTGCGCAAGGAAGTCATGGCCGATGAAGTGCTGAGAGCCGTGGTCGAGGCCCAGAAGGAAAGTGCAGTATCATGAACGCGATCACCTCCGCTTCCGCCGTCCGCAAGGTGCATGTACCGCTTGGCGAACGTGCCTATGACATTCTGATCGGGCCAGGGCTGATCGCCAGAGCCGGGGGCGAGATCGGCTCGCGGCTCAAGGGCCGCAAGGCGGCTATCATAACCGACGAGCATGTGGCGCCGCTTTATCTCGATGCCTTGAAGGCGAGCCTCGATACCGCCGGCATCGCATCGGCGGCGGTCGTGCTGCCAGCCGGAGAGAAGACCAAGAGTTTCGAGCATCTGGTCAATGTCTGCGACAAGGTTCTCGAAGCGCGCGTCGAACGCAATGACTATGTCATCGCGCTTGGCGGCGGCGTCATCGGCGACCTCTCGGGTTTTGCGGCCGGCATCGTCAGGCGCGGCGTGCGCTTCGTACAGGTGCCGACTTCGCTGCTCGCTCAGGTGGATTCCTCCGTCGGCGGCAAGACCGGCATCAATAGCCGCCACGGCAAGAACCTCATCGGCGTTTTCCATCAGCCGGATCTGGTTCTCGCCGATACCGATGTCCTGAATTCCCTGAGCGAACGCGAATTCCGCGCCGGTTATGCCGAAGTCGCCAAGTATGGCCTGATCGACAAGCCGGACTTCTTCGCCTGGCTGGAGAACAACTGGCAGGCGGTCTTTGCAGGCGGTTCGGCCCGTATCGAAGCAATTGCGGTCAGCTGCCAGGCGAAGGCGGATGTCGTGGTTGCTGACGAGCGGGAAAACGGCCAGCGGGCGCTGCTCAATCTCGGCCACACCTTCGGTCACGCGCTGGAGGCCGCGACCGCCTATGACAGCAGCCGGCTGGTTCATGGTGAAGGCGTTTCTATCGGCATGGTGCTGGCGCATGAATTTTCGGCACGCATGAACCTTGCGAGCCCCGATGATGCCCACCGCGTCGAGGCGCATCTTAAGGCGGTCGGCCTGCCGACCCGCATGTCGGAAATTCCAGCCAACCTGCCGCCGGCCGAAGTGCTGATGGATGCGATCGCGCAGGACAAGAAGGTCAAGGGCGGTAAGCTTACCTTCATCCTCACACGCGGCATCGGCCAGTCCTTCGTCGCCGATGACGTGCCGGCTTCCGAAGTGTTCAGTTTTCTCAAGGAAAAACATCCCTGATGTCAGTCGAGGGCACCCTGGCGTTTTTATCGGTCTACTGGCCGGAGATCGTTTCGATCGTGGCCCTGGTACTGATGTCTGCCTTCTTTTCGGGATCCGAAACCGCGCTGACCGCCGTTTCGAGAAGCCGGATCCATACACTGGAAGCCAATGGCGACGAGCGCGCCGGTCTCGTCAGGACCCTCATCGAGCGTCGTGACCGGCTGATCGGTGCGCTGCTGATCGGTAACAACCTCGCCAATATTCTCTCCTCGTCGCTGGCGACAAGCGTATTTCTGGGGATCTTCGGCAATTCCGGTGTGGCGCTGGCGACGCTTGCCATGACCATTATCCTCGTCATCTTCGCGGAGGTTCTGCCGAAGAGCTGGGCGATCTCCACGCCGGAGCGTTTTGCGCTCAATGTTGCAATACCGACACGGCTCTTCGTCGCCGTGGTCGGTCCACTCTCTTCCTTCGTCAATGCGATCGTGCGCCAGATCCTCGGTCTTTTCGGTATCAACCTGTCGCGCGAAGTCTCGATGCTGTCAGCGCATGAGGAGCTGCGCGGCGCCGTCGACCTGCTGCATCGCGAGGGTTCTGTCGTAAAGGCCGACCGTGACCGTCTCGGCGGCGTGCTCGATCTCGGCGAACTCGAGCTTTCCGATATCATGGTCCACCGCATGGCGATGCGGGCGATCAATGCCGACGATCCGCCCGAATCCGTGGTCCGGGCGATCCTCGAAAGCCCTTATACACGCATGCCGCTGTGGCGCGGTACGATCGACAACATCATCGGCGTCGTACACGCCAAGGATCTGTTGCGGGCGCTCGCCGAGCCGAACATGGAGCCGCAGCAGCTCGATATCGTGAAAATCGCCCAGAAACCCTGGTTCGTGCCCGACAGCACCAATCTCGAAGACCAGCTCAATGCCTTCCTCCGCCGCAAGCAGCATTTCGCCGTCGTCGTCGACGAATATGGCGAGGTGCAGGGCGTCGTGACGCTCGAGGATATTCTGGAGGAGATCGTCGGCGATATCTCCGACGAGCACGATATTGATATACAGGGCGTACGACAGGAGGCCGACGGTTCCATCGTCGTCGATGGTGGCGTATCAATCCGCGATCTCAACCGCGCGCTGGACTGGAACCTGCCGGATGAGGAGGCGACGACGATTGCCGGTCTCGTCATCCATGAATCGATGACCATTCCCGAGGAGCGACAGGCCTTCACTTTCTACGGCAAGCGCTTCGTCGTCATGAAGCGGGAAAAGAACCGCATCACCAAGCTGCGCATCCGCCCCGCCGAGGAAGACGAGACGAAACCCGCTTGACCAAGATTTCCGTTACCGGCGGCATTTCCGTGCGCCGGCTCATCCTGCAGGATCTGACATGTTCGACATTCTCTGGCGATCCGTCGCCATCGGCATCGGGGCAACCGTCCTCATGGATATCTGGGCGATCCTGCTCGCAAAGCTCGGCGTGACGCCGTCGCCGAACTGGGCGCCGGCCGGCCGCTGGTTCTGGCATCTCGGCAAGGGCAAGGTCTTTCACGATAATATCGCTGATGCCGCGCCCTATGCCAACGAGCTGGCGCTCGGCTGGATCGGCCACTACGCGGTCGGAATCCTCTACGGCATTCTGCTGGCGATCTTCGTCGGTCCGGTCTGGTTTGCCGCGCCGACTTTCCTGCCGGCCTGGATCCTCGGCATCGTCACCGTCGGTGCGGGCTGGTTTCTGATGCAGCCGGGTCTTGGGCTTGGCTGGGCGGCGTCGAAGACGCCGAACCCCACGAAGGTCCGTGTGCTCAATCTGCTCGCCCATACCGTCTTCGGTTTCGGGCTTTACGCGACGGCGCTCATTATCCGCTAGAGCAATTCACGCAAAAGTGCGCAGCGGTTTGTGTCCGGAATTGCGTGAAAGTAGGCTCTACCAGCGCGTCGGTTCGCCCGGCGCTGCCGGCTCGACGGCCAATGCGTGAAGCCCGGCATCCAGCTCGGGCTTCAAGAGGTCGGTGATCGCCCTATGCCGTTGCAGCCGAGACATGCCGACGAATTTTGCAGAGACGATGCGAACGCGCATATGCGTCTCGCCGGTGCCCGTGATGTCCGGTTGGTGGCCGGCGTGCAGATGGCTCTCGTTGATGACGGAGAGGCGTTCGGGTGCGAAGGTCGCCTTGAGCTTCTCTTCGATGCTGGTCTGGAGTGTCATCACGGGGTCTTCTGAGTTCATGAAAAAGGTTCCCACCAAGCCAGCAACATTCCCGTTTGTCAATTCTTGTTGTCAGCAGTCAGCAGCCCCATAATTAGCGCCGTCATGAGACTTGATTCCAAATACTTCGATCGCATCCGAACGCGCCGCAGGCGAGAGCAGGAGCCCGAACAGGCGCCTCCAAGCTGTCAGTGGGACGGCTGCGACAAAAAAGGCACGCATCGCGCTCCTGTGGGACGCAATGCGGAAGGCCAATTCTTTTTGTTCTGTTTCGAGCACGTCAAGGACTACAACAAGGGATACAATTATTTCTCCGGCCTCTCGGACGGCGAAATTGCGCGCTACCAGAAGGAGGCGATCACCGGTCATCGCCCCACCTGGACGGTCGGCGTCAACAAGGATGCCAAGAACAGCCCGCTGCACGCCGAAGTTCGCTCCGGAGCCTATTCGCGCGTGCGTGATCCGTTCGGTTTCGTGAAGGAAGGTAGCGGCAAGGGCAGCGGCCCGCGTTTCCCGCAGGCCCGCAAGCTGAAATCGCTGGAAGCCAAGGCTTTCGATACGATGGGACTTGCGGCGAACGCCACTTCCGCGGAGATCAAGAGCAAGTATAAGGAACTGGTCAAGAAGCATCACCCCGATGCGAATGGCGGCGATCGCGGCTCGGAAGAGCGTTTCCGCGCCGTCATCCAGGCCTATCAATTATTGAAGCAGAACGGTTTTTGTTAATTCCCGTCCTTGCTCTTAAGCTTCAATCGGGTATGGTCCACATCGGCTGAGGCCGCAGGCAATCGCGGCATACATATTTGCGCGTTTTCCCGACATCGCCTCTGCCGACCTTCCGGACGCGGCGTTTCTTGTCCGGGACTCTTTCAAGAATGCTCGCAAGCGGTCATTATCCCGCCGAGGTTTCGTTTCAGTCCCGGAGAAGTGTCGCCGACGTTCCGACTCTTGGAGAACGCGGAAAAGATACTGCGGCGCCATGGTTGCGCAATGGCTGAGATAGTGTGGTCGGGTGGCCGTCACCCGCCTTGGAGACATGATGAGCAAGATTGACCTTGATATTTCCGAACTGCCCGACACCACCGTTTCGGTCCGGGAGGTCTTCGGCATCGATTCCGACATTCGTGTGCCCGCCTACAGCAAGGGCGACGCCTATGTTCCGGATCTCGACTCCGACTATCTCTTCGACCGCGAGACGACGCTCGCGATCCTCGCCGGCTTTGCCCATAACCGACGCGTGATGATCTCCGGCTACCACGGCACGGGCAAGTCTTCGCATATCGAGCAGGTTGCCGCGCGCCTCAACTGGCCTTGCGTGCGTATCAACCTCGATAGCCATGTCAGCCGTATCGATCTCGTCGGCAAGGACGCGATCGTCGTCAAGGACGGGCTGCAGGTCACCGAATTCAAGGACGGCATCCTGCCCTGGGCCTACCAGCACAATGTCGCGCTCGTCTTCGACGAATATGATGCCGGCCGCCCGGACGTGATGTTCGTCATTCAGCGCGTACTGGAATCCTCCGGCCGCCTGACGCTGCTCGACCAGAGCCGTGTCATCCGTCCTCACCCGGCCTTCCGCCTGTTTGCGACCGCCAACACGATCGGTCTCGGCGATACGACGGGTCTCTATCACGGCACGCAGCAGATCAACCAGGCACAGATGGACCGCTGGTCGATCGTCTCGACGCTGAACTATCTGCCGCACGACCATGAAGTAAATATCGTCGCCGCCAAGGTGAAGAGCTTCGGCAAGGACAAGGAAGGCCGCGATACGGTTTCCAAGATGGTCCGTGTTGCGGATCTCACGCGCGCTTCGTTCATGAACGGTGATCTCTCCACGGTCATGAGCCCGCGTACCGTCATCACCTGGGCCGAGAATGCCGAGATCTTCGGCGATATCGCCTTCGCCTTCCGCGTCACCTTCCTCAACAAGTGTGACGAGCTTGAGCGTCCTCTGGTGGCCGAGCACTATCAGCGCGCCTTCGGCGTGGAACTGAAGGAAAGCGCGGCCAACATCGTGCTGGGGGCTTGAGGCCAGTCGATCATGGCATCTCGTGGTGACAATTCGAAAGCAAAGCCTGGTGCGCCCGTCGATGTCGAGCCGTTGCGGCGGGCGATAACGGGCTGCGTGCGCGCAATCGCGGGCGATGACCAGGTCGAGGTAGCCTTCGCCAATGAGCGTCCCGGCATGACGGGCGAGCGCATTCGTCTGCCGGAGCTTTCCAAGCGTCCGACGGCGCACGAGCTGGCGGTGACGCGTGGCCTTGGCGATTCCATGGCACTGCGTATCGCCTGCCACGACGAGAAGGTCCATTCCAGCATGGCGCCGCAGGGCTCGGATGCCCGGGCGATCTTCGACGCTGTCGAGCAGGCGCGCGTGGAATCGATCGGTTCGCTGCGGATGGAAGGCATGGCCGCCAATCTGCGTTCCATGACCGAGGAGAAATACGCCAAGGCGAATTTCACTGGCATCGAGCGGCAGGAAGATGCGCCGATCGGCGAAGCCGTTGCGATGATGGTGCGCGAAAAGCTCACCGGCCAGAAGCCGCCGGCTTCGGCCGGAAAAGTTCTCGACTTGTGGCGTTCGTTCATCGAAGACAAGGCCGGCAGCGAGCTCAACAATCTCACCGGTGTCATCAACGACCAGCAGGCCTTCTCGAAGGTCATCCGCAATATGCTTTCGGCCATGGAAATGGCCGAGGAATATGGCGATGACGACAACGATCCTGACGCCGACGATCAGTCCAACGAGGATGATCAGCCGACCGGCGACGAGCAGAACGAAGATGAGGTCGACGAGGATGCTGGCAGCGATGCCGCACCCGTCGAAGATAGCGAAGTCTCCGACGAGCAGATGGAGGACGGCGAAACCGAAGGCGCCGAAATCTCCGACGACGACATGATGGAAGAGGGCGACGACGATTCCGAGACGCCGGGCGAAACCCGCCGTCCGAACACGCCGTTTGCTGATTTCAATGAAAAGGTCGATTACCACGTCTATACGGAGGAATTCGACGAGATCGTCACGGCCGAAGAGCTGTGCGATGCCGCCGAACTGGAGCGCCTGCGCGCTTTCCTCGACAAGCAGCTGGCGCATCTGCAAGGTGCTGTCGGCCGTCTTGCCAACCGCCTGCAGCGCAAGCTGATGGCGCAGCAGAACCGTTCCTGGGATTTCGATCTCGAGGAAGGCTATCTCGATACGGCGCGACTGCAGCGCATCATCATCGACCCGACGCAACCGCTCTCCTTCAAGATGGAGCGCGACACGCAGTTCCGCGATACGGTCGTGACATTGCTGATCGACAATTCCGGCTCCATGCGCGGCCGGCCAATCACGGTTGCCGCGACCTGCGCCGATATCCTGGCGCGCACGCTGGAGCGTTGCGGCGTCAAGGTGGAGATCCTCGGCTTCACGACGAAGGCCTGGAAAGGCGGTCAGGCACGCGAGAGCTGGCTTGCCAATGGCAAGCCGCAGACGCCCGGCCGTCTCAACGACCTGCGACACATCATCTACAAGTCGGCCGATGCCCCGTGGCGGCGCGCGCGCACCAATCTTGGCCTGATGATGCGCGAAGGCCTGCTCAAGGAAAACATCGATGGCGAGGCGCTGATCTGGGCGCATAATCGCCTGCTGGCGCGGCGCGAGCAGCGCCGCATCCTGATGATGATTTCGGATGGTGCGCCGGTCGATGATTCCACGCTTTCGGTCAATCCGGGCAATTATCTGGAGCGGCATCTGCGCGCCGTGATCGAACAGATCGAGACGCGTTCTCCGGTCGAGCTTCTGGCAATCGGCATCGGCCATGACGTGACGCGTTACTATCGCCGCGCCGTGACGATCGTCGATGCGGACGAGCTTGCCGGCGCCATGACCGAGCAGCTTGCCGAATTGTTCGAGGACCATGCCGCACAGCCGCGCGGTGGCCGCCTGCGCCGCGCTGGCTGATACAGTCTTGGGGAAACATCCGCATGGCGTTTGAAAACCTGTCTCGCGCGGCTCTGGTCGTCCTTGGCCTCGCGACAGGCTTGTCAGGCGCTCATGCGGGCGAGCCTGCGAAGATCATCAGCCGCAAGATTTCGGATTTCCATATCGGTCGCGACGAAACCCGCTTCGGCCCCTTGGAATTTATCGGCGGGCTGGAGATGGTGTCGAGCAATTCCCTCTTCGGCTCGCTTTCCTCCATCCGCATGCGCCCTGACGGCAACACTTTCATCGGCGTGCTCGATACCGGGCACTGGCTGACGGGCAGCATCGAGCGTGATGCCAAGGGCAGGCTGTCCGGTCTTTCCGGTGTCGAGATCACGCCGATGAGGGATCGTGTTGGCCGGATACATGAGGGCAAGGGGCGCATGGATGCCGAAGGCCTCGCACTGGATGGCGACCGGATTCTTGTTTCCTTCGAGCAGGATCATCGCGTCGATGTTTATCCGAACCCCGGTTTTCTCGACTCGCGATCCTTGTCGACGGTCGGGATACTCATTCCCCGCGACGAGATGCGGGCAAACCGCGGCATCGAAACCGTTGTCGTAGCCCCCGCCTCGAGCCCGCTGAAAGGCGCGCCCGTAATCGTGGCGGAGCGTAGCCTCGACGAGGACGGTAACCGGCTTGCGGCTATTCTGGCCGGGCCGCAGAAGGGGCAGTTCACCGTCGAGAAGGATGGCAGCTTCGATGTGACTGACGGTGCCTTCCTGCCGGGTGGCGACCTGTTGCTGCTGGAGCGGCGCTTCAACATGGCCGAAGGTATCGGCATGCGCATTCGCCGCATCAAGGGAGCAGACATCAAGCCCGGCGCCATCGTGAACGGCGAGCTGCTCGTCGAGGGCAACTTCAATTACAATATCGATAATATGGAAGGGCTCGATGCCTTCCAGGCAGCCGATGGCACGACGCATGTCATCCTGGTGTCGGACGACAATCACTCCATCCTGCAGCGCAATCTGATGTTGGAATTCCGGCTGGCCGATTGAGCGGCCGTCGAACGGCTGTCATAACCCTGCGCTATGCGGACCATCCCTTTCGATATCAGCCTTTGAGAGTTGTATGATGCGCATCCATATCACGGGAGCCTCGGGCTCCGGCACGACCACGCTTGGCCTGGCGCTGGCCGAGCTGCTCGACATCCGTCATCTCGATACAGATCATTTCTTCTGGATGCCGACCGATCCACCCTTCACGACGCAGCGCGAGGTTGGAGCGCGTATCGCGATGCTCAGGCAAGAAGCGCTGCCCGAGGCCGGCTGGGTGCTTTCCGGCTCGGCGATAAAATGGGGTGCGGAATTCGAGCCACTATACGATCTGGTGGTCTTTCTGAGGATCGATCCCGTTGCGCGTATGGAGCGCATCCGCAAGCGCGAGGAGGAGCACTACGGCGAGAGGATCAGGCCCGGTGGCGACATGGCGGTGAAAAGCCGCGAATTCATGGAATGGGCAGAGAGCTACGATACGGCGGGACCGGAACGCCGAAGTCTCGTTGGGCATGAGGAGTGGCTGAAGACGCTGACGAGGCCGATTTTGCGGCTCGATTCATCACGGCCTATCGATGAACTCATCGCGGAGGTGCTGAGCCACCCGGCGGTCATTGCAGGGCGCCTTCAGTCGTCGTGAGATCTGCAGTTGGCGTTGCCATCGGTCGGTGCGGGCTGGCTGCAGTAAGGTCTGCAGCCAGCCCGTCCAGCATTCATGATCAGAGCGTTTTCCTGGGTCGCTCGACCAGAAATGATCGCCATCCAGGCGAAAGGTGGGGAATGCGAGGATTCCGATCCGAGGGCGGATTGTGGGACGGTATTTACCGTGCCGCAGCGGACGGCACCGGGCGCAGCACGTTCATGAGTGCGCCATAGGGCAGCAGCATCACCAGGCCGACAAGCATCTTCACCGAGAAATCACCGAGCGCCCAAGAGATCCAGCGCGGAGCTTCCGTGGAGAGGATGCCGAAGATCGGCGCATTTTCCAGCGCGAAGGGTTCGTTCGGGCCGAGGAAGACGAAGAAGGCGGCGAAGGACAGCGAGAAGAACATCACCGTGTCCAGCGCCGAACCGATCAGCGAGCCGACGAGCGGTGCGCGCCACCAGGCCTGACGACGCAGGCGGTTGAAGACGGCGATATCGAGAAGCTGACCGGCGAGATAGGCCGCGCCGGAGGCGATCGCGATACGCGGAACCGAGGTGAAGAAGGAAAGGGCGACACCAACGACAAAGCCGGCGAAAACCACCTTACGCGCAGCCTGCGGGCCGAACTGGCGGTTCGTCAGATCGGTGATCAGGAAGGCGATCGGATAGGAGAAGGCGCCCCAAGTGAGAATGTCGGCGAGATTGATGCCGGCAACCGTCGCGTTCAGCGGAAACTGGACGAGGAAGTTGGAGGCGACGACGACGAGCGTCATCAGCGCGACATAGATAAGGGTATAACGGGTCGTCAGCATTTTTTTATCCTGGGTGATGCCACCAGTTCGAGTAAAAGTTTCAGGCTGGAACTAAGGCCAGCCTTGCAAAGCAAAAGGCTTGTCCGGGTATTATCCGTGCAAGCCTTTTGAAACTTTTGAAGACCGAGGCCGAGCTTAGGCAGCAGCAGCAACTGCTGCTTCGGCGGTCTTCTTGACGATCTGACGACGCAGCAGGCGAGCGCGCATCGAAAGTTCGCCTTCATTTGCCTTCAGCAGGAAGGCATCGAGACCGCCACGATGCTCGACGGAACGAAGAGCAGCAGCCGAAACGCGAAGACGGTAACGCTGGCCGAGCGCGTCGGAGATCAGCGTAACCTGGCACAGGTTCGGGAGGAACCGGCGCTTGGTCTTGTTGTTGGCATGGCTGACATTGTTACCAGTCAGGACTGCCTTGCCGGTCAATTCGCACATGCGGGACATGGAACACCTATTTCTTGTTTTTCTCGGGCCATTGAATGACAATCCGGCAACAACCGGCTGCGCAATCCATCAGACCATGATTGGAAAGTTGCGGTTCTATAGTCAGGCAGCCCGCGCGCGTCAAGCCAAACCTTGGCCTTTCCCGCAATTCTGTCAAAAAGCTGCTGTTTTCTTCGCAATGCGGCAGGAGTATAGACCGCAGTGCAAGGGCGCAAGCGGTCCGGCAAGACAAGGCTCTCACCATGGCTCATCTGGGCAGACGGATTTTAGTTTCGGCATTCGCGGCGCTTCTGGCCTTGCCGGCTGGTGCGAGCGAAGTACAGCACCGCACGGAGTACAAGGTAGCCCTTGCCGGCCTGACGATCGCGCGGGCTGCCTTTCTCACCAAGATCGAAGACGATCACAGCTACAAAATCGACGGTGACATCAAATCGGCCGGGCTTGCCGATCTCGTCACCGATATCCTGGCAAAGACCAGCGTCACCGGGGTGGTACGCGACGACCGGCTGCAGGCGGCAAAATATGTCCTCTATTACAAGACCGGCAAAAAAGTTCGCACCTATGAGGTCAGCTACCGTAACGGCAATATCGTTTCGGCCACCACGACACCGGAGCCGCGCCGGCCGAAGGAATGGATTCCGGTAACACAGGGTGATATGCGCTCTGTGCTCGATCCGATTTCGGGGCTGATCTTCACCGGCGATACCGATGTCTGCTCGCAGAAGCTGCCGATCTTCGATGGCGAGACGCGCATGGACCTCGTGCTTTCACCGAAAGGCGACGAGGATTTCTCGACCGATGGGTTCAAAGGCAAGGCGACTGTCTGCGGCGTGCGCTTCATTCCGCGCTCCGGCTACAAGAAGGGCCGCAAGGATCTCGTCTACCTCAGCAAGAGTAACCGCATGGAAATCTGGTTTGCCAAGGCGGCGGCGGCAAATGTATATGCTCCGGTCTATGTCCGCATTCCCACGGAATACGGGACGGTGACGATCACGGCTGTGAAGTACAGCAGCGTGAATAGCTGACGGAGCCTTCGTAAGTCTCCGCGAGGGGGATGGGTGAAGCTTCGGGCAACGTTGATCGGTTTTACGGCCATTCTGATGTGGTCGTTCCTGGCGCTCTTTACGGCTGCCTCCGGCAAGATGCCGCCGTTCCAGCTTTCGGCCATCTGCTTTGCCATCGGTAGCATTCCCGGCATTCTCGTACTCATTCTCAACCCGTCGCGGATCGCGCTCCTGAAGCAGCCGGCAAAGGTCTGGATCACGGGCATTGCCGGCCTGTTCGGCTACCATTTCCTCTATTTCACAGCGCTCAGGAATGCGCCCGCCGTCGAGGCGGGATTGATTGCCTATCTCTGGCCGTTGCTGATCGTCGTCGGTTCGGCACTGCTGCCGGGCGAGAGGCTGCGCTGGTACCACATCGTCGGCGCTCTGGCCGGTCTGTGTGGCACCTTCATGATCGTCGGGCGCAACGGAATCGATTTCGACGGCGCCTATGCCGTCGGTTACGGGGCGGCCTTCCTCTGCGCCTTCACATGGTCGGGCTATTCGCTGCTGACGCGGCGTTTCGATGCCGTCTCCACCGATGTCGTTACTGGCTTCTGCCTTGCGACATCAGTGCTTTCGCTGCTCTGCCATCTGGGGCTTGAGACCACGGTCTGGCCGGAGACGAGCTTCGAATGGCTTGCGGTGGTTGGCCTCGGTCTCTTTCCGGTGGGAGCTGCCTTCTATGCCTGGGATCATGGGGTCAAGAACGGCGACATCCAGATCCTTGGTGCCGCAAGTTACGCCGCGCCGCTGCTTTCGACACTGATCCTGACTGTTTTCGGTATTGCCGAGCCGAGCTGGCGCATCGCGCTTGCCTGTCTGCTGATCACGGGCGGTGCAGTGCTTGCGGCACAAGAGATGTTCCGCCGCAAGCCACAGATGCAGCCGGTCGCGGCGGAGCAGGCCTAGATAATACCGGGCTTCCAGTCCGGCGGCGCCATCTCGAATTTGGAAAATTCAAAGCCGGGCGCCACCGTGCAGCCGACCAGCGTATAGTCGCCCAGGGTTTCGGCCGATTGCCACCAATTGGCAGGGATGATGGCCTGCGGCCGCTCACCGCCGGCAATATCCGTGCCGAGCTTCAGCGTCTCGCTGTGGCGGCCATCTCCCGAGCGATGCAGTGCGAGCGGCGCGCCGGCATAGTAATGCCAGACCTCTGCCGCATCATGGACACGGTGCCAGTGCGAGCGCTCTCCTCTTGCGAGCAGATAATAGATCGCCGTCGAATGGCCGCGTTCGCCGCCATTGATGTCGCGGAAGGTCTGTGCATACCAGCCGCCTTCGGGGTGCGGCTGCATGCTAAGCTCGCGGATGATCTCCTCGGTGGTGAGTTCTCTCCCGGCCATGTCCTAGAAATTATCCTTGCGCTTGCGGATTTCGGCGAAGACCTCTTCATTGGTCTTGCCTTCCATCAGCAGATTGCGGCGGACGGCGGGATCGGCCGCGCGCAGGAAGGGGTTGGTTTCCTTTTCGAGCGCCAGCGTCGTCGGAATGGTGAACTTACCATCGGCCCGCAGTGCCTCGATCTCCGCCGCGCGGCTCTTCAGGCGCTCATTGCCGGGATCGATCGTAACCGCAAAACGGGCGTTGGAGAGCGTATATTCGTGGCCGAAATAGACGGCGGTCTCATCCGGAAGAACGGCAAGCTTCTGCAGCGAATGCCACATGTCGGCGGCGGGGCGTTCAAACAGGCGGCCGCAGCCGAGCGCAAAGAGCGTATCAGCAGCAAAGAGGAGCTTGTCGTCGGCGAAGTGATAGCAGATGTGGCCGGCAGTATGGCCGGGCGTTTCGATGACGTTGACCGTATGATCGCCGAAGAGGAAGCTGTCGCCGTCGCCCACCGTCTTGTCGAGGCCGGGAATCGCCACCGCTTCGTTGACCGGGCCGATAATCTCCAGGCCGTACTGTTCCTTCAGCGCCAAGTTGCCTTCCACGTGGTCGATATGGTGATGGGTCGTGAAGATATGGGTAACGTTCCAGCCACGGCGGACAGCAGCAGCTTCCACGGCTGCTGCATCAGGCGCATCGATTGAGGCGGTCTGCCCGGTTTCCGGGTCATGGACGAGAACACCGAAATTGTCGCTGCGGCAGAGAAAAACTTCTAATTCCAAAGGTTTCATCGCTCAAATAGTCCCTTATCCCTCGTACTGACCGGGAATGTAGAGGTTCCGGCCTTGAAGTCCAACCGGTCACTGATAACATTTGTCTTAATGCACGCCGATATCGTCGACCTTCGCCAATTCTATCATTCCGAGCTTGGGCACATGGCCGAGCAGTCGATTGCCATGGCGCTGTCGTCGCTCTGGGTGCGCCTGCCGCAGGAGCGACTTGTGGGCATTGGTTATTCCGTGCCCTTCCTTGACCGGTTCCAGGCTGATACGGAACGCACCTTCGCATTCATGCCCGCTGGACAGGGGGCTGTGAACTGGCCTGTCGGTTCGCTTTCTTCCACCGCATTGATCTTCGACGAGGAATTGCCGCTGCCGGATTCTTCGATCGACCGGGTGCTGATGGTGCATTCTCTGGAATTTGCCGAGAGCCCACGCGAGACGTTGAAGGAGCTCTGGCGGGTGCTGGCGCCGGGCGGACGCCTCGTTATCGTCGTACCGAACCGCCGTGGTGTCTGGGCGCGCATGGAGCATACGCCTTTTGGTTCGGGCCGGCCCTATTCGCGCGGCCAGCTGACCCATCTGCTGCGCGAGACCAACTTCACGCCAGGCGCCACAGCCGAGGCGCTGTTCTTCCCGCCGTCGAAACTGCGTGCGGTGCTGCGCCTGCGTCGCGGCTTCGAGCGGATCGGCCGCACGCTCTGGCCGGCTTTTTCCGGCGTCATTATCGTCGAGGCGCAGAAGCGGCTTTACCAGGGCCTTCCTGTTGCCGCGCGTGCTTCACGCCGCGTTTTTGTACCGGTCCTTGCGCCGCATGGTGTGCCGACCACACGCAGCCGCTAAGCGCTGCAGCACTCGACAAAATCGCCATTCCGCTTTAATTGCACTCAAGTCTTTCGCTGGCTTTCCGGCAATTTCCAAGGTCGATCCATGAGTGTTGAGATGAGCAAGCCCGTTCCGCGTCCCGGTATTCTGGATATTGCAGCCTATGTGCCGGGCAAGGAACATGCACCGGGTGTGGCCCGCGTCTACAAGCTCTCCTCCAACGAGACGCCGCTCGGCGCGAGCCCCAAGGCGATCGAAGCATTCAAGGCGGCCGCAGGCAATCTCGAGCGATACCCGGACGGTCAAGCGCACGAGCTGCGCGAGGCGATCGCTTCAGTGCACGGCCTGAACCCGGCAAACATCCTGTGCGGCAACGGCTCCGACGAGCTGCTCGGCTTGCTCTGCCACGTCTATCTCGGCGCCGGCGACGAGGGCATCATCACCGAGCACGGATTCCTCGTTTATAAGATCCAGATCATGGGCGCGGGTGCGACGCCCGTCGTGGTCAAGGAAAAGAACCACACTGTCGATGTCGATGCGATCCTTGCTGCGGTGACAGACAAGACGAAGATCGTCTTCATCGCCAATCCCGGCAATCCGACCGGCACCTATATTCCCGTGAGCGAGATTCGCCGCCTGCAGGCTGGCCTGCCGAAGCACGTCATCCTCGTGCTCGATGCTGCCTATGCGGAATATGTTCGCCGCAACGACTATGAAGCCGGTATCGAGGTGGTCTCGTCTAACGCCAATGTCGTCATGACCCGTACCTTCTCGAAGGTCTATGGCCTTGCAGCGTTGCGTGTCGGCTGGATGTATGCGCCGGTCGACATCATCGACGCCCTGAACCGGGTACGCGGGCCGTTCAACATGAATGCTCCGGCAATTGCCGCGGGCGCTGCCGCCATCCGCGACCAGTCCTTCATTCAGGATGTTGTGTCTTTCAACCAGATGTGGATCGAGAAGCTGACGAGCGCATTCGAGGCCATCGGCCTGGAGGTTACGCCATCGGTTACCAACTTCGTTCTCATCCATTTCCCCGATGTCGACGGCAAGCGGGCGGCGGATGCCGATGAGTTCCTGACGAGCCGCGGCTATATCCTGCGCGCGGTGCGCGGCTACGGTTTTCCCAACTCGCTGCGGATGAGCGTCGGTCCAGAAGAGGCCAACCACGGCGTCATCGAGGCGCTTGGCGAATTCATGGGACGCAAGGCATGACAGCGCAGTTCAATCGCATCACCCTGATCGGTATCGGCCTGATTGGCTCTTCGCTTGCCCATGACATCAAGCGTCTGGGCCTTGCCAATGAAGTCGTCGTGGCTACACGCAGTGCCGAGACGCTGAAGCGTGCCGAGGAGCTGGAGCTCGGCGATCGCTATACGACCTCGTCGGCAGAGGCGGTAAAGGATGCCGATCTCGTTGTCGTGTCGGTGCCGGTCGGCGCCTCCGAAAGTGTCGCGAAAGAGATCGCCAGCAGCCTGAAACCCGGCGCGATCGTTACCGATGTAGGTTCCACCAAAGCGTCCGTGATCGCGCAGATGCAGCCGCACATGCCTGATCATGTGCATTTCATTGCCGGCCATCCGATCGCGGGCACGGAAAAGTCGGGCCCGGATGCAGGCTTCCCCGGCCTGTTTCAGGGACGCTGGTGCATCTTGACGCCGCTCGAAGGAACTGACGCGACAGCGCTGAAGACGTTGCGGAGCTTCTGGGAGGCACTCGGCTCCCGAGTCGACGAGATGGATGCCCAGCATCACGACAAGGTGCTTGCGATCGTCTCCCATCTGCCGCATCTCATAGCCTACAATATTGTGGGAACGGCTGACGATCTCGAGACGGTAACGGAATCGGAAGTTATCAAATATTCCGCCTCCGGCTTCCGCGATTTCACCCGTCTTGCCGCATCAGATCCGACGATGTGGCGCGACGTCTGCCTGCACAATCGTGACGCGATCCTTGAAATGTTGGCGCGTTTCTCGGAAGATCTCGCCTATCTGCAGCGAGCGATCCGCTGGGGCGAGGGTGACAAGATTTTCGAACTCTTCACCCGCACCCGTGCCATCCGACGCTCGATCGTCCAGGCAGGCCAGGATGTGGATGCGCCGGACTTCGGCCGCCCACATCCGCTGGAAAAGAAATAGTCTCATGGTGGAGATCGCGAAGCCGGGCCAGTCGGACAAGGAATGGCTGCTTCGCGAAGATCATCATGTCGGCGAGGCCTGGATTTCGCGCTGCATCGATCTCGGCGAATATCTGATCGCCCGTGAGCACGGCAAGATTGTCGGCTTCCTGCGCTTCTCACGCTTCTGGGGCAGGATTCCCTATATGGAAATGATCCGGGTGCTGGATGGCCTACGCCGGTCCGGCGTCGGCACGGCGCTGTTTCTCGCCTGGGAAACGGAGATGCGCGAGAGCGGCGCGCGTCTTTTGATGACATCAAGCGAGTGCGATGAAAGCCGTCCGCAGGACTGGCATCGCCGCAACGGCTTTTCTGAAACCGGGTCGATCGAACTGCCCGGCATCCAGACGGTGCCGGAAGTCTTCTTCCTTAAAAAACTCGATTAAACCGGCGGGATCTTGCCGAGCGGGATGAAGCCGCTCACTGTCGCATTGCCGTGATCGACGACCAGATCGACGGAAACCTTATCGCCGCCGCCGGCAAGCGCCTTCAACAGCTTGGTTGCGGTATCGACCGTCGAGGCGATATCGGGGAAGGCCTCCTTGATGCTCTTGCCCCAGGGGCCGAGTTGCTCGATCTCCAGCTTGAACTTGCCCGAGAGGAAGCCCTGTTCGTCGAAGGCGAAGGGGCCGGAAATGGTCATTACCTTGCCATCGCCGATATCGGCGACGATGCGGCGAAGCTCGCCCTGAGAGCCGTGGATGCCTTGTTCGTCGGTGCCGTCGATCATTCCGGCCTTGCCAACCAACGTCAGGTCGGCGCTGGCGGAGAATTTCGGGAAGACCTGCGGCCAGTCCTTGACGATCGCATTGGCGTTTTCGACCGAGATTGCGCCGTCAAGATCCGCTCCGTTCTGCCGCAGATGGATCTCGGCGCGGGCGGCATCGAAATTGACAGTCTGTCCGGTAAAGGAGGAGATGGCCACGGCCTTCAACCCGTCGATGACGGTCGAGGTGCGGTCGATGCCCTGCGCCTTGGTGACGAGGCTCGATTGCAGATTGTCCCATTGGGCATTGACGGTCAGGCCCTGCGCGGTGCGGATCTCGGCCGGGGAGTCGAGTTCCCAGACGATATGGCCGGGGGCATAGACCTGGGCGGCGGAGCGAAGCGCGCCGAAGGTGGCGGAGATGCCGTTCACATTATCGTCCACATCCACCTTGGAGCAGAAAAGTCCGATGCGGAAAGGAAAGCCGCGGAATTCTATATCGGAGCACTCGCCGCTTACGCCCACTTCGGCACGGGGAGCGATTGCGGTCAGAACGGTCTGTTTCAGCGCAGAGGCCGCATAGAGCCAGCCGCCTGTATAGAGTGCGATCACCAGAAGGATAGCGCCGCCCAGCAACCAGAATTTCCTGCCGCTGCTGTATTGGCCGCTGCCGGATTGGCTTGACGCTGCCATGATGTTCTCCAATGGTGAAAACGAAATCTGATTTTGATCTGGCGTGCGATATGGACGAATTTTGGGTATTTGGCTACGGCTCGTTGATGTGGAATCCGGGCTTCGAATTCGTCGAGCGGTCGCAGGCATTGGTTTATGGCTACCGACGCTCGCTCTGCGTCCGTTCTTTCGTGCATCGCGGCAGTCGCGAAAATCCCGGCCTTGTTCTCGGCCTCGACAGAGGCGGCGCCTGTCGAGGCATGGCTTTTCGCGTAGCGCCAGAGAAATGGGACGAGGTGGTCGATTATCTACGCGCCCGCGAACTCGTCACAAACGTCTATCTGGAACGGCATCTGCCGCTGCAGCTTCCGGATGGTCGCAATGCGCGGGCGGTCGCCTATGTGGTCGATCGCGCCCATGAGCAATATGCCGGCGCGCTGGATGCGTTTGCCGCCGCGCGGATCGTCAATGTCTCTGTCGGCCAGTCGGGGCCCAACGATGCCTACGTCTTCAATACGCTTGCGCATTTGAAGGAGATGGGCATTCGCGACCAGTGGCTGGAACAGGTGGTCGAGGAAGTCACGCGGCTGCGTGCGGCGGCTTAGATCCTTTCCCGGAAAGGATTTATCTCTTTGTTTTCATGCAATTCCGACGCAACCCGCTGCACGCTTTTGCTGGAATTGCTTCAAGCCATCGCGGCCTTTGCCTTGCGCAACTCGGCTAGCCGCTCTACCGCCGTCGGCGGCAGCGGCACATGCGGGTTGTGTTCGACCGTGTCGATCAGAAGCTGATCGCTGGCGCTTTCCGTCACGTCGATCAGATGGGCGAAGAAGGCGTCGGGATCCATGCCAGGCATGATGGGCGGCAGGATCTGTACCTTGAAATGACCGGGATAACGCATGGTGCTTCGGCGCGGCCAGAACAGGCCAGGGTGCATGACGATGGGTACGACCGGGAGCTTCAGATCGCGATACATGCGGGCGATGCCATATTTGTACATTGGCTCGGCACCCGGTGGGCGTCGCGTGCCCTCGGGGTAGATGATGAGCTGGCGGCCGGTGGCGAGCTCTTCCTTGGTGCGCTTCAGCACCTCCACCATCACCTTGCCGCGTGCGCCACGGTCGACCGGGATCATGCGCTGCCTCTTGGCATACCAGCCAAACAGCGGGATCCACATCAGCTCGCGCTTGAGGATATAGACCGGGTCCTTGAGGTTGGGCAGCAGCGCATAAGTGTCCCAGAAGGACTGATGCTTCGGCGCAATGATGTAGCTGCCGTCAGGCAGGTTCTCCAAGCCCTCGATCTCGAAGGTGGTGCCGACGATCACCCGCATCAGCCAGTGGTTCGAGCGCGCCCAGTTCTTGGGGACGTTGTAGGCGAGTTTGCGCGGCGCGATGAAGTAGAAGGGGGAGAGCACGATCATCCTGATGATGAGGTTGGCATAGAAGATCGTGTTGAACAGAACGGAACGCAGGGCGATCATGAAACTTTCCCGAGGCACGGTCACGTCGACCGGCCTACACGATATTGCCTGTCAGAAAAAGCGTCTGATTGCCGAAGTGCGTAAAAGCCTCAGTTCTGATCGGCCAGGCTGGCGGAGCGCAGGCCGGTATGGCGCAGGCCGAGAATGTTGCGCCCGCCTGCCAGCAGCACCTTGGCATACTCGGCCAGCATGACGCGCAAAGCATTCGGATCGGTGAACCAATCGCGTGTCTTCAGATCGGAATTGACGACGGGATAGGGAATGAACTCGATGTCGGGATCGACATAGGAGAGTTCGGCGAGGCTGCGCGGCATGTGGTAGTTGTTGGTGACGACGAGGATGCTCTTATAGCCTTTTGCATGAATCCAGTTCGAGGCTTCCTCAGCGTTGCCGATCGTATCGAGCGCATCATAGCCGATGTCGACACAGCAGGAAAAGAGATCGGCGGACCCTTGAGTCATCCTGCGGATCTGGGTCGGCGTGGTGGAGGGATGCGCACCAGAGATCAGCAGCCGCTTGCCGGCGCCTTTTTGCAGGAGTTCGACGGCTTGATCGATACGCTGGTAGCCGCCGGTCAGTACGATGATTGCATCGGCCCGCGGCTCGGCAGGAGGCTTCAGGGTCGTCACCGAATCTGCAAAGCGTAAAAAACCGCCGAAGATCAGCGCGGCGATTAACACGCAGGAAAAACCCAACCAGCGTAAGACGCGACGGATTGGGCCGCGCCGCGGCGAGACGTTCTCGGGGCTTTCAAGCTCCGGATCAGGGCGAATCGGATTGCGTGTCGTATGGCCCATCGTCATGAGTTGTGATTATACGCTGATTGCGGCGCGGAACAGACGCTTTCATGGCAAAACGGCATGGCTGCGATCAATTCACGATGCCGTCCGCACGCGTCGGATCGGAACGCAATATATCGATTTCATAGATCGTGCGCATGACGGTTAGCCGCGCCGTCAGCGTCGTCAGCAATGCGATCACGATCATCGTCGCGAAGATGCCGAGATAGCCGAGGGCGCCAACCGAAAAAGTGCCGAAAAGGGCCGTTGCCTGATCGGTCTGGGGCGTGGCGATCGTCTTGCTCTGCAAGAAGCCGGCGGCGGCGAAAAAGAGGGCGGCCAGTGCGCTGCCGATCGCCGAACCCTTGAGGCTGATTTTCAGGAAATGCTTCTGGAATTCCGTTGCGACGAACGAGCTCTCGGCGCCGACAAAATGCAACACTTCGACGATGTGGCGGTTGCCCGAGAGCACGCCACGCGTCGCAAAGACCACTGTCAGCACCATGGCGGCGAAAACGAGCAGCAGGATGCCGGTGCCGATCATGACCGTCGTACGGGCCATCGCAACCAGCCGGTCGACCCAGGTACGGTGGTCATCGAGGAAGGCCTGCGGAATGCTCTCCTTCAGAAGGTCCCGCATTGCCGCAAAGTCGGGTGGATGGCTCTCGTCAATGGTGACGATGACGAGGCGCGGCACGGGAAGTTCCTTGATGTCCAGGCCGCTGCCGAGCCATGGCTCCAGAAGGCGTGCGGTGGCGGCTTCGTCGACGATCTGACCACTCTTCGTGCCGACGAAGGTCAGCGCGATATCGCGGGCCTGGACGAGGGCCTTTTCCATGTCCAGATTGTCGTCCGGCTTGATCTGAATGGTGACTTCGCGGGAGATCTGGCTTTCCCAGCTCGCTGCCGTCGAGCGAACCATGCTGACGCCGCCGAGCGTCAGGCAGGCGAGGAAGGCCATGATGGCAATGACAACCATCAGCGCATTGCCCTGAATGTTTGATGGCGGCAGGATCGGCGCCGTGGGGCGCACGCGCATCTCTGGCCGCTTGGGCTGCTGGGCGGCGGCAGCGGCGGGCGCCTTTGCGCGGGTCCTGGTGGGCGTTTTAGTCATAAATATCGAGATGCCCTTCCGAGAGGATCATGCGGCGGGCTTCCACCTGGTCCATCAGCGAGAGATCGTGGGTGGCGATCACCACTGCGGTGCCCAGACGGTTGAGTTCCATGAAGAGGTTCAGAAGGCGTTTGGCCATCGGCGGATCGACATTGCCGGTAGGCTCGTCGGCGAGCAGCACTTCTGGCCGGTCCATCAGCGCACGGGCGATTGCAGCACGCTGTTTCTCGCCGCCTGAGAGCACCGGCGGCAGTACGTTGATGCGTTCGCCGAGCCCGACCCATTTCAAAAGTTCCAGCACATCGGTCTTGTAGGTGCTTTCATCCTTGCCGCGCACGCGAAGCGGCAGAGCCACATTTTCATAGGTCGTCAGATGGTCGAGGAGACGAAAATCCTGAAAGACGATGCCGACGCGGCGACGCAGCAGCGGCAGCTCCGGACGAGGGATTTCGGATATGTCGCGCCCGAACATGCGGATCAGGCCGCGGGTCGGCTGCAGCGACATGAAGAGCAGGCGCAGCAGCGTGGTCTTGCCGGCGCCGGACGGGCCAGTCAGAAACTGGAAGGACTTTTTCGGGATGTCGAAAGTCAGGTCCCGGAGAATTTCCGGGCCCATGCCATATCGCAAACCGACATTCTCGAAGTGGATCAACGGGGTAGCTCAGTCTTTCGTGGTTTCACCGCATGACTTGTTAACCAACACCGTTAACAGCGGGTAAATTTTGCCGGAAAGACGCCCGTTTGATGGCGATCTTTGCGAAGCATTAACCATTGAAATTTACGACTGGGCTGGATTCGTTTCAATGCCAAGATTGTCTTGGGCAGCGAAACCATGTGGACATCCGAGAGGTCGCCACCATGGAAGCATCCTCCTTCAGACGACCGGCCGCCGGCCGGGCCTATGATTTTCTGCCGCCGGAG
Source organism: Rhizobium sp. KNZ14-9A (assembly GCF_056755015.1). Lineage (NCBI taxonomy): Bacteria > Pseudomonadati > Pseudomonadota > Alphaproteobacteria > Hyphomicrobiales > Rhizobiaceae > Rhizobium > Rhizobium sp. KNZ14-9A. Next base: position 4,234,303 of record NZ_JBPGXB010000002.1, read on the forward strand.
CGGGTTATCCGCCAACCCCGGCGCGTGCCGCGCAGGGATGACGTAGCCGATGCCGAATTCGTGGTCGTCGGCAAGGCGCGGCCGCAAGGTGCATCTGCCAGTGCCCGCGACGCGACCCAAAACGACAGTCGTCGTCGTAGCGTTCCGCCCAAGACGCAGCCTCCGGTCTGGCTTGCCACCGCTGCCGCGGTCTTGCGTGGCATGGAGGTCTGGCTGCAACAGGCGTCGCTTCGGTGCTTTGCGGCACTGGTGATCTCGCTCTTCGTGCTGATCTTCGGGCTTGCCGGCGGATTTTCCGGACTTTCGAAGAGTGGGGCGTCGCCGGCTACCACGCTCCATTTCTCGCATGTGACGATTACCCCGCGTGACGCTAATGGCATGCGCATCCTGCTGATCAACGGCATCATCGAGAACGAAAGCGGCGTGACACAACAGGTCAAGCCGATCCGCGCCGATCTTGTCGCCGACGAGCGATTGACCGCCAGCATCGTCATCGCGCCGCCGACGGATGCCATTTATGCCGGCCAGAGCCGCGGCTTTTCAGCCCGCGTGCAGCATGCCGGCGGCAAGGTGCCGGAGGTCCGGCTTTCGTTCATGCCTTGAGCGCCGAGACGCGTTTTTGGATTGATCGATGGGAAAAACCTGTCTCCTCGGGGTGTTTCGCCGGAATTAATGTGCTAACGGCTTACCCTTCATTTTACGGAGCAAGCCCTTATGCCTGTCGTGCGCGGAAAAAACATCGAGCCGCTCTTCACTGCCGAGCAGATCGCCGAGCGCAATCATTCCATGGCGCAGGATATCGCCGCCGGCCCGACGAAGGACCTGCTGGTCATCGCCGTGCTCAAGGGCTCCTTCATTTTTGCGGCCGACCTGCTGCGCGCTTTGCATGATACCGGCCTTGCTCCCGAGGTCGAATTCATCACGCTCTCGAGCTATGGCGCGGGCACGGTTTCGCAGGGCGTGCGCATCGTCAAGGATATCGATAGCGACGTGAAGGACCGTGATGTCCTGCTGATCGACGACATTCTCGAATCCGGCCGTACGCTGCGGTTTGCCAAGGAATTGCTTTATGAGCGCGGCGCGCGCAACGTGACGATCGCCGTACTGCTCGACAAGCGGGTCAAGCGCAAGGAAGAGCTGGAAGCGGACTATGTTGGCTTCGAATGCCCCGACTATTTCGTCGTCGGCTACGGCATGGACGTCGCCTATGCTTTCCGCGAGCTGCCCTTCGTCGGCGTGGTTACCGGTGACGCGTAAGGCGGCCTGCTTCAAGACGGCTTGTTAACCATTCCGTCGATCCGCCTGGCGTGTTTACCGATCGCAAAGGAACGGCGTGCGATCTCCGTCGCGGGGCATGACGACGGAGCAATGCACAGATGGCAAAAATTCTGATCACGGAAGACGAGGATTCCCTTCGTACTTTCGTAGCCCGGGCACTACGCCTTGACGGTCATGAGACCGATGAAGCCTCCGATGGGGCGGAAGGGCTGGAAAAGCTGAAGGGCGGCAGCTACGACCTGCTGCTTTCAGATATCCGTATGCCGGTCATGGACGGCATCGAACTGGCGCATCAGGCCAAGGACGCCTTTCCGGCGCTGAAAATCCTGCTGATGACGGGCTATGCCGAACAGCGCGAACGGGCCGACGACCTCGCCGAAAAGATCATCGATGTCGTGCCGAAGCCGTTCGCCTTGCCAGACATCCGCAAGGCCGTGGCACGGGCGCTAGTGGCTTGACGTTTATGGCCCGGGCGTGCCTCCAAGGCACGCCAAAAGCCTCATCCTCCCAGCATCACTGAATATCTAGCAGCCGTTCGAGATATTGTCGCTCGATCGCCTGGGTCGGATTGTTGCCGAGCTTTTCGCGGATAGCGTCCAGAATCTCTCGGGCGCGCTGAACGTCGATCTCGTCGGGTATCTTCACATCGTTGTTCATGTCCGGCCCGAGGTCGGTCTGGCGCGGGCGGCCGAGCGGATCGCGGCCGTTCTGGTTGCCCTGGCCGAGCTGGCCGTTCGGGCCCTGCTGTCCTTGTTGACCCTGCTGGGCCTGCATCATCTGGCTCATCATGTCACGTGCGCCCTGTCGCAAGGCTTCGAGAGCCCGGCCCTGGCCTTCCACTGCGCTGCTGCCGTTGCCCTGGCCGAGATCACGGCCGGCACCTTCCATCTCGCGCTGTGCCTGACCGAAGCCTTCGCCCGGCTTCATACCCATATCGCCAAGGCTCTTCTGCAGTTCCTGCAACTGCTTGCCGAGTGCATCCTGCTGGCCACGGAGCTGCTTTAACGCTTCGCGCAGTTGCTCGGCCGTCATCTGGTCGCCGGGCTGTTGGCCTTGCTGCTCCTGCTGGCCCTGCTGTTGTTGTTGCTGGCCTTCTTCGCCCGGCATCATGTCGTCCATGTTGGGATCGCCGCGCTGCATGCGGTCGCGAAGCTGCTGGTCGAGGCGGAAAGTCTCGTCCATCAGCTTCTGCTGGTCGCGCAGGATCTGGCCAAGCTTGTTCATCTGCTGCGTCAGCTGGCTGTTTTCCTGCTGCTGGCCGCGCTGCGGACGGGCCGTCTGCAGGTTGTTCATCAGCCGCTGCAGGTCGGAGAGCATCTGCTGGGCGGCATCGCGATTGCCGGAGCGTGCCAGGTTTTCGATCTGGTCCATCATGCGCTGCAGATCCTGCTGGCGCAGGAAATTCTGGGCATTCTGGTTCGGCTGCATCGGCATGTTCTGCAGGCGCTGGGCGAGCTCGTTCATATAATCCTGCATCGCCTTGCGCAGCTCATCCATCAGTTTCTTGATTTCGGCATCAGGAGCATTGCGGTTCAGCGCATCGGCAAGGTTCTGCTGGGCGTCGCGCAGTCGCCGTTCGGCCAGCGAAAGATCACCTTCCTCGATGCCGAGGGCGATGTCCCAGAGATATTGGGCTGTATCCTTGAGCTGCTCATCACCCTTGGCGAGCTTCATGCGGGTCAGCGCGGACTCGATCAGCAGGTAATGGGTGGTGTTCGGGATCGTCTCCTCGGGCCGGATCGTCAGGGCTTCGTTGAGCGCGATCGCCTCGGGCATCTTGCGGGTATCGAGAGCGAAGGTCTGGCGCTCTTCGGCGACAGCCGCAGCCAGCGGCTCGCTGAACGGACGCGACGGCATGATCATCTCATAGGGCGGGCTGCGGCCCGTTTGCCCGGCAGCATCCTTGGCGACGAGGGTGATGCGCACGCGTTTGCCGGCCAGCGGATGTTCGGTCAGGTTCTTGCTCGTCAGGCCCTTGCCGTCACGCGCGTTGCGGCGGGGAATGTCCAGCCGGAATTCCGGCAGCGGGTAGAGCGGTGTTGCGGCCGGATCGGATTCGACCGGCACGATCTCGGCATGAGCCTCCTGCACGCCGTAATCGTCCTTCACCGTGAAGCCGATTTCCAGCGCGCCGTTGACGGCGCGGCGCGGCATGCCGTCGAAGGCGATTTCCGGCGCCTTGTCGGGCAGCACGTCGAAATTCCAGGTGCGGCCGTTTGCCTGCAGTGCGCCATTCTCCTCGAGCTTCATGATGTGCGTCTGCGCCATCAACTGAGGTGCGACTGGAGCGCCCGAAACCTGTTGGGCATCGGCATTTGTGGCTGGCTGCTGCGGCCGGGTGTCTTCCTGAACAGCGATTTCCTGGCTTTCGCCATTGGCCTTCCTGAAGAGCACCTTCTCGGCCGATTGGCCGCCGCTGACGCGCACCGTCAGGCTGGAAAACTGCGGAACACCGATCGGCGCCTGTTCACTGCCATCGGCCGTCAGATAGATCGGCGCGCGGCCGGTATAGGAGGGCGGGGTCACCCATGCGTCGACACGCACGGCCGGATTGCTCGTAACCTGTGCAGGTGCAGGCTGAAATGCATCGGCGACAGAGCCGCCGTTGATGGACAGCGAATAACCGAAGGCGGTGACAACAAGCAGCGCTGGAATTGCACGCAACGCGAAGCGGTCGTGCCGGGCGATATCGGGTCGCGGCAGGCCGGCGTCCAATGTCGCGATCTTCCGCGCCATGCGCGTCTGGTGTTCACGCCACAAGGCGCGGGAGAAAGGCGTATCGAAGGCGGGCTCATCCTCCTGCACCATAACCGGCTGATGCGGCAGGCCGTTACGCTCTTCCAGCATGCGGTCGGCATCGACAACCTGTGGCCAGCGAAGATTACGGAACGGCAGCAGGGAAACAAGGAAGCCAGCGGCAAAGGTGATCAGCAGGAGGATTCGCAGCCAGTCCGGTACAAAGCGGAAGAAGCCGAACCAGGAGACCGAGAGATAAATCGCGATGACAGAAAGGGCGGGCACCAGCAACGGAAGGACCTGCTCGGCAAAAAGCACGATCCGGGCCAGGAAACGCTTTGCCGCCACCAGCCGCGCAAGAGAGGGTTGAAGCGCGAATGCGCCTTTCTTCTGCCTTGCGGGGCTTGTCATCAATCCGGTCTCCGCGATCTGGTGTTCAGGGAACAGAGGGCGCTTCCGGCGATTGCTGGGCAATACGCTCACGAAAGAAAAGGATAACACTCTTTGTGGCGAAGGCGAGGGCGAGCACCCGTCAATACCGGTTTTTCGCGTGTGGTCGCCAAAAAGTGATTGCGACTTTTAGTCCAGCCAAGGCGGAACGGAATCGAGACCGATCAACTCCGAATAAGTGCGGCGAGGACGAACCACATGGAATTCGTCACCCTTGACCAGTACTTCAGGCACCAGAAGGCGGCTATTATAGGTGCCAGCCTGGACCGCGCCATAGGCGCCGGCCGTGCTGACGGCCAGGAGGTCGCCCGGCTTCGGGGTCGCCATTTCCCGGTCCAGAGCGAGGTAATCGCCCGTCTCACAGACGGGGCCGACGACATCGGCGCGGATGCGCGGCGCGTTGGCGGCCGAAATCACCACGGGGCGGATCTCATGATAGGCCTCATAGAGTGTCGGGCGGATGAGGTCGTTCATCGCGCCGTCGACGATCACAAAGGTCTTCTCGCCGCCATCCTTCACGTAGATGACTTCGGTCACGAGGATACCGGCATTGCCGACGATCAGGCGGCCAGGCTCGGTAATGATCTTGCAGTTCAGCGCGCGAAGCTGGTTCTTGACGATCGCGGCATAGGCGTCCGGCAGTGGCGGCGGGTTGTTGTCGTCCTTGTAGGGAATGCCGAGGCCGCCGCCGATATCGACGTGGTGGATGTTATGGCCGTCGGCGCGCAACGTGTTGACCAGATCGTGCAGCAGCTTGAAGGCATCGTCGAAGGGCTGCAGCTCGGTGATCTGGCTGCCGATATGCATGTCGATGCCGGTTACTTCGATGCCGGGCAGGCTGGCGGCGCGGGCATAGATGGCGCGGGCGCGCTCCCAGGAGATGCCGAACTTGTTTTCCTTCTTGCCGGTCGAAATCTTCGCATGGGTGCGGGCATCGACATCGGGATTGATGCGGAAGGAAACGGGCGCCTTCTTGCCGGCGCGCACGGCACGCTGATTGAGGACTTCGAGTTCCGGTTCGGATTCGACGTTGAAGCAGTAGATGCCGGCTTCGAGTGCGTAATCCATCTCATTCGGTGTCTTGCCGACGCCGGAGAACATGATGCGATTGGCGGGAATTCCGGCCGCAAGCGCGCGGCGCAACTCGCCCTCGGAAACCACGTCGATGCCGGCGCCGAGCCGGCCGAGCGTCTTCAGCACGGCCTGGTTCGAATTGGCCTTCATCGCGTAGCAGACCATGGAATCGACATCTCCGAAAGCCTCGGAGAAGACCCGGTAGTGGCGCTCGAGCGTTGCTGTCGAATAGACGTAGAAGGGAGTGCCGACCGCCTTGGCGATCTCGGGAACGGGAACGTTCTCGGCGTAGAGAATGCCGTCGCGGTACTCGAAATGGTTCACGGTAGCCGGGCCTTAGAGAAGGGGATCGAGAATGAAGGGCTTGTCGACGGTGCCAGGCTGTTTCGTCGGCTTGGAAACATCGCCACCCTTCGTCGCGTTGGCGCTCGGCGGATCGAGGTCGCCCTTGCGGCCGCATCCGGCAACGGCAAGGCCGATGACGGCAAAAACCACCGTAAGGCGGATGAAATGCGGCAAGCTCATCTGCATGAATATCCTCATATCGGGCACGGGGCACTGGCTGGCATCTTCATAGCGAAGTTTATCAGCCTTGTGCACCCCGATTGTTGAAGCTTCGGCCTGTGTGCATTTCCGGGCGGCGGACGGTCTCCATTTCGCCCGGAAACGACTTAATTGCGAGCGCGCCAATAGGCGATCTGCTTCCTGACTTCCGAAGGTGCCGTACCGCCGAAGCTTTTGCGGCTGGCGACCGAAGCTTCGACCGTCAGCACGTCATAGACCTTGTCGGTGATGGCGGGATTGATCGCCTGCAGATCGGCAAGCGGAAGCTCCGAGAGATCGCAGCCCTTGCTTTCGGCAAGTGCGACAGCACGGCCGGTGACATGGTGGGCGTCGCGGAAGGGAAGGCCCGCCTCGCGCACCAGCCAGTCGGCGAGATCCGTCGCGGTCGAATAACCGGATCCGGCAGCCGCTTTCATTCTGACAGTGTTGATCGTCATGTCGCGCACCATGCCAGTCATGGCGGCAATCGCCAGTTCCAGGCTTTCGGCGGCGTCGAAGACCTGTTCCTTGTCTTCCTGCATATCCTTGGAATAGGCGAGCGGCAGGCCCTTCATGATCGTCAGCAGAGCGATCAGCGAGCCGTTGATGCGGCCGGTCTTGGCGCGCACCAGCTCGGCCGCATCAGGGTTCTTCTTCTGCGGCATGATGGAGGAGCCGGTCGAGAAGGCGTCGGAGAGGCGAACGAAGCCGAATTGCGGCGTCGACCAGATGACGATTTCCTCGGCGAGGCGCGAAAGATGCACGGCGCAGATCGCGGCAATCGCCAGGAATTCGATGGCGAAATCGCGGTCGGAAACGGTGTCTATCGAGTTGCGGGTCGGCTCGCGGAAGCCGAGAGCCTTGGCCGTCATGTGACGGTCAATCGGATAGCCGGTGCCGGCGAGCGCTGCCGCACCGATCGGGCTTTCGTCCAGATGTTCGATCGCATGGCGAACGCGCGAGCGATCGCGGCCGAACATTTCCACATAAGCCATGCAGTGGTGGCCGAAGGTGACCGGCTGGGCGGTCTGAAGATGCGTGAAGCCGGGCATGACGCTGTCGGCATGTTCTTCGGCGCGGTCGAGGAAGGCTGCGATCAGGTTCGTCAGCATGGCCTCGGTTTTCTGCAACTCTTCCTTCACCCAGAGGCGGAAGTCGAGCGCCACCTGGTCGTTGCGCGAGCGGGCCGTGTGAAGGCGACCGGCGGCGGGGCCGATCAGGGTCGCAAGCCGGGCCTCGACATTCATATGGATGTCTTCAAGCTGGCGGGAGAACTCGAAATTGCCGCTTTCGATTTCTGACAGGATCGTGTTTAGCCCGTGAACGATCTTGTCCTTATCGTCGGCAGAAATGATGCCCTGATGGGCGAGCATCGTGGCGTGGGCGATCGATCCGCGGATATCCTGGGCAAACAGCTTCTTGTCGAAACCGATCGAGGCATTTATCTCCTCCATGATCGCATCGGGGCCGGAGGCGAAACGTCCGCCCCACATCTGGTTGGAGGATTTGGTGTCCGTGTTGTCCTCGGCCATGGAAGATGCCCGTCCTGGAGAATGAAATGACGACGAAAAAACCCTTCGGCCTGCCGTCCGTTAAACTGATCGCAATCGCCGCCGTCGCAGGCGTTGTTGCCGGTGCGGCAGCGGTATACGTGAAGGAGACCGGCATTGGCAATGGCGTCAGTGATACGGCATCGGCCGAATGCCCGCTGACCAGGGAGCGCGCCGCCAACCTGACGCCGCTCATGAAGGGCCAGGTCGCCGCGATGGTTGCTGCCAACCAACCGAAGAAGCTTGAAACCGTCGCCTTCAACGGCCCTGACGGCAAGCCGATGACGCTCGATCATTTCGCGGGTAAAACCGTGCTTCTCAATCTCTGGGCAACATGGTGCGTGCCATGTCGTGAGGAGATGCCGGCGCTGAATGCGCTGGAGAAAGAGATGGGCAGCGACAAGTTCCAGGTCGTGCCGGTCAATATCGATACCGGCGACGACGAAAAGCCGAGGGCGTTCCTCAGTGAAATCGGCGTCGATGCGCTACAGCTCTATCGCGACAACACGATCGGCGTCTTCAACAGCCTGAAGAAAGAAGGCCTTGCCTTCGGACTTCCTGTTACGCTGCTGCTTGACGACAAAGGGTGTCTGATGTCGGCCATGAACGGCCCGGCCGCATGGGACAGTGAGGACGCCAAGGCGCTGATCAAGGGCGCGGTCGGATCATAAAGCGTTCGTCAGGAGTTGCCAGCGCCGCGGATGAAGAAGACGCCGGCAAGACCGATCAGGACGCAGCACTGTAACAGGAACATCGGCAATTCGCTCGACATGGCGTTTCCTTCCGTTCAGGGCAAGGAAAGCACTTCTCGGACGTTTGTTCCACTCGCCTTTTCAGGCGATGATTTGCTTAGCGGGTCGGAACCGGCGTTTCGCCACGATAATCGTAGAAGCCGCGGCCGGATTTGCGGCCGAGCCAGCCGGCCTCGACATATTTCACAAGCAGCGGGCAAGGGCGGTATTTGCTGTCGGCGAGGCCGTCATGCAGCACCTGCATTATCGACAGGCAGGTATCGAGGCCGATGAAATCGGCAAGCTGCAGCGGCCCCATCGGATGGTTGGCACCGAGCTTCATGGCGGTGTCGATCGCATCGACCGTGCCGACGCCCTCGTACAGCGTATAGATCGCTTCGTTGATCATCGGGAGCAGGATGCGATTGACGATGAAGGCCGGGAAATCCTCGGCGACTGTGACCGTCTTTTCCAGCGACGCGACGAATTCCCGGGCGGCAGAGAAGGTTGCTTCCTCCGTCGCGATGCCGCGCACCAGCTCCACGAGCTTCATGACCGGAACCGGGTTCATGAAGTGGATGCCCATGAAGCGCTCGGGGCGGTCTGTCGCGGACGCAAGACGTGTGATCGACAGCGAGGAGGTGTTGGTGGCAAGGATAGCTTCCGGCTTCAGTACCGGACAGACCTGCGCGTAAATCTTGCGCTTGACACTTTCATCCTCGGTCGCCGCCTCGATCACAAGATCGGAGGGAGCAAGATCGTTGACATCGGCTGAGCCGGTGATGTGCGCAAGCGCTGCGCTGCGCTCTTCATCCGTCATCTTGCCGTTCGTCACCTGACGCGCAAAATTGCCGTTGATGGTGGCAAGGCCGGACTCGATACGATCCTGCGACAGATCGTAGATGTGAACCTTGTATCCTGCGGCGGCCGAAACATGCGCGATGCCGCAGCCCATCTGGCCCGCACCAATGATACCAATATTCTTCAACACCGCGCTCATCTCCAACCCCCGCCCGGCATACACCCCCGCGCTGCCGGTATTTTTATATGAAATTGCCGGACGAAAGATCGCCCGGCAAAAGTAGTAGACCGATAGAAGACAATTTTCCAGTCATTCGCAAGTGCGAAAAGAAGGCAATCTGCCCGATCAGAGGGCTTTTTCGAGCTCCGGCAGGACGTCGAAGAGATCGGCGACAAGTCCATAGTCGGCAATCTGGAAGATCGGAGCCTCCTCGTCCTTGTTGATCGCGACAATGACCTTTGAGTCTTTCATGCCGGCGAGATGCTGGATGGCGCCTGAGATGCCGCAGGCGATGTAGAGCTGCGGGGCGACGACCTTGCCGGTCTGGCCGACCTGCCAGTCGTTCGGGGCGTAGCCGGCATCGACGGCGGCGCGCGATGCACCCACGGCAGCGCCGAGCTTATCGGCGACCGGCAGGATGACTTCCTTGAACTTTTCGGCTGAGCCGAGCGCACGACCGCCGGAAATGATGATCTTGGCAGAGGTCAGTTCCGGTCGTTCGGAGGCCGACAGCGCGTCGGACACGAAATTCGAAAGACCCGGATCAGAAACGGCCGGAATCACGTCGACGGCAGCCGAGCCGCCCTCGGAAGCCGAGGCGAAGGAGGCGGTGCGCACGGTGATGACCTTCTTGGCGTCGGTCGCCTGCACCGTCTGGATCGCATTGCCGGCATAGATCGGACGCTTGAAGGTGTCGGGCGAAACCACTTCGATGATTTCGGAGACCTGGGCGGCATCGAGGAGCGCTGCGACACGCGGCATGACGTTCTTGCCGGTGGAGGTGGCGGCGGCGATGATGGTGTCATAGCTGCCAGCCAGCGAAATGATCAGGTCGGCGAGCGGTTCGGCAAGGTTGTTGGCGAGCTCGTCGCTTTCGGCGAGCAGCACCTTGGAGACGCCGGAAAGCTTGGCAGCCGCGTCTGCGGCTGCCTTTGCGCCCTTACCGGCGACGAGGATGTGAACATCTCCGCCGATCTGAGACGCAGCCGTCAGGGCCTTGGCAGTCTGGTCGGAAAGGCTCGCGTTGTCGTGGTCAGCCAGAAGAAGAATGGCCATTATCGTGTTCTCCCTTTCCAGATCTCAGAGTACGCCGGCTTCGTTCTTGAGCTTGTCGATAAGCTCGGCGACCGATTTCACCTTCACGCCTGCCTTGCGGCCGGATGGTTCTTCCGTCTTCAGCACCTTGAGGCGCGGCGCGGTGGAAACGCCGAAATCAGCCGGGCTCTTCTTGTCGAGCGGCTTCTTCTTCGCCTTCATGATGTTCGGTAGCGTAGCATAGCGCGGCTCGTTCAAGCGCAGGTCGGTCGTCACGACGGCCGGAAGCTTGACCTTGATGGTCTGCAGGCCGCCATCGATCTCACGGGTGACAGTGGCGCTGTCGCCGGCGATCTCGACCTTGGAGGCGAAGGTCGCCTGGGCGGAGCCGAGAAGGGCTGCAAGCATCTGGCCGGTCTGGTTGGAATCATCGTCGATTGCCTGCTTGCCGACAATGATGAGGCCTGGCTTTTCAGCGTCGGCAACACCCTTGAGGATCTTTGCGACTGCGAGCGGCTCGACAGCGTCATCGGTCTCGACGAGGATGGCGCGGTCGGCGCCCATGGCGAGCGCGGTGCGCAAAGTTTCCTCGGCCTTGGTCGGGCCGATCGAGACGACGACCACTTCCTCGGCCTTGCCGGCTTCCTTCAGGCGAAGGGCCTCCTCAACCGAAATCTCGTCGAACGGGTTCATCGACATCTTGACGTTGGCAAGGTCGACGCCCGATCCATCCGGCTTGACACGGATCTTCACGTTGTAATCGACAACGCGCTTGACTGGGACGAGAATTTTCATGGGGTCCTTCCTTCGAACAGAGATGGGCCTTCAACAGAGACTTCTGGGAAAATGCGCGCTTGGACGCTGCTCCGATTGTCGAATGGCGACATGGATACGCGTTTTTCCTCCAAATACAACGCTTCCGTGACGCGGCCAGCCGATTTGGATGGCAATATATTAACGTTTACGTTCACGTCAATATTAAAGCTTGTCCCGCCCCCAGGGCAGGCGCGGCGGCACGGGCATGCCGGAGGCAGTGACACGGATGGGGACCGGCCGATCGCGAACGGCACGTGGTGTGACGATCTGCCGGTCGAAGAGCGGCACGCCTGGCCGGCGCAGGATGAAAATGAGCAGGGCGCCAGCGATAATGCCGCCGACATGCGCGCCCCACGAGACGTTACCGTCAGGATCGACCAACAGCATGAAAAACTGCTGACCAACCCAGAGCAGGAGTGGGATGAAGGCCGGTAGCGGTAGTGGCACGCGGAAGAAGACCAGCACCCAGACCCGCACGCGCGGATGCAGCATCAGATAGGCCGCCACCACGCCGGAAATTGCGCCCGATGCACCGACGAGGGGCGCTTCCGATGTCGTCGACAGCAGGCCATGGCAAAGGGCACCGGCGGCGGCGCAGGCGAGGTAGAAGACGAGGAAGCGCAAATGTCCCATTGCATCCTCGACATTGTCGCCGAAGACCCAGAGGAAGATCATGTTGCCGGCAAGATGCCAGAAGCTCGTATGGATGAAGGAATAGGTGATGTACGTAGCGGCTTCCGGCACGATCTCCAGTCCCGGCGCCAGCATCGCATGGCCGAAGATGATAGCCGGGATATAGCCGAGGCCGATGGTTGCCGCCTGCGCGACCTGATCGCTTTCGACTGCCGTGAAGATCCAGGCGGCTATGTTTGCCGCCATCAGGCCGAGTGTGACCCACTGAACCTTAATGTGTTTCAGCGTATTGGCATCGTGCAGCGGTATGAACATGAAGGCCTGCCCCCGGGCGATCGTGACGGCTGCGAACCTACCTGTTTTTTCCGGGAACCCAAAGCACATCTGCCTTGCCACCATTATTTGCATGACGAGCGGCTACGAACAGGAAATCGGAGAGGCGGTTGACGTATTGAAGTGCTGCGGCGCTGACGATTTCTCCGTCGCTTCGGGCAAGCGCCACCATCAGCCGTTCGGCGCGGCGTGCGATCGTACGGGCGAGGTGCAGATGGGCGGCCGCAGCGCTGCCGCCGGGCAAAACGAAGGATTTCAGCGGCTGCAGGTCGGCATTCAGCCTGTCAATATCCTGCTCCAGCCGTGTGACCTGGCTTTCGACGATGCGCAGCGGCTCGTAAGCCGGCGGCTCAGCGGTTTCAGGCGTGGCGAGATCGGCGCCGAGATCGAAGAGGTCGTTCTGGATCAGCGCCAGCATGGCGTCGAGTTCGGCCAGGTCTGCCGTATGCAGCCTTGCGACGCCGATGGCCGAATTGGTTTCGTCGATGGTTCCGTAGGCCTCGACGCGCAGGTCGTGCTTGGCGCGGCGTGGACCGGAGACCAACGCGGTCGTGCCGTCATCGCCGGTTCTGGTGTAGATCTTGTTGAGCTTTACCATCGGCGGCTCGCAGATCAGCTCGGGCGTCCGCCGCCGGTCAGCCAGAGCGTCAGCATGATCAGGACGACGGCGATCGCCTGCAGCAGCACGCGCAGCTGCATCAGCTTGTTGGAAAGGTTCGCATCGCCACCTTTCATCATGTTGAACAGGCCGCGGATCAACACAAGAGCGACGAGGCCCATGACGATGATCGCGATGACATAGGTGACCGTGGACATGGCAGTCTCTTCTCTTCTTCAGTCCGTCCAGCGCATCAGGCGGTAGAAGAGATTGGCCGGAAGCAGCCTCTTCAACAATATGCCCTGTTTAGCCGGAATCGTTACGGGATAATGTGGCTTCGGATTTTTCGAGTTCAATGCACGCGTCAATACTGCATAGACCGCCTCGGGGCCAAGTTTGTGGCGGTTGACCGGACCTGAGCCTTCAAGGCGGGCAAGCTGTCTGCGGTATTCGACCGCATGGGGCGAGTTTTCCAGGTCGACATGTTCTTTGATCTTTGCCAGCGCGTTTGCCGTAAAGCGGCTGGTGATCGGTCCCGGCTCAATCAGGCTCACATGAATGCCGCTTCCCTGCAGTTCCATGCGCAGGGTGATGCTCAAGCCTTCGAGCGCGAATTTCGACGCCGTGTAGGCGCCGCGATAGCGGTAGGGCAGGAGGCCGAGAATCGAGGAACATTGCACGATGCGGCCCTGGCCGCGCCGGCGCATGAAGGGAATGACCAGCCTGGTCAGCTCGTGCCAGCCAAAAACATTGGTCTCGAACTGGTCTCGCAGCGCCTGCGTCGACAGATCTTCCACCGCTCCCGGCTGCCCATAGGCGCCATTGTTGAACAGTGCATCGATCCTGCCTCCGCTGCGCTCGGCCACCGCATCCACCAGTGCCGAAATCGTCTCGGGCTGTGTGTAGTCCATCAGGAAGGCTTCGATGCCGTCCGCTTCAAGCGACGACAGATCCGCCACCTTGCGTACCGTGGCGAAGACACGCCAGCCGTCCGCTTTCAGGGCGCGCGCGCAATAGGCGCCGATGCCGGAAGAGCATCCGGTCACGACGATGGTGCGCTGATCGGCCATTCAATGATTCCTGTACAAAGTGGGACTCGTTTCCCATATTCGCGGGAAGGATACAATTGGGAAGCCGAATGCCGAAATTCCTGCGCACGCTCTATGATGTGGTCTACGATGCCATCTGCCATCTCATCGAGGACGACGGCTTTGCCATGGCAAGCCATGTGGCGCTTTCCACTCTGCTTGCGGTCTTTCCCTTCCTGATCTTCGGCACTGCGCTTGCCAATTTTCTTGGTGCCGACCAGTTTTCCACCACGGCCATCCATCTGATCTTTGATACATGGCCGGAAGCCATCGCCAAGCCGCTGGCCGACCAGGTCGTGCAGGTGTTGACGATCCCTCGCGGCGGGCTGCTGACCATCTCTGTGCTTGCAGCTGCCTATTTCGCCTCGAACGGTGTCGAGGCGCTCAGAATCTCGTTGAATCGTGCCTATCGCGTGCAAGAGACGCGGCCCTGGTACCTTACGCGCCTTGCGAGCCTTGGCTATGTGCTCATCGCCGTGATCATCTTTGCGGCCATCAGCATTCTGCTTGTGGCAGTTCCTGTTGGTCTTGATTATGCGCGCGACTGGCTGCTGCATAACGACACGCTCGAATGGCTTCCCGTCACGATCCGTCAATGGTTGCCCATTATCGTCGACACACTCGAAATTGTTTTCAGCTGGCGCATTTATGGCACGCTCGTCATGCTGACGATTGCCTTGCTTGTCGTCCATCTCTGGTTGCCCGCCGGCAAGCGTCGCGTTTTCGACGTCGTTCCGGGCGTGTTTCTGACCTTGGTGCTCTGGCTCGTCGGCGCGCTGATCTTTGCCTATTATCTTGCGACCTTCGCCAATTACACGGCTACCTATGCGGGCCTGGCATCGGTCATGATCGTGCTGATCTTTCTCTACATGGTGGGTGTCATCTTCATCGTCGGCGCGGAGATCAATGCGGCACTCATGAAGTTCCGAGTGCTGCGCAATTTCTCGCGAACCTTCTCGGTGGTCGGACGTGACCACGCCGCTGATTCAAAGTCCGACAAGACGGCGAATATCGGCAGCTGACAGCCCTGTGGCACGCAGTTCCGCAAGGCCGGTATCGCCCTCGCTCTTGGATAGCTTTCGGCCATCTGTATCCACGACGAGGCGATGATGGTGGTAGACGGGCTGCGGCAGGTTGAGCAGGTTCTGCAGCAGCCTGTGCACCGAGGTGGCGTGGAAGAGGTCAAGGCCGCGCACAACATGGGTCACGCCCTGCAGCGCATCATCGATGACGACGGAGAGATGATAGCTGGAGGGGGCATCCGAGCGTGAGAGAACGACGTCGCCCCAAGCGCCGGGCTCGGCCAGGATTTCGCCCTTTCGTTCATCGCCGGTCTCCGTCCAGAACAGCGGTTCGCCGATCAGATCCAGTGCCCTGTTCATGTTGAGCCGCCATGCATGTTTGAGACCGGAGACCAGCATCGCATTGCGTTCTTCGTCGCTGCGGTCACGGTCGTCGGCTGGATAGTGCGGCGTGCCATCCGGGTCGCGCGGCCAGGACTCACCCATTCTCTCATAGGCAGCGACGCGTGTTTTGACCTCGCCGCGCGTCAGGAAGGAGGGATAGACCAGTCCGCGTTCGATCAGAGAATGAAGGGCTGCCTGGTATTCGGAAAAATGTTTCTGCTGGCGACGGACCGGCTGTTCCCATTCAATGCCCAGCCACTCGAGATCGGCGTAGATGCCGGCCTCGAATTCGGGTGTGCAGCGCGTCAGATCGATGTCTTCGATACGCAGTAGCAGCCGGCCGTCTGCGGCCCTGGCCATGTCGTCGTTCAGGAAAGCCGACAGCGCGTGACCGAGATGCAAAGGCCCATTTGGGCTCGGGGCGAAACGGAAGACGGGTTTTTGACGCGGAGTCGTGATCATGCTTTCTTCTGACATGGATTTGAAGCGATCGCGAGGCAAGGTGCGGGTCATCAGCAATGAAAAGGATATTGAAGTGGGGCTTGCCGCTCTTCTTGTTCTCGATCCACGGCTCGTGGCGATTGCCAGGGAGGCCGGCCCTGTCCCGCTGAGGCTGCGCGAGCCGGGCTTTGCCGGCCTTGCTCATATCATCGTTTCGCAGATGGTATCGCGCGCCAGCGCCGAGGCGATCTGGCGGCGCATGCAGCCGGCGAGCGGACTGCTAAGTGCGGAATCCTACATATTGCTTCATCCCGATGCCTGGCGCGAGTTTGGGCTATCGCGCGCCAAGGCCGATACGCTGACGCGGATTGCGCAAGCGGTCGCATCCGGACGAATCAATCTGCAGACCCTGGTCCAAAAACCGCCTGGCGAAGCGCTCGCAGAACTGACGGCTCAGAAGGGAATCGGGCCATGGACGGCAGAGGTCTATCTGATGTTCTGCGGCGGCCATGTGGACGTATTTCCGGCGGGTGATGTGGCGCTTCAGGCGGCGGTCGCTGCGGCATTCGGTCTCGCTGAACGCCCGCAAGCCAAAGTACTTACAGGGCTTGCGGAAATCTGGTCACCCTGGCGCTCGGTCGCAGCCCGGCTTTTCTGGGCTTACTACGCCGCAAAAATGCGTCGCGACGTGCTGCCGATCGGCTAACGGACACTCTCCCTCAATTTGCCTTTATCCCCTGAATTTATTGGACTTCACAATCCTGTAACAACCGGCCTAATATACAGGTGCAGATGCCGAATCGATCCAGGAGGGCTCCTTGACGATTGCAGTCTCACCACAGGCCCTGCCAGCGCTCGTCCTGAACGCTGACTACCGGCCACTGAGTTATTACCCCTTGTCGCTCTGGTCCTGGCAGGACGCGATCAAGGCGGTATTTCTCGACCGTGTGAACATTATCGCGGAATATGAGCATGAGGTTTCCTCACCGAGCTTCTCGATGCGGCTGCCGAGTGTCGTGTGCCTCAAAACTTACGTTCAGCCGTCCCGTAATCCCGCCTTCACCCGCTTCAACGTCTTCCTGCGCGACAGGTTCGAGTGCCAGTATTGCGGCGCCCATGACGATCTGACCTTCGACCACGTCATCCCGCGCGCTCATGGCGGCGAGACGACCTGGGAGAATGTCGTGGCGGCCTGTTCGCCCTGCAATCTGCGCAAGGGCAGCAAGCTTCCGAAGCAGGCAAGCATGTTCCCGGCGCAGAAGCCGTACCAGCCGACCGTGCAGGATCTGCACAATAACGGCCGGCTCTTCCCGCCGAACTATCTGCATGACAGCTGGCTCGACTACCTCTACTGGGATACCGAGCTGCAGCCGTGATGCATTGGTTCGAAGTCCTGGGTTTACGCAGTCGTTAGCTGCGCAGTTCTGGCCACATGCTTTATGCGGTTAAGCAGTCTTCTTCACGCTCCAGAAGGCGAAGGCCGCGAGGATCAGGCTTGCGACCACATTCCAGCCCGCAAAGGACAGGCCGAGAACGCGCAGTGCTGCATCCGTGCAGGACGGGCCCTTGATCGTGTTCAGCTCGCCCAGTAGATCGCCGGCATTGGTGGTCATGCTGCTTGCGGTGGTCGAGCAGGTGGCGGGGCCTGGCCAGAAGTGCCATTCCACGCCTGCGTGATAGACGCCCATGCCGGCGCCGACGAGCATCAGGATGCCGACGGCAAGAATGATGGCGCGCGTCATCCAGTTCGGCAAGCCGATGAGGGCGGCCACGGCGCCGACGATCGCGATCGGAATTCCATAATAATAGGGCTGGCGCTGCAGCAGGCAGAGCGCGCAGGGAATATAGCCGCCGATATACTGGAAGCCGAGAGCCGTGCCCACAACCGCTGCCATGGCGATGGCAAGGAGCAACAGGAGGACGACGCCCCGACGGGCAAGTGGCGAAGCAGTGGCATTCATGGCGGCACTCCGCAAAGTTGGCTCAGTGGGCAAAATATCGGTAGGCGATATATAACACGATCACGGCCGCGGCGCCGATGCCGACGATCTGGCCGAGACGCTTTTCGATGAAGTGGCGGATCGGCTCGCCGTAACGGCGCAGCAGCCATGCCAGGAACAGGAAGCGGGCGCCGCGGGCGATGATCGCCGAAACGATGAAGAGCGGCAGGCTGACATGGATGACGCCCGACAGGATCGTGACGATCTTGATCGGCGGCAGATGCGCGAGACCCGAGGTAACGAGCAGCAGCAGGATCGTCTCGTAAGTGACGTAGGATTTCATCTGCTCGAATTGATCGAGCTTTCCATAGAATTCCAGAACCGGGCGTGCCACGGTTTCGTAGGCAAAATAGCCAAGCGCCCAGCCGGCGATGCCGCCCAGCACCGATGCGATGGTGGCGACGAGCGCGTAGCGATAGGAGCGTTCGGGCTTGGCAAGAGCCATCGGCAGGAAGAGCACGTCAGCGGGAACCAGAAAGATGGAGCTTTCGACGAAGGCGATGACGGCGAGCCAGCCTTCGGCCGACTTCTTCGAGGCCAGAGACATGGTCCAGTCGTAAAGTCTGCGGAGCATCCGTTTCCTTTCTCTGTTGCAACGCACAAAGCATTAGGGGGCGATCATGACGCTGTAAATGCTCGGGCTGTGGCTTCCCGGCATTCGCGCTGAAAATTTTCGTGATCTGATGCGGCATTCCCTCCCAAGATCTTGCGGGATGGCAAAAGCGCCAAACTACGTCAGGCTGGGTTGTCGTTCGACGAATCCGGGCATGTCATGAAATTCAGGGTCATAGAGGGCGGGCTGAGTTCCGCAGGGGAGCGGGATAGGCAAGCGAGCGGTCGTGGGCCGGAGCGCGAGGATATCAGGCGCGAGGCAGCTCGTCGTTTGAGCGCCAGCGGCTATCACCGCTCCCGCATTATGGAAGCAGCCGGCGTGCCGATGCCGCCGGCGTTCCAATATTTCGCCATGCAGATCGATTTCGCTGCAGATGCCATCTGCCGGCTCGATCCCATCCCGGCCGATTTTCGTTCTGATCTTTACTGGCCGAAGCTGGATGAAACTGCGACGGCGTGATCGAGTTTGCGCTCCGACCGCTTACGACAGGTCCATGGATTTTTCCCACTGCTGGCGCATGACGTTCATTTCGGTGCGCTTCTGCGCCATTTCGCTGACGATGGCGCGAAGGTTGGGGTGGCGAGACATGAACATGTTGAAGTCACGCCGCTCCAGCACTTCGAACTGGCAGAAATCGACGGCGATGACATCGGCCGTGCGGCGTCCGCCGCTCAGCAGCGCCATTTCGCCGAAGAAGGCACCGGGTTCAAGCCGCACCGCGCCGCTTGCCAAGCGCACCTCCACCGCGCCGGAGGAGATGAAATACATGCTGTCGCCGCGGTCGCCGCGGCGGATGACGCGTTCACCGGGCGAGGCGAGTTTGGGGTTGAACAGCAAGAGCAGTTCCTCAAGCGCATCCTCGCCAACTTCGGAGAAAAGCGGGAAGGTCTCGACCAGCTGCTGGATCCGCAGATGATGCTGGCGTGCGCGCTCCTCGCCGAGCGCCCTGATCTTTTCCAATTCCCGTGCCAGGGCGTCCTGGTTTTTCCGGCCGTAGCTTTCATGTAGGCGCGGCCATTTCACCCTGATCTTGCGGTTCAGCTTCTCGGCCACGAAGATGACGAGCGGGTTCAGCGTGATGGAAAGGATTGCGGCGGCAAGGATAAGATCCTGTCCTTCATGCGGCAGGAGCCCGAGCGAAACGCCGAGGCCGGCAAGGATGAAGGAGAATTCGCCGATCTGGGCAAGGCCGCCGGCGGCCGTCAGGCCCATACCGATCGGATAGCGCAAGAGGACGACAATACCGAAAGAGATGATTGCCTTGCCGACGATGATCAGTGCCAAAGCACTGATCACGGCCAGAGGATGCTGCACAATGATCGACGGATCGAAGAGCATGCCGACGGAAACGAAAAACAGCACGGAGAAGGCATTCTGCAGCGGCAGGGAATTGGCGGCGGCGCGATGGCTGAGATGGGATTCACTCATCACCACGCCGGCGAAGAAGGCGCCGAGTGCGAAGGAAACGCCAAAGATTGCCGCCGAACCGAAGGCAATGCCGAGCGCGATGGCGAGCACGGTGAGCGTGAAGAGTTCACGCGAGCCGGTGCGGGCAATCAGCGTCAAAAGCCAGGGCACGATGCGCGGCCCGAGGAAGATCGCCATTGCCGCAAAGGCTGCGACCTTCAGCAAGGTGAGGGCGATCGTGATCCAAAGCGGCAGGTCGAGGCCATGCGCGGCATCGCTCGCATGCCCGCCCAGAAGTTCGGCGAGGGCCGGCAACAGCACAAGCGCCAGTACCATGGCGAGATCCTCGACGATCAACCAGCCGACGGCTACGCGCCCGCCGGCGGTATTGACGAGGTTGCGCTCTTCCAGCGCTTTCAGGAGCACGACCGTGCTGGCAACCGAAAGGCTGAGGCCGAAGACGATGCCGGCGCCGAGGCTCCAGCCCCAGAGTTCGCCGAGGCCGACGCCGAGCAGGGTGGCAAACAGGATCTGGCCAATCGCGCCCGGCACGGCGATGCCGCGCACGGCCAAAAGATCGGATGCGGAGAAGTGCAGACCGACGCCGAACATCAGCAGGATCACGCCCATTTCTGCGAGTTGGCTCGCAAGCTCCGTGTCGGCCACAAAGCCCGGTGTGAACGGTCCCATGAGAATGCCGGCGAAGAGATAGCCGACCAGTGGCGGCAGTCGCAGCCTGTCGGCGCAATAGCCAAGAACTGCCGCAAAGACGAAGCTTATGGCTACCGTCGCAATGAGTCCCGCTTCCTGATGCATCAGCCCTCTCAAAATGCCTGCGGACGGCACTTTAGGATGAAGCGCCGGCAAAGTTAAAGAGTTGATTTGGATGGATTAGGCTTAAATGGCCGGCTTTTTGAGCGGAACTACTAAGCTCCCGTGTCGTTGCCTATACATGACGACAAGGAGAAGAGATATGCGAATGATCATCATCAACTGTGCGATCGCTGCCCTTGCCCTTGCCCTTGGCTCGGCTGCAGCGCCTGCAATGGCAGACAGCGTGACGGTCACACGCGAGCGCGCCTATGACGGTTATGACCGCTACGACCGTTATGACCATGACCGGGTTCGGCCCGGCGTTACCATCAGTGATCGCGGCATCACGTTTGGCGCGGTGCGCGAACGGGATCGCTGGCGCGATCGGGACCGTGACCGCTGCGTCACCCGCAGCGTGACCCGTCAGACCGATGAAGGCACTGTCACAAAAACGGTCAGACGGTGTGATTGAACAGCCGGCTGAGGGGCCGGCACTCCACTCCGCCGGGACTTCAGCCGCCGAGGCTCATGCCCTCGCCCTTCGGGGCGTGGGCGAAGTCTAAAATCCATTTATTCAGAGATATTTGGTGCCCCATGCCGGGGTCGAACCAGCACTTCTTTCGAAACTCGATTTTGAGTCGAGCGCGTCTACCAATTCCGCCAATGGGGCAGCGAAATACGAGGCGGCTGTCTAACATGCGTTCGCCCGCGCATGCAAGACGGCGGGCGAAGTTTTGGCGTTTGGAAATCGAGGTTTAGTGGGCGACTGCCTCACTCGGCGCGCTGAGCCCGGATTTCTTCAGCGTAATCGCCAGAACCGAGGCCAGCAGGCAGAAGGCGCCGGCAATGAAGAAGGCCGGCAGGTAGCTTTCCAGCGCCGTGCGCGACAGGCCGGCACCGTAGGCCGCGGTGGCAGCACCAAGCTGGTGCCCGGCGAAGACCCAGCCGAAGACGAGGCCGGCTTTTTCACGGCCGAAGCGGTCGGCGGCGATCTTGACGGTCGGTGGCACGGTGGCGATCCAGTCCAGGCCATAGAAGACGGCGAAGATCGACAGGCCGTAGAAGCTGAAATCGCTGAAAGGCAGGAAGAGCAGCGAGAGGCCGCGCAGGCCGTAATACCAGAAGAGCAGCCAGCGATTGTCGAAGCGGTCAGAGAGCCAGCCGGAGCCGATCGTGCCGAAGAAATCGAAGATGCCCATGACGGCGAGAACGCTGGCGGCTGCGACCGGCATGATTCCAAAATCGCCACAGAGTGTGACGAAATGTGTCTGGATGAGGCCGTTGGTGCTGAGCCCGCAGATGAAGAAGGTGGCAAACAGGATCCAGAAGGTCGAGGTCGTCGAAATGTCCCTGAGAACTGTGATCGGCGTTGCAAGCGCTGCGCCGAGCGTGCCGCGGGCGGGGGCCGGGGCAACCTGTGTTTCGCCGACCGAGGGCAGGTTTACGTCCGAGGGGCGGTCACGCATGAAGAGCAGCACGAGAAGAGCGGCGACCATAATCATGGCGCAGACGAAGAAGACGGTGGCGCGCCAGCCGTAGCGTTCGGTCAGCTCCGCCATCAGCGGCAGGAAAACGAGCTGGCCGGTTGCCGAACTTGCCGAGAGCATGCCGACGACAAGGCCGCGGTGCTTGACGAACCAGCGTGTGGAAACCGTGGCTGCCAGCACCATGGCCGTCAGCCCCGTGCCGAAGCCGACGACGATGCCCCAGAGCGCCAGCAGATGCCAAAGCTTGGTCATGAACAGCGAGCCGACGAAGCCCGCGCCGATGAGGGCCAGCGCAAAGACGATGACCTTGCGGATGCCGAAATAGTTCATGAAGGCGGCCGCAAACGGTCCCATCAGGCCGAAGAGGATGAGGCGGATGGCAAGGGCGGAGGAAATCTGCGAGGTTTCCCAGCCGAATTCGTCCTGCAGCGGCTTGATGAGGACACCCGGCGCGCCCATTGCGCCGGCGGTTACCAGCATGGTCAGGAAGGTGGCGGCGACGACAACCCATCCATAGTGAATGTTTCGCCGGGCAAGGGATGATGCAAGGACTGCAGAGACCATGGGCAAATTCCGTTTATGACGTGAGGACCATATACAAGACCGCTTTACATGACGGCCATCATATTTGTTGCGTATTGATGATGGACATCATATAAATTGTCAAGCGACCATTTCCGGAGATGAAAAATGCGGGTCAGCCGCGAGAAATTTGCAGAAAACCGCGAGAAGATCCTGACGGCGGCCAGCGTGCTCTTCCGCGAGAATGGGTTCGATGGCGTCGGCGTCGCCGACATCATGAAGGCTGCAGGCCTTACGCATGGCGGTTTTTACGGCCATTTCGAATCGAAGGACGACCTTGCTCTGGAGGTCAGCCGCAAGCTGATCGAGCGTGTGGAAGAACGTTGGCGTGAGCTGATCGCCGCTGAACCAGACAAGCCGCTTCAGGCGCTGCTTGATCATTACATCCATTGGCGCACGGTTGATGATCCCGGCGGAAGCTGCGTATTCGCCTCCTTGATCCAGGAGGTCAGCCGCAGCGAAGGTGCGGTTCGTGCGACCTTCAGCGAGGGGTTGTCCACGCTGGTCGATGTGCTGAAGGAGGTGGTGCCGGGTACGACCGAGGAAGAGCGCCGCGCCAATGCGACGTCGACGCTTTCATCGATGATGGGGGCCGTCATTCTTGCCCGCGCGGTCGAGGATCGGGCGCTTGCCGAGCAGTTTCTGGTCACGATGCGCCGCAAGCTCGACCCGCTGCAGTAATCCCAAAGCATTCACGCAACTCCGGGCGCAAAACCGCTACGCGCTTTACTGGAATTGCTCAGTCGCGGAAGGCGATCATCGCATGGCCTTCGACGATTTCGGTGAAGGTGCCGTCCGGTGACAGGGCGGCGAGCTCGCTGCGGAAGGCTGCCTCGAATTCCTCTGTCCTTTCACCCAGCACCTGTGGAGAGGTGACGGACATGGAGAAGGCGCGGCCGATGATATCCTCCGTCCCGATTACCCGTTCGTTGACGATGCCGATGCGTTCGAGATTGCGGAAGGGGGAGCGCAGCAGGACCGCCTCATGCGGTCCGAATTCCGGCGCGCGGCGTAGTTTACGCTCGGCGCTTTTTTCCGGCGAATAGGTCTCCGACAGCTGATGCAGTACGTCACGCCAATCCGGTGTCGCTGCGATATGCCTGTCGGAGAAGAGAACGACAGCTCCGCCCGGCGCGATGAGCTCGTCGAGCGCTGCCAGCGTCGCCGGGCGGTCCATCCAATGGAAGGAGCGGCCCAGGACAGCAAGTTTCAGCGGGGCCAGATCCGGGTTGAGATCGTAAGAGGAGCCCTGGATGAGCCTCATGTTCACGGCGGTTTCGGCCGCATTTTCGCGCGCGGCATCCAGCATTTCCGGCTCGGGATCGACCCCGATCACATCAGCGCCAGCGAGGCGTGCGAAGGCGACGCCGAGCGGTCCTGGTCCGCAGCCGAGATCGAGCACACGATCGCCGGGTTTCAGGCCGGTGCGTTCTGCGACGCGTTCGATCAGCCTGTTCGGATAGGGGACGCGGAAGCGGTTGTAGTAGACGGCAGTGGTACGAAAGCGGTGGGCTTCGAAAGGAACGATAGTCATGCGGACGGTCCTCTGTTTGCCGCAAACCGCTAAGGCTCAACTGTGACCGGCTCGTGATGGTTTCTTGGATCGCACACGCGTGGCCTCGAACGAGGCGACGTTTTCGGCCACCCAACGCCAGAGCGGCATGATCTGCTTCAATAGGTCGCGGCCGAACTCACACAGCGGGCAATCGCCGGAAGTCCTGATATCGGGAAAGGAATGAGCCTCCCTCCACATCGGCGGAGAGAGGCTGTCACGCGACGGCTTATTTGAAGCCGGCGACGTTGTGCGGGATGTAGGGTGCTTCGAGTGCGGCGATATCATCGGCGCTGAGTTTCACCGTCAGCGCGCCGACGGCGTCCGTCAGGTGTTGCGCCTTGGAAGCGCCGATGATCGGGGCGGTGACTGCGCTCTTCTGCAGGATCCAGGCAGTGGCGACTTGCGCGCGGGAAACGCCATGGGCCTTGGCGATTTCGGCAACCTTCTCGACGATCTTGCGATCGGCGTCTTCGGCCTGCTTATAGAGCGTCTTGCCGAATTCATCGGTTTCGCTGCGGTTGGTCTTCTCATCCCAGTCACGGGTCAGGCGGCCGCGGGCAAGCGGGCTCCAGGGAATGACGGCGATCTTCTGATCCTCGCAGAAAGGCAGCATTTCGCGTTCTTCCTCGCGGTAGAGCAGGTTTACGTGGTCCTGCATGCTGACGAATTCCGTCCAGCCATTGAGGCGCGAGGTGTAGAGCGCCTTGGCGAACTGCCAGGAATACATGGAAGAAGCGCCGATATAACGCGCCTTGCCTGATTTCACGACGTCATGAAGAGCTTCCAGCGTTTCCTCGATCGGTGTCGTATAGTCCCAGCGGTGGATCTGATAGAGGTCGACGTAGTCAGTGCCGAGGCGGCGCAGGCTGTTGTCTATTTCGTCGAAGATCGCCTTGCGCGACAGGCCGGCGCCATTCGGCCCGGGCCGCATGCGGTTGAAGACCTTGGTCGCGAGTACGATATCCTCGCGCTTGGCGAAATCCTTGATGGCGCGGCCGACGATCTCCTCGGAGGAACCATTAGAATAGGTGTTGGCCGTGTCGAGGAAATTGATGCCGAGATCGATCGCCTGTTTGAGGAGCGCGCGGCTTTCCTCTTCCGGCAGGCTCCAGGCGTGGTTTCCGCGGTTGGGATCGCCATAGGTCATGCAGCCGAGGCAGATCTTCGAGACTTCGAGACCGGTCTTCCCGAGTTTTACATATTCCATGAAAGTGCTCCGCGATGAATTTCAGCGACTCCCCAGGCGCATGCACATGATGTAGCGCAGAAATCGCCGAAGTCTCAGCGAGCCTGACGGAGAATGTGTTTTGCAGTTAGCGCAATAATACCTGATGAGCGGGCGGAATGTCGTCTTATCCTTGCGGATTACACCGCTTGCGCATTCGGTCGGTGAGGTGTTAGCTGGTGCAGCATTTTACCGGATCATGCCCATGAAACTGCCGCCCGGCGATCGATATGACACGCTCTACCGTGATTTCTCCTGGCAGATATCAGAGGATTTCAATATCGGCCGCGCCGTGTGCGACGATTGGGCCGCGCGTGATCCTGATCGCGTCTGCCTCGAACATTTCAGTCCCGACGGCCACCATCTGTCATTGACCTATGGCGAGCTTGCCGCCCGCTCCTCATCCTTCGCCAATGCGCTTTCGGCACTTGGTATCGGCAAGGGGGATCGTGTGGCGCTGCTCCTGCCGCAATCCTTCGAGACGGTCATTTCGCATGTGGCTATCTACAAGATGGGCGCGGTCGCGCTGCCGCTCGCGTTGCTTTTCGGCGTCGAGGCGCTGGAGTACCGGCTGAAGGCTGCAGGTGCGACAGCCGTCATCACCAATGGCTTCGGGCTTGGACGCATCAACCAGATCCGCGACCGACTGCCTGACGTCAAACATGTCATCAGCGTCGATGGGACCTCCGCAAGCACGCTGGGCTTTGCCGATCTGGTTTCCGCCCATTCTTCCACATTCGAAATTGTGCAGTCAGGCCCCGACGAGCCAGCGCTGATGATCTTCACGTCGGGCACGACGGGGCCGCCGAAGGGCGCGCTGCATGGCCACCGGGTTCTTGCCGGCCATATTCCCGGCATGCAGTTTGCCCATGAGGGTTTCCCGCAGGCGGGAGACAAGGTCTGGACGCCGTCTGACTGGGCATGGGCCGGCGGGCTGCTCAATGCGCTGCTGCCGAGCCTGCTGCTCGGCGTGCCTGTCGTTTCCTCGCCGGCACAGAAATTCGATGCGGACATGGCCTATCGCATCATGGCCGAGATGAAGGTGCGTAATGCCTTCATTCCGCCGACGGCACTCCGGCTCCTGAAATCCGTCGAGGAGCCGCGCTCGAAATACGATCTGGTGCTGCGCACCATCGGTTCGGCAGGTGAATCCCTGGGGCGCGAAACCTATGAGTGGGTGCGCCGTACGCTCGGCATTACCGTCAATGAATTTTACGGGCAGACGGAGTGCAATTTCGTGCTGTCTTCGAGCGCTGCCTTCGGGGTGACGAAGGCCGGCGCAATCGGGCGCGCTTCGCCCGGCCACAGGGTGGCTGTTGTCAGCGACAAAGGTGACGAGCTGCCGGTCGGCGAGCAGGGGCAGATTGCCATTGCCAGTCCCGATCCGGTGATGTTCCTCGGCTACTGGAGCGACCCCGATGCGACCAGCAGGAAGTACGCCAAGGGATGGATGCTGACTGGTGATATCGGCCGGCAGGATGCGGAGGGCTACGTCACCTTTGCAGGCCGTGACGACGACGTCATCACCTCGTCCGGTTACCGCATAGGGCCGGCGGAGATCGAGGACTGTCTCGTCGGCCATCCGGCCGTGCAGCTTGCCGCTGCCGTCGGCAAGCCAGATGCGCTGCGTACGGAGATCGTCAAGGCCTATATCGTTCTTGCGCCAGGCTACAGCCCGAGTGCGGAGCTGGCAGCGGAAATCCGGGACTGGGTGAAAACCCGGCTTTCGATGCACGAATATCCGCGCGAGGTCGAATTCGTCGATGCGCTGCCGCTGACAACCACAGGCAAGGTCATCCGCCGGCTGTTACGGGAAAAGGCTGCGGCGGAAGCTGAAAACTAACCCCGGCCGGCAAGCGACATGATCTTCTCGCGGAGCATCTTCGCCATGTTGCGGGTACTGCGGTACATGTGAAGCTGGGCCGCGACCTGGCGCATGTCGCGGTCGCCGTTCTGGGTGAGGCCGATCACCAACGTGCCCATCTCCTCGCGTTCCTGCCAGAAGCGGCTCATGATCGGATGATCGGAGACGGCGCAGGAATCCGAGCGCACGACATTGGCATCGTCGAGATGCCATTCGGTCAATTCGCTCATCAACAGCTTGCCCGGCGAATAGCGGGAGTAGTTTTCGTCATAGGCGGTCTTCCAGGTATAGGCCTCGCCGCCCATCATAAGCACGACCACGGCGGCGATCGCCTTGCCGTTAATGTCGATCGTGTGGATGCGCACGGCATCGACTTCCGCCAGA
Source organism: Rhizobium sp. KNZ14-9A (assembly GCF_056755015.1). NCBI lineage: Bacteria > Pseudomonadati > Pseudomonadota > Alphaproteobacteria > Hyphomicrobiales > Rhizobiaceae > Rhizobium > Rhizobium sp. KNZ14-9A. The sequence continues at coordinate 4,261,966 of NZ_JBPGXB010000002.1, forward strand.
TTGGAGACGGCCTCGCGGGCGAAGGCGGTGTGATAGCGGTCGGTCACCAGCGCGCTGCGGCGCTTGCCCTTCCAGCCGCCGGCTTCCAGCGCCAGGAATTCCTCGAAACGCATGTGGATTTCGCGCGGCTGGCGGGCGACGGTGTGGACGACATTGCCGAGCTCTTCGAGCAGCCGCCACTGGCGGCGCATCTCGCGCTGGTGAGAGGAAGATACGGTGCGGCCGAGATAAACCATGGCATCGTCATCACTCTGCAGCATCGGCCGCTCATAGGGATTGGCGACGGTCAGCGGCAGATTGCGGCTGAGCGCAACGGCCTTTGCCATGCGCACGAAGATGCCGTTCAGCCGGACGTCCGGCAGCACCAGTGTGCCCGGCAGGCCGAGGTCCGGCGTGATCAGGCCTTCGAAGAGGTTGTCCAGCGTCTCCGCCGCATCCTCGGCGTCGACCAAGGGGGTACCGAGCGGACCGAAGCTGTTTGCCCAGCCGCGGATGATCGACGGGCCGACGGCGAAACCGGGTTTGTCGACAGAGAAGGGCATGAGCAGGCGCATGCGGCTGCGATGTTCGTTCTCGTCGCGGATGATCGCGAAATTGACCTGCCGGTCTTCCAGCCGCGGCATGGCAGGCGCCAGGAAACGGCCGCTGAAGAAGACATTCGGCTCCATCGAGCGATTGGAGAGGAAATCCAGCTCCTCCTGCAGATCGTAGCCGAGCTTGCCGGGGTAAAGGCAGAGCTCACGTCCCAGCCGGCCGATTTCGATCCGTGCTTCGGCCTGCGGGGCTTCGAACTTGAGCGCGGCAAGATCGTGAACCATGCGGTTCGCGTTGCTGTCGGTGCTCTCGGTGATGGGTGGTACACGCACCATCTATCGGGCTCTCATTTCTGGCGTTGCGGCGGAAGGGGTTGCGAAGGCGAAAAGCGTAAAGCCGAGTGCGCGGCGCACGAAGACATGCAGCAGGATCGCTTCCACGGCCATTGCGGAGGCCGTGGCGATCGCCGTGCCGACGATGCCGTAGTGCGGGATCAGCAGGATATTGAGGCCGACATTGGCGGCGAGCGCTCCAGCGTAAAGGGCGACGCAGAGGTTCTGCTTGCCTGCCATCATCAGCAGCGTCTCGGCGGGACCGACCAGAGCCTTGGTGAGGATACCGGCCAGCAGGATCGCCATCAGCATATAACCGGCCGTGAATGCGCCGCCGAAAAGCGACAGCAGCAGATGCCCGGCCGCCAGGACCGCGAGACCGACGGCGAGGGCGGGCCAGAAGGTCCAGCGGGCAGCATCGATAGCCGCAACCGCGAGATCGGCCCGGTTGCCTTCGGCGATAATCGAGGAGAAGCGCGGGCCGGAGGCAGCTTTCACCGAGAAATTGATGAAATGCACCAGAGCCATGGTCTTGGCCGCTGCAAAATAGATCGCGACGTCATGCGGCTCCAGGAAGATGCCGACGATCACGACATCGGAATTGGTCAGCAGGAAGCTCACGCCCTCGATCAGGAAGATCGGGAAGGCAACGCCCAGCCATTCCACGAAATCCACCTTGCGGGGGCCGGCATCGTAGTGCTTGCGCATCCGGTAGACCGTGGCGGCATATTGGCCGAGGGCGGTGACGAAGGTTGCCGCGAGGGCTGCCTGCATGGCGGTGACTGCCGTGTGCGGTGCGCCGAAGAAGATCGCAGTCAGCATGAAAAAGATGATGAGGATCGGCCTGACAATATAGACCGGGCTGAGTGCCATGACGGGCCAATGATTGGCCCGTGACGTGCCTTCAAGGATATCGCCGAGCGCGATCATCGGCATGGCCATGAGGCCGAGGAAGATCGGCACCAGATAATAGCTCTCGATTCTGTCGCCGAAGAAATGCAGACCGAACATGCCGGCGATGAGAACGGTCGTACCCGAGAGCAGCGCGAAAACGCGCGCGGTGCCGGTGAGGCCACGGATTTCGGCGAAGGCGCCGGCGGCGCGATATTGCGGCAGGAAGCGGACGATCGCGGTGTGGAAACCGAGGCAGGAAAGATCACCGCAGAGGACGACCAGCACCCACACGAAGACGAAGATGCCGTATTCATATTCGCCCATCAGCCGGGCGAGCACGATTTGCGACAGGAAGGCGAGGGCTGCGCTCAGGATGCGGATCGAGAAAGCGATCAACGCCATGCGCTGTGCGGCTGCCTTGTCGCCCCGTTCGGTCAGCACGGCGGCGAGCATACGCAGCACGCGGCCGGCGATCGGCCGCAGCCCCGCGGGCAGCATTTTTTCCGCTGTTTCTATGACCGCCATTTTAACACGCAAAACTCTAAGGGCAGGGCATTCGCACCGGCAAGTCTTGCCAGATCAGAGTTAAGAAACGGTATGCCCAACGAGGCGGCATTGCCTGCCACTGTGATCCATAATTGGGCGGAAATACCAAGAAAAATGGCGCCCGAAGGCGCCATTCTCAGACCTGTTCGAAAGCACCATGGCAGTGCTTGTATTTTTTGCCCGAGCCGCAGGGGCAGGCCTCGTTACGGCCGACCTTACCCCAGGTCGATGGATCGTTGGGGTTGCGGTTTTCCGGCGGGACGGTGACTTCAAGCGCCTGATAGGTCGTATTTGTAAACTCATCCTCGCCGGTCGTCGGATCGAGGTGATGGGCCTGCATGACAGGCGGTTCCGGCTGCGGCGGAGCCTGCTGCACCAGCTCGACGCGCATAAGCTGTGCCGTGACGGCCTGACGCAGGTTGTTGAGCAGCGCCTGGAAGAGCTCGAAGGCTTCCGACTTGTATTCCTGCAGCGGATCGCGCTGGGCGTAACCGCGGAAGCCGATGACGGAACGCAGATGGTCGAGGTTGACGATGTGCTCGCGCCACAGATGATCGAGCGTCTGCATGACAACCTGGCGCTCGACATAGTGCATGATATCGGGACCGAAGCGCTCGACCTTCTCGTTGAAGGCGGCGTTGGTGGCTTCCGTCAGGCGTTCGCGGATATCGTCTTCGCCAATGCCTTCTTCCTTCACCCAGTCCTCGATCGGAAGGTCGAGGTTGAGGATGTTGGCGGCCTGCGTCTTCAGGCCGACGGCATCCCACTGCTCGGCGTAAGCGCGTTCCGGAATGTGAGTCGTGACCAGATCGTCGACCACTTCGCGACGCATGTCGGATACAGTCTCGGAAATATTCGGCGCTTCCATCATCTCGACGCGCTGTTCGAAGATGACTTTGCGCTGGTCGTTCAGAACGTCGTCGTACTTCAGAAGGTTCTTGCGGATGTCGAAGTTGCGAGCTTCGACCTTCTTTTGCGCGCGTTCCAGAGCCTTGTTGATCCAGGGATGGACGATCGCCTCACCCTCCTTGAGACCCAGCTTCTGCAGCATGCTGTCCATGCGGTCGGAGCCGAAGATGCGCATCAGGTCATCCTGAAGCGACAGGTAGAACTTGGAGCGGCCGGGGTCACCCTGACGGCCGGAACGGCCGCGCAGCTGGTTGTCGATGCGGCGGCTTTCATGGCGCTCAGTGGCGATGACGTAGAGACCGCCTGCCGCAAGCGCCTTTTCCTTGAGTGCCCTGATTTCTTCGCGGATCGCCGCGACCTTTGCGTCGCGCTCCGGGCCTGGCTCGACTTCGGCAAGCTCATGGTCGATGCGCATGTCGAGGTTGCCGCCGAGCTGGATGTCGGTACCGCGGCCGGCCATGTTGGTGGCGATTGTCACGGCGCCCGGCACACCAGCCTGGGAAACGATATAGGCTTCCTGCTCGTGATAGCGGGCGTTCAGAACCTGGAAGTTGGAGAAGCCCTGCTTGCGCATCAGCTCCGCCAGAGACTCCGACTTCTCGATCGAGGTCGTGCCGACGAGCACCGGCTGGCCGCGCTTGTGGGCGTCCAGGATCTCGGTGATGATCGCCTTGTACTTCTCCTCGACGGTCCGGTAGACTTCGTCGTCTTCGTCGATACGCAGGATTGGCAGGTTGGTCGGCACCTCGAGAACGTCGAGATTGTAGATGTTGCCGAATTCTTCCGCTTCCGTCTGGGCCGTGCCGGTCATGCCGGCAAGCTTGTTGTACATGCGGAAGTAGTTCTGGAAGGTGATCGAGGCCAGCGTCTGGTTTTCCGGCTGGATCTGCACCTTTTCCTTGGCTTCCAGCGCCTGGTGCTGACCTTCCGAGTAGCGGCGGCCTGGCATCATGCGGCCGGTGAATTCGTCGATGATGACGATTTCGCCGTTGCGGACGATGTAGTCCTTGTCGCGCTGGAACAGCTTGTGGGCCTTCAGCGCATTGTTGATGTGATGAACGATCGCGACATTCTCGATGTCGTAGAGCGAGGCGCCCTTCAGGAGGCCGGCCTGCTTCAGCAGGTTTTCCAGCTTCTCCGTGCCGACTTCGGAGAAGTTTGCCGAACGTTGCTTTTCATCGATCTCATAGTCTTCCGGCGTCAGCAGCGGAATGTAGGTGTCGATGGTGTTGTAGAGGTCGGAGCGGTCGTCGAGCGGGCCGGAGATGATGAGCGGCGTGCGCGCTTCATCGACCAGGATCGAGTCCACTTCGTCGACGATCGCGAAGTTATGGCCGCGCTGCACCATCTGGTTCGTCTCGTATTTCATATTATCGCGCAGATAATCGAAGCCGAGTTCGTTGTTAGTCGCGTACGTGATGTCGCAGGCATAGGCGTCGCGTCGCTCCTCGTCGGAAAGGCCGTGGACGATGACGCCAGTGGTCAGGCCGAGGAAGCCGTAGAGGCGGCCCATGTTCGCAGCGTCACGCTGTGCGAGGTAGTCGTTGACAGTGACGACATGCACGCCCTTGCCGGCAAGCGCGTTCAGATAGACCGGCAGGGTAGCGACGAGCGTCTTGCCTTCGCCGGTCTTCATTTCGGCGATGGCGTTGGAATGCAGGATCATGCCGCCGACGAGCTGTACGTCAAAAGGTCGCATGCCGAGGACGCGGCGGGAGGCTTCGCGCACGACCGCGAAGGCCGGGATCAGGATATCGTCCAGCGTTTTGCCTTCTGCGAGGAGCGCGCGGAACTCCACCGTCTTTGCGGCAAGCTGCTCGTCCGTCAGCGCCTTGGTCTTCTCCTCAATAGAGTTGATTGCGGCGACGTTCGGCTGGAAGGACCGCACGCGGCGATCGTTGGCTGAGCCAAATAACTTGCGGGCAATACCGCCAAAGCTGACCATATGACTGGTCCTTTCTGAATATTCTTCCCCGACGTTTCTTATTCGCTACCCAGCCGAAAAACAGGCGCACGCTTGAAAACGCCCGGAAACTGTTCTGGACGCGAGGTTGCGTGACAGATAAGAGGGGGGGCAAATGATGTCAACGGATTTGGCTGATATAGAAAGGCCACATTCCGGTGTTGAAGCCTGTTTTCGGGCTGGATTCACGAAAGCTGAAGCCGGCGGGTATAATTGTGAAGGGTTATTTAATGTTGAGCACCAACAAACTTGCTGCGCTGGCGTTTACGGCCTTCGTCGCCTTCCAGGCCCCGGCCTATGCCGATGATGCGGTCGTCGCCAAGGTCGGCAATCTGGAAATCCACCAGTCGGAACTCGATCTGGCTGTGGCCAATCTCGACCCGCAGCTTGCGCAGCTCCCTGACGACCAGAAGAAGGTTGCCGCCCTCTCTGCCGCTATCGACGTGAAGCTGCTTGCTGCCGATGCCACCGCCGAGAAGCTCGACCAGACGGACGACTTCAAGAAGCGCATGCAGTATCTGACCGACCGCGAGCTTCACAACGCCTACTTCAAGAAGCATGTCGTCGACACTGTCACCGATGCCGATGTGAAGGCACGTTACGACAAGGAAGTCGCCGCCCTGCCGAAGCAGGAAGAAGTTCACGCCCGCCATATCCTCGTCAAGACCGAAGACGAAGCCAAGGACGTTATCAAGCAGCTCGACGCCGGCAAGGACTTTGCCGAGCTCGCCAAGGAAAAGTCCACCGATCCGAACAAGGATGACGGCGGAGACCTCGGCTATTTCAGCCGTGGCCGCATGGTCAAGGAATTCGAGGATGCCGCTTTCGTGCTTGAGAAGGGCACCTATTCCAAGACCCCTGTGAAGACCGACTTCGGCTATCACGTCATCAAGGTCGAGGATAAGCGCGACGCTCCGCCGCCGGCATTCGAGCAGGTGCAGGACCAGGTTCGTCAGCTCGTCATGCGCGACAAGTATCTTGCGCTCCTGAACCAGGCGAAGGCTTCCTCCAAGGTCGAGATCATGGACGAAACGCTCCGCAAGGGTTACGAAGACGCGAACAAGCAGCCTGAGCCGGGCGCCGCTCCGGCACCGGCCCCCGCGCCGCAGCAGTAATCATCAGCATCTGGGCCCGGTTTTTCCGGGCCCTTCATTAGATCCGGATGTTTTTGGGCCTGATCGGCCTAAAATCTGAATCCGGATCTAAATCAAAAATAGAGCATGATGTCGTCCGAAAACCGTTCACACTTTTCGGCATCATGCTCGAACATCGTTTGTTGTCGCATTTCCGCACGGCGAGCCGGTTTCCATTTCGCCTGGAAATGCTCATTGGCAGGTCACATCCATGTCCGCTACCGTTTCTCCGCTTGCCCCGAAAACCTTTGCCTCGCTGCCCGCGCTTCGCGGCGTGCGCATGGCGACCGCTTCTGCCGGCATCAAGTACAAGAACCGGACGGACGTGCTGATGATGGTCTTTGATGCGCCGGCTGCCGTTGCAGGCGTCTTCACCAAATCGAAGTGCCCCTCCGCGCCCGTCGATTTCTGCCGGGCCAACTTGCCGCATGGCACGGCACGCGCCGTTGTCGTCAATTCCGGCAATGCCAATGCCTTCACCGGCCTGAAGGGCCGCGCCGCGACTGAGCTCACCGCAAAGTCGGCCGCCGCTGCCGTCGGCTGCGGCGAAAATGAAATCTTTCTTGCGTCGACCGGCGTCATCGGTGAACCGCTCGACGCCACCAAATTTGCCGGTGTGCTCGACAAGATGCACGCCGATGCGACAGGCGATTTCTGGTTCGAGGCCGCCAAGGCCATCATGACCACTGACACCTATCCGAAGGTTGCGACCCGCACTGCCGAAATCGGCGGTGTGAAGGTGACGATCAACGGCATCGCCAAGGGAGCCGGCATGATCGCGCCCGATATGGCGACCATGCTTTCCTTCGTCGTCACGGATGCCGATATCGCGTCTTCCGCCCTGCAGTCTTTGCTGTCTGCCGGTGTCGAGCCGAGCTTCAACTCCATGACCGTCGACAGTGACACCTCGACCTCGGACACGCTGATGCTGTTTGCGACAGGTGCCGCAGCAGCCGACGGACAGGCTCGCATCACGGGCGCGGGCGATCCGCAGCTCGGTGCATTCCGCGCAGCCCTCAACGAGCTCCTCAAGGATCTGGCGATCCAGGTCGCCCGCGACGGCGAGGGCGCCACGAAGATGCTTGAAATCACCGTGACCGGCGCCGAGAGCGATGCCGCTGCCAAGACGATCGCCCTTTCCATCGCCAATTCGCCGCTGGTCAAGACGGCGGCTGCGGGCGAGGACGCCAACTGGGGCCGTATTGTCATGGCCGTCGGCAAGGCCGGTGAAATGGCCGATCGCGACCGGCTCGCCATCTGGTTCGGCGATGTGCGCGTTGCCGTCAACGGTGAGCGCGACCCCTCCTATTCCGAGGATGCGGCCTCCGCCGTGATGAAGAAGCAGGATATTCCTGTCAAAGTTGATATTGGCCTCGGCTCCGGCAAGGCTACGGTCTGGACCTGCGACCTCACCAAGGAATATGTTGCGATCAATGGCGACTACCGGAGCTGATCGTTCGTTGATGCAGGCATCCCTTCCGAAGCAGAACCTGCCGCTGGTCCGGCGGCTGGAAGCCGTGGGCTTTCGCGCCTGGCCGGCCGCTTCCGTACAATATGACGGAAGCTGGCAGGTTCGCCTGACGGCGGGCCATCCCTCGAATCGCCTGAATTCCATCGTGCCGCTCGATCCCTCCGACCATCGCGATGTCGAGATCAGGCTGGAGAAGGCAAGCCGCAAATTCGAGGCCTATGGCCGTCCTGCCGTCGTGCGTGAGACTCCACTTGCCTCGCCTGTTCTGATCGACCTGATTAGGGAACAGGGATGGAAGCGTTTCGATGAAACGGCCGTCATGGTCTGCGATCTCTCGCAGGCCGATCTGCCCGATACGCTCGATCATCTTCCGACTCACGATGTTGGCCGGTTCGTTGATGCCAATCTCGCCGTCGATCAGGCGCAGCTTTCTCTGAAACCGGCGCTTGCCGAAATCATCTCGGCAATCAAGCCGCCATCCGGCCTTTTCATGATCGAGGATACGATCCATGGCTCGCTGGCGACGGTCCTCTGCGTGCAGGACAACGATCTTGCGGGCATCATGTCGCTTTCGGTCGCGGACAGCCATCGCCGCAAGGGGCTCGGCATCGAGATCCTGACTTCGGCACTGCGCTGGGCGCGGATGCGCAGCGCCCGTACCGCCTGGCTGCAGGTGAAACTCTCCAACGCACCGGCGATTGCTCTTTACGAGCGTCTCGGCTTCCGTGATGCCTATCACTATTGCTATTGGCAGGAGCGCTGCGAATGACCGACGCCGGAAGGAAGCTGATCCTGGTCGCAGCCTGTGCGCTGATCGATGCGGACGGGCGTATCCTTCTGGCACAGCGGCCGGAAGGCAAGTCCCTTGCCGGCCTGTGGGAATTCCCCGGCGGTAAGGTCGAACCCGGCGAGACGCCGGAGGAAACGCTGGTGCGTGAACTGAACGAAGAGCTCGGCATTTCGACGAAGGTGGCGTGTCTTGCGCCGCTGACCTTCGCCAGCCACAGCTATGATACGTTCCACCTGCTGATGCCGCTTTATGTCTGCCGCCGTTATGAAGGCATTCCGCAGGGGCGTGAGGGCCAGGCAATCAAATGGGTGCGCCCGCAGGCGCTGCGCGATTATCCGATGCCGCCGGCCGATGAGCCGCTCATCCCGGTACTACAGGATCTACTTTAGCTTTTGCTGATTATTGGGACGAAACGTCGATTTCGCCTGTGGATATTAATCGATCATTTAGCACCTTCTGGCAATGATCGGCCTCACTCAAGCGACTGGCGTGTGTGTATTTAAGGGCTTGACGTCATGGACGACGATTTCTGGAAAGCTGTGCGCGAAAAGGAACGTGCTTCTTCGTCTGCTTCGCGCAGGACGGGGGCGCTCAATATTGCCCTTCTCTTCGGTACAGCCGTAGTGGCGTTGACCCTTATCCTGACGCCGATGCTGGCGGATTCTTCCAAGAAGAGCGTGCTCGCCAGCGCGCCGGCGGATTTCGACACGATCACCACCGGCTCCATCCCGAAGACCGAGAATGGCCCGAAGAGCGAGAACGGCAAGCGCTATACAATCCGCCGCAGCGTGCTCCAGGATACGCCTGGTTCGGTCTGTGTCGTCCAGGGCTACGGCGTCGGCGCCGGCTGCTGAGGAAATGAAGCTCCCGTCCCTGGGGGCCATGAGTTTCATTGCAGTCTTGCGCGCAGAAGGGTTGGGTTGATGAATTTGCTGAAGAAATTTCTGGCAGACAGAAGCGGTGCGACGGCGATCGAATATGGATTGATTGCAGCGCTGATGGCGGTTGCGCTCATTGGGGGCCTGGGTGTATTCACCAATGGCCTGCGCGGCGTGTTCAACACCGTCGAGAATAACCTGACGATCAACTGAGCTGTTCGTTAGCTCACTGCCTGAGCTTCTGCTCTTCCACCTTCAGTGCGTCAGCAAGCCGCGCCTTGGCCGTTCCTGGCTTCAGCGGCTGCTGCTGGCTTTCATGCGGTGCCCATCCCGACACATAGATCACTGAAAATGTCGCGCGGATGCGGCCGTCGGGGTCCGAATAGCGCTCGGCATAGATTTCAGCGGCGCGCAGGAAGAAGGCGCGTGTCAGTGGCTTGCGGCTGCGCGCAACGAGCGGATTGGCCATGCCCATCGCTCTCAGGTCGCGCATCAGCGGAAAAATTGAATCATAGCGTACCGTATAATTCTCCGCGTCGATGACGGGCAGCGCAAAGCCTGCGCGCTGCAGCAGACCGCCCACATCGCGGACATCGGCGAAGGGGATGACGCGCGGGCTTGCGCCGCCGGTCATCTCGATCTCGGTCGCGAGCAGCACCTCGCGCAGTTCCTGCAGCGTACCGGCGCCCGGAATAGCGGCCAGGAACAGGCCGTCCGGCTTCAACGCGCGGCGGATCTGGATGAAGACGCCGGGTGTGTCGTTGGTCAGGTGCAGGTTGAGCGGTGCAATTACCAGATTAGTCGATTGGGGCGCGAGCGGCACGTCTTCGAGCGGTGCTTGGAGAAAAGGTTCGCCCGGCGCGACATAGTGCATATCGCTTTCCACGCGGGTGAGGCTGCCGACCTTGCCGGTCGCGATCGCCGCACGGGCGGCCGCGCCTGTGGTGCCGTGCAGTTCCACCGCAAGTTCGAAGCTGCGCTCCACGACGGCCAGGCGGTCTGCCAATTCCTCGGCGGCGATATCGAGCAGGAAGCCTGCTTTCGGGTCGTTATTTGCGAGCGCGCGCCGACGGTTCGCGGCGATCTGCGCCTTGTCGAAGATGATATCCATGGCGATGTCCATATTCCGCCATCCGGCAGGCGGCAAGGCGATTTTCCTTTGTCGCGTGACGCGCTAAAGCGCGTCGCGATCTTTGATATCCGCCTGCCACGCTTCAGGTCTTCGTTTTTTACGCATGTCGTTATCGCAAAACCGCTACACAGTTTTGCGCGACATGCTTTAGTCTGCCTCATATGGGGACGATCAAGATGAAAAGTGAGACGGGGCGGATATTCGCGCAGCTTCTGCGGCCCGTTTCCATGCTTGCCGATCTTGTCTATCCGCCGTCCTGTGCGGCTTGCGGTGTTTCGACAGGCGGCCATCGCGGGCTCTGTGCCAAATGCTGGTCCGAGGTCCGCTTCATCGAGCGGCCCTATTGCGAGGTGCTCGGCCTTCCCTTTTCCCATGATCTCGGGGCCGGCATTCTGAGCGCAGAGGCGATCGCCAATCCGCCGCCCTTCGATCGGCTGCGTTCAGCAGCCACCCTCGACCATGCCGTTCGCACTCTTGTACACGGCCTCAAATACCGCGATCGAACCGATCTCGCGCCGATGATGGCCGGCTGGATGCTGCGCGCGTCGGACGGCATGGTCGAACGCTGCGATGCCGTCATTCCGGTTCCGCTTCATCGCACCCGCATGGTCTCGCGCAAATTCAACCAAGCCGCGGAGCTTGCCCGACATTTGGCGGGGCTTGCAGGAAAACCGCTGTTGCCGGGGACGCTTCTGCGTGTGAAGCGTACCAGCCAGCAGGTTGGTCTTGGTATACGGGCGCGCGAGGACAATGTCCGTGGCGCTTTTGCGGTCGCCGCGGGCAGGGAAAGCGATGTCTTCGGCAAACGCATCGTGCTTGTCGACGACGTCTTTACGACAGGGGCGACAGTTGGTGCGGCAACGCGCGCGCTGCGAAAGGCGGGGGCTGCCGATATAACGGTTTTGACCTTTGCAAGGGCTATTGCAGAAACTATATGACAGAAAGAAAACAGCACTGTCTGGAGACCTTCATGGTACCCGTTGCCATCTATACGCGTCAATTCTGCGGCTATTGTGCACGCGCCAAATCTCTTCTTGAAGAGAAGGGCGTCGACTATGTCGAACATGACGCGACCTTCTCGCCCGAGCTTCGTCAGGAAATGCTTGGCAAGTCGAACGGCCGCACCACCTTTCCGCAGATTTTCATCGGCAGCACGCATGTCGGCGGTTGCGACGATCTCTACGCGCTCGATCGGGCAGGCAAGCTCGATCCGCTGCTGGCGGCCTGAGGAAGAGCGATGAGCTTCACAGCCGCCGCCATCCAGATGTGTTCCGGTGTCGATCCGGAGTGGAATGCCGCTTCGATGGCGCGCCTCGTCCGAGAGGCTGCTGCAAAGGGCGCCACTTACGTGCAGACGCCTGAAATGACCGGCATGTTGCAGCGTAACCGCGCTGCGGCAAAGGAAGTGCTCCGTGACGAGAGCAATGACATCATTGTCAAAACCGGCTCGGCGCTTGCGGCCGAACTCGGTATCTTCATGCATGTTGGCTCGACGGCGATTGCGCTCGACGACGGCAAGATGGCCAATCGCGGTTTCCTCTTCGGACCTGACGGCAAGATCCTGAACCGTTACGACAAGATCCACATGTTCGATGTCGATCTCGACAATGGCGAGAGCTGGCGCGAAAGTGCGGCTTACAGGCCGGGTTCGGAAGCGCGCGTTCTGTCGTTGCCGTTTGCCGAGATGGGGTTCACCATCTGTTACGACGTGCGTTTCCCGCAGCTTTTCCGAGCGCAGGCGGTTGCCGGTGCCGAAGTGATGACCGTTCCGGCCGCTTTCACGAAGCAGACAGGCGAGGCGCATTGGGAAATCCTGCTGCGGGCGCGCGCCATTGAAAATGGTGTCTTCGTCATCGCCGCAGCGCAGGCCGGCCTGCATGAAGACGGACGCGAGACATTCGGCCATTCGATGATCATCGATCCCTGGGGCAAGGTGCTGGCGTCAGCCGGTCCGACCGGCGAGACGGTCATTCTGGCGGAGATCGATCCGGCGGCTGTGAAAGCCGCCCATGACAAGATTCCGAACCTTAAGAACGGCCGGGAGTTTTCCATCGAGAGGATTGCGGGGGAAATTACAGGAGGCGTAGTAGCTTGATCCGCTATTCCCTTATTTGTGAGAATGCCCACGAATTCGAAGGCTGGTTTTCTGAAGGCGCCGATTTTGACCGGCAGGTCGCAAGCGGCTTTCTGACCTGCCCCGTCTGCAATTCCGCCTCCATCTCCAAGTCACTCATGGCTCCTTCCGTCTCGACCGCGCGCAAGAAGGAAGAGATGCAGACGGTCGCGATGGACACGGCCCGCCGCGAAGCCTTCCTGAAGCTCAAGGAAGCTGTCGCTGCGATCAAGGCGAATTCCGAGGATGTCGGAACCCGATTCCCCGAGGAAGCTCGCAAGATCCACTACGGTGAGGCGGATGCCCGCGGTATCATCGGCCAGGCAACGCCCGACGAAGCTGAAGCGCTGGTGGAAGAAGGCATCGAGATCGCTGCCCTCCCGGTCTTGCCCGAAGACGTGAACTGATATGCGGGCGGCCCTGCGGCGCGATCAGGCCGGTCGTTTTGCCAGCAGCATGTAATTCACATCCATGTCCTTCGACAGGTTCCACTGGTTTGCCAGCGGATTGAAGAAGACGCCCGTGCGGTCGACAATCTCGAGACCGCTTGCGGCAAGCGGCTTTTCCAGTTCTTCCGGGCGTACCAGCTTCTCATACTGATGCGTGCCGCGCGGCAGCCAACGCAGGACATTTTCGGCAGCGAAAATGGCAAGTGCTGCCGCCTTCATGGTGCGGTTGATCGTGGCGACGAACATCAGGCCGCCCGGCCTGACCATGCTGGCGCAGGTATTCATGAAAAGCTCGACATCGGCCACATGCTCCACCACTTCCATGTTGAGCACGATATCGAAGGTCTCGCCTGCCTCGGCAAGCTGCTCGGCGGTGACGGCGCGATAGTCGACCGCAACACCCGATGCCTTGGCGTGGGTTGAGGCGATGCCGATGTTCTTTTCCGAGGGATCGGCGCCGACTACTTCAGCGCCCATACGGGCGACCGGCTCCGACAAGAGGCCGCCGCCGCAGCCGATATCGAGCACGCGCAGGCCCTCAAGCGGCTTGGCACTCTTCGGACCGCGCGAAAAATTCTCTGCTGCCTTGTCGCGGATATAGGCCAGGCGAACAGGATTGAACTTGTGCAGCGGCTTGAACTTGCCCGTCGGGCTCCACCACTCGGCTGCCATGGCGGAAAAGCGATCGACTTCGCTCTGGTCGATGGTGGTCTTTGCCGCTTCGTTCATCTGCCGCTCCTTCATGTCCTTTCAGTGAAGTCGGACGATCGAGGCGATAAGTCAAGGGCGCTCAGGTCGCACCGGGGGGCTTGGCAAGGACCGGAAAGAAATAGAGTAAGTCTGAAGGCAATAAAAACCCCGCGTCTTCGCGGGGTTTCGGATCCAAGATGATGCCGATTTAGCGGCACTGACGGCGCGGGCCGTACGTGGGCTGGTATGTGTTATCGTATGCGCGGTACGAGCGATAACGGCTGTAGCAGTATTCGGCATGCGAACTGCCCGCACTCACGCGCGGCTGCGAGGCTATGATGCCACCGATGATCGCGCCGGCGGCCAGGCCACCGATAATGGCGCCAGTATTGTCATGGCGGCGATAGTAGCGGTCGCGGTAGTAGCGGTCCCCATTATAGCGGTCGCCGTAATAGCGGCGGTCCCTGTCCCACCCGCGGTCGTAGCGATAACGGTCCGAATAGCGGTAATTGCGGCCCCAACCTTGGTTATAACGAGGGCATTTCGTGAAGTTGTTGCAGCCCACCTGAAGAAGCTCGGCTTGGTCGCCGGCGGTTTGGGGTTGCGCTGCCGACTGAATCGGGTTTGCCGTGTAGGCCGGCCCTGCCCAGGCAGGAATTCCGGAGAATGCGGTCGCTATCGACAGTGCAATTATCGCTAATCTTCTCATTCTACTCACCAGCTTTCTTGACACATCTATTCCGGTTTAAACGCATTTGGCGCCTTTAAGTTCAACGCCTCCATGCCCTCGCGTTACCGACATGGTAGATAGGGCGCTTTGCAGCAGTCGCAGGGACCATTTCTGACGAAATCCTGCCACTTCCACTTCACCCTTTGCCCGCCCTTGCCACTCCCTGTCAAACTCGCTAAGAGACGCGCCAACTTTCGTCCTTGGTTGGCGGGGCTTTAGAAGCGTTCCAGAAACCAGTATTTCCGGGCTCTTCGGCCATTTGACAGCTGGGGTTTTCTGATGTCCGGGAGGGCAACGCGTCTCCCGGCGGTTTGTGAATGGCGCGTGGCGTGCCGGGGAAGCAAATCCCGTTTTCCGGCAATCGCGCGCGGGTCGTGGTAGAGGCTTATGGCACGCATCGTTATGAAATTCGGCGGAACCTCCGTCGCTGATCTGGATCGCATCAAGAACGTTGCCCGCCATGTGAAACGTGAAGTCGATGCCGGCCATGAGGTGGCGGTCGTCGTTTCCGCCATGTCCGGCAAGACCAACGAACTGGTCGGTTGGGTCCAGAATACGCCGAAGGTGATCGGCGCCAACTCGCCCTTCTACGATGCGCGCGAATACGACACCATTGTCGCTTCCGGCGAGCAGGTCACGTCAGGTCTTCTGGTGATTGCGCTGCAGAGCATGGGCATCAATGCCCGTTCCTGGCAGGGCTGGCAGATCCCGATCCGCACCGACAACGCACATGGCGCGGCGCGCATCATGGAAATCGACGGCGCCGATATCATCAAGCGCATGGGCGAGGGGCAGGTTGCTGTCGTCGCCGGCTTCCAGGGGCTCGGTCCTGATAACCGTATCTCGACGCTCGGACGCGGCGGATCAGACACGTCGGCAGTGGCGATTGCGGCCGCCGTGAAGGCCGATCGTTGCGACATCTATACCGATGTCGACGGTGTCTACACGACCGACCCGCGCATCGAGCCCAAGGCACGGCGCCTGAAGAAGATCGCTTTCGAAGAAATGCTGGAAATGGCGTCGCTCGGCGCCAAGGTTCTTCAGGTGCGCTCGGTCGAGCTTGCCATGGTGCACAAGGTACGCACCTTCGTGCGTTCGTCTTTCGAGGATCCCGATGCTCCGGGCATGGGCGACCTCTTGAACCCGCCCGGAACGCTGATTTGTGACGAGGATGAAATCGTGGAACAGGAAGTAGTCACCGGCATCGCCTATGCCAAGGATGAGGCTCAGATCTCACTTCGCCGTCTTGCCGACCGGCCGGGTGTTTCCGCCGCGATCTTCGGGCCGCTTGCCGAGAGCCACATCAATGTCGACATGATTGTCCAGAACATTTCCGAAGACGGTTCGAAGACCGATATGACCTTCACCGTGCCCTCGGGTGATGTGGAGAAGGCCATCAAGGTTCTCTCCGACAACAAGGACAAGATCGGCTACGACGTTGCGCAGAGCGAATTGGGTCTGGTAAAGGTCTCGGTCATCGGCATCGGCATGCGCAGTCATGCGGGCGTTGCAGCGACTGCCTTCCGGGCACTTGCCGAAAAAGGCATCAACATCAAGGCAATTACAACCTCAGAGATCAAGATTTCGATCCTGATCGATGGTCCTTATGCAGAACTCGCTGTCAGAACTTTGCATTCCTGCTACGGTCTGGATAAGAATTGATTCCCAGCGGGCGGTCTGCCCCTTCAGGTTGAAGATGCGGCCGGTTTTTCTGGCCGCATAAAGCGTTTGTTTCGGGGAGCTTGAGACGCAATGAGAGACCTTTCCGGCGGTCCGCGCGTGCTGCTCAAGCGGCTGCGCGAATTGATGGCGGAACCGCTGGAGCCGCAGGAGCGACTCGACCGAATCGTGCGCCAGATCGCCAGCAACATGGTGGCGGAGGTTTGCTCCGTTTACGTGCTGCGCGCCGATGGCGTTCTCGAGCTTTATGCTACCGAAGGTCTGAACAAGGAAGCCGTCCACCTCTCGCAACTGAAGATGGGACAGGGCCTCGTCGGCACGATCGCCGCATCGGCCCAGCCGCTCAATCTTTCCGACGCGCAGTCGCATCCGGCATTCCGCTACCTACCGGAGACGGGCGAAGAGATCTATCATTCCTTCCTCGGCGTGCCGATCCTGCGTACGGGACGCTCGCTCGGCGTTCTCGTCGTGCAGAACAAGGCGAGCCGCAATTATCGCGACGAGGAGCTGGAAGCGCTCGAGACGACGGCGATGGTTCTCGCCGAGATGATCGCGACCGGCGAACTGAAGAAGATCACCAAGCCTGGCCTGGAACTCGATCTTACCCGTTCGGTCACGGTCGATGGCGATACGTATAATGATGGGATCGGCCTTGGTTACGTCGTGCTCCACGAGCCGCGCATCGTGGTCACCAATCTGCTCAACGAAGATGCGGAGAAGGAAATCCGGCGGCTGGCGGAAGCCATGGGCTCGCTTCGGATTTCCATCGACGACATGCTGTCGCGTCGCGACGTGTCGATGGAAGGGGAGCATCGCGAGGTACTCGAAACCTATCGCATGTTCGCTCACGACCAGGGCTGGGTGCGCAAGCTGGAAGAGGCGATCCGCAACGGCCTGACGGCGGAAGCAGCGGTCGAGAAGGTCCAGAGCGACACCAAGGCGCGCATGATGCGCCTGACCGATCCCTATTTGCGCGAACGCATGCACGATTTCGAGGATCTGGCGAACCGGCTGCTGCGTGTGCTGACGGGTTATACCGGCCGCACGACGGCCGAGGGTTTCCCGACCGACGCCATCATTCTGGCGCGGGCCATGGGTGCCGCCGAATTGCTCGATTATCCGCGTGCCAATGTGCGCGGGCTGGTGCTGGAAGAAGGCGCGGTGACGAGCCATGTGGTGATTGTCGCGCGGGCCATGGGCATTCCCGTCATCGGCCAGGCGGCGGGTGTCGTGGCGCTTGCCGAAAACGGCGACGCCGTCATCATCGATGGCGACGAAGGGCATGTGCATATCCGGCCGATGCCGGAGCATCAGCGCTCCTACGAAGAAAAGGTCCGCTTCCGCGCCAGGCGGCAGGAGCAGTTCCGGGCGCTGCGCTCCGTCGAGCCGGTCACCCGGGACGGGCAGCGCATCCAGCTTCTGATGAATGCCGGCCTGTTGGTCGATCTGCCGCAGCTGGCGGAATCTGGAGCAGAGGGTATCGGCCTATTTCGCACCGAGCTGCAATTCATGATCGCCTCGACCATGCCGAAGGCGGAAGAGCAGGAAATGTTCTACCGCAATGTACTGAAGCAGGCGGGCGGCCGTGTCGTGACCTTCCGCACGCTCGATATCGGCGGCGACAAGGTTGTTCCCTATTTCCGCGGCCACGAGGAAGAGAACCCGGCGCTCGGCTGGCGGGCAATCCGTCTGTCGCTCGATCGGCCGGGATTGTTGCGCACGCAGCTGCGCGCCATGCTGAAGGCTGCGGCGGGCGCCGAGCTGAAGCTGATGGTGCCGATGGTGACTGAGGTTTCTGAAATCAGGCAGGTGCGCGAACTCCTGCAAAAGGAAGTGCAGCATCTTTCGCGTTTCGGCCACGGTCTGCCGCGCAAGTTGCAATTTGGCGCGATGCTGGAAGTACCGGCGCTGCTCTGGCAGCTCGATGAGCTGATGGATGCGGTCGATTTCGTCTCCGTCGGTTCCAACGATCTCTTCCAGTTCGCCATGGCTGTTGATCGCGGCAATGCACGGGTTTCCGAGCGCTTCGATCCGCTGGAACGGCCGTTCCTGCGTCTCCTGCGCGATATCGTGCGTGGTGCGGATCGCAACAAGACGCCGCTGACGCTCTGCGGCGAACTGGCGGGCAAGCCGCTTTCGGCCATGGCGTTGCTTGGCGTCGGGTTCCGCTCCATCTCTATGTCGCCGGCTTCGATCGGACCTGTCAAAGCGATGTTGCTCGGTCTTGATGCCGAGGCTCTGACGAAGGCGGTCAATGAGGCTCTCGATGACCGGAATGCGACCGTGCCTATGCGCGAGGTGCTTGCCCGCTTCGCCGAGAGCCACAATATTCCCCTTTAGACATATATAAGAAGAATTGGAGTAAGGGGTGGCGAAGCTTCCCATTGAAAAGATGCGCGAGCTTGAGCGCCGCTTCGGCGAGATCGAAGCGCGCATGTCGGCCGGCCCTTCGGCCGACGTCTATGTAAAGCTCGCGTCTGAATATTCAGAACTGCAGCCCGTCGTCACCAAGATCCGCGCCTATCAGAAGGCCGTCGGCGAGCTCGCCGATCTGGAGGTGCTGCTCGAGGATAAGTCCATCGACCGCGACATGCGTGAGCTTGCCGAACTCGAGTTGCCCGACGTAAAAGAGCGGATCGAGGCGCTGGAGAACGAAATCCAGATCCTGCTGCTGCCGAAGGATGCGGCCGACGAAAAGAGCGCGATCCTGGAAATCCGCGCCGGCACCGGCGGCAATGAGGCGGCCCTTTTCGCTGGCGACCTTTTCCGTATGTATGAGCGCTATGCGTCAACGCACGGATGGAAGGTGGAAGTGCTGTCGTCAAGCGAAGGTGAAGCCGGTGGCTACAAGGAAATCATCGCGACGATCACCGGCAAGGGCGTCTTTGCCAAGCTGAAATTCGAATCCGGCGTGCACCGTGTGCAGCGCGTACCGGAGACGGAAGCAGGAGGGCGCATTCACACCTCGGCCGCGACGGTTGCCGTTCTTCCCGAAGCGGAGGAGATCGATATCGAAATCCGGCCGGAAGATATTCGCATCGATACGATGCGCTCCTCGGGGGCGGGCGGCCAGCACGTCAATACAACGGACTCGGCGGTGCGTATCACCCACCTGCCTACGGGTATCGTTGTCACCAGCTCGGAAAAATCGCAGCATCAAAACCGCGCCAAGGCCATGCAGGTGCTTCGCTCGCGTCTCTACGATGCCGAGCGGCAGAGGGCCGATAGCGAACGTTCGGCCGACCGCAAAAGCCAGGTCGGTTCCGGCGACCGCTCGGAGCGCATCCGCACCTACAATTTTCCACAGGGGCGCGTGACCGATCATCGCATCAATCTGACGCTCTACAAACTCGACCGGATGATGATCGGTGAGATCGACGAAGTGGTGGATGCGCTGCTTGCCGACTACCAGGCGAGTCAGCTCGCACAGCTTGGCGAACAGCAATGACCGCATCCGGGCCGACGGTTTCCGAGATGCTTGCCGAGGCCCGGCGCCGCTTCACGGAAGCCGGCATTGCCGATCCACAGACCGATGCGCGGTTGCTGATTTCGGGACTGCTGAAGCTTTCGCCGACCGAGATGCTGACGGCGGGTCGCGAGCCGGTTTCGGAGGAGCAGGCAGGCAGTGTCGGCCGCGCTATCGAACGGCGGCTGAAGCACGAGCCGGTGCATCGCATTCTCGGCGAGCGGGAATTCTATGGCCTGCCGCTTTCGCTGTCCGCCGGCACATTGGAGCCGCGGCCCGATACGGAAATCCTCGTCGATACGATCATTCCTTATCTGCGCGATCTTGCAAAGACGGAAAGCAGTATCCATATCCTCGACATAGGAACCGGGACGGGAGCGATTTGCCTTGCGCTCCTCAATGAATATCCGGAAGCATCAGGCATCGGCAGCGACATTTCGACCGATGCACTTGAGACGGCAAGATCAAACGCAGAAAGAAATGGATTGCAGGACCGATTCACGACGATTCGATCGACCTGGTTTGAGAACATCCACGGGACGTTTCATGCGATTGTCTCAAATCCGCCCTATATTGCTTCCAATGTCATTCACGATCTCGCTCCCGAAGTGACGAAATTTGATCCGGCTGCAGCTCTGGACGGCGGCTTGGATGGGCTTGACGCCTACAAAGCCATAGCAAAGGATGCGGGAAGGTTCGTACGGCCAAATGGAATCGTCGGACTGGAAATTGGCTATGATCAACGAAGCGATGTGACGGCGATCTTTGAAGCGGAAGGCTTCAAGTGCGTCAAATCCGTGAAAGATTATGGCCAGAATGACAGAGTGCTCGTGTTCTCGCTGGCATGACCGGCGACAAATTGCAGCATCCAACTGGACATTATTGCTATTGCGAAGAAAAGGCTTGGATTTCCCGAGGAAGCAATATAGGTTGCCCTCACGCGTTGGGCGCATAGGAATGGACGAGATTCGTTCGGTACTTGCTCAGCCTCGGGGTCTGCTCTTTTAAACGAGAGTTTCAAAGGTTGAACACGACCCAATGCGTGAATCAGTCAAACTGACTTGAAGACAAGCGGCAGGTCGGCGCGAAGGCGCACTATGCTTGCGGCACGAAGGCCCTGATCCGGATGGACCGGTCTTGGCGGTTGGTGCCATGTATCCAATCACAAACAGAGAATTCAGGTGAACGATCGATGAGGCCAGGACAGCAGAACAAGCGCGGTCGAGGGCGTGGCAATAACAACAACAATAACAATGGCGGCGGTGGAAATAACAACAATAATAATTTCAACCGTAAGGGTGGGAACCCGCTGACCCGGACCTACGATAGCTCCGGCCCAGATGTGAAAATCCGCGGCACTGCCCAGCACATAGCTGAAAAATATGCGCAACTCGCCCGTGACGCCCAGAGCTCCGGCGACCGCGTCATAGCTGAGAATTACCTGCAGCACGCCGAACACTATAACCGCATCATTGCCGCCGCTCAGGCGCAGATGCAGGAACGCTTCCAGCGTGACGACCGCCAGGATTACAATGATCGTGACAACGCGGACCGTGACGGCGACGAAATGGACGCGGGTGACAATGACGACGTCGTCATCGTTCAGCCGCCTCATCAGCAGCATCAGCGCGAACAGCAGCCGGCCGCTCCGGTAGCGGCGCCGGTGCAGCAGGCGGAAGCGATTGACGGAAGTGGCCCGCAGCCGGAAATCGACGGTATTCCCGCCGAAGTCGCGATGGAAGACGAAGGCTCTGCTGCACCGCAGCGCGAGCGCCAGCCCCGCCGTCGCAATGCCGGCAGCCGCCCGCGCCGTCCGCGTCGCGGTGCTGAAGGTGAGGCCGCCGGTGAAGAAGGCGCTTCCGCGGAAGCCCCTGTTCTCGCTGAAGCTGCTTCCGAATAAGCTTGCTTCAATCGTAGAATTTGAAAGGTCGCCCTTCCGGGCGGCCTTTTCTTTTGCGGGGCGCCTGCTGCTTTTGGTTGCTGCGACTATTGCGAGGGCGTGTTTACACGCGAATTTACAGTAACGTACTTCCACATTCAGCCTTCGAGGCATTCACTCCAGGACACCTGTCGGGACCGGAGGAACGCCATCATGAAGTATCTTGTGTTCCTGTGCATGCTGCTGGTCGCAGCCTCCGCCCATGGCGCGGAGAAGGCAGCACAGCAAGTTTTCGACAATGAGATCGAGCGGAAGGCCGTCCAGGCTGTCGTGGTGCTCGGCGTTTTCGGTGTCGGTTATGCCGGCTATTTCGTCCACGATGCCATCTGGCCGAGCTTCTACTATTCGCCAATCTCCAAAGTGAAAAATATCTGGCTGCTCGGACAGGCTCTTTTCATCCTTCTCTATTTCATTGGTATTCTCATGGCGTTTCGGGAGCTGCCGCCGGGCCATTCGATGGAACATCAAATTGGATGACGGCACGGAACACTGAAAGACGTCATCGGCTGCTCTTTCTGGAGAAACCGACGGGGAGTAACGAAGATATGGCTGCAGGGGAGGCCGCTTTGAATTGCTGGTTTTTCCCTTGCCCTACCCCTTTAAACTATTGGGATTCTCCACCATATCCTGCCCAGATTGTTTGCCGCAAATCCCAATGGCGGCAAACAGGGCTTGCCTTTTGAGGGAGCTCAATCTCAATCATCGGTCTGTGCCTTATGAAGGGCAGGGCGATTCATGGAGGTAACATATGAATATCGAAAAATACTCCGAGCGGGTGCGCGGTTTCGTTCAGTCCGCCCAGACCTATGCGCTTGCGCAGGGGCACCAGCAATTCACCGCAGAACATGTGCTCAAAGTCCTGCTCGATGACGATCAGGGCATGGCCGCTTCGCTGATCGAGCGCGCCGGCGGCGATGCGAAGGCCGCGCGGCTCGCCAATGATGCCGCACTTGCCAAACTGCCGAAAGTTTCCGGCGGTAACGGCAACATCTATCTCGCCCAGCCGCTCGCCAAGGTCTTCTCCACTGCCGAAGAGGCCGCGAAGAAAGCCGGCGACAGCTTCGTGACGGTTGAGCGTCTGCTGCAGGCACTGGCGATCGAAACCTCTGCTTCGACCTATCAGTCGCTGAAGAATGCCGGTGTGACCGCACAGGCACTCAACCAGGTCATCAACGAAATCCGCAAGGGCCGCACCGCCGATACGGCGAGTGCTGAGCAAGGTTTCGACAGCCTGAAGAAATATGCCCGCGACCTGACGAGCGATGCCCGCGAGGGTAAACTTGACCCGGTTATCGGCCGCGACGACGAAATTCGCCGCACGATCCAGGTTCTCTCGCGTCGCACTAAGAACAATCCCGTCCTGATCGGTGAGCCGGGCGTCGGTAAGACGGCGATCGTCGAAGGCCTTGCGCTGCGCATTGTCAATGGCGACGTGCCGGAAAGCTTGAAGGACAAAAAGCTGATGGCGCTCGACATGGGTGCCCTAATTGCCGGTGCGAAGTTCCGCGGCGAATTCGAAGAGCGCCTGAAGGCTGTGCTGAACGAGGTTCAGTCGGAGAACGGCGAGATCATCCTCTTCATCGACGAAATGCACACGCTTGTTGGTGCTGGCAAGGCGGACGGGGCGATGGACGCCTCCAACCTGCTGAAGCCTGCTCTTGCCCGTGGCGAGCTGCATTGCGTTGGCGCAACGACGCTCGATGAATACCGCAAACATGTCGAGAAGGATCCGGCCCTTGCCCGCCGCTTCCAGCCGGTCATGGTCGAAGAGCCGACGGTCGAGGATACGATTTCGATCCTGCGCGGCCTGAAGGAAAAATATGAGCAGCATCACAAGGTGCGCATCGCCGATGCCGCGCTGGTTGCTGCTGCAACGCTTTCGAACCGCTACATCACCGACCGATTCCTGCCGGACAAGGCGATCGATTTGATGGACGAGGCGGCTGCCCGCCTGCGCATGCAGGTGGATTCCAAGCCTGAAGAACTCGACGAGCTCGACCGTCGCATCATCCAGCTGAAGATTGAGCGCGAGGCGCTGAAGAAGGAAACCGATGTTGCCTCCGCTGACCGGCTGAAGCGGTTGGAAGGGGAGCTCGCTTCTCTTGAGGAAGAAGCCGACGCGCTGACGGCCCGCTGGCAGGCGGAAAAGCAGAAGCTCGGCCTTGCCGCTGACCTTAAGAAGCAGCTCGACGATGCCCGCAACGAACTGGCAATCGCCCAGCGCAAGGGTGAATTCCAGCGCGCCGGCGAGCTCGCCTATGGCGTGATCCCCGATCTCGAAAAGCAGCTGATCGAGGCTGAAAGCAAGGAAGACAACAGCCGCAACGCGATGGTGCAGGAGGTCGTGATCCCTGACAATATCGCCCATGTCGTTTCCCGCTGGACTGGCATTCCCGTTGACAAGATGCTGGAGGGCGAACGCGACAAGCTGCTCCGGATGGAAGATGAGCTGGCGAAGTCGGTGATCGGCCAGGGCGACGCGGTTCAGGCCGTATCCCGCGCCGTGCGCCGTGCCCGCGCAGGCCTTCAGGATCCGAACCGGCCGATCGGCTCGTTCATCTTCCTCGGTCCGACCGGCGTCGGCAAGACGGAGCTCACCAAGGCGCTCGCGCGTTTCCTCTTCGACGACGAGACGGCGATGGTGCGCATGGATATGTCCGAGTACATGGAGAAGCACTCCGTGGCCCGGCTGATCGGTGCCCCTCCCGGCTATGTCGGCTATGATGAAGGTGGTGCGTTGACGGAAGCTGTCCGTCGCCGGCCCTATCAGGTCGTTTTGTTTGACGAGATCGAGAAGGCGCATCCTGATGTCTTCAACATCCTGCTGCAGGTGCTGGACGATGGTCGCCTGACCGATGGTCAGGGCCGGACGGTCGACTTCCGCAACACGATGATCATCATGACTTCGAACCTCGGTGCCGAATACCTGACGCAGTCGCGTGAAGGTGAGGACAGCGAGACCGTTCGGGAGCAGGTGATGGATGTCGTTCGCGGTCATTTCCGGCCGGAGTTCCTGAACCGTATCGATGAGATCATCCTCTTCCACCGCCTGAAGCGTGAGGAGATGGGCGCGATCGTCGATATCCAGCTTAAGCGGCTGATCTCGCTGCTGTCCGAGCGCAAGATCACACTCGATCTCGACGAGGATGCCCGCAATTGGCTGGCGAATAAGGGATACGATCCAGTCTACGGCGCTCGTCCGCTGAAGAGGGTGATCCAGAAGTTCGTCCAGGATCCGCTCGCCGAGCAGATCCTCTCAGGTCAGGTACCGGACGGATCGACGGTGACGATCACCAGCGGCTCGGACCGGTTGCTGTTCCGGTCGAAGCAGTCGGTCAACGAAGCGGCGTAAGGCTGCGTGGACGAGAATTGAAAATGGCGGCCCTCGGGCCGCCATTTTTGTTTCTGCAGAAGGGGAGAATTATTTGCTCGCGACCTGATCCGTGGCGGGCTGGTTGTTCAGCAGCGTGTCGATGCGCTTACGCTCGTCCTCGAATTTGGCGAGCGCATCACCCTGAAGCGACTTGCCGCCCGGCAGGCGGATGCGCAACGGGTCGACTTTGGTGCCGTTGACGATCAATTCGTAGTGCAGGTGCGGGCCGGTGGATTCACCCGTGGTGCCCACCCAGCCGATGACCTGGCCCTGTCGCACCTTGGCGCCCGGCACGATGCCTTTGGCGATGGCGCTCTGGTGGTTATAGGAAGATTCATAGCCATTGGCGTGGCGGACGATGGTCTGGTTGCCGTAGCCGCCGGAATCCCAGCCTGCCTTTTCAACCGTACCGTTGCCAGCAGCAATGATCGCCGTGCCGCGGGGGGCCGCCCAGTCGACGCCAGTATGCATGCGCGCGAAGCCGAGGATCGGGTGGCGGCGCATGCCGAAGCC
>NZ_JBPGXB010000002.1:4292500-4713163 GCF_056755015.1 Rhizobium sp. KNZ14-9A
GGCCAGTGGCATTAGTGATTAAAGCGGAACGCTCTGGAAAGTGCGGCCGTAGCGGGTGACAGCCCCGTACGCGTAGATATCATTAATGTCCTAGAGTAGGGCGGGACACGTGAAATCCTGTCTGAACATGGGGAGACCACTCTCCAAGCCTAAGTACTCGTGCATGACCGATAGCGAACAAGTACCGTGAGGGAAAGGTGAAAAGCACCCCGACAAGGGGAGTGAAATAGTACCTGAAACCGGATGCCTACAAACAGTCGGAGGGGGCAACCCTGACGGCGTACCTTTTGTATAATGGGTCAACGACTTAGTGTAACAAGCAAGCTTAAGCCGGTAGGTGTAGGCGCAGCGAAAGCGAGTCTGAATAGGGCGATATAGTTTGTTGCATTAGACCCGAAACCGAGTGATCTAGCCATGAGCAGGTTGAAGGTTGGGTAACACCAACTGGAGGACCGAACCCGCATCTGTTGCAATAGATTGGGATGACTTGTGGCTAGGGGTGAAAGGCCAATCAAACTCGGAAATAGCTGGTTCTCCGCGAAATCTATTTAGGTAGAGCGTCTGGCGAATACTCCCGGGGGTAGAGCACTGGATGGGCTATGGGGACTCACCGTCTTACTGATCCTAACCAAACTCCGAATACCGGGAAGTACTACCAGGCAGACACACGGCGGGTGCTAACGTCCGTCGTGAAAAGGGCAACAACCCTAACCTCCAGCTAAGGTCCCCAAGTCATGGCTAAGTGGGAAAGGATGTGAGGATCCCAAAACAACCAGGATGTTGGCTTAGAAGCAGCCATCATTTAAAGAAAGCGTAACAGCTCACTGGTCTAAATAAGGGTCTTTGCGCCGAAAATGTAACGGGGCTAAAGCCATGCACCGAAGCTGAGGATTCCTCTTTGAGGAGTGGTAGCGGAGCGTTCCGTAAGCTGATGAAGGGAGACCCGTGAGGGCTCCTGGAGGTATCGGAAGTGCGAATGTTGACATGAGTAACGATAAAGAGGGTGAGAGACCCTCTCGCCGAAAGACCAAGGGTTCCTGCTTAAAGTTAATCTGAGCAGGGTTAGCCGGCCCCTAAGACGAGGCGGACACGCGTAGTCGATGGGAACCACGTTAATATTCGTGGGCCTGGTGGAAGTGACGGATCGCACAAGTTGTTCATTCTTATTGGATTGGATGGGCAGCGGAGCGGTTCCAGGAAATAGCTCCACCGTATAGACCGTACCCGAAACCGACACAGGTGGTCAGGTAGAGTATACCAAGGCGCTTGAGAGAACTATGTTGAAGGAACTCGGCAAATTGCACGCGTAACTTCGGAAGAAGCGTGACCCCATAGTAGGCAACTATTGTGGGGTGGCACAGACCAGGGGGTAGCGACTGTTTATCAAAAACACAGGGCTCTGCGAAGTCGCAAGACGACGTATAGGGTCTGACGCCTGCCCGGTGCTGGAAGGTTAAGAGGAGAGGTGCAAGCTTTGAATCGAAGCCCCAGTAAACGGCGGCCGTAACTATAACGGTCCTAAGGTAGCGAAATTCCTTGTCGGGTAAGTTCCGACCTGCACGAATGGCGTAACGACTTCCCCGCTGTCTCCAACATAGACTCAGTGAAATTGAATTCCCCGTGAAGATGCGGGGTTCCTGCGGTCAGACGGAAAGACCCCGTGCACCTTTACTATAGCTTTACACTGGCATTCGTGTCGGCATGTGTAGGATAGGTGGTAGGCTTTGAAGCAGGGACGCCAGTTTCTGTGGAGCCATCCTTGAAATACCACCCTTATCGTCATGGATGTCTAACCGCGGCCCGTTATCCGGGTCCGGGACAGTGTATGGTGGGTAGTTTGACTGGGGCGGTCGCCTCCGAAAGAGTAACGGAGGCGCGCGATGGTGGGCTCAGACCGGTCGGAAATCGGTCGTCGAGTGCAATGGCATAAGCCCGCCTGACTGCGAGACTGACAAGTCGAGCAGAGACGAAAGTCGGTCATAGTGATCCGGTGGTCCCGCGTGGAAGGGCCATCGCTCAACGGATAAAAGGTACGCCGGGGATAACAGGCTGATGACCCCCAAGAGTCCATATCGACGGGGTTGTTTGGCACCTCGATGTCGGCTCATCGCATCCTGGGGCTGGAGCAGGTCCCAAGGGTTTGGCTGTTCGCCAATTAAAGCGGTACGTGAGCTGGGTTCAGAACGTCGTGAGACAGTTCGGTCCCTATCTGCCGTGGGTGTAGGAATATTGACAGGATCTGTCCCTAGTACGAGAGGACCGGGATGGACATATCTCTGGTGGACCTGTTGTCCTGCCAAGGGCATAGCAGGGTAGCTATATATGGACGGGATAACCGCTGAAGGCATCTAAGCGGGAAACCCACCTGGAAACGAGTATTCCCTATCAGAGCCGTGGAAGACGACCACGTTGATAGGCCGGGTGTGGAAGTGCGGCAACGCATGAAGCTTACCGGTACTAATAGCTCGATTGGCTTGATCGTTCTCATTGACTATGCTCATCAGGCTTTGCCTGATGATGCTTGACCTTTTGTCCTCACGCGCCAATGGCGCTGCGGACGGCGCGCCGGACAACCGGCGACGCGCTTTGCGCTTGCGGCCTTCTGGCCGAAGGTGCCTCGCGAAAGGTTCAAAGACGTGTTCAAATAAAAAGGATGTGAAAACATCCACCAGCTTCTCAACACAAGTTGCGCTTCGCTGACCTGGTGGTCATGGCGGGGTGGCTGCACCCGTTCCCTTTCCGAACACGGCCGTGAAACGCCCCAGCGCCTATGGTACTTCGTCTTAAGACGCGGGAGAGTCGGTCGCTGCCAGGTCTGCAAAACGCAACTCGTGTAAATCTTCTCATTACGAAATTTACGGCCCAAAGCCGATCAAAGGGCCGCTCACAAAGCGGCCTTTTGTGTTTGGTGCCATATGATACGAGACAAATTGCTTCGCAATTTGCTCGGCACAGATCCGTAAATCGCAAAGCGATTTACGTAGCAGCGACAAATCCAAAACGGATTTGTCGCGGGACGGATAAACTGCTTTGCAGTTTACCTAGGTAACGCGGGGTGGAGCAGCCCGGTAGCTCGTCAGGCTCATAACCTGAAGGCCGCAGGTTCAAATCCTGCCCCCGCAACCAAATCCTTACTAAACCTCCCCCGAAATCTAACCGCACGCCGCTTATCGCTGCCGCAAAGACTTCGTCTTCGCTAGCGATGCTCGCTCCTCGTTCCCCAATACTCATCATAACCGCATGGGTGAGAAACCCGAACAGGGCAAAAAGCCTGCAAACGAAACCAATTAAACAAGCCCGCCGCAAAGCGGGCTTTTTTATTGGCGCGAGAAGCGGCTACGCCCATCGTCTTCAGCCACCGCAGCCCGCCACAATGCCAAAATTTATCTCATCCTCGCAAAAACCACAGCTAGCCGGAATAAATCGGCAGCTCCGTTGTCAACGTTTCGGTTCGTCGTAAACATAGTGGGCTAATCCTTATCCGGATATTCACGCCTACTCTCGAAAATTCGAATGTGCTAAAGTAATATTGCGTGGTGCTTCAAGTTTCCGCGCACGGATTTCTTTTGGTCTTTCCAGGTCTGCTGTCTCGTTCAGCCGGAGTATTTGTTTTCATGCCGTAAATCGATGAACTTTCCAGGAGGGGAACAATGCGAAAATATGCATCTTCTCGATCGGCAATACGGCGCAGGGGGCGTTGGTTTCCGTTTGGGCTATCGGTATCGAGCGTTTTCTGTGCTGCCAGTCTTCTTACCGGGATTGCCTTTGCCCAGACGCCCACCGAAGAGCAACGCAACGAGGTTCGGGCAGCCTGCCGTTCCGATTTCATCGCACAATGTTCCGGCGTGCAGCCGGGTGGCATGGAGGCGCTGAATTGCCTGCAGCAACATGATTCCACCCTTTCCGCCGCCTGCCGCAAAGCGGTGTCTGCGATCACCGCCAAGCCGAAATCGACATCTGCAGAGCCATCTCAAACGGCGCCTGTTACGACAGGGGCGGCGACGCCGGCACCGGCACCGGCGGCCGGTGCTCAGACGGCGGCTCAACCGACCGAGGCGCAACGCGATGCCGTCAAGTCAGCCTGCCGTTCCGATTTCATGGCGCAATGCTCCGGAGTGACCCCGGGAGGTGCTGCGGCCCTCTCCTGCCTGCAGCAGCATAGCGCCGGCCTGTCGGCACCTTGCCAGCAGGCCGTTGCGGCCATCGGTGCAGCAGGCGCGCCCGCAGCCGGTGCAGGTGCAGGTGCTGCAACAACTGCCACGCCGCCGGCCACCCGGCCAGCTGCCATGCCTGTCATCTCTCCGCGCGAGGAAATGATGATCGTGCGCGAGACCTGCGGGCCTGACTTCCGGGCTTTTTGCCGAATGGTGCCGATCGGCGGGGGGCGGGTCATCTCGTGCCTACGGGACAATCTACAGCGCGTATCGCCAGCCTGCCACAGGGTGCTGACCTCGGGGCTGTAGCGGCCTTCCAATTCGTATCCGGTTTCGCCGGGAATGTCTGAGCGTCAGGCATTCTCTCGATGGTTCCGCGCAGCCATTCCGCGATCGTCACAGCACGATCCGAAATCTCCGCATTCGATGAATTCAATGACGACACAAATGAAAGGCAGTTGCCATGTCATCGACTTCTCATCTATCGCGATTGAAACGAATATTGAGTTATTCCGCTGTTGTCGCCGGCCTCGTTCTACCAAACCATGCATGGGCGGATGATGCAAAAGATCTTCTGAAGGCCATGTCCGATTTTCTGGTGGCGCAGAAGACAATATCCTTCAACTACCAGTCCTCACTCGAGGCGGTGACGCCGGACTTCGAGAAGCTGCAATTCGTCAGTTCGGGTACGGCCAATATCACCCGGCCTGACAAACTGCGCGTTACGAGAACCGGCGGCTTTGCCGATATCGATGTCAGCTTCGACGGTTCAACGCTGACCGTACATGGCAAAAACCTCGACGCTTACGCGAAGATCGACGGTAAAGGCTCGCTAGATGAGCTGATCGACAGGCTCGCCGATGCTGGCGTCGAGGCGCCGGGCGCCGATCTTTTGTCGGCGCATGTCTACGATATCCTGATGACTGACGTGACCGAGGCGAAGCACATTTCCAGCGCTTTCGTGGATGGCGTGGAATGCGAATATCTGGCCTTCCGTACGCCGGAACTCGACTGGCAGATCTGGATACAGACGGGACCGCAGCCGATACCGCGGCGCTATGTGATCACCAGCAAACACGTCGTCCAGGCACCGCAATACACGCTTGAAATCAGCGACTTCAAAAGCGGAGCGGACTTTGCTGCCACGTCCTACAACATCAAGATCCCGGCCAATGCCAAGACCGTGGATCTGAGCGAACTCCAATCGATCGATGAGCTTCCCGCGCCTGCCGTTAAAGGAGAGATGCAATGACCCGCAGCAAGCTCTTTTTCGCCTTCTGCCTTGCCGGCGTGATGACTTTCACGGATTTTCGTATAGAGGGGCAAGGTCCGCTGCCAGTGTCGATCGGCTTTGCCACACCGGCGGGCGCCGTCATCGGTCGGCCTCTAACGCCGCTCTCCTATGCTGGCGTTGCCCGCCGGACGACGCGTCGGGTTGTCCGGCGAACGGCGACGACCATTGCCGTCCTGCCTCCCGGCTGTCTCTACGGCCCTTATTATGGCGGCTATTATTACCGCTGCGGCGGTTTGTACTACGCCAAGAGCGGTGGCGTTTACGTGCAAGTGATCGTGCAATAGGCTCCCATCCGAGGCTGGAGCATTTCCGGACACAAACCGCTGCACACTATTGCTGGAATTGCTCTATTGCACCTTCATTTCCGCATCTGCGACCGCCGGAGCTTTGCTGCGGCGCCTTCTGAATTCTTCGAGGCGCTGCAGCACGACATAAAAGGACGGAACGAACAGCACGGCAAGGCAGGTCGATGCGATCATGCCGCTGAAGACCGATATGCCGATCGACTTGCGGGCGGATGCGCCGGCCCCCGTTGCCAGGACGAGCGGCAGTACGCCGAGAATGAAGGCGAAAGATGTCATGAGGATCGGGCGGAAGCGCAGGCGGGCCGCCTCGACCGCGGCATCCAGTATCTCCATGCCTTCCTCACGCTTTTCACGCGCATATTCGACGATCAGGATGGCGTTCTTCGATGCAAGCGCGATCAAAAGGATCAAGCCGATCTGGGTGTAGAGGTTGTTGGCGACACCCGCCGCCATCAGCGCGCCGACGGTGCCGAGCAGGGCAAGCGGGACGGCCAGCAGCACGGCAAGCGGCAGGATCCAGCTTTCATATTGGCCCGCAAGCACGAAGTAGACGAGCAGCATGCCGAGCGCGAAGATATAGTAGATCTGTCCGCCGACCGCCTTTTCCTGGTAGGAGAGCGCCGTCCACTCGTAGCCGGTTCCTGTCGGCAAGGTCTGGTCGGCGATCTGCTCCATGACGTCGAGTGCCTGGCCGGAGCTGAAGCCGGCGGCAGGTCCGCCAACGATGGTTGCTGACGGGTAGAGGTTGTAGAGGCTGATCAGTGAGGGGCCTTGCATCGGCTTGATATCGACAACGGTTCCGAGCGGCACCATCGTGCCATCGCCGGCCTTGACCTCCAGATTGCGGATATCGTCAGGACTGACGCGGAATTCTGGAGATGCCTGGGCATAGACCTGGAATGTGCGGCCAAACTTGTTGAACTGTGTCACGTAGCTCGATCCGACGTAGCCCGACAGCGCGGAGAAAACCTGTCCGACAGTGACGCCCAACGTCTCGGCCTTGATACGGTCGACCACGACCTCAAGCTGTGGCACATTCGAGCGGAACGACGTGCTCAGCCTTTGCAGTGATGACTGGGCTTCGCCATTTTTCACAATCGTATCGGTAAGGGACTGCAACAGTGCATAGTCGGAAACACCATTCTTGAGCTCTACTTGCATCGTGAAGCCGCTGGCATTGCCGACACCCTGGATCGGGGGCGGCACGATGACCAGGGTTTTCGCAACCAGTACGTTTTGCAGCGCGCCGTTCAGATGCTGGTAGATGGACAGGAGATCCTGACCCTTTTCCTTGAGCCTTTCGTCCCAGTCCTTCAGCACGACATAGGCAACGCCGGCATTCTGCAGGCTGGCATTGTTGTCGAGAACGGATATGCCACTGATCGTCAATACCTGATCGACGCCTGGTGTCGCCTGGGCGATCTTGCCGACCTCCGCCATGACAGCGTCGGTGCGCTCCTTGGAGGCGCCATCCGGCAGCTGCGCGCCGATCAGCACGTAGCCCTGGTCCTCAATCGGCAGGAATGCAGTCGGCACGCGTGTCAGCCCCCAGACGGCGATGCCCATCAGCGCCAGCGCGAGGATGACCATCGCGGCGGCGTGGCGCGTCATCGAGCCGATCAGCCGGACGTATCCGTGTTCGCCCCAGCCGTAGATCCGGTTGAAGCCGCGATAGACGAAGTTCCGCTTCTCGGGAGGCACCGGTGTGCGCAGCCAGAGGGCGCATTGCGTCGGTTTCAGCGTCACGGCGTTGATGGCGCTGATCAGCGCCGTGGCGGCGATCACGAGAGCAAACTGGCGATAAAGCTGGCCCGTCAGCCCCGGCAGGAAGGCGGCTGGAATGAAGACGGCCATCAGCACCAGCGTGATACCGATGACAGGGCCGAGCAGTTCTTCCATCGCCTTTTCGGCTGCCTGCCTGCCGGACATGCCCGCCTCGATATGTCTCGCGACGCCTTCGACGATGACGATGGCGTCATCGACGACGATGCCGATGGCGAGGACGATTGCGAACAGAGTGGAGAGGTTGACGGTGAAACCCATGGCCGCCATCGCGGCAAAGGCGCCGATGATGGTGACGGGAACAGTCGTCGCCGGCACGAGCATGGCTCGCCAGTCCTGCAGAAACAGCAGAATGACGATGAGAACGAGAACGCCTGCCTCGATCAAAGTGACATAGACTTCGTTGATCGACGCTTTGACGAATTTCGTCGTGTCGAAGGGGAGATGATATTCGAGGCCCGGCGGGAAGGCCTTCGCCAGTTCCGCCATCTTCACATCGACTGCATGGGCCACAGCAATGGCGTTTGCTTCCGGCAATTGGGAGATACCAATACCCGCAGCCGGTCGGCCATTCTGCATGAAGGTCTGGCTATAGGTCTGCGCACCCAATTCTACCCGGCCGATATCGCGGATGCGCGTTACCCGTCCGCCGTCCGAGCCATCGACCTTGACGATGATGTTTTCGTAGTCGACGGCATCGTTCAGCCGGCCATTGATGTTCAGCGTGTATTGGAATGTCTGTCCTTGGGGAACCGGCGGAATGCCGATCTGGCCGGCGGTGACCTCCTGGCTCTGCTGCTGCACGACATTGACGATATCCTGCGGCGTGAGCCCGCGGGCCTGCAGAAGGTTCGGATCCATCCAGATGCGCATGGCATATTGGCCGGCGCCGAAGACCGTGACGTTGCCGACGCCGGGCAGGCGGGCAAGTTCGTTCTGGAGGTTGATGACCGCATAATTGGAGAGGAACAGGCTGTCATAGCGGCTATCAGGCGAAGTCAGGCTGACGAAGCCGAGGATCGCGGTCGATTTCTTCTGAGTGCTGACGCCTTGAACCTGCACCGACTGCGGAAGCGACGACATGGCAATCGCGACGCGATTTTGCACGAGGACCTGTGCCTGGTCGGGATCGGTGCCGATGGCGAAGGTCACGGTAAGCGAATAGGTGCCGTCGCTTGCGCTGGTGGACTGCATGTAGAGCATGTCCTGCACGCCGTTGACCTGTTGCTCGATCGGCAGGGCGACCGTATCGACGAGCGTCTTGGCGCTGGCGCCTGGAAAGCGGGTCGTAACCTGTACTGTCGGCGGAACGACATTCGGATATTGTGCGACCGGGAGTTGGAAGAGAGCCACCGCGCCGATGAGAACAAAGACCAAGGCCAGAACATTGGCGAGCACCGGCCGTTCGATGAAGAAGCGCGAGATCATGCTGTTGTCCTTGGACCTTCAGATGAAGCGGGTGGCGGATTTTACTGCGTCGTCGTTGTGGCCTTTGCATCGGCGCCGGCTTCTGCCGGCTGCGTTTTCATATCGATTTTCTCGGGCGCAGCCTTGCTGCCGGGGATTGCCTGCTGGATGCCCTGGATGACGACCCAGTCGGCGGGGTCGAGGCCGGATTCGATGACGCGGAGAGGGCCTTCGCGCTGGCCAGTCTTGACCTGTTTCTGTTCGACGGTGTCATCCTTGCCGAGCACGAGCAGATAGCTGCCGAGCTGGTTGGTTGCGATCGCGTCGTCGCGTACAAGCAGTGCCTTCTCATTCTGGCCGATCGGTACGCGAACGCGCACGAAGAGGCCGGGCAGCATGGCCTTGTCCTTGTTGTCGAACAGAGCTCGCACCTGAAGCGTGCCGGTCGATGCATCGAGTTGCGGCGAGACGTAGTCCAGATGTCCCTTGTGCGGATAGCCTTCCTCGGATTGTAGGCCGAGTTCGGCAGGGATGCTCGGCAGGTCCGTCTGCTTGAAAGTGCGTCCCTGCTTTCTCAGCATATCCTTGATCAGCAGCACCTGGGTTTCGCTGACGTTGAAATAGGCATAGATCGGGTCCGTCTGGACAATACTGGCGAGCTTGGTGGGGCCTGAGACGCCGACGAGCGTGCCGATATCGACGAGGTGGTCGGTCACCGTGCCATCGAAGGGTGCAATCACTTCGGTATAGCCGAGATTGATCGTTGCAAGTTCGACATTGGCCTGAGCATTGAGGATTTGCGCATTGGCTTCGTCGAGCGTCGCCTTGGCGCTGTCGACGGCTGTCTGCGTCGTGACCTGCTGCTTCATCAGATTGACCTGACGATCGTACTCCTGCTTGGCACCAACCTGGGATGCCTGTTGCGATGCGAGGGATGCCTTGGCCTGATCAAGCTGGGCCTGATAGGTGTCGCGCTCGATCCCGAAGAGCTTGGTTCCCTTCGTTACCGTCGTGCCGTCCTGATAATCGATCGATTGAAGGTAACCCTGGACGCGCGCTTCGATATCGACCGAATTCAGCGGTGCGGTATTGCCGGTCAGATCGAAATAGAGGGTGATTGGCTCCTGGACCGGCTGGGCGACGCGAACGGCTGGCGGCGGAGGCGGGACGTAGGTATTGCTGCTTCCATCGCATGCAGTGAGCGCTGCCGTGCCGATGAGCGTTACAAAAATCTGCAGACCCCGATGCAATCCCTCACGCATTGCTTCTGCCCCGACGATCTATATGCCCCGGTCTTCATGCGTGCCTTTGCGGCGACCCCCATAAGCCGCCGGGTGTTTCAGGCATGTGGTACTATGTCGCGGGGTTGCCTGAAATTGCAATAGTTCCCGGCATGCAATTTAGCTGTGCCTAAATGATTGGTGATCGCGTAATCCCGGTAACGGCTCAGTTCGCAGATTTTGTGCTCACTGCTGAGTAATGAGCAGTACGTAAGCCACGAACAGCACCAGGTGAACCGCGCCCTGCATGAGATTGGTGCGGCCGCTTGAAAAGGTAATGATGCTGACGGTGAGCGTCAGCACGAACATGACGAGATCCGGACCCTGAAGCCCCAACGTGACGGGGTGCCCGTAGAAGTGGCTTATTGCCAGCATCGCCGGCACTGTCAGGCCGATCGTCGACAGGACTGAGCCGAGGAAGATGTTGATGGCGCGCTGCAGGTGGTTGGCGACGGAAGCGCGCACGGCGCTGATCGCCTCAGGTGTCGCGACAAGCACCGCCATGATCACGCCGCCGAATGCTGCCGGTGCATGCAGGGTTTCGATCACATAGTCGATCGGTCGGGCAAGCTGTTCGACCAGGAAGACGACAGGCCCCATGTAAACGAGGAGCAGCACCGCGTGATGCCATACTGCCCGGTGCGGCCGCATGCTGACTGCGTGCCGCTCAAGATGGCTGCCGTCATCAGCAAAATAGCGCCGATGACGGCCGGACTGCAGCAGGAGAAATATGCTGTAGAGGCCGATCGAGACGATGCCGAGAAACATCTGCCGCGAAGCCGAGGGGTGTGGACCATCCGGGCCGGCGAGAAAAGTCGGCATGACGAGGCTGAGGGTCGCCAACGGCACGATGACGCCGAGATAGGTATTGGCGCCGTGCAGATTGTGCTGCTGATCCTCCCGCCGCCATGCGCCAAGGAACAGTGACAATCCCACCATGCCGTTCAGGATGATCATGACGACGGCAAAGAGCGTGTCGCGGGCGAGCGTCGGATTGTTTTCCCCATGCAGCATGACGGCCGAGATCGCCATCACTTCGATCGAGGTGATCGCGAGGGTCAGGATGAGGGTTCCGTAGGGTTCCCGAAGTTGCTCCGCCAGATGATCTGCATGACGAACGACGGACAGGGCGGAGCCAAGGACAACGGCAAAAAGCCAAAGAAAAATGACAGTAAACCAGAAGGGTTGAGATAGCTTCTCGAAGATTGCATCAGAGAAAGCAAGGAAGGCGAGGCTGGTCGCGAGGCTCACGCCAAAGAACCATTCCTCGCGGACGATGCCCGCCATACTGGTGGTGCGTAATGCGGAGCTGTCAGTCATCGGGACCACTACCGGCCACGGAGTATCCTCGCACTACGACTAAGCGCGCTGCCATTTTCCTCTCCGCTCTCTCCGCCGCGTGGGCAAACCGAGCGGTGCGGCTTGGCGGCGGATGCGAGCGATTGTCTCACGCAGAGGGGCATTCCGCCTATCTAAAAATCATCGCCTCAGTTTTGGGAGTGTTCAATGATACTTCCGCTTCTCTCGCCCTAGAATTTCCGGGGCGTTGAGGCCGGCAATCGGCCTCGAGAGATCGGCGGGAATATCGCCGGCGAGCTGGAGATCCAGATAGCGGGCGCAGCAGACGCGGAGGAACGAGGTGAAGTTGCCAAGGTCATGGCCGGCGTCGATCAACTCGTGGTGCAGCCTGGTGATCAGCTGGACCACGTTCATGCCGTCGCGGGTGGCAATTTCCTCCAGCTTTGACCAGAAGAAATTCTCCAGCCTCACGCTGGTAACCATGCCGTCGATGCGCAACGACCGGGTTGTGCTTTCCCAGAGCCGCGCGTCGGCCTTGATGAACAGTTCACACATCACGTTCCTCCCACGGGCCCGCTCAGGCGGCGTTGGTTTCCAGGACCGTTGCCGCATCGAGCACCGCCATGAACTGGCGCAGCCACGAGGGATGGGCCGGCCAGGCCGGTGCAGTGACGAGATTGCCGTCGGAGACGGCATCGGTAATGGCGATATCGGCATAGGTGCCGCCGGCAAGCTCGACTTCCGGGCGACAGGCGGGATAGGCCGAGCAGGTGCGACCTTTCAGCATGCCGGCAGCGGCCAAAAGCTGGGCGCCGTGGCAGATCGCGGCGACCGGCTTGTTGGCATCGAAGAAATGCCTGACAACCTTGATGACATCGGGGTTGAGGCGCAGATATTCCGGCGCGCGGCCGCCCGGAATGACGAGCGCATCGTAATCCTCGGCGCGAATGCTTTCGAATGTGGCGTTCAGTGCGAAGTTGTGACCACGCTTTTCCGAATAGGTCTGATCGCCTTCGAAATCGTGGATGGCGGTGGCGACCGTCTGGCCGGCGGTCTTGCCGGGGCAGACGGCATGGACCGTATAGCCGCAGGCAAGCAGCGTCTGGAACGGCACCATGGTTTCGTAATCTTCAGTGAAATCGCCTGTGATCATCAGGATCTTGGATGCTGGCATTTTTTCCTCCCGTAAAAACCAACAGATGGACTTTAACAAAGGATCGCGGGCCGCGGGTACTAAGGGAATACTACAAGAGGATCCGTTTCAGATCGTCTCGCGCGCCCTGACATCGGGAATGGCGCAGGCCTCGCCGCCACCGAACATGCGTGAACGGGTGAGGAAGCGTTTCTCGCGGCCGTTATCGAGCGAAAACATGCCGCCGCGGCCGGGCACGACATCGATGATGAGCTGGGTATGTTTCCAGGCCTCGAACTGGCTGGCGCTGATATAGACGGGCACGCCGCCAATCTCCCCGAGCTTCACATCCAGATCGCCGACGATGAAATCGTCCGTCGGGTAACACATGGGCGAAGAGCCATCGCAGCAGCCGCCGGACTGATGGAAGAGGATCTTAGGATAATCCCGCTGGATTTCCTTGATGAGGTCGAGCGCTGCATCGGTCGCGAGCACGCGCGGTTCGCCATTGATCGTCTGTTCCATGATTGCCTCCTCCAAGACAATGCCTCCTCCCCGTGAAGGGGAGGAGGCTTGATATTAGCACGATCGACTGTTTCTCAGAAGAAGCCGAGCTTCTTCGGGCTGTAGCTCACCAGCATGTTCTTTGTCTGCTGGTAGTGGTCGAGCATCATCTTGTGCGTTTCACGACCGATGCCGGACTGCTTGTAGCCGCCGAAGGCGGCATGGGCCGGATAGGCGTGGTAGCAATTGGTCCAGACGCGGCCGGCCTGGATTTCCCGGCCGAAGCGATAGGCGCGGTTGCCGTCGCGGGTCCAGACGCCGGCGCCGAGACCGTAGAGCGTGTCGTTGGCGATCTCGAGCGCTTCCTTCTCATCCTTGAAGGTGGTGACCGAGACAACAGGGCCGAAAATTTCTTCCTGGAACACACGCATCTTGTTGTGGCCCTTGAAGATGGTCGGCTTGATGTAATAGCCCTCAGACAGTTCGCCGCCGAGATCGTTGCGCGAGCCGCCGGTAAGGACCTGCGCGCCTTCCTGCTTACCAATATCGAGGTAGGCGAGGATCTTTTCCATCTGCTCTGTGGAGGCCTGCGCGCCGATCATCGTTGCAGGGTCGAGCGGGTTGCCCTGGGTGATGGCTTCGACGCGTTTGACGGCCCTTTCCATGAAGCGGTCATAGATCGATTCCTGGATAAGGGCGCGGCTCGGGCAGGTGCAGACTTCGCCCTGATTCAGCGCAAACATGGCGAAGCCTTCGAGAGCCTTGTCGAGGAAGTCGTCATCCTCGGCTGCCACATCGGCGAAGAAGATGTTGGGCGACTTGCCGCCGAGTTCCAGCGTGACCGGAATGAGGTTCTGGCTGGCATATTGCATGATGAGGCGGCCCGTCGTCGTCTCGCCGGTGAAGGCGATCTTGGCGATGCGCGGGCTGGAAGCGAGCGGCTTGCCGGCTTCGAGACCAAAGCCATTGACGATGTTGAGCACACCGGGCGGCAGGAGATCGCCCACGAGTTCCGCCCAAAGCAGGAGCGAGGCGGGCGTCTGTTCGGCCGGCTTGATGACGACGCAATTGCCGGCGGCGAGAGCCGGGGCCAGCTTCCAAGTCGCCATCAGGACCGGGAAATTCCAGGGAATGATCTGGCCGACGACGCCGAGCGGCTCATGGAAGTGATAGGCGACGGTGTCGTGGTCGATTTCGCCGATCGTGCCTTCCTGGGCGCGGATGCAGGAAGCAAAATAGCGGAAGTGGTCGATGGCGAGCGGGATGTCGGCCGCCATGGTTTCACGGATCGGCTTGCCGTTGTCCCAGGTTTCGGCCTGGGCCAGAAGCTCCAGCTTGTCTTCCATGCGCTGGGCGATCTTCATAAGGATGTTGGAGCGCTCGGTGGTGGAAGTGCGGCCCCATTTTTCCTTCGCGGCATGGGCGGCATCGAGCGCCGCGTTGATGTCCTTTTCATCCGAGCGCGGGATTTCGCAGAGCTTGCCGCCGGTGACGGGCGTAACGTTGTCGAAATATTTGCCGCCGATCGGCTCACGCCATTCGCCACCGATATAGTTGCCGTATCTCAGCTTGTACGGCGACTCGACGATTTTCTGATGAAGCATGTCATCCTCCCTTGATGAACGGGTTCCGGATCGAACCGTGAGAGGAAATCTGTGTCGCTTTTGGCTGATGGAACAGGGTCGCTCCGCAATACCGCAGCGCACAGTGTCGCAGAGTTGCGACAGGTTCCGGTGGTACCACGAATTCGTGATTGAACCTTTGGCCTGATGTCAGTGCAGGTCGAGTTTCTTCATCTTCCGGTGCAGTGTAGCGCGGCTGATGCCGAGGGCTGCGGCGGCCTGGGAGACATTGCCATGCGTGCGCGACAGCGCGCGCAGGAGCGCCGCCCTTTCGGCTTCGGCCATCTCTTCTTCCTGCGAGACGCGGCCTTCATGCAGCGCATCGGAGGCCGGAATGCCGGCGGCGATGTGCCTGTCGTCCAGCTTGAGCGCAAGGCGAGCGGCACGCGTGGCACCGAGAACGAGGTCATGTCGGTCGACGGCGAGCAGCGCATTGGCGGAATTGACGCCGGCCGGCACCATGACGAAGCGGGCACCTGCAAAGGCGGAACGGAAGAGGTTGAGCTCGATGCGCATTGCCGCATCACGCACGGCCTGCGACAGGATGGTGAGCGTCATCTCATTGACGTCGTCGCGGCAGGTGGAAATGTCCAGGGCGGCGGCGAGAAGGCCGCGATGATCGCGGATCGGGGCCGTGGTGCAGCTCAGCTTGATGTTGGAGCAGTAGAAATGCTGGTCGCGGAAAACGGCGACGGCGCGGTCGTCGGCAAGCGCCGTGCCGATGCCGTTTGTGCCGATGCTTGCTTCGGTCCAGACAGAACCGGTCCAGAGGCCAAGGTCGTGGAATTCCTTGTCATTGCCGGCGGCGCCGCGGCGCTCCAGCGCAATGCCATTGCGATCCGTCAGCAGCAGGCAGCAGCCCGCCTTGCCGACGGTTGCAAAGAGCCGATCGAGTTCCTCCCGGGCATCGGCGATCAATTGTTCGGATTGCTCCCGGGCCAGGCCGAATTCCTGCTCGGTGAGGCGTAGCGGCACGCGCTTATCCTCTGGCGCCAGCTGGTACATTGTCATGCAGCGCCGCCAGGAAGCCACGATTGGAGAGCTGGCCGCAGCGGAATTTTGCTGGGCGCACGTATAGACATGTTCCGCATGCGCGGATTGTTCGTGCATAGAGGCTCCTCCCAGAACTTGCGCATATTCTGATGTAAATATGGCAGCTTTGCAATCAGGCCGGCATGACGCCCGATGATGGGTGTCGCATTTCTGAGACAGTTGCGCTGTCTGTCCGAGCATCGTGATCGCGATAATCTGACCAGCCGGCTGCTTGCCGGGGCTGATTTTGCGGAATAGCGTCGTATTTCTCTGGATACAACGGCGCCCGGCGGCGCCGACTGCTGATATCGCGGACTTCACATTTCAGTGTTTGCGCTGCTGACAGTGAAACAGATCGCAGCGCGGCTTCGTAGTTTCCTCAGTAGGCAACACCGAAAGAAAAATCGCTATGCCGGGAATAAGTCCCACCCGGCGTTGTCTACCAGACAAGAGAACCTGTCGCAGCTGCTGACTAGGAGAGCAAAGCGATGATGAACAGACGATTGCTGTTGACCACAGCCGGACTTGGCGCTTTTGCCCTGCGCTTCGGTTTTGGCAGCCACGCCATGGCGGAGGAGACATTCGCCGTTACCCATACCGACGAAGAGTGGCGCAAGCTTCTGACGCCGGATCAATATTCGGTGCTGCGGCAGGAGGGAACGGAATATCCCTTCACCAGCCCGTTGCTGCACGAAGAACGCAAGGGCAATTTCGCCTGTGCGGGCTGCGATCAGGAGGCCTTTTCCTCGACCACGAAATTCGACAGCGGAACGGGCTGGCCGAGCTTCTGGGCGCCGCTTGACGACAAGGTCGTCGGCACGACGCGCGACACCACCTTTGGCATGGTGCGCGATGCCGTTCATTGCGGCCGCTGCGGCGGGCATCTCGGCCACGTCTTCAACGACGGACCCAAGCCGACCGGCTTGCGCTACTGCATGAACGGCGTGGCCATGACATTCCACCCGGCATCAGCCTGACCGACGGATTATTCCGATGCTTTTCTTCGTTCTTGCCTATCTCGGTGGGGTGCTGACGATTGTCAGCCCCTGCATCCTGCCGGTGCTGCCCTTCGTCTTTGCGCGTGCCGGCCAGCCTTTCCTGCGCAGCACGCTGCCAATGCTTGTCGGCATGGCGGCGACATTCGCTGGCGTCGCGACATTGGCGGCGGTCGGCGGCGGATGGGCGGTGCAGGCCAATGAATATGGCCGCTATGCCGCCATCGTGCTGCTTGCAATCTTCGGCGTCGTCCTGCTCTTTCCGGCGCTGTCCGACTATCTGACACGGCCGCTCGTTTCGTTCGGTGCGCGCCTGTCACAGTCAGCCGATAAAAGCACGCGTGGCGGTGGTTCGGCCATTGCCGCCTCGTTGCTGCTCGGCGTTGCGACCGGCCTGCTCTGGGCGCCTTGCGCCGGGCCGGTTCTCGGCCTCATCCTCACGGGTGCGGCGCTTCAGGGCGCGAATGTCGGCACGACGCTGCTGCTGCTTGCCTATGCGCTGGGTGCCGCAACCTCGCTTGCACTTGCGCTTCTCATCGGCGGCAAGGTCTATCAGACGATGAAGCGATCTCTTGGTGTCGGCGAATGGCTGCGGCGCGGAGTCGGCGTGGCGGTTCTCGTCGCTGTCGTGGCGATTGCGCTTGGCCTCGATACGGGCTTCCTGACGCAGGCGTCGCTTGCCAGCACCAATCTTCTGGAACAAGGGCTCGTCGATCGTTTCCATCCGCAGCAGCGGACGGCCGACAATGCGGGCGGCTCCATGAAATCCGTGGTGATGCCGGCTGGCGGCGGTGGCTCGATGGCAATGATGGGCAACGATCAGATGATGATATCCGGCAACCCAGCTGCAACGAGCGGCAACTCGATGATAATGGCGATGAAGCCGAAGGGTGCCGCCGAGCAACTGCCGGTCGAAGGCCAGATGCCGCCGCTTGATGGGGCCGTGCAATGGCTGAATTCAGGGCCGCTGACGGCCGAGCAGTTGAAGGGCAAGGTCGTGCTCGTCGACTTCTGGACCTATTCCTGCATCAACTGCCTGCGCGCCATTCCCTATGTCGAAGCCTGGGCTGAAAACTACAAGGATCAAGGCCTCGTTGTCATCAGCGTGCATTCGCCGGAATTCGCCTTCGAGAAGAATGTCG
Organism: Rhizobium sp. KNZ14-9A; assembly: GCF_056755015.1. NCBI lineage: Bacteria > Pseudomonadati > Pseudomonadota > Alphaproteobacteria > Hyphomicrobiales > Rhizobiaceae > Rhizobium > Rhizobium sp. KNZ14-9A. Next base: position 4,310,449 of record NZ_JBPGXB010000002.1, read on the forward strand.
ACAATGTGAAGAAGGCGATTTCCGATCTCGGCATCACCTATCCGGTCGCAGTCGATAACAATTATGCGATCTGGCGGGCCTTCGACAATGAATACTGGCCGGCGCATTATTTCATCGATGCGAAGGGGGAGATACGCCACCATCATTTCGGCGAAGGCGATTACGACCAGTCCGAACGGGTAATCTAGCAACTGTTGGCCGAAGCCGGCAAGACCGGCATTTCCAGCGATATCGTCGATGTGAAGGCGACCGGTGCCGAAGCTGCCTCCGATACAGCGAATGTGCAGTCTCCGGAAACCTATGTTGGTTATTCCCGCTCGCAGAACTTCGTCGATGACAAGGGCACGGTCAACGATGCTGCTCATGATTATGTCGCCGCAACGCCCAAGCTCAATGAGTGGGGTCTCACCGGCAACTGGACGGTCGGCCCTGAACAGGCAACGCTGAACGGCGCCGATGGCAGCATCTACTACCGCTTCCATGCCCGCGACCTGCATCTGGTTCTCGGACCTGGTGCGGATGGCAAGCCGGTGCGCTTCAAGGTGACGGTCGACGGCAAGGCGCCGGGCGACGGGCATGGCGTGGATACGGATGCCGACGGCAATGGCATGGTGACGGGACAGCGGCTCTACCAGCTGGTGCGTGAAGCCGGGCCGGTCGGCGACCACACGTTCGAGATCCACTTCCTCGATCCCCGCGTGCAGGCTTTCGCCTTCACATTTGGCTGAGACAGTCCTCTATCCCTTTCGCCGCGGCTCGTCCCGTGGCGAAACAGGCCGTCAGCAGATAGCCGCCCGTCGGCGCCTCCCAATCCAGCATCTCTCCGGCTGCAAAGACGCCGGGGAGATGTTTCAGCATATAGGTCTCGTCGATTTCGCTGAAGGCGATGCCGCCGGCAGAGGATATGGCCTCGGCGATGGGGCGTGGGCGCAGCAGCGGGATCGGCAGGGACTTGATGGCGGCAGCGAGTTTGTTCGGATCGTTGCGATCGGCTTCCGGCACTAGCTCGCGCAGAAGTGCTGGCTTCACACCGTCGAGACCCGCTCCCTTGCGCAGGCGGTTGGAAAAACTCGTCTTGGCATCCTGCCGGGAGAGATCGCGAGACAGGCGATCGAGGGTGCGGCCGGGAGCAAGGTCGATCGAGAGGGTTGCCTTACCATGCTGCAACAGGTCGTCACGCAAAGCGGCCGAGTGGGCATAGACGAGGCTGCCTTCGATGCCGTGTTTACTAATGACGAATTCGCCTGGAAATGTCCCCGCGCCTGATGTTGCCGTCACCGATTTCAGCGGCTCTCCGGCGAAGCGATCACGGAAGAGTTCGCTCCAGGCGACATCGAAGCCGCAATTGGCGGGGCGAAACGGCGCAATCACTATGCCGCGTTCGGAGAGTAGCGGCAGCCAACCGGTATCCGAGCCGAGACGCGGATAGCTGGCGCCGCCGAGTGCGAGCAGTGTGGCGTCGCATGATATGGTCTTGCTGCCGTCGGGTGTTTCGAAAACATGGCCGCCTTCTGCAAAGCCGATCCATCGGTGGCGGGTGAAGAAGCTGACGCCGCGGGCTTCCAGACGGGCGAGCCAGGCGCGCAGCAACGGCGAGGCCTTCATGACATTGGGAAAGACCCGGCCGGAGGAACCGACGAAGGTTTCGGTGCCGAGGTCTGCCGCCCAGGCGCGGATGTCGGCCGGGGTGAAGGCGTCGAGGGCGGCGCGTAGATGGGGATTGGCACCGCCAAAGCGGGTAGCGAAGCGCTCGTAGTCTTCGGAATGGGTGATGTTGAGGCCGGACTTGCCGGCGAGCAAGAACTTGCGGGCAAAGGTCGGCATCGCATCATAGATGGAAACGGCATGGCCGCTTGCCGACAATACTTCGGCTGCCGAAAGGCCGGCCGGGCCGCCACCGATGACTGCGATCGTCTTCTGGTTCATAGCGCCTTCTTGGCGCGGGCGGTCGGCGAGCGCAAGTCTCAGTGATGCGGATGCACGCACTTGCCATGGTCGGCGAGCACCTCGATGACCCGACATTGATCGACGCGGCCATGGCCGCAGCCCTCGACCATCTGCTCCAGTTCCGCCTTCAGGGCATTGAGGCTGCGGATGCGCTGTTCCACCTCGATCAAGCGGGCCTTGGCGATGGCGTCGGCGGAAGCGCAGGACTGGTAAGGGTCGTCCTGCAGCTGCAGCAATGTGCGGATTGCATCGATCTCGAAGCCGAGTTCGCGGGCGTGGCGGATGAAGGTGAGGCGGTTGAGGTCCGATGGCTCGTAGGAGCGTTGATTGCCCTCGCTGCGGCTCGGCGCAGACAACAGGCCGATGCCCTCATAATAGCGGATCGTCGGCACCTTGACGCCGCTCTGGCGGGCGGCTTCACCGATGGTGATCTTTTTCATGATTTTCCTCTTGCACCTCTAGTCGCTAGAGGATGTAGGAACGATACTGCTTACAAGCAAGGATCGAAATCATGAGCGAAGCAGCACAGGCACGGTACCGGGTTGGCGGAATGGATTGCGCCGCCTGCGCAACGAAAATCGATACCGCCGTCAGACGCGTGCCCGGCGTCGAAGACGTCTCCGTGTCGGTGACAGCAGGCACGATGACGGTGCGCCACGATGGCAGCAGCGATCTCAAGGCGATCGAGAAGAGGGTGACCGGCCTCGGCTATTCGGTTGCTCCGCTCACCGGCAAGGCTCCTGCTCGCGAGAGCAAGACCGGTCATGACCATGCGCATCACGACCACGATCATGGGCACGACCATGACCACGATCACGATCACGATCACGATGGGCATGAGCATCATGATCACGACCATCACGATCATGACCACGAAGGCCATGATCACGATCATGCCGGTCACGATCATTCGCACAGCGCCGAGGAGGTCGAGGGGCTGCACGGCCATGATCATGGGCCGATGACCGGTCCCTGGTGGCAGAGCAAGAAAGGCCGGTTGACGATCCTTTCCGGCCTCGCACTCGTTGCCGCCTACTTGCTCGGCCATCTGGTGCCGTCGATTGCCCCCTATGCTTTCATCGTTGCCATGCTGGTCGGGCTGGTGCCGATTGCCCGCCGCGCGGTCATGGCCGCCCTTTCTGGCACGCCCTTTTCGATCGAGATGCTGATGACGATTGCCGCTGTCGGCGCTGTCATCATCAATGCGGGGGAAGAGGCGGCGACGGTCGTCTTCCTGTTCCTCGTCGGCGAATTGCTGGAAGGCGTGGCTGCCGGCAAGGCGCGCGCCAGCATCCAGTCGCTGACGACGCTGGTGCCTAAGAATGCGCTGCTCGAGACGGGCGGCGAGGTGAAGGAAGTGCCAGCTGAGACGCTTTCCGTCGGCTCCGTCATTCTCGTGCGTCCGGGAGACCGGATTTCCGCCGACGGGACAATTGTTTCCGGCGAAAGCGCTATCGATGAGGCGCCGGTGACGGGCGAAAGCACGCCGGTTCGCAAGGGCGCAGGCGAGATGGTCTTCGCCGGCACGGTCAATGGCGATGCGGCGCTGCGCGTCCGTGTCACGGCCGCTGCCGAGGACAATACGATTGCCCGCGTCGTCAAGCTGGTGGAGGAAGCCCAGGAATCGAAGGCTCCGACGGAGCGCTTCATCGATCGCTTCTCCCGCTATTATACGCCTGGTGTCGTCGTCGTGGCGGCTCTGGTCGCCGTTTTGCCGCCGTTGCTGATGGGCGGGGCATGGGGTGAATGGGTCTATAAGGGTCTCGCAATCCTGCTGATCGGCTGCCCCTGTGCGCTTGTCATTTCCACGCCGGCGGCGATTGCCGCCTCGCTTTCGGCGGGTGCGCGCCGCGGTCTGCTGATGAAGGGTGGGGCGGTTCTGGAATCGCTTGGGAAGGTGACGGCCGTTGCCTTCGACAAAACCGGTACGCTGACCGAAGGCAAACCGCAGGTCACCGATATAATTTCCTACGGACGCACCGAGGCAGAGGTGCTTTCGCGCGCTGCTGTTCTGGAGCAGGGCTCCAGCCATCCGCTGGCGCTGGCAATCCTCAATCGGGCCAAGGCCGATGGAGTACCCGTGCCGCCGGCTTTCGAAGTCGAAGCGCTGCCCGGCAAGGGCATGACCGGCAAGGTAGGTGGGGAGACGCTCGATCTCCTGTCGCCGCCGGCTGCGCGCGAGCGCGGGGCGCTGAATGCGGAGCAGGACGAACAGGTCGCGGTGCTGAACGGCGCGGGCAAGAGCGTCTCGGTGCTGCTCGTCAATGGTGTCGCCGCCGGTCTCATTGCCATGCGCGACGAACCTCGTGAAGACGCAAAGAGCGGGCTTGCGACGCTGAAGGCAGCTGGCGTGCGCGCCATCATGCTGACCGGCGACAACAAGCGCACGGCGGCAGCCGTTGCCGGCGATCTCGGCATCGACTGGCGCGGCGAACTCCTGCCGCAGGACAAGCAGCGCATTGTTGGCGAACTGAAGAAGGAAGGTCTGTTCGTCGCCAAGGTGGGTGACGGCATTAATGACGCGCCGGCACTTGCCGCTGCCGATGTCGGCATCGCCATGGGCGGCGGCACCGACGTGGCGCTGGAGACGGCGGATGCGGCTGTGCTGCATGGGCGTGTCGGCGACGTAGCCCGGATGATCGACCTTTCGAAGCGGACGATGCGCAATATCTTTCAGAACATCACCATCGCGCTCGGGCTGAAGGCCGTGTTCCTGGTTACCACCATCATCGGCATCACCGGCCTGTGGCCGGCGATCCTCGCCGATACGGGTGCGACCGTGCTGGTGACGATGAATGCACTTCGGCTTCTTCAGATAAAGACATAAAGATTTCTTTATATCATATTGACGTTGCGATGCGGCGGGTGCATGCTTGCCGCATCGTTGGTTCTTGGGATCTGTTGATCCCAAGCTAAGAGGGAATTCGGTGCGGCCATCGCCAAGACCGAAGCTGCCCCCGCAACTGTAAGCGGATAGACACCGTCCTTCGACGTCACTGGTAAGACGCCCGGGAAGACTGGACGATGTCGATGACCCGCAAGCCAGGAGACCTGCCGCGATAGATAACGTCCACGGGCGGGGTGTCCCGGTGTGCCGCTTGCGCGAGACGGCATTCCCATGGCCGTATCTCGTCGATGCGTTGCGCCGCAGCCTTGCCCATAACCTTCGGGGTAAGGAAAATGACTATCAAGACTGCAAATCTCGGCTTTCCCAGGATCGGAAAGCATCGCGAACTCAAATTCGCACTGGAGAGCTACTGGGCCGGCAAATCCGATGCCGGCGCGCTTCTCGATGTCGCGAAGCGGCTGCGGGCGGAAAACTGGCTCCTGCAGAAGCAGAAGGGGATCGACGTCATCCCCTCGAACGATTTCTCGCTTTACGACCATGTGCTCGACACGGCGGTCATGGTCGGCGCCATTCCCGCCGCCTATGGCTGGAAGGGCGGGCAAGTTTCTCTCGACACCTATTTCGCGATGGCGCGCGGCTCCACCGGCGAAGAGGCGCATGTCGATTGCGGCCATCAGCACCATCACGGGCATGGCGCGCCGGCGCTGGAAATGACGAAATGGTTCGACACGAACTACCACTACATGGTGCCGGAACTCGGCCCCGATCAGACCTTTGCCCTGACGGCGAACAAGCCACTTGATGCCTTCGTCGAGGCCAAGACACTTGGCATCCACACCCGGCCGGTCATCCTCGGTCCGGTTACCTTCCTGAAACTCGCCAAGGGAAGCGAAGAAGGTTTTGCGCCGATTGACCTGCTTGCACGCTTGTTGCCTGTTTATACAAAAGTACTGGCAGAACTTCGTGCAGCCGGTGTCGACTGGGTGCAGATCGACGAACCTTGCTTCGTGCTCGATCTTTCACAGGAAGAGCAGGCAGCACTGCAGCATACCTATCGTGCGCTGCATGAATTGGTGCCCGACCTGAAGATCATGGTCGCCACCTATTTCGGCGCGATCGGCGACAATCTGCCGACGGCGCTCTCGCTCCCGGTTGCCGGCCTGCATGTCGATCTCGTTCGCGCTCCACAGCAGATCGATGCCCTTTTCAAGGCACCCAGCGATCTGACATTTTCGCTTGGCGTCATCGACGGGCGCAATATCTGGAAGGCAGACCTTGCGGCGATCCGGGAGAGGATCGAGCCGCTTGTCCAGCACTTTGGTGCGGACCGGCTACAGATCGCGCCGTCCTGCTCGCTGCTGCACGCGCCGATCGATCTGGAACTGGAGAGCGGGCTGGATGGTGAGATGAAATCATGGCTCGCCTTCGCTGCCCAGAAGCTTGATGAGCTCGCAGCGCTCGGTGATGCCGGCAAGGCCTCCCAGGTGATTGCGGCAGCCTCGCAGGCCGTTGCATCGCGCGCCGTATCTACGCGCGTACATGATCTGAAGGTCAGACAGCGGGTTGCCGCGATCGACGAGGCGATGAAGACACGCAGCAGCGATTTTGCCGAGCGGACCGGACTGCAGGAGCGTAAGCTTCGCTTGCCGCTGTTCCCGACGACGACGATCGGCTCCTTCCCGCAGACATCAGATGTTCGAAAGTCCCGCTCCGCTTTCACCAAGGGCACGATCAGCGAGGCGGATTATGATGCCTTTCTGAAAAAGGAGACCGAAGCGGCGATCCGCTGGCAGGAGGAAATCGGCCTCGACGTGCTTGTCCACGGCGAATTCGAGCGCAACGACATGGTGCAGTATTTCGGTGAGCAGCTTTCCGGCTTCGCCTTCACTCAACATGCCTGGGTGCAGAGCTATGGCTCCCGTTACGTCCGACCGCCTGTTATCTTCGGCGACGTCTCCCGGCCGAAGCCGATGACAGTCGAGTGGTGGCGCTATGCGCAGTCGCTGACGGAGAAGCCCGTGAAGGGCATGCTGACGGGGCCGGTGACGATCCTCAACTGGTCCTTCGTGCGCGACGATCTCTCTCGCGCCGACGTCAGCCGGCAGATCGCGCTGGCGATCCGCGACGAGGTGCTCGATCTCGAAAGGGCCGGTGCGGCAATGATCCAGATCGACGAGGCGGCGCTGCGCGAGGGCCTGCCGCTGCGCAAGGCTGACTGGAAGACCTATCTCGACTGGGCCGTCGAGAGTTTCCGCCTATGCGCCTCCGGCGTGGCGGACGAAACGCAGATCCATACGCATATGTGCTATTCGGAGTTCAACCAGATCATCGATGCCATCGCGGCGATGGATGCCGATGTGATCTCCATCGAGACGTCACGTTCGAAGATGGAACTGCTGGAGGCCTTCCGTAGCTACAAATATCCGAACGAGATCGGCCCCGGCGTCTATGACATCCATTCGCCACGCGTTCCCGATGTCGAGGAGATGACGGAGCTTCTGACGCTGGCGCGCGAGCGTCTGACGGACGGGCAGCTCTGGATCAATCCGGATTGCGGATTGAAGACGCGCAAGTGGGAAGAGGTTCGCCCGGCGCTCGTCAACATGGTCGCTGCCGCCCGAATATTACGACATGCCGCATCGACGATTCGGGCCTGAACCTGAACTCGAAAATCAGAGAGCCGGCTATAGGCCGGCTCTCTTCATTGGGGCCCTCTCCACAGCCTGCTTTCTTTAAGCATTCGTTAACCACGTTTTTCACAGGAATGTAGCAATTTCAAACATGCCGTAACGCGACGCACAAACCATCCGTTGACGCCAACTCCGATTCGAGTACTATATCTAGTGTTCAAGGTTCCTTCGATTCGCTAGGGATCGCAGGCTAAGACGGGAATACGGTGCGCTTTGCCATGATGGCAAAACAAAGCCGGAGCTGCCCCCGCAACTGTAAGCGGCGAGCAACTGTCCGATTTCAGGTCACTGAGGCATGATGCTTTGGGAAGGCTGCGGGCAGGGTGCTTCGACCCGCGAGCCAGGAGACCTGCCTTGAACGAGAAACGTCCACGGGCGGGGTGTCCGGAAGGTTGCGTGCATGTCAGGCGGATCAAATCCGCACCTGTTGCGCTGCCCCTGAACGTCCGCATGAACACTTCGGGGTTGAAGTCATGTCGAGAGCATCGAAACCGCCGCCCGCGCAGATCCTGCGAGGAATAATGCCTGGCGTGTAAAGCGCCAACTTTGTCAGATCATTCTCAAGCGTTGCCCCGGACGCCGCAAGGCGCCCGATCCTAGTTCTGCGTCCGGAATCCATTGACATCACGAGGAACATGATGAGCGTTACCGTTTACAGCAAGCCTGCCTGCGTTCAGTGCACAGCGACCTACCGCGCCCTCGACCGTCTGGGCGTAGACTATCAGATCATCGATATCTCGGAAGATGCCGACGCCCTCGATCGTGTGCGCGGCATGGGCTACATGCAGGTTCCGGTCGTCGTTGCCGGCGAGCAGCACTGGGCGGGCTTCCGCCCTGATATGATCAGCGCGCTCTCCTGATCGGAGAAGAGCGGTGGGCCTGATCGTCTATTATTCCAGCCGGTCCGAGAATACCCATCGTTTCGTCGAGAAGCTGGGACTGCGCGCGGCGCGCATTCCTCTCGGCGCTGAAGACATCCACATTCGCGAACCCTATGTGCTGATCTCGCCCACCTATTGCGGGGACGGCGGCCCCGGGATCGTAAAGGGAGCCGTGCCCAAGCAGGTGATCCGTTTCCTCAACGAGGCGGAAAACCGCACCAACATCCGCGGCGTCATTGCTGCGGGCAACAGCAATTTCGGCGAGACCTACGGGCTTGCCGGCGACGTGATCTCACAGAAGTGCCAGGTGCCGTATCTCTACAGGTTCGAGCTTTTGGGGACTGCCGAGGATGTCGCCAATGTCAAAGACGGGATGGGACGATTTTGGACACGGGAACAAATTTGACGCGGGATGCGGGCGCAAAACCGCTTCATAGTTCAGCTCAGCCCGCTGGCGAGCGGTCTTTGAAGGCCGTGGAAGTGCTGGATTATCACGCGCTGAACGCAATGCTGAACCTCTATGACGAGCAGGGCAAGATACAGCTCGACAAGGATCGCATGGCGGCCAAGCAGTATTTCCTGCAGCATGTGAACCAGAACACGGTGTTCTTCCATAACCTCAGGGAGAAGCTCGATTATCTGGTGACCGAAGGCTATTACGAGCAGGAAGTGCTCGACCAGTATTCCTTCAATTTCGTCCGCGACCTGTTCGACGAGGCCTATGCCAAGAAGTTCCGTTTCCCGACTTTCCTCGGCGCCTTCAAATATTACACCAGCTACACGCTGAAGACCTTCGACGGAAAGCGCTATCTGGAGCGCTACGAAGACCGTATCTGCATGGTGGCGCTGGCTCTTGCCCGAGGCAATGAACAGCTCGCCCGCGATCTGGTCGAGGAGATCATTACCGGCCGTTTCCAGCCGGCAACGCCGACTTTCCTCAATGCCGGCAAGAAGCAGCGCGGCGAGCTCGTCTCGTGCTTTCTGCTGCGTGTCGAAGACAATATGGAATCGATCGGCCGCTCCATCAATTCGGCGCTGCAGCTTTCCAAGCGCGGCGGTGGTGTGGCGCTATCGCTGACGAACATCCGCGAGGCTGGTGCGCCAATCAAGCAGATCGAAAACCAGTCTTCCGGCATCATCCCCGTCATGAAGCTGCTCGAAGACTCGTTCTCCTACGCCAATCAGCTCGGTGCTCGGCAGGGTGCAGGTGCCGTTTATCTCAACGCCCATCACCCTGACATCATGCGCTTCCTTGATACCAAGCGCGAAAATGCTGACGAGAAGATCCGCATCAAGACGCTGTCGCTCGGCGTCGTCGTGCCCGACATCACTTTCGAACTCGCCAAGAACAATGAGGATATGTACCTCTTCTCGCCCTATGACGTGGAGCGGGTCTATGGTGTGCCCTTCACCGAGATATCGGTGACGGAGAAGTACCGCGAGATGGTGGCGGATGCCCGTATCACAAAGAAGAAGATCAAGGCGCGCGAATTCTTCCAGGTAATTGCCGAAATTCAGTTCGAGAGCGGTTATCCCTACATCATGTTCGAAGACACGGTGAACCGGGCAAACCCGATCGCCGGCCGCATCAGCATGAGCAATCTCTGCTCCGAAATCCTGCAGGTCAGCGAAGCGAGCACCTTCAACGACGACCTTTCCTACAAGGTGATGGGCAAGGATATCTCGTGCAATCTCGGCTCGCTGAATATCGCCATGGCGATGGATTCGGCCGATTTCGGCAAGACGATCGAGACCTCGATCCGCGCGCTGACGGCCGTTTCCGACATGAGTCACATCTCCTCGGTTCCATCGATCGAGAAGGGCAATGACGACAGCCATGCAATCGGCCTCGGCCAGATGAACCTGCATGGATACCTCGCCCGCGAGCGCATCCATTACGGTTCGGAAGAGGGCGTCGATTTCACCAATATCTATTTCTACACGGTAACCTATCACGCGCTGCGCGCCTCCAACCGTCTGGCGGTCGAACGTGGCGCAAGCTTCAAGGGCTTCGAGAATTCGAAATATGCCTCGGGCGACTATTTCGACAAATATACCGAGCAGGAATGGAAGCCGGCGACCGAGAAGGTTCAGGCGCTCTTCGACGATGCCGGTATTCATATCCCGACGCAGGAAGACTGGCTGGAGCTGAAGAAGGCCGTGATGGCTTCGGGCCTCTATAACCAGAACCTGCAGGCGGTGCCGCCGACGGGCTCGATCTCCTACATCAATCACTCGACCTCCTCGATCCATCCGATCGTCTCGAAGATCGAGATCCGCAAGGAAGGCAAGATCGGCCGCGTCTACTATCCGGCGCCGTTCATGACCAACGACAATCTCGACTACTATCAGGATGCCTACGAGATCGGGCTCGATAAGATCATCGACACCTATGCGGCGGCCACTCAGCATGTCGACCAGGGCCTGTCGCTGACGCTGTTCTTCCGCGACACGGCAACGACGCGCGATATCAACCGAGCCCAGATCTATGCCTGGAAGAAGGGCATCAAGACGATCTACTACATCCGCCTTCGCCAGATGGCGCTGTCCGGCACCGAGGTGCAGGGCTGCGTATCCTGCACGCTTTAAACGACCGGAGATGATGATGAACATGCAATTCAAACCGGTCAGCCGCGTGCGCGCCATCAACTGGAACCGTATCGAGGACGACAAGGATCTCGAAGTCTGGAACCGTCTGACCGGCAATTTCTGGCTGCCGGAAAAGGTGCCGCTGTCGAACGACATTCCCTCCTGGGGGACACTGACGCCGGCCGAGCAGCAGCTGACGATCCGCGTCTTCACCGGGCTGACGCTGCTCGACACGATCCAGAACGGTGTCGGCTCCGTCAAGCTGATGGCCGATGCGGCAACGCCGCATGAGGAAGCGGTGCTCTCCAACATCTCCTTCATGGAAGCCGTGCATGCGCGCTCCTATTCCTCGATCTTCTCGACGCTCTGCCTGACGCCCGATGTCGACGATGCCTATCGCTGGTCGGAAGAAAACGAGTTCCTGCAGAAGAAGTCGGCGCTGATCATGGAGCATTATGCTTCCGGCGATCCGCTGAAGAAGAAGGTTGCGAGCGTCTTCCTCGAAAGCTTCCTCTTCTATTCCGGCTTCTATCTGCCGATGTACTGGTCGAGCCGCGCCAAGCTCACCAACACGGCCGACATGATCCGCCTCATCATCCGTGACGAGGCCGTGCACGGCTATTATATCGGCTACAAGTTCCAGCGCGGACTTGAAAAGCTCTCCGAAGAGCGCCGCCAGGAGATCAAGGATTTTGCCTTCGACCTGCTGCTCGAGCTCTACGACAACGAAGCGAAATATACCGAAGCGCTCTATGACGGCGTCGGGCTGACCGAGGACGTCAAGAAGTTCCTGCATTACAACGCCAACAAGGCGCTGATGAACCTCGGCTATGAGGCGCTGTTCCCGGCTGACGCCTGCAAGGTCAATCCGGCGATCCTGTCTGCGCTTTCGCCGAATGCCGATGAGAACCATGACTTCTTCTCGGGCTCCGGCTCCTCCTATGTCATCGGCAAGGCGGTGGCGACCGAGGACGAAGACTGGGATTTCTGAGGTTTATCTTTACGAAGCCTCTTATCATTCGGTCCGCTATCGCCCACATTCAGCGCGGTGTATTCGTTGAATGTGGCGTAGCGGGAGTTTTTTATGAGGCCCTCTTTCGAAGCGACTGATCCGGCAAGTGAAGCTGCCGAAGGCGTCTGGCCAATCCGCAGGCGCCGAATTCTCGATTGGCTGATCAACGAGACCCGCAACGAGCGTTTCATCGACAATATCCTGGTGGAGATGTGCAAGCGGCTGCTGGCAGCCGGCGTGCCGGTGAACCGGTCGAGCTTGCATTTCCGCACGAACCATCCGCAATGGATCGGCGCTCGCATCCTGTGGGTGGAAGGCATGGAAGAGGCAAAGATCGACACCTTTGCTTACGGGGTGGAAACCACGCCGCAATTCCTCAATAGCCCGGTCAACGAGATCCACAAAGGCGCCAACGAGGTGCGGAAGAACCTTGAGGATTTATGGGAGGGCGACGACTATCCCTTCTACCAGGAACTGCGCGACGACGGCTATTCCGAATATATCGCCTGGCCGATCGATCATACGTTCGACAAGCGCCACGTCGTTACGTTCTCCACCAATAGGCCAGGCGGTTTTACCGGCGAACACGTGGATTTCCTGCGCGATCTGCTGCCTGCTCTCACTCTCGTCAGCGAGATCCGGCTCAAGAACATCATGGCGCGCACGCTGCTGCAGACTTATGTCGGGCCGCATGCGAGCGAACAGATTCTCTCCGGCGTCATCACCCGCGGCAGCGGCACGACCGTCGGCGCGGCGATCATGATCTGCGACCTGCGCGATTTCACGGCGATCTCCGATCTCTGGCCGCGCGACGACGTCATCCAGTTGCTCAACGATTATTTCGATGCCATGTCCGATCCGATCGAACGGCACGGCGGCGAAATCCTGAAGTTCATGGGCGATGGGCTGCTCGCCATCTTCCCGCTGTCGAAGCCTTCGGCTTGCGAGGATCTGCTGACGGCGATCCGGGAAGGGCAGGAGGCGATGGCGAAAGTGAATGAGCAACATCAGCGCCTGGGGCGTGATCCCCTGCGCTACGGCGTCGGCGTCCACGTCGGCGACGTGATGTACGGCAATATCGGTTCGAGCCGGCGGCTGGATTTCACGGTCATCGGCCCGGCAGTCAACGTCGCTTCGCGGCTTGAAACCTTGACCAAGGAGGTTAAGCGGCCGGTACTGTTGTCTCGCGCTTTCGTCGAGATGGCGACCTGCACGGAAGAGATGGACAATCTCGGCACTTTTCCCCTGCGCGGGCTTGGCGAGCCGGTCGAAGTCTTCGCTTTCCGCGAAAAGCCGACAGCAGGGCGTGACGCAGCTTAGGCTACCGGAAAATTGATCTGCGGCGGCAGGAGCAGGCTCTGGCTCTCTGCTGCCGGATTGCCGATGCGCTGAAGAAGCATCTGGCCGAGATGTTCGCCCGCCTCGACCAGATCCTCGTATATGGTGTCGATCTTCGGCTGCAGATGCGTGAGGAGATGCGAGGTCTCCTTGGCGACGATATCATAGTCTTCCGCGAGAACGCGCCCCGCATCATTCATGGCGGTGACGAGCGCCAGCGCCGAAACCTCGCCCGGACAGACGAACCCGTCTGGAACATCGGGGGCCGCGGCACGCGCCCGAAAGAAATCTCTGATCTCGTTGGCCGGTGAATCGAGCGTGACCGCTTCCGATATCTCGTAGGCGACGCCGGCCTCGCGCACGGCGGTCATGAAGCCATGAAGGATGTGCTGGCTGAAGGTCAGCCGCTTCGGCGGCATGACGACTGTGACCCTTTTCCTGCCCTTGGCGATCAGGCGCCGGGTGGCTTCGTAGGCGAAGGCATAATTGTCGTAATCGACATAAGCGTGCGGTGTCGAAAACTCGGTGCGCCCGTGCGACACGAAGGGAAAGCCGACCTCCTGCAGCATCCGCACCCTCGCATCGAAGGGTTCCGTCCGCGTGAAGATCAGGCCGTCGGCGAAATTGTTGCGAACAATATATTCTGCCGCTTCGAGATCCGTCGTCGACAGGAAGTTCGGGGCGACGACGAGGTGATAGGATGTCTCTTTCAGTACCTTGGCGATGCCGTACATGATGGCCGTGCCGAAGCCGACCACTTCTTGATGCGGATCAAGAAGGATGCTGATGACGTTGGTGCGGCCTGTCTTGAGGCGCTGGGCAGCCCGGTCCGGCAGGTAGCCGATCTCGCGGGCAATGCGATGGACGCGCTCGCGCGTTTCGACCGATATTTGCGGCGCGTCGCTGAGTGCGCGCGAAACCGTCGTCACCGCAAGACCGGTCAATGTCGCGATGGTACGCAAGGTCGGCTTGCCGCGCTTTTGCGCACCATCCGGATTTTCACAGCGTTGCAGTTGGGACAATTCGGTCACTGGGGACATTCCGTGCTGGATCGCGGCTACAATAACACGATGAAACCCGCACGCAATCAATCAATGCAAACGATTTAAATTTTTACGGTTTCTCCGGCGATCAGAAAAAATGCAAATAAAATCAATATTTATCGGACTAATCATATTTTTCTCGGGAGTCGAGGAAGGACTTGACGTGACCGCGTTTATAACGTTTTAAATTGTCAACCGTGCTGGGAGGTGCGGTGTGGTGTTTGACCGCCGTTGCGGCGGAAGACATCTGGGCGGCTGAGGAGGGTCTCGCCGCTCATTCACGAATGGGAGGATATTCATGCGCAAGTTTTTGAGCTCGGCAGCTCTTGCTGTCGTGATGATGGCTGGTTTCGGCAGCGCTCACGCGGCTGACGTCAAGGAAGTTCAGATGCTGCACTGGTGGACGTCCGGCGGTGAAGCCGCGGCGCTCAACGTGCTGAAGCAGGATCTCGCTAAGGAAGGCTTTGCCTGGAAGGACGTTCCGGTAGCTGGCGGTGGCGGCGACGCAGCTATGACCGCGCTGAAGGCGATGGTTGCGGCAGGTACCTATCCGACCGCTTCTCAGATGCTCGGCTATACCGTTCTCGATTATGCCCAGGCTGGCGTCATGGGTGACCTGACCGAGGCAGCGAAGAAGGAAGGCTGGGACAAGTCTGTTCCGGCAGCGCTGCAGAAGTTCTCCGTCTATGACGGCAAGTGGGTTGCAGCACCGGTCAATGTTCACTCCGTCAACTGGCTGTGGATCAACAAGTCCGTCATGGACAAGATCGGCGGCACGCAGCCGAAGACATTCGACGACCTGCTCGCCCTGCTCGACAAGGCAAAGGCAGCCGGCGTCATCCCGCTCGCGCTCGGCGGCCAGAACTGGCAGGAAGCCACGATGTTCGACTCCATCGTGCTCTCGACCGGCGGTCCGGAATTCTACAAGAAGGCTCTCAACGACCTCGACGAGGAATCGCTGAAGTCCGACACGATGAAGAAGTCGTTCGATAACCTCGCCAAGATCATCAAGTATGTCGATCCGAACTTCTCAGGCCGCGACTGGAACCTCGCGACCGCCATGGTCATCAAGGGCGATGCTCTGGTGCAGGTCATGGGCGACTGGGCAAAGGGCGAATTCGTTGCCGCCAAGAAGACCCCTGATACCGACTTCCTGTGCTACCGCTTCCCAGGCACCGATGGCAGCGTGGTCTACAACTCCGACATGTTCGGCATGTTCAACGTTCCTGACGACCGCAAGGCCGCTCAGGTCGCGCTCGCCACGGCAACGCTGTCGAAGAGCTTCCAGTCTGCCTTCAACGTCGTCAAGGGTTCGGTTCCGGCCCGCACCGACGTTCCGGATACGGATTTCGACGCTTGCGGCAAGAAGGGTATTGCCGACCTGAAGGCTGCCAACGAAGGCGGCACGCTGTTCGGCTCGCTGGCGCAGGGCTATGGCGCTCCGCCGGCTATCACCAACGCCTATAAGGACGTTGTCTCGAAGTTCGTCCATGGTCAGATCAAGACCTCCGACGAAGCCGTCACCCAGCTCGTCCAGGCGATCGACGACGCTCGCTAATATTCCACCGACCAGGGCTTTCCCGCATTCTTGCGGGGAGGCCACAGCCCCTGCGGTGCAGGGAGGAGATGATCACATGAGTACAGTTGCGACCACGGATCCGGTCCTGACGTCGAAGTCTTCAACCCGCTCGTCCATTCGCGGCCGGCTGCAGGATGCGCTGCCCAAGATCGTATTGGCGCCGAGTTTTCTGATCACCGTGATCTTCGTCTATGGCTTCATCGTCTGGACGGCCTATCTCTCCTTCACCAATTCCAAGACTTTTCCGTCCTATGCAATCACGGGGGCGCGCGCTTATCAGCGGCTCTGGCGCTGGACCTTCGAAAGCGATCCGCCGTCCTCATGGTACACATCGATCACCAATATGGGGATCTTCGGTTTCCTCTACATCTTCATCTGTCTGGGGCTCGGCCTGCTGCTGGCGATCCTTCTCGACCAGAAGATTCGCGGCGAAGGCGTGCTGCGGCCGATCTTTCTCTATCCTATGGCGCTGTCCTTCATCGTGACCGGTGTTGCCTGGAAATGGTTCCTCGATCCGGGCCTCGGCCTGGAGCAGACGCTGCATCATCTCGGCTGGACGAGCTTTCATTTCGATTGGATCAAGAACAAGGACTTCGTCATCTACACCGTCGTCATCGCCGGTGTCTGGCAGGCTTCCGGCTTCGTCATGGCGATGTTCCTCGCGGGCTTGCGGGGCATCGACGGCGAGATCATGAAAGCGGCTCAGATCGATGGCGCCACACCGTTCCAGCTCTACCGGCGCATCGTCATTCCGATGCTGCGGCCAATCTTCCTGTCCGCCTTCATCGTGCTCGCCCATATGGCGATCAAGTCCTATGACCTCGTGGTGGCGCTGACATCGGGTGGTCCCGGCGGCTCGGCTTGGCTGCCGTCCAACTTCATGTACGAATACACCTTCAAGCGAAATGAAATGGCTGTCGGTTCGGCAAGCGCCATCATCATGCTGATGACCATCTCGGCGATCATCGTGCCCTATCTCTATTCCGAACTGAGGGAGAAGGCGCGATGAGCAGCGTTACCTCTTCTGACATCGCAGTCCCCCAGGGCGGCAATAGCGGCCGCTGGGTCGGCCGGGTCATCATTTACGGCCTGCTGCTGATCTTCGCCATTCTCTATCTGATGCCGCTCTTCGTGATGCTCACCACTTCGTTCAAAACCATGGACGAGATTCAGAACGGCAACATGCTGGCCCTGCCGCAGGCACCGACGCTCGATCCCTGGTTCAAGGCCTGGGGCGAGACCTGCGTGGGCCTCACCTGCGCCGGTATCAAGGGCTATTTCTGGAACTCGATCAAGATGGTCGTGCCGGCGGTTGCCATCTCGACCATCATGGGTGCGCTCAATGGTTACGTGCTAACCAAATGGCGTTTTCCCGGCCATACGCTGGTCTTTGGGTTGATGCTCTTTGCCTGCTTCATCCCGTTCCAGTCGGTGCTGCTGCCGATGGCGACCATTCTCGGCACGCTCGGCCGTTTCGGTATGACGCTTCAGAACGCGACCGGTTTCAGCTTCGGCTTCGGCAATCCGACGGTGAACCTCGTCTTCGTGCATGTCGTGTACGGTCTCGGCTTCACGACGCTGTTCTTCCGCAATTTCTACGAGGCCTTTCCGACCGAACTGGTGAAGGCCGCGCAGGTCGATGGCGCGAGCTTCTTTCAGATCTTTCGCCGTATCATGCTGCCGAATTCGCTGCCGATCATCGTCGTCACGGTCATCTACCAGTTCACTAATATCTGGAACGACTTCCTCTTCGCCTCGGCCTATGCCGGTACGGGTGACTCCATGCCGATGACGGTGGCGCTCAATAATGTCGTCAATACCTCGACCGGCGTGGTCGAATATAATGTCAACATGGCTGCGGCGATGATCGCGGCCGTTCCTACGCTCATCGTCTATATCCTCGCCGGCCGCTATTTCGTGCGCGGTCTGATGGCGGGCGCCGTCAAAGGGTGATCCATGGCTTTCCTTGAAATTTCCGGTCTCAAGAAGCGCTTCGGCGCCGTCGACATTCTCAAGGGGATCGACCTGGAACTCGAAAAGGGTGGCTTCCTGGTGCTGGTCGGCCCGTCCGGCTGTGGCAAGTCCACGCTGCTCAACACCATCGCCGGGCTCGAAGCGATCACTTCGGGTGAGATCCGCATCGATGGCCGCTCCATCAACGGCTTGCACCCGTCCAAGCGCGATATCGCCATGGTGTTCCAGAGCTATGCGCTCTATCCGAACATGACCGTTGCCGGCAATATCGCCTTCGGCATGGAAATCCGCGGTGTGCCGAAGGATGAGCGCGAGAAGGCGATCAAGCAGGTCTCCGACATGCTGCAGATCGGCCATCTCCTGGATCGAAAGCCTTCGCAGCTTTCCGGTGGCCAACGGCAGCGCGTGGCGATGGGCCGTGCGCTGGTGCGCAATCCGCAAGTGTTCCTGTTCGACGAGCCGCTCTCCAACCTGGATGCGAAGCTGCGCGTCGATATGCGCACGGAAATCAAGCGCCTGCACCAGCGCATGGGAACGACGATCGTCTACGTCACCCATGACCAGATCGAGGCGATGACGCTGGCGACGAAGATCGCGGTGCTGAAGGACGGCGTGCTGCAGCAGTTCGGTACGCCGGCGGAAATCTACAACAGCCCGTCCAATGTCTTCGTAGCAGACTTCATGGGCTCACCGGCGATGAACCTGCTCAACGCGACCGTCGAAAACGGCGACGGCGGCTTGCAGGTCTCGCTGGAGCGGCCCAATGCCGAGCCGTTGAAGCTACCGGTCAATTCGGGCAGTAATAGCCTTACCGGCTACGCGGGCAAGCAAGTGATCTTCGGCATTCGTCCCGAAGCATTGACGGACCCTGACGGGGCCGACCGCAAGGCGAAGTCGGTCGTTCATGGCGACTGCGCCATCGAAGTCGTGGAACCGGCCGGTTCGGATACGTTTGCCGTCACCAAGCTCGGCGGCAAGTCGGTGGTGGCGCGCCTTGGAGCGGATACCGGCATTCTGCCTGGTCAGAACACCCGCCTTGCCTTCAATCTCGACAAGGCGGTGTTCTTCGATCCCGCCAGCCAGCTCAGGATCGCGTAGAGCAATTCCAGCAAAAGTGTGTAGCGGTTTTGCGTCCCGAATTGCGTGAAAGCAAAGAGGCAGAGCATTTCCGTAATTCGAAGAAAAACGGAAATGCTCTGTCGGCCGTCAGACGGCCGCCACCGAAAGCGTTACCGGTGCGAAGTGGCTCGATGTCGCTTCGACCGTGATTTCGCCTGTCAAGCCGGTTGCTTCCAGCCAAAAGCCCGTCGTGCCGCCCTGGAGCGATACGGTCGTCGGACCGACAATCTTGGCAGGGCCTTTGATCGTCAGCGTTACAGCATCGTTCAGGAAGGGCAGGCGCTGGCCGCGCTGGTCGAGCGCGCGGATAATGACACGGGTCGTGTCGCGTTCGCGGGCCTTCAGCGTGGTGCTGTCGGGCGCGACTTCCAGTGCGGTCGGCAGCGGATCGGCTGCCAGCGTCAGTCTGGCCACGGGCTCGCCATTGATGAAGCCGGTGAATTCACCGTCGATCCATTCCAGACCCCAGCGGCCGAGTTCATCCTGGGTGAAATGGCGGTGGTCGAGCACGACGGGTGGATGCGGCAGGTGCGGATAGTTCTCTCGATCCGGACCGATGCGCTTGGTCAGCGAGCCGTATTTCAGCTCAACCTCGTCACAGTTGGTCAGGATGATCAGCGGCAGCACACCGCCGATGCTGCGTTCGCCGCGCGCCCAGAAGGTGACCGGCTTCATGATGATTTCATCTGAGGAGTCGCACTGGCTGGCATAGACATAGGCCGCGAATTTCGGTTCGCGGAACATGTCCATGACGCCGTGATAGCAGATGCGGTCGCCGGAGCCGAAATCCTTGTGCGTGTTGTAGTCGAACATGCACCAGCCGATCGCGCCCGAAATATCCGGATCGCCATAGGCGGCATTCAGCACTTCCAGGTGGCGGCGCACATGTTCGGCCTGGCGCTGCTCGGCATCATACATCTTGGTCGGATGCATGTGGCCGTTGAACTCGGTGATGATGTAGGGGACCTTGTATGAGAGGCCGGTATTTTCTTGCTGGCC
Organism: Rhizobium sp. KNZ14-9A; assembly: GCF_056755015.1. Lineage (NCBI taxonomy): Bacteria > Pseudomonadati > Pseudomonadota > Alphaproteobacteria > Hyphomicrobiales > Rhizobiaceae > Rhizobium > Rhizobium sp. KNZ14-9A. Next base: position 4,330,468 of record NZ_JBPGXB010000002.1, read on the forward strand.
GCGCAGCGCCGTGCGCGGGCGATTGGCGCCCGGCAGTTCCTCATTGCCCAGGATGAAGTCGTTCATCGTATAGACGTCTTCCAGAAGCTCGCTTTCGGTCAGGTAGCGAACGCCACCAGTCTGGCGCGTGGAATCGAGCTCATGGGCCAGCCGGTTGGTCGCGGTATAGAAGTCGTGGCTGTCGAGCGACTCGTTGATGCGCACGCCCCAGATGATGATCGAGGGATGATTCCAGTCGCGCTCGATCATGCGGCGAACGTTTTCGATGGACTCTCTCTGCCAATCGAGATCGCCGATATGCTGCCAGCCGGGGATTTCTTCAAAGACGAGCAGGCCGATGCGATCGCACTGGTCGAGGAACCATTTCGACTGCGGATAGTGCGAGGTGCGCACGATATTGCACTTCAGCACTTTTTTCATGATGTCGGCGTCACGCTCCTGTGCGGAGCGGCCGGCTGCATAGCCGATATAAGGGTAGGCCTGATGGCGGTTGAGGCCTTGAAGCTTAACGGACCGACCGTTGAGCAGGAAGCCTTCCGGCGTGAATTTGGCGGTGCGGAAGCCGAAATGGGCAGATGCCCTATCCGAGCCATGTTCGGTTCTGAGATCGACGACAACTTCATAGAGCGCCGGGTTTGACAGGTCCCACAGTTCGATGCCCGTCAGTCCGCCGAACGAGAGCGTCGTCACGGAGCCGATCGTTTCACCGGCAGCACTTGCGAGCACGATACCATCGGCACCCTTCAGCGAGGCCGTAACGGTCGCGGCATAGGTCAGGCTCTGCGGATTGGCGACATCAACGCGGACCGTGGCCGACTTTATGTCGGACAGAACGTCATGTGTCTCGATCTTGAGATTGCGGATGGAGACTTTGTCGGTGACCTTCAGCCAGACGTCGCGATAGATGCCAGCATAGGTGAGGTAGTCGATGCGACCGCCGAAGGGCGGGATGGCGGGGTTCTCGCTGCCGTCGATCTTGACGGTGATCAGGTTCTCGCCCTTGATGAGTTTGCCGGTCAGGCGGGCCTCGAAGGGCGTATATCCGTCCTTATGGGCAATGATCTCTTCGCCGTTCAGATAGACGACACTGTCGGCCATGGCACCATCGAAGAGGATGGAGACTTCGCGGCCTTCGAATTCCGGCAGCCAGCGCAGTACCCTCTGATAGGTGAAGGCGCGCTGATAGCGCTTCTCGTCGAAATAGTTGAAGGGCAGCTCGACAGCCGTATGCGGCAGGCTGACGATATGGTCGCCGTCGAAAGCCTCGGTCAGGTGCTGGCCAAAGCCTTCGTGGAAGCTCCAGGATTCATTGAGGGAAACGACGGAACGCATCTCAGGCTCCCCGGCAGGCGGCAGGGGAGAGGCGGCGCCTGGCAGCGGCGCGTGAAAGGGTGATCATCGATATTCCTCCTCGATGCGAATGACTGGAGCCGCCCCTCAGGCGGTCGAACCCCAGCGGGGTGTGCAGGCAAGCGTAATGCTGTGCGGGCCCTCATCGCCGGCCTCATGGCGTTCGATCACCTCGACGACCGCGTCCATAAAAGCCACGTGGTCGAGGCTCAGCGTCGTCAGGTCGTTGCAGTCCCAGGCGGCCATGGCAATGCCATCCTGGCCGACGATGGCGATATCCTCAGGCGTATTCTTTCCGAGCACGCGGCGGGCGGCGTCGCGCGCCCCGATCGCCATCACATCGTTGCCGCAGATGATGGCATCGACCTTGGAACGGTGCAGCAAGAGAACGGCCTCCTTGAAGCCGGAATCGTAGGAATAATCGCCGAAGGCTTCCGCTTCGAAGGCAAGGCCGTGACGCGCCAGAGCGTCGGCAAACCACTTGCGGCGCAGCTTGTCGATCCAGCTCGACTTGGTGCCGGAGAGATAGGCGAAGCGCCGTTTTCCGTCGCCGACGATCTTGTCGATGATCTCGCCAGCGCCGACCGCGCCGTCGATGCGGATGTTGGAGACATCCTCGTTTTCCAGCGGCTCGAAGGAAACGATAATCGGCTTCGTGGTGTGGAAGATGTCGACGGCTTCCTGCATCGACACCATGTCGGAGAAGATGATGACGTGATCCACCTGGTAGGTCGAGGCAAGCCGCATGAGCTGCAGCCGGTCCGAATGATCGGCGCAGCAGAGAATGATGGGCAGGAGTTGGCGGGCCTGCAGGCGATGGACGAGAAGCTGCTGCTCCTCGGCCTCGCAGGGGTTGCCGATGGCGTTGACGACGAGCGCGACGAGGCGCGAACGCTGGTTGTTCAGCGAACGGGCGATCGCATTCGGCTGATAGCCATATTCACGGGCAACGGCGAGGATGCGGTCACGCGTGGCGCTGCCGATCCTGGAATCCGGCGAAAAGGCCCTCGATATCGTCGCGGAGGAGACACCGGCGAGTTTCGCCAGTTCCTTCGAGGTGATCCGCCGTCTATTCGTTCCGCTCATCGTCTTGCGCCTATGCGGTGATCCTGACGGGTACGCCGTCGGCCGCTGCCGATTCCTTGATTGCATCCCAGAGCCTAGCGAATCTGAGACCCATTTCAACGGAGCCGGAGTTTTCCATCGTTCCGGCGCGGATGGCGAGGAAATTCTTCATCGGGTTGCCGAGAATCTCGGCCTCTTCACGCGGTTCGCTGGTGCGTCCGACGCTGATTTCACGCCAGCCGCCCCAGGCGTCGATGCGCACGATCGCCTTCGAATAGAAGAAGGTGATGTAGGAGGCGCAGCCGGGAGGGCCTTCACCGGCGGCCGTCAGCGTCGCCAGCGCGCCGTTCTTCAGCCGGGCGGAGACGGCGGTGGCGATATCGACCTTTTTGCCGTGATTGTTCATATAAGCGGAGACGCTGTCGAAATCGGAATTGGCGAGCAGGCAGACGGTGTTCATCATGTGCGCGCCGGTATCGAACATGAAGCCGCCGCCGGAGATTTCGGGCTGCTGCTTCCAGTGGCCCTCATAATTTGAAGACCAGCTTTCCCAGATCATTCCGGAGATGGCGATCAGTTCACCGAATTCGCCTGACAGAGCGCGTTTGCGGGTGTTGAGCACTAGTGGTGAGAGGCCGCCCTGGAAGGCGGTGACGATTGTCACGCCGCTCTTCTTCTGTGCCGCGATCAGCGTCTCGGCCTCGGCGACTGTGGTCACCATCGGCTTTTCAAGGAAGAGATCGAGGCCGGCTTCGGCAACGGCCGTTGCCTGCTCGGCATGGGAAGCGTGCGGGGTCGAGACATAGATGATGTCGAGTTCGTCGCGGCATTTTGTGAGCAGATCCCGGTAATCGGCGAAGCCCTTCGGCTCCGGCGCGCCGGCCGCCGTGCAGACGTCAATCAGCCGCTTGCGGGAGGTTTCGCTGGTGTCAGCAAGCGCTACGAATTCAATTTCCGGCATCTTCGCCCAGCTCTCTGCATATTCAGCCGCTTTCAAGCCGGCGCCGATGACGCCGAGGCGCAATTTCTGAGACATCGAAATCCTCCCTGATATCGTTTTGCAAACGATTACACAAACGGTACATTTGATGCAAGTCATAAATAATACAGTAAAATCAATTAGATAATTTTGCGGCGATAAAGGATTTAAAAATCATCTTGTCAGCATTCAGAATGCGTGTACATTTTCCTCACCGGTGCTGGAGGGCGCCGTGGCTCGAAAAAAAGGGAGGACTTCCGTTGAAGAAGACGGTTATCGGTGGCCTGTGCGCCATCCTGCTCAGCGCGGTTTCGACGCTGGCGCATGCTGAAACAATTCGTATCGCCAATCACGGTCAGGCCGGCATCGACGCGATGAAGTCGACCGTTGAGCGGATCGAGAAAAAATACGGCGTAACGGTCGAGGTTGTCGAATATCCGGCGCCGGACAAAGACTATCTCACCAAGCTTCTGACCGAGCTCGGTGCCGGCAATGCACCCGATCTCTTCTCCATCCCGACGACGGCTGCCGTCGCCGATATGGTTGAAGCCGGCTACCTCGCTCCTGTGACCGCCGAATTCAAAGCTTGGGACGGCTACGCGAACTTCTATGACGTTGCCAAGCAGCTCGCCGTCAGCCCTGACGGAGAAACCTATGTGATGCCGTTCATGCTCGGCATTCAGGAAATCTATTATCGCAAGGACGTTCTCGAAAAGGCCGGCATTTCCACCGAACAGCCGAAGACCTGGCAGGAGCTGCTCGATCGCGCCGCCGAGGTCAAGCAGAAGACCGGCTCTTACGGCCTGCTCTTCCCGGCCGGCGTTTCCTGGGGCAGCGGTGCCTTCGATGAAGGCTTCCAGCACCTGATCGTCGGTTCCAAGACGCCACAGCTGGTCGATGCTGACGGCAAGCTCGATCTGAATGGCGAAGGCGTAAAGGATGTCTTCAACGTCTACAAGACGCTGATAGACAAGGACCTGATGCCGGTGCAGCCGCTTCTCGGGCCGGAGCCCTGGGTCGTGCCGAAGTACGAGATGTTCCCGGCCGGCAAGCTTGCCGCCACCACCTGCGGTTCCTGGTGCTACATCTTCGACTGGGGTCGCGAGAGCAAGAACCCGATCCCTGACGTGACCAAGATCGTCGGCACCTGGACCGTTCCGGGCCAGAGCGGCGGCCAGTACGTGCTTGCCAACCTCGCCGCTCCGTGGGCCGTCAACTCCAAGTCCGCCAATGTGGAACTTGCCAAGAAGGCACTGATGGAAATCGGCTCGGTCGAAACGCAGGTTTCCTATGCTGCCCGCATCGGCAACATTCCGGCCAGCAAGGATGCTGCCAAGGATCCGGAATTCCAGAAGCTGACGGAACTGGTTCCGATCCATGCTGCTGCCGGAAACGGCGTCTTCCTCAAACAGGCTTCCGGCTTCGGCACTGTTGCCGAAGGCGTGGCGCGCGCCACGGAAGCCCTGCTGCGCAAGGAAACGGATGCTGCCGGCGCCCAGAAGATCCTTGTCGACTACGTCAAGGAAACGCTCGGCGACGACATGGTCAAGTAAGCCACTGATATCTTTCTCCCGCCCAGGACGGGGACGCGGCATGATCGCCGCGTCTTCCCGCTTTCATTCGATAAGGTTGTGAGCTTCAATGGCCCGAAACTCTCATGAAAAGCGAACCGAGCGCCAACTCTTGCTGGTTCTGCTGCCGTCGCTGATCCTGCTTCTGGCCTTCGTGATCTATCCCGCTCTCTATTCCGTCTATCTGAGCTTTACCAATGAGGCGCTGACGGGGGCTGCGGCGCTGCGGCCGCGCTTTGTCGGCATTCGCAACTACACGCGTCTGCTTAACGATGCGAAGTTCTGGAATTCGCTGTTCGTTACCTTCGTCTTCGTCATGGGTTCGGCCGTCATCGGGCAGTTCGTGCTCGGGCTGATCTCGGCCATGGCGCTGCGCCGACCGATCCGTTTTCGGCGGTTTTTCTCCTCGATCATTCTTCTGCCGAACGCGGCACCTGAGGTCGTTGCCGGCTTCATGTGGATTTCGATGCTGGCCGGCGGCGAGCATGCCACACTGTCGCGCATCGTTGCCTTCTTCGGCATCGATCCTGCCGACTGGCTGAACGCTTTTCCGCTGTCGATGATCATCATTGTCAATACCTGGCGCGGCATCGCCACCGCGATGATCCTGCTGACGGCCGGCCTCAGCACTATTCCCTCCGAGATCTACGAGGCGGCGCGCATGGATGGCGCAACACCCTCGCAGATGTTTCGCCGCATCACCCTGCCGCTGATGATGCCGACGATCCTGCTCTACATGCTGATCTCGGCCGTCTCCACCATTGCCGTCTTCGGCCTCGTCTATGCGCTGACGCGCGGCGGGCCTGGCGGAGCTACGGAGGTGGTCAGCATCTATATCTATAACCAGTCGTTTACGGCCTTCCAGCTCGGTTACGGCGCTGCAGTCGCGGTCGTCGCGCTCCTCATCTCGCTGATCCTGGGCATCGGCTATGTGCGCGCCATGAAAGTGGAGGTCTGACATGGCCGTTATTTCTCCGAGCGAAGGGGCTAACAAGACCCGCTCCGATCTGCTTGCCTATGCAACGCTGTCGATCATCTCGATCTTCTGCGCCGTGCCCTTCTTCTGGGTGCTGCTTGCCTCCTTCGACGGCAATGCGCAGCTCTTCCTGCGCTGGCCGGAACAGTGGACGTTCGCAAACTATGTGCGTGTCTTCACCAAGGAAGACGGGGCGAAGTGGCTGTTCAACTCGCTCTTCGTGGTCGGCGGCGCGACGCTTATCGTCATGGTTCTGGCGGGGCTCGGCGGCTATGCGCTGTCGCGCACGCGGGCCTGGTGGAAGCTGCCTTTCCTCTACGCGATCCTGCTGATCCGCGTGCTGCCGCCGACGGCACTCGTCGTGCCGCTCTACAAGTTTCTGCTGACGCTGAACAATGCGGAAGGCGCGATTCTCAGGCCGATCTTCGGCAGCTATGCCCGCGATATCATGCGGTGGACCGGGTTCATCGACGGCTATCTCGGCATCATGCTGGTGCTTGCCACCATGCAGCTGCCGCTGGGCCTCTGGATCATGAAGACCTTCTTCGACGGCTTGCCGCGCGACTATGAGGAAGCGGCCGTCATGGACGGGGCGACGATGATGCAGCGCATCCGCCGCGTGCTGATCCCGCTTGCCATGCCGGGGCTCGCGGCTGCCGGCCTCTTCGCCTTCATGTCGGCCTGGGGCGATTTCCTGCTGCCGCTGATCTTCCTGTCGTCGCCGGAGCTGCAGACGCTGCCGCTCGGTCTCTTCCGCGCCTTCCTGCGTATCAACGAGATCGATTACGGCCTGCTGACGGCTCTCGCCTTCATTTACCTGCTGCCGGCCGTCGTCGCCTTCGGCTTTGCGCGGCGCTTCCTCGTCCAGACCTTCGCGGGCGGTGTGAAGGGCTGAGATCAAGAAAGAGAAACGAATGATCAATCTCAGAAACGTTCGCAAATTCTACGGCGCGCTCGAAGTCATCAAGGGCGTCGATATCACAGTGGAAGACGGCGAATTCGCCGTGTTCGTCGGCCCGTCCGGCTGCGGCAAGTCCACGCTGTTGCGCATGATCGCCGGCCTCGAAGGTATCGACGAGGGCGATCTGGTGCTGAACGGCCAGCGCATCAACGATGTGCCGCCAGACAAGCGCGGCATCGCCATGGTGTTCCAGTCCTACGCGCTCTATCCGCATATGACGGTCGCGGAAAATATCGGCTTTTCGCTGAGCCTCAAGAAGGTGCCGGAAGCCGAAATCAAGAAGCAGGTCGAGGGCGTCGCCGAAATCCTGCAGCTGACCGACTATCTCAACCGCAAGCCGGCAGCCCTTTCCGGCGGCCAGCGCCAGCGCGTAGCGATCGGCCGCGCCATCATCAAGAAGCCGTCGCTGATCCTGTTCGACGAGCCGCTGTCGAACCTCGATTCGGCGCTGCGCGTGCAGATGCGCGCCGAGCTGCAGCGCCTGCATCGCGAGCTGAAGGCAACCGTCGTCTATGTGACGCACGATCAGGTCGAGGCGATGACGATGGCCGATCGCATCGTGGTGCTTAACAAGGGCGTCGTCGCCCAGCAGGGCGCGCCGATGGAGCTGTATCACCAGCCGGAAAACGAGTTCGTCGCGACCTTTATCGGCTCGCCGAAAATGAATGTGCTGCCGATGACGGCGACGCGTCGGGATGCCGGCAAGGTGCATCTGGAAAGCCCGCTCGGCCTTGCCATCGATCTCTCGGATGCCAATGGCGCCGTGCCGCAGGGCGAGGCGAAGCTCGGCATCCGGCCGGAGCATCTGAAGCTCGCGCCGCAGGGGCAGGGTGATTTTTCGGCCGAGGTCGTGATCGTCGAGCGGCTTGGCGTCGAGACCTATCTGACGGTCGGTTCGCAGCAGCAGCCGATCGTCGTGCGCACAGAGGGCGACATGACCATCCGTCCCGGCGATCGTGTGTCGCTGACGGCGGAACGCGCCGGTTGCCATCTGTTTGATTCCGCCGGCCGGGTCATCCGGTCGGCGACCGCCTGAACTATTAGGGCTTGAAACATCGAGGCCCAGAACATCGAGGAATAGCATGACAATCAAGGTCACGATCTGGAACGAAGGACGCCACGAGCAGGTCCACAAGGAAGTTCAGGATATCTATCCTGACCGCATCGACGGTGCGATCGCCGCCGGTATCGCCCATCCCGATTTCGAGATCCGCCGCGGCACGCTCGACGATCCGGATGAAGGGCTGCCGGATTCCGTGCTCAACGATACCGACGTGCTGCTCTGGTGGGGTCACATGGCGCATGAGGAGGTCAGCGACGGGCTGATCGACCGCGTCCAGCAGCGGGTGCTGAAGGGCATGGGCCTGCTGGTGCTGCATTCCGGCCATCATTCCAAGCTCTTCCGCCGGCTGATGGGCACCAATGCCAACCTCTCCTGGCGCGAGACGCCAGAGGGTGATCTGGAACGCGTCTGGGTGGTCAATCCCTCGCATCCGATTGCAGAGGGCTTGCCGCCCTATTTCGAGGTCAACGCCTCGGAAATGTATGGCGAGCCCTTCGACATCCCGCAGCCCGACGAGCTGGTGTTCATTTCCTGGTATTCCGGCGGCGAAGTGTTCCGCAGCGGCTGCACCTTCCAGCGCGGCCGCGGGCGCATCTTCTTCTTCAGCCCCGGCCATGAGACCTATCCGATCTATCACGACAAGACCGTGCACAAGGTCATCTCGAACGGCATCCGCTGGGCGCAGCAGAAACACACGGATGGCCGCATCCTCGAAAACTGGCACCGCAAGGAGCCGCTTCACGGCCGGCCGGACAAGGTGAAGGCTTAAATAGTTCCTCCCGCGGGGGCTGGGGTCATGATGGCTTCGGCCTCCGCGGGGGGTGAACGATGGAGGCGGGAATGCAGACTGTTTCGATGAGGGCGGATGGAGATGCCTTTTTCAGCAAGGCATTCTGGGTTTCCATCCATCGCGATCTGCCGCAGCGGCTCGATGCGCTGGCGAGGCTTGCCGCCGAGCGGCCTGATGTCTTCGCCTTCGAAAGCAGCCAGAAGATTGCCGAGCGCTGCAATGTCTCGCAAACCAGCGTCATCCGCTTTGCGCATCATCTCGGCTTTGACGGTTTTGCCGAGATGAAGCAGGTTTTCCAGCAGGGTCTCAGGGCCGCAGCCCGCAAAGGATAGGATTTAAGGGTACTGCGCGCCGTTCGTCGTCGTATAGATCGAATAGAGCGATTGCGTCGCGGTGATGAAGAGGCGGTTCTTCTTCGGGCCGCCGAAGGTGATGTTGGAGACCGTCTGCGGCACCTTGATCTTGCCGACCAGCGTGCCGTCAGGCGCAAAGCAGTGCACGCCGTCTGCCGCGCTCGTCCAGAGATTCCCCGAGACATCGAAACGAAAGCCATCCGGCACGCCGCTGTCGATCGAGCAAAAATAGCGGCTATTTGCGAGCTTGCGGCTGTCCACAACATCGAAGACGCGGATATGACGTGGGACTTCGTGATTGGAGGAGCCGGAATCGGCGATGAAGAGCTGGCGTTCGTCGGGCGAGAAGGCGAGACCGTTCGGCTGAATGAAATCGGTGACGACGGCTTCGATCTCGCCGGTCGCGGCGTCGATGCGATAGACGTTGCGGCTTTCCTGCTCTTCCGGAGATTTGTGGCCTTCGTAGTCTGACATGATGCCGTAGCTTGGATCGGTGAACCAGATCGACCCGTCGGACTTGACCACGACGTCGTTCGGCGAATTCAGCCGTTTGCCGTTGTAGCTGTCGGCGAGAACGGTAATGCGTCCATCAGGCTCAGTGCGGGTCATCCGGCGTCCGCCGTGCTCGCAGGAAACGAGACGGCCTTGCCGGTCACGGGTATTGCCGTTGACGTAGTTGGAAGGCGAGCGGAAGACGGAGACTGTTCCATCCGGCACCCAGCGCATCATGCGCTCGTTCGGAATGTCGCTCCAAAGAAGGCAGTTCAGATCGGAAAACCAGACCGGACCCTCGGCCCAGCGGCAGCCTCTGTACAGTTCTTCCAGTACCGCGCTACCGGCGATCAGCGCCCCGAAGCGCTCGTCTCTGACGTCATAAACCTCGCTTCCAGCCATGCCCGATTCCTCCCAGATCGATATTGCATCTTCGTAGCGGCAAACGATTGAATCTGCTATAGCCCGGCGGCAGAAAGCGTCGAGCTATGGGTGTTTTTACGCAACTCCGAACGCAAAGCCGCTGCACAGTTTTGCTGGAATTGCTCGTGAATTTTCAAAGCGCGGCAACAGGATGCGGCGAACCGTCATAGGCGCCCCAGATCGACTGATCGAAGCAGATGACGGAGCCGGTCATGAGGCCGGATTCGGCTGACGAGAGATAGGCGCAGGCGCGAGCCACTTCTTCCGGGTCGACAAGCCGGCCGAAAGGCTGACTTGCGGCGGCCTTGGCGAGCCAGTCATCCGAAGCCTTGTGAAACTCTCTCTGGATGCGGTCTTCGCCCTCGGAAGCCATCCAGCCGATATTCAGGCCATTGACGCGGATGCGGTTACGCAGCAGCGCATAGGCAGTGTTCTTGGTCAGGGTTTCCAGCGCACCCTTGGAGGCGCAATAGGCGGCGATGAAGGGCTGGCCGGCCTTGGCGGACATGGAGCCGATATTGACGATGGTGCCTTCGATCTTCTCGCGACGCATAACCTTGACCGCTTCCTGCATGAGGAAGAAGGGGGCGCGGACATTGACCGCGAACATGGCATCGAAGAGTTCGGGGCTGGTATCGAGGATCGTGCCGCGGTCGGTGATGGCAGCGGCATTGACCAGCGCATCGACGCGGCCGAAGGTCTGATCACAGACATGGACGACATTTTGCGCCTCCTCGACCTTGCCGAGATCGGCCTTGACGTAGACTGCCTTCGCGCCTGTCTTTGACGAAATCTCCTCGGCTTTCGCCTTGCCCTTGGCCTCGTTGCGGCCGCAGATGACGATGCCCTTGGCGCCGCGTTCGGCAAAGAGGCGGGCGATTGTGGCGCCGAGGCCCTGTGTGCCGCCGGTGACGATGGCAATCTTGCCGTCGAGGCGGGCGTAATCCGTGCTCATGTGTCTTTTCCTCCTGATATGCGAATGGCCCCTTACCGGCGGTAAGGGGCTCTGGAATGATGGTGTTGTGATGGCCGTGTCAGCTCAGCTTCCTGGCTACCTGTTCGGCAAGTGCCTTGGTGAAGGTGTCGTCGCTCCAGTTTTCGGCGAGGGCCTCGTGCATCAGCTGGGCCTGTGTCTTCGGCGCGAGGCCGCCGAGCGGCGGGTCGCGGTCGAGATTGGTCGGGAAGGAATAGCCTTCGGCGCAGGAGGCGACGGCATTGGCGATCTCGCCGGCCGAAAGCTTGCCCTTCAGCGCCTTGAGGGCGGGGAAGAGCCGTGCGCTCATGCGCTCGCGGTTGACCGTTTCCATCGCCCGGCCGAAAGCCGAGGAGACCTGCAGCAAGTTCGCCACGCGCTTGATGTCTTTCGAACGGTTGGTGCCGGCGGCATGGAAGAGGGCGGGATTGAAGAAGACGACATCGCCCTTTTCCAGCGGCAGCTGGATATGGTTCTGGTCGAAGTAATCCTTGAATTCCTGACGCTTGAGGGCGAGGTAGCCCGGCTCGTAGGTCTGGCTGTGCGGCAGGAAAAGCGTCGGGCCGCTTTCGAGCGGCATGTCGCAATGGGCAACCGCGCCCTGCAGCGTCAGCACCGGCGAGAGGCGGTGAACATGAGCGGGGAACTGCTCGATTACCTTGGAGGACTGGAAGCCGAGGTGATAATCGCGGTGGGCCGATTGTGCGGCACCACCGGGGTTCACGCGGTTGACCTGCGCCGTCATCTGGTAATGTGGGCCAAGCCATGCCTCGCTTGCCAGCGCCACGATAGCATTGCCGTAGTAGCGGGCGAAATTCTCAGGATCGGCCAGGCAGTGCTTTTCCAGCGAGTTCCAGATGCGGTCATTGGCGCCCGGCTTGGCGAAATGGTCGCCGCCGCCGCTCGACGTGCGGTGCTGTTCCTCGATGATCTCGTCGAAGATTGCACTCGCCCGGTCGATGATGCCGGTGTCCTCGTAGGCGTGCTTGAAGACGACCACGCCGGGACCGATGCCGAAGGCCTCGCTGATTTCGGCGAGAATTGCGCGGCGGCCTTCCGGCGTCGATACCGCCTCGATCACCTTGCGGCTGTCATATATCAGCACGTTCTTCTCGACGGCTGAGGCCGAGGGATAATCGGCAAGGGTAGTGGTCTTTTCGGCGAGCGCACGGAAATCGTCGAGATCGCAGGCGTCCTCTGTCAGCCAGACGCGGTCGGCGCGCAGTTTTTGCGGGTCGTCGGTTTTCATCGGGTGATCCTCCATTTCCGATGGATGGACTATACGCCGCTGACGATCCTGATATAGATCAGGAATCCATCAAAAATCCATCAGAACGCCGGGGTATGACTGCGGCATGGCCCATCCCTTTCTCGTCAAGGACATCGCTTTCCAGGCCGGGCTCAGCACCGCGACCGTCGATCGGGTGCTGAACGGCCGGCCGGGTGTCAGGCGGCAGACCGAGATGCGGGTCAAGGCGGCGATCGCCGAGCTCGAGAAACAGGCGGGCGCCGATGTGGCCGGCCGCAAGCTCACCATCGATATCGTCATGGAGACGCCTGACAGGTTCAGCACGGCGGTGCGGGCAGCTTTCGAAGCAGAGGTCGCGACATTCCTGCCGACCATCTTCCGCTGCCGGTTTCATTTTGCCGAAGTGATGCGGGCGGCGGAACTCGTGCAGCTTCTCGATCGTATCCGGCTGCGCGGCACGCATGGCATCGTCCTGAAGGCGCCCGATGTGCCCGATATCGTCGCGGCCGTCGCAAGGCTCGATGCTGTCGATATTCCGGTCGTCACCCTCGTCACTGATCTGCCGAATTCGGCGCGCTCCGCCTATGCCGGCGCCGATAACCGGGCGGCCGGCGGGACGGCCGCCTATCTCATCGGCCGGCTCATCGGGGCTTCCGGCGGCAAGGCGCTGGTTACGCTGTCGAGCGGCCGGTTCCGCGGCGAGGAGGAGCGGGAGATCGGCTTTCGCCGAGTGATCCGAGCCCATTATCCGTCGATCGGCATTATCGAGGTGAGCGAAGGGCATGGCACAGATGCTGCGACCGGCACGCTCGTTGCTGCCGCCCTTGCGGAAGATGCTGCAATCAATGCCGTCTATTCGGTCGGCGGCGGTAATCGCGCGGTGCTTGCTGCCTTCGAGGCAGCGGGCCGGCCGGTCTCGATTTTCGTGGCGCATGATCTCGATGCCGACAACCGCGCTCTGCTTGCCGAACGGCGGATCGATTTCGTGCTGCATCACGATCTGAGGACAGATGCGCGTTCGGCCTTTCGCGCCATCATGGCCCGCACTATCCCTGCCGGCAGGACGGCGCAGGCGGCGTTTTCGGCCGTCGAAATCGTCACGCCCTACAATATGCCGGCTCTGCAATAGTCTGTTCGGGTTGATTGTCTTTCCATCGGCGGCAGATTCACGCTACAGCTTGGTGATAATGAGGAGCGCGCATGGACTATAGCGACGTCAGCACAATTGCGGCTTGGGTGACGGAACAGGGCCTGAATGGGGTGTCTGAAGCGGAGCTGCTGATCGGCTTTTGCCAGGCCTGCCGCAAGGCGGGCATGCGGCTCGATCGTGCCATGGCGCTGATGGATACGCTTCATCCTGTCCATGAAGGCCGGGCCTTCCGCTGGGACAATTCAGAGGCCTTCGAAGGTGAGTTCGAATACGGACCTTCGAGCGAGGGTCAGGGACTGGATACCTGGCGTCGCTCGGCTTTCTATCATCTCTGGACAACAGGCACCAAAGAGGTGCGACGGAGAATAGGATTCGGCGATCCGACTGATTTCATCATGCTGGAACAGATCCATGCGTCGGGCCATACCGATTATGTCGCCATGGCGCATCGCTTCGCTGAGGCTGGCACGATCGGCGAGATGGACTGTTTCTTCTCGCACTTTTCCACCAAGCATCCCGAAGGTTTCTCGGAGCATGATCTCGCCATCCTGCGCAAGCTGGTGCCGGTGCTGGGACTCGCGATCAAATGCGTGGCGCTCGCCCGCATCGCGCGCACCATCGCCGAGGTCTATCTCGGCGAGGATGCGGCGCGCCAGGTGATGGACGGCAAGATCTCGCGCGGCAAGACTGAGCGGATTTCGGCCGCGCTCTGGTTTTCCGACCTGCTGAACTACACGAAGATTTCGGACAATTCGGCCCCGGAAGAGATCATTCCGTTGCTCAATGAATATAGCGAGGTGGTGATCACCGCGATCCATGAGGCCGGCGGCAATGTGCTGAAGCTGATCGGCGACGGCGTGCTTGCCATCTTCAAAGGCGAGGATCCGGCGCAAAGCTGTTCTGCGGCCCTGCAGGCGGAGCGTCTGCTGCGGCAGAAGCTTGCGGCGCTGAACGCGGCGCGCGAGGTGGACCGGCGGCCGACGACCGATGTCTATATCGGCCTGCATATCGGCGATGTCTTCTACGGTAATATCGGCAGCCAGGACCGCCTTGATTTCACGGTCATCGGCCCGGCCGTCAACGAGGTGAGCCGCATTGCCTCGATTTGCCGTTCGGTCGATCTCAACGTGCTGATGTCGTCGGATTTCGAAGCGGCGATCCCCGAGGCGGAGCGCAATCTTCTCGCCTGTATCGGCCGCTATGCTCTGCGCGGCGTCAAGCGCCCGCAATTGCTTTACACGCTGGAAAGCGCGCGGCTGAACGGTTGATCAGCAAGATCCATCAGCGCTCAGGGCCTGCATAGGATGCATAGGATGCATAGGATGCATAGGCACTTTCCGACGCTTTCTAGGAAATGTCAGATTCCTTGTCATGTGAATGTCTGACATTTCTCCGCGTAGGTAGGAAAAAACCTATGCAAGCTATGCATCCTATGCGCACTGCCGATGATTCGGTCGGCCGGAGGCATAGGCGACTCGAATTCATTGCCCGAGCGATGGACCGGATCCGTTGCGGATCGTTTCACATTTTCGCACGACGGGCTTCAAGCTTAGGCAGGATCTGCGAGGCTTCAGTGCCTGCATAGGCTGCCGGGGCTGCATAGGCACTTCCCCACGCTTTCTAGGAAATGTTGGATTATCTATCTGTCATGTGAATGACTGACATTTTCCCACGTACGTCCAAAAATGCCTATGCAGTCTCTGCAGCCTATGCACATGGTGGATGACCTAATCCTGCTCTGACCAAAAGGCTCTAACGCAGCAATCCCTGTCCGCCGTCGATCCAGACGGGCGTGCCGGTAATATGCCTGGCGCGTTCGGAGGCGAGGAAGAGGATCGTTTCGGCGACATCCTCGCTTGATCCCGCCCTGCCGCCGGTGATGGGGATTTCGCCTTCCGGCCAGATGACGGGCACTTCGGTTTCCTCGCGATGGCGCGATGTGGTGTTGGCGGAAATGCTGGTGTCGATCGCGCCGGGGCAGACGGCGTTGACGCGGATGCCGTGTTTGCCGAGCTCCAGCGCCAGTTGCTGCACCATGGCGACCTGGCCGGCCTTGGTGGCGGTATAGGCCGTGGCGCCCGGCGTCGTGAAGGTGCGTGTGCCGTTGATCGAGGAGACGACGATGATCGAGCCGCCGTTCATCTTCAGATAAGGGACGGTCAGATGCAGGGTTAGATAAGTGCCGCGCAGGTTCACGGCCATAGTCTGATCCCACTCGTCGGGCTTGAGGTCGTCGATCGGCGCCCAGACGCCGTTAATGCCGGCATTGGCGACGACGATGTCGATGCCGCCGAGGCTTTCGGTCATCCTGTCGATGGCCTTGCGCATCTGCGCTTCATCACTGGTATCGGCGGTCAGTTCGATCGCCTGGCCGCCGGCGGCGACGATTTCTTTGCAGGTCTGTTGCACTTCGCTTTCGGTGCGGCTCAGCACCGCCACCTTTGCGCCTTCTGCCGCGAGCTTCAATGCGGTTGCCTTGCCGATGCCCGAGCCTGCGCCGGTCACCAATGCGGTCTTTCCCTGCAACTCCATTGGCTGCTCCTCTTTGCGGTTGCCGGTAAAGGCAATGATCGGGGCGGCTCTTGGTTCCGGAGCGTGTGGCGTTGAGGACTATTTCAGGAGGCTATGGCGAAGCGCCCACTTTTCCGGTCCGTGAACGGCGGCGAAGAGCAGGCCCGCTAGGAAACTGAAGTGATCGACGAAGAAGCCGAACTCGGCCTGGTTCTGCTGCCAAAGCGACGGGCCATGAAAGGAAAAGGCGAGGAAGATCACGTAAATGCCTGCGAGCAGGCTTGCCTCGCTGAAGAAGGCGCCTGTGATGAAGGCGAGCGCCAGCGCGATCTCGAAGAAGGCGGCGATCCAGGTGAAGAATGTCGCCGCCGGAAAGCCGGCCGCGGTGATATAGGCTGCCGTCGCGCCGATATCGGCAAACTTGAAGCCGGCAGCCATGAAAAAGATGAGGCTGAAGATGATGCGGGCAATGATGATTGCGATTGCTCTAGCCATTTTGAAATCTCCTCTTTGAGCTTCCACTATGACGGGTGAAGCGCCCGATATCCGACAGGGCGAATGAAAAAGGACCGCTTTCGCGGCCCTTCTGATTACCATTCGGCGAAGCTGCCATCTTCGTGGCGCCAGATCGGGTTGCGCCAGCGGTGGCCTTCCTTGGCGCGCTCGATGACATAGGCTTCGTCCACTTCAACGCCGAGGCCAGGGCCTTGCGGAATGGAGACGAAACCGTCGGCGTACTGGAAGACTTCCTTGTTGGAGATGTAGTCCAGGATGTCGTTGCCCTTGTTGTAGTGGATGCCGAGACTCTGCTCCTGAATGAAGGCATTGTAGGAGATGGCGTCGACCTGCAGGCAGGCGGCGAGCGCGATGGGACCGAGCGGGCAATGCGGAGCGAGCGCCACATCATAGGCTTCGGCCATGGCGGCGATCTTGCGGCATTCGGTGATGCCGCCGGCATGGGAAAGATCGGGCTGGATGATATCGACATAGCCGTCGGAGAGAACCGACTTGAAATCCCAGCGGGAATAGAGGCGTTCGCCGAGCGCGATCGGTGTCGAGCAATGATTGGCGATTTCCTTCAGGGTCTCGCGGTGTTCTGACAGGACTGGTTCCTCGATGAACATCAGCTTGTAGGGCTCGAGCTCCTTGGCGAGCACTTTTGCCATCGGCTTGTGGACGCGGCCATGGAAATCGACGCCGATGCCGATATGCGGGCCGATCGCCTCGCGGATGGTCGCAATAGTCTCGACCGCCTTGTCGATCTTCTCGTTGGTATCGACGATCTGCATCTCTTCGCAGCCGTTGAGCTTGATGGCCTTGAAGCCGCGGGCGACGACGTCCTTGGCGTTGCGGGCGACGTCGGAGGGGCGGTCGCCGCCAATCCAGGAATAGACCTTGATGCGGTCGCGCACCTGTCCGCCGAGCAGCGAATGGATCGGCTGGCCGAGTGCCTTGCCCTTGATGTCCCAGAGCGCCTGGTCGATGCCAGAGATTGCCGACATGTGGACGGCGCCGCCGCGGTAGAAGCCGCCGCGATACATGACTGTCCAGTGGTCTTCGATCAGGAAGGGGTCCTTGCCAACAAGATAATCGGCGAGCTCGTGAACGGCAGCCTCGACGGTTAGAGCACGACCTTCGACGACCGGTTCGCCCCAGCCGACGATGCCCTCATCGGTTTCGATTTTCAGAAACAGCCAGCGCGGCGGGACGATGTAAGTGGTCAGTTTGGTGATCTTCATGGAAATCGTGCTCTCGTTTCGCTTCGTGTTCCCATCAGCGGCCGAGCCGCCGATATTGTTCTGAGTTCTGTTATTTCGTCATTTCGTTATCGCGTTCGGCCGGCGGCGGTCAGGTCGCGTTTGGCGAGGTCGAGAATTCGGTTGACGCAATCGCGCGCGCCCGCCGCGTCCCGTAGACGCAGTGCCTCGACCACCTTGCCATGCAGGGCAAGCGCCTCTCGGTGATCAGGCATGGCGAGGTTCGAGGCGTGGAGCGCAAATTTCAGGGCGGCATGGATAGCGCTGGAGAGGCGATGGAAGACCTGGTTATGGCTCGCCTTGAGAAGCACCGTATGGAAGAGGAGGTCCGCCTCGGTGAAAGCTTCGGAATCGTCGCTCGCCGACTGCATGCGCTGCCAGGCATCCTCGAGATTGGCGATTTCCTGAGCGGTCGCGCGGCTTGCAGCATATTCGGCGGCAGCCGGCTCGATGGTGCGGCGGGCTTCGAGAATGCTGGCAAGCAAGTCGAAATCGGCGAGATGCGGTCCCATCCATTCCAGCACATCCTGATCGAGGATATTCCACTCATCCTTGTCACAGACAGTGGTGCCGATGCGCGGCTTGCCGCGCACAAGTCCCTTGGATTCCAGAACCTTCAGGGATTCGCGGATGACGGTGCGGCTGACGCCATGGAGTTCGCAGAGATCGTTTTCGCGCGGCAGCAGTGTACCGACAGCATAGCGGTTGGCGCAGATATCTTCGGCGATCGCCGCCGTGACGTTACGGCGGACGCGCGGCCGGCGCTCGGGCACCGAGCTCTTTTCGTCGCGTCTTGCTGCAGGCTGCATCGAAAGGCTCCTCGTGACCGGTCTTTTAAAGCAATCATCATACATAAACAATGCTCTTGTATGATGATTGGCATTCAATCTGGTGTCGTCTTCCGCGGATAGAGGACTATATTGCCGGTCGTAAGGGCAGAGTGTCCTTCGCGGTGGAGCGGCGCAACGCTTCGAAAATCAATCGAAACAGGAGGACGGCATGCAGATCAATCGTACAGCTTCGGCCCATTGGTCGGGTGGTCTCAAGGACGGCAAGGGTCAGATCTCGACCCAGAGCGGCGCGCTCAGCAATTATCCCTACGGCTTCGCAAGCCGCTTCGAAGGCGTTGCCGGCACCAACCCGGAAGAGCTTATCGGCGCTGCTCATGCAGGCTGCTTCACCATGGCGCTGTCGCTGATCCTCGGCGAAGCCGGCCTCAAGGCCGACCACATGGAAACCTCGGCCAAGGTGACGCTGGAAAGCGTCGAAGGCGGCTTTGCCATCACTGCCATCCACCTGTCGCTATCGGGCAGCATTCCCGGCGCCGACCAGGCGAAGTTCGAAGAACTCGCCGGCATGGCGAAGGCTGGTTGCCCGGTTTCCAAGGCACTTTCCGCCGTTCCGATCACGCTCGACGTCAAGCTCGCCTGATCTTTCAAACCTGTTTTCGTTGCGATGCCGCGGCCTGCCCAGGCTGCGGCATTTTCGTCTGCATCGCAAAATCATTGACAAATGAAGGATGATGTTTTACGACTGACGAAATTCAAAATTCGTCAGTCGTTAATATCGGGCCTGAAACCATGAATGACATCGCGGAAAACACGCTGGACGTCACACGGCAGGAAAATATCACCCGCATCCTGGATGCGGCCGAGCGGCTTTTCCGCCACTACGGCTATTCCAAGACGACCGTCGCGGATGTGGCCCGCGACCTCGGCATGTCGCCTGCCAATATCTACCGTTTCTTCGCCTCCAAGGTTGAGATCCACCAGGCGATCTGCGGACGCATGCTGGCGATGAGCTATGAGCTTGCGGCCAATATTTGCCATCAGAAGATCAGCGCTTCCGACCGGCTGCGCCAGTATGTGCGCAGCCAGTACCAGCTGACGCTCGACATGATGCTCGATCAGCAGAAGGTGCATGAGATGGTGATCGTCGCGATCGAACGCGACTGGCATGTCATCGAGAAGCATATCGACTCCATCCACGCATTGATTGCCGACGTTATCCGCGAAGGCATCGCTGCCGGTGAATTCGCCGACCAGGACCCCGAGGTCGCCTCCCGCTGCTTCGGAGCGGCGACCATCAATCTCTGTCACCCGCAAATGGTTGCCCAATGTCTTGCCAAGACAAACCGGGCGACCGTGGACGAACTGATCGAATTTGCGATCAGGGCACTCAGAAAATAAGCGCGGCAAAGACCGTCAAGAAAAACCCGAAACGATCAGGAGTGCGAAAGATGTTTTCGCTCAAGACCTTCAGCAACCGCGTGCCGTCCGTCATGAGCCTCGCGCTCCTTAGCGCGGTCGGGCTCGGCGTCGCCGGCTGCACGGAAGAAAAGGCAGAGGTCAAGGACGTTATCCGTCCGGTCAAGGTGGTCGAAATCGCCAAGGCCGGCGATACCCGTACGCTGGATTATTCCGGATCGGTAAGGGCGCGCACGGAAATGAACCTCGGCTTCCGCGTCGCTGGCAAGATCACCGAGCGTCTCGTCGATATCGGCGAACAGGTGAAGCCGGGTGACGTTCTCGCACGGATCGACTCGACCGACTACCAGCTTGCGGTGAAGACTGCCGATGCCAATCTCGCCGCTGCCGAAAAGGCCGTCGAGACGGCCGATCTCGTCAACCGCCGTGCCGAGCAGCTGTTCGACAAGAATGCCGCGCCGAAATCCCAGGTCGAGCAGGCTTCGCTCAGCCATGACCAGGCGATTTCGAGCCGGGATGCTGCCGCTTCCGCGCTCGACCAGGCGAAGAACCAGGTGAGCTATACGGAACTCAAGGCGGACCATAGCGGTATCGTCACCACCATCAATGCCGATGTCGGACAGGTCGTGGGATCCGGCACGCCCGTCGTTGCCGTTGCCGTCGATGGTGAGAAGGAAGTGCAGATCGCGGTGCCTGAAAACGATATCGCCCAGTTCAAGCCCGGCAAGACCGTGAAGGCGAGCTTCTGGTCCGATGACAAGCTTGTGCTTGACGGCACCGTTCGCGAGGTCGCGGGTAGTGCTGACCAGCAGTCGCGCACCTTCGCCGTGCGTGTCAGCCTGCCGAACGATCCGCGTGTGCTGCTCGGCATGACGGCGACGATCGAGGCGGATGTCAGCAACAGCGATACCTATGTCTCCATTCCGCTCAGCGCGCTGGCGCAAAAGGACGGCAAGAAGGTCGTTTGGACCGTCGATCGCGGGACGGCGACCGTACACTCCCGTGGCATCGAGGTCGCCGATTTCACTGGTGATGGCGTGCGCGTAACCAATGGGCTCGACAATGGCGATCTCGTCGTTGCCGCTGGTACCCAATTCATGAGCGAAAACCTGAAGGTCAAGCTTCCCGATCAGCAATCGGCTTCGGCCGAAACGGACGCAGCCGTCCGCTGAACGGCTCAAGGAGAGGGAACAGGATCATGGACGCCAACAGCACTGAAAAGCGCCCCTTCAATCTTTCGCGCTGGGCGATCGGCCATCCGGGCATCGCACGCTTCCTTTTCGGTTTGATCCTGATCACCGGCGTGCTCGGCCTGACGCGCATGGGCCAGAAGGAAGATCCGGACTTTACCTTCCGCGTCATGGTCGTCCAGGCGCTCTGGCCGGGCGCTTCCCTTCAGGACATGGAAGACCAGGTCACCAACAAGATCGAGCGCAAGCTGCAGGAAACGCCGCATCTCGACTGGGTAAAGTCCTATACACGCGCCGGCAGCACGATCATCACCGTGCAGGTGAAGGGCGATACGGATTCCGCCCAGGTGGCCGATGCCTTCTACCAGGTGCGCAAGAAGGTCGGCGATATCAACGGCGACCTGCCGCAGGGCCTGCTCGGCCCGTATTTCAACGACGAATTCGGCGATACCTTCATCACGCTGCATTCGATCAGCGGCGACGGCTATTCCTATCCTGAGCTGAAAAAGTACGCGATCCAGGCGCGTGACATGCTGCTGACAACGCCGGGTGTCGAAAAGGCGGTCATCATCGGCGACCAGCCGGAGAAGATCTATATCGACGTCTCCTCCAAGGCGCTCGCCGAGCGCGGTCTGACGATCCTCGACCTGCAGAATGCCATCAAGGGCCAGAATGCCGTCGATCCTGCGGGCAATGTCGATACCGGTCTGCGTTCGGTGCGCATCTCGGTCGAAGGCAATGTCCACAAGGTGGAAGATATCCGCGAACTGCGGCTGCGCTCCGGCAATCAGGTGACACGCCTCGGCGATATCGCCACCGTCACCTCCGGCCTCGAAGATCCCTACCAGCGCAAGTACCGCTATAATGGTCACGACAGCGTGCAGGTCGGCGTCGTCATGGCTAAGGGCTTCAAGGTCACCGACGTCGGCAAGGACGTCGACGCGACCTATAAGCGCTTCGAGGACTCGCTGCCTTATGGCGTCTCTGTCGACCAGATTTCCAACCAGCCTGACGTCGTGACCGATGCGGTCAGCGAATTCATGCATGCGCTCGGCGAAGCTCTCGCCATCGTGCTCATCGTCTCGTTCCTGTCGATCGGCTGGCGCTCGGGTCTGGTGATCGCCATCGCCATTCCGCTGGTATTGGCTGCGACCTTTGCCATCATGTACGAACTCGGCATCGACCTGCAGCGCATTTCGCTCGGCGCGCTGATCATCGCACTCGGCCTGCTGGTCGACGATGCGATGATCGTCGTGGAACTGATGGAGCGAAAGCTCGAGGAGGGTCTCGTCAAGATCGACGCGGCGAGCTTCGCCTATTCCTCGACCGCCTTCCCGATGCTGACGGGTACGTTGATTACCACGGCCGGCTTCATTCCCGTCGGCTTTGCGGCATCGACGGCCGGCGAATATGTGCGCTCGCTCTTCTATGTCGTCGGCATTGCGCTGGTGACCTCCTGGTTCGTGGCGGTCTATTTCACGCCTTGGCTCGGCTATATGATCCTCAAGCAGCGCAAGCATGCCGGCGAGCATCATGACGTGTTCGACACCCGCTTCTATCGCGGTCTGCGCCGCACGGTCGGCTGGGCGGTGCGCCATCGCGTCATCGTGCTTGCGCTGACGCTTGCCACTTTCGCCACCAGCCTGTGGAGCTTCCAGTTCATTCCGCAGAACTTCTTCCCGCAGTCCTCCCGTCCGGAAATCCTCGTCGATCTCTGGCTGCCGGAGGGAACCAGCATCAAGCAGGTGGAAGTCGAGGCCAAGGCGCTGGAAGCCAAGATGATGGAGGATCCCGACAAGAAGTTCATCGCCACCTATATCGGCGAAGGCGCGCCGCGCTTCTTCCTGCCGCTCGACCAGCAGCTTAGCAACCCGAACTATGCCCAGCTCCTGATCATGGCCAATGACGAGCCGGCCCGCGAGCGGCTGATCACCAAGCTCAGGACGATCCTTGCGGAAGATTTCCCCGACATCCGCGGCAAGGTCGATCGTCTCTTCCTCGGCCCGCCGACGGGCTGGCCGGTGCAGATGCGCGTGATGGGTCCGGATCGTGCCGAAGTACGCAGGATTGCCGACCAGGTGAAGGAGCGCTTCACCAGGGATCCGATACTCGGGGCTGTCCATGACGACTGGCTGGAACCGGTGCCGGCGATGAAGCTGGTCATCGACCAGGACCGTGCCCGCGCACTCGGCGTCACCTCGCAGCGCGTTCGACAGATGCTGCAGACCGCCATGTCCGGCGCGCCGCTCGACGATTTCCGCGACGGCGAGGAGACGGTCTCGATCGTCGCCCGGGAGCCGGACGCGAACCGTTCGCTGCTCTCGGCCGTCAACTCGGTCTATGTGCCGACGGATTTCGGTGGCTTCGTTCCGGTCTCACAGATCGCCAAGGTCGTGCCTGTCGTTGAACAGGGCCTCGAATGGCGGCGCGACCGCCTGCCGACGATATCGGTACGTGCAACCCTGCCCGACAATGTCCAGTCGAACGACGTCGTGACCAAGCTCTATAACGACATGCAGGACCTGCGCGACAGCCTGCCTGCCGGCTACAAGATCGAGATCCAGGGCGGCGCGGAGGATTCGGCCGAGAGCCAGGCCTCGATCGCGGCCAAGGCGCCGATCATGCTCGTCGTCATCATGATCCTGCTGATGGCCCAGCTGCAGCATTTCGGCAAGGCGATGCTGGTCTTCGCCACCGGTCCGCTCGGCATTATCGGCGCGGCTTCGGCCCTGCTGATCAGTGGCGCACCCTTCGGCTTCGTGGCGATCCTCGGCGTCATTGCGCTGCTCGGCATCATCATTCGCAACTCGATCATCCTCGTCGACCAGATCGACCAGAACATCAAGGCGGGCATGCACAGGCAGGAGGCGATCATTAGTGCGGCCGTGAACCGCTTCCGGCCGATCACGCTGACGGCGCTGACGGCCGTGCTTGCGCTGATCCCGATCTCGCGCGGCGTCTTCTGGGGTCCGCTCGCCTACGCCATGATGGGCGGCATCCTGGTCGCCACCGTGCTGACCATCCTCGTGCTGCCGGCCGGCTATGCCCTGTTCTTCGGTCGCGAGCCGAAGACCAGGAATAACGAACATGCCAATGCCAACCAGGAAGAGGCGGATGGAGATATCCATCATCCGCCGGCATTGGCAGCCGAATGAGGCAATGGCGCGGTCGAGGCCGCGCCATTTTTGTTTCGGCCCATAGGGTTCGGCAGGTAGCCGGTACAGCCTGATATTTTCCAGCGGCCGAGAAGACGGTGGCGCTAAACGGGAGTAAAGATCGCTCTATATAAGCTGGAGGGAGGTATGACCGTGGCCGATTACCGTCTGGAAGCGAGCTGGAGTCCGGTCGAAGGAAGCTTTGGGCGTTTCACCTTCACGCTATTCAATCTGTCCGCCAAGCCGCTGTCCGGCTTTACGCTTGCCTACACGTCGTTAACCCGCGTGGCGGACAAGCATGTCGCCGAGGGTGCGACACTCAAGCGGCGCGTGGCGAATTTTCATGAGTATTCTCCGCCCGAGGGGCTCACCATCAAGCCAGGTGGCAGCTGGCAGTTTACGGTGGAAGGCCTGACGAACGGCCCGAAACATGTCACGTCGGGTATCAAATCCGCCTACCTCACGCTAGCCGATGGCCGGCACGTGCCCGTCAGCTTTGGCGATCTGATGCTCGATGGTGCGGAGCGCGGCGAATTGCCGGAGCTTCTGCCGAAGGGCGAGGTGACTGAGCCATATTCGCTGCTGCCCTGGCCCCTACACCTGTCGCTGCGGCCGGGCGATGTGCCGCCCGTCGCACTTTATCCGGCAGCCGGCTCGAGTGCCAAGAATATCAGGGCCGTGGAGAAGGTGCTCGCCCTCTACCAGCGGCTCTTTCCGGCGGACAACGTGCCTTTCACGCTGCAGCCGGTTCAGGGGGGCCGACAGATCCGCTTCAGGGGGAATCCTCGATCATGGAGGCGGCCTATGAGCTGCGTTTCACGGCACAGGAGATCATTCTTGGTACCGATGATGCGGCCGGGTTGCTTTACGGGTTGATCAGTCTTGTGCAACTGCTCCATGGCGCGCGCCATGATCCGGAAACCTTCCAGTTTCCGGTCTTCGGCACTATCGCCGATCAACCCCGCTACGTATGGCGCGGCTGTCATCTCGATGTCAGCAGACAGTTTTATCCGGTCCCTGATATCAAGCGGCTGATCGATATCCTCGCCTGGAACAAGCTCAATATTTTTCACTGGCATCTGACCGACGATGAAGCCTGGCGGTTGGAGATCAAGGCCTATCCCGAGCTTACGGAGATCGGTGCGAAGCGCGGGCCTGACGAAGTTCTATTGCCGCAGCTCGGCGATGGCGCGGAGCCACGTTCAGGATTTTACAGCCAGGATGATGTCAAAGGGATCGTTGCTCATGCAGGCATGCTGCGTGTCGAAGTCGTGCCGGAGATCGATATACCCGGTCACAGCTCCGCCGCACTCTTCTCCCTACCGCAGCTCGTCGATGGACAGGAGGCGCCGGACTGCTACCGGTCGGTGCAGGGATATCCAAACAATGCGCTCAGTCCAGCGGTCGAATTCACTTATGAGTTCCTCGGCAAGGTGTTCGACGAAATGCTCCCGCTCTTTCCGTCCGAATATATTCATATCGGCGGCGACGAGGTGCCACATGGCTCCTGGCTTGCCTCGCCGCTTTGCAGAACGTTGATGGAGCGTGAGAAGCTTGCGGGTACGGCTGAACTGCAATCCTATTTCCTCCGACGGATCAAGGCGATGCTTGCCGAGCGCGGCAAGAAGCTTGCCGGCTGGAACGAGGTTTCTCAGGGCGGCGGCGTCGATCGCGAAGGCACGCTACTGATGGCCTGGGAAAAACCTGAAGTCGGCATCGAGCTGGCACGTGAGGGTTATGATATCGTCATGACGCCGGGTCAGGCCTACTATCTCGACATGGCGCAGGCAGAAGACTGGGGAGAGCCGGGTGCCAGCTGGGCCGGCTTCACGCCACCGGAAAAGACCTATGCTTACGAAGCCGAAGGCGAATTGCCGGAGGAGCTGAGAGAGCGGATGCGCGGTATCCAGGCCTGTATATGGGGCGAGAATTTCGTCTCGCGGGCCTATTTCAACAGGCTGGTCTTCCCGCGGCTGCCGGCCATCGCCGAAGCGGCCTGGACTCCCTGTCTGCGGAAGGACTGGCTGCGCTTTGCCGCGATCGTCCGGATGTGGCCGACGCTTTAGAACTCTGCTTCTACGCGATCCAGCAAAGCGCCGCACCGTTTTATTGGAATTTCACTATGCAGCTTCAGCCTTGAGGCCCAGAAGTGCCGCGCCGATCAGGCCTGGTTCGATACGGCATTCACTGCGCACGACCAGCGGGCGATCGAATTTCCGCAGGATACGAGCGCGCACCGCCTGATCCAGCTCCGCCAGAAGCGGCTCCACATTCGAAAGACCGCCGCCGACGGGCACGATGGTTGCGCCTGTGATGTTGATGGCGAGTGCTAGTGGCGAGGCGACGAGATCGACATAGACGTCGATCGTGCGATTGGCCTTTTCCTCGCCATTGCGCCAGTTGGCGATGATTTCCTCGCTGGAGAAGTCGAGATCGTGCAGCGTCTGGTGCAGGCGTTCCAGACCACGCGCGCCGCCGACGGTATCAACACAGCCCTTCTGGCCGCAGCCGCAGGCATAGGCAGGGATGGCGACCGGCGGAGTGCCGGCTTGCGATGCGATGATCGGGCCATGGCCCCACTCGCCGGCAAAGCCGCCCGACGCATTGATGAGGCGACCATCTGAGACGACGCCGCCGCCGACGCCAGTACCGAGGATGGCGCCGAAAACGATACGATGGCCGCGACCGGCGCCGAGTTCGGCTTCCGCCATGGCGAAACAATCGGCATCATTGGCGATCAGCACAGGCAGGCCAAGTTCATCCTCCAGGTCGGCGGCGAGGTTGCGGTCGTGGATGCAGGGGATATTGGCGACGATGAGGCGCTGCGTGTCCGGGTCGACGACACCGGCAATCGAGAGCGCAATGCGCGAGGGCTGTTCGCCGGTCTCGGCGATGATGCTCTTCAGCGTCTCGACGAAAGCCGGGAAGTCATCCTTGGGGGTCGGGCGGCGGCCAAGCGGTACGATGTCGGATTCCGAACGCGCAATCCCGCCCTTGATGGCGGAGCCTCCGATATCGAATGAAATAATCATCTGATGTCTGCCAATTGTCTGTGCTCGGCGTCTGCTCGCACTCTTGGCGGTGAATTACAAGGATTATTCGATAAATGAACAAAGCCTGATCGTTATGAGCTGATAATTTCATCCGCCAAGGTCATGCTATTGGCATATTGCATGGGCAAGCTTCCTATCATTCACCCTTCCGACGCCGGATTCATGACAATCGAAAATACCGAAACTCACAGAACCACCGCCCGCAGGCCGCGTCCGAAAGGCAAGCGCCTGTCGTCCATCCTGCGACAGATGGCGGCGGATCGAAGCCGCGAACGCCTGTCGATCGGCGACCTGTTCCAGACGATGGGCGACAGGGCGATCGGCGCGCTGATGCTGATCTTTGCGCTGCCGAACGCCTTTCCGACGCCGCCTGGCACCTCGTCGCTGCTCGGAGCACCGTTGATCTTCCTTGCCGCACAGCTTACCTTCGGCCTGAAGCCGTGGCTGCCGAAGGCGATTGCGGCGCGCTCCATGCGGCGGGAGGATTTCGAGACGATCGTCGGACGCATTCATCCCTGGCTTGCCTGGGCGGAGCGTATGCTGCAGCCACGATTGAGCATTTTCGTCGAGCCGCCGGCGGAATATCTGGCGGGCTTCTGCTGTCTGGTGCTGGCGATCGTTCTCGTGCTGCCGGTGCCACTCGGCAATATCCTGCCGGCGATTGCGATTTCGGTCTTCGCGTTTGCCATTCTTGGCCGAGACGGGCTGTTTTCGCTTCTCGGCTTTGCCATGACGGCCGTCTCGCTCATCGTTGCCGGCGGGGTGATCTACGGTCTCGTCAAGGCGGCTATCTACATCGTCATGCAGTGGTTTGGATAAGGAAGCGGTTGCTCATTTTTTCAACGCCCTCGACATTTGCCCGATTTTTGTTTTGATCTGGCGCCAGATAGACTCAAAGAAATTAATCGGCGGCGATAGATGGTAAAAAGAGCGGAGACTTCCGGACGGCTGGACGATGCGGCGCGCGCCGGCTGGCTTTATTATGTCGCCGGCCGCACACAGGATGAAATCGCATCCTCGATGGGTATTTCGCGCCAGTCGGCGCAGCGGCTCGTTTCGCTTGCCGTGGCCGAGCGGCTGATCAAGGTACGGCTCGACCACCCGATTGCTGCCTGCCTTGAACTCGGCAACCAGCTGCGCAAGAAATTCGGTCTGCGCCATGTCGAGATCGTTCCGAGCGATCCCGGCTCATCGTCGACGACGGTTGGCATTGCCGAAGCGGCTGCTTCCGAAATCGAGCGCTGGCTGAAACGCCCCGATCCGATCGTGCTTGCCGTCGGCACCGGGCGAACGCTGAAAGCGGCTGTCGACCAGCTGCCGGCGATCGAATGTCCCAATCACCGCATCGTCTCGCTGACGGGCAATATCGCGCCGGACGGTTCGGCGGCCTATTACAACGTCATCTTCAGCATGGCCGATGCCGTCAAGGCGCGGCACTATCCGATGCCGCTGCCGGTTCTCGTCACCTCGGCCGAGGAGCGGGAGCTTCTGCACGGTCAGCAACTCGTGCGCTCGACGCTGGCGATCAGCGCGCAGGCGGATGTGACCTTCGTCGGTATCGGCGAACTCGGCATTGACGGCCCGCTCTGCGTCGATGGTTTCCTCGAAAAAGACGAGATGATGGAACTGATGCGCAGCGGCGCTGTAGGTGAGATCTGCGGCTGGATTTTCGACGTGGACGGCAGGCTGCTCGACAACCCGATCAACGAGCGTGTTGCTTCCGCTCCCATCCCGCCGCGCGATTCGTCCAC
This sequence comes from Rhizobium sp. KNZ14-9A, assembly GCF_056755015.1. Classification (NCBI taxonomy): domain Bacteria; kingdom Pseudomonadati; phylum Pseudomonadota; class Alphaproteobacteria; order Hyphomicrobiales; family Rhizobiaceae; genus Rhizobium; species Rhizobium sp. KNZ14-9A. Next base: position 4,359,487 of record NZ_JBPGXB010000002.1, read on the forward strand.
GGTCATCGGAATTGCCAAGGGCAAACGCAAGTTCAAGGCGATCAGAGCTGCCATCACAGGCCATCAGGTGAATGGTTTGATTACCGACGAAGAGACGGCTGAGTTTTTGCTCGGTAGTTGAGCAAAAATATTGTCATTTTAAATCAATAACATAAATCAATTGTTCGGCATCGCAGCAACGATTGCCAATTGACAAACTTTCTCTGTTGATGAGTAATTGCCCATGAGCAAAGCGAATGCTCACACTCATCTTCTGGGAGGAAGATATGACATTGAGAACTCTCCTGCTGGGCGCCTGCTCGGCAATGGCGTTTGCCGGCATGGCTTCGGCCGAAACGCTGACAATCGCGACCGTGAACAACGGCGACATGATCCGGATGCAGAAGCTGACGGACGACTTCAAGGCGAAGAATCCCGGTATCGACCTTGAATGGGTAACTCTCGAAGAAAACGTTCTGCGCCAGAAGGTCACGACCGACATCGCGACCAAGGGCGGCCAGTACGATGTGCTCACGATCGGCACCTATGAAGTTCCGATCTGGGCGAAGAAAGGCTGGCTCCTGCCGCTCGACAACCTCGGCGCCAACTATGACGTGGACGATCTGCTGCCGGCAATCCGCAGCGGCATCAGCCAGGACGGCAAGCTCTATGCAGCTCCGTTCTACGGCGAAAGCTCCATGGTCATGTACCGCAAGGACCTGTTCGACGCTGCCGGCCTGAAGATGCCCGACGCGCCGACCTGGGACTTCATCGCAGATGCTGCGAAGAAGATCACCAACAAGGACAAGGAAATCTACGGCATCTGCCTGCGCGGCAAGGCTGGCTGGGGCGAAAACATGGCCTTCCTGACGGCTATGTCGAACTCCTTCGGCGCCCGCTGGTTCGATGAACAGTGGAAGCCGCAGTTCGATCAGCCGGAGTGGAAGGACACGCTGACCTTCTACGTCAACCTGATGAAGGAAGCCGGTCCTCCCGGTGCTTCTTCCAACGGCTTCAACGAAAATCTGGCGCTCTTCCAGACCGGCAAGTGCGGCATGTGGATCGACGCAACGGTTGCTGCTTCCTTCGTGGCCGATCCGAAGCAGTCGCAGGTTGCCGACAAGGTCGGCTTTGCGCTGGCTCCGGACAAGGGCCTCGGCAAGCGCGGCAACTGGCTCTGGGCCTGGAACCTCGCCATCCCGGCAGGCTCTCAGAAGTCTGAAGCAGCCGAGAAGTTCATCGCCTGGGCAACGAGCAAGGACTACACCAACCTCGTCGCCGAAAAGGAAGGCTGGCTGAACGCACCTCCCGGCACCCGCACCTCGCTCTATGCCAGTGCGGACTACCAGAAGGCCGCTTCGTTTGCGAAGATGACGCTCGACAGCATCAACTCCGCCGATCCGACCAAGCCGACTGTGAAGCCGGTTCCCTACGTCGGTGTCCAGTTCGTGGCGATCCCGGAATTCCAGGGCATCGGCACGGCCGTTGGCCAGCAGTTTTCTGCAGCTCTTGCCGGCCAGATCTCGGTCGACCAGGCCCTGCAGAGCGCGCAGCAGCTGACCACCCGCGAAATGACCAAGGCGGGTTACATCAAGTAAAAACCTCCTGAGACGTACGGAATGCTTGACATTCCGCACCTCTGGGCCGCCGATTGCCCGAACTGCATCGGCGGCCGCTTTTTTAAAGCTGTTTCGCAGCCATTTCCGCTTCAGATCAGACCGGTGATTGCTATGGCAACGTTCCACACTCGCTCCGCAGCACGCCTGATGATAGCACCTTCCGTGGTGCTGCTCTTCGCGTGGATGATCGTCCCGCTGGCGATGACGATTTACTTCTCCCTGCTGAACTACAATCTGCTCAGCCCGGGCATGGAGAATTTCGTCGGTCTCTTAAACTACCAATACTTCCTCACCGACCCGGCCTTCTTTGCCGCGCTCATCAACACGCTGGTTCTGGTTGCAGGCGTGCTTGTTATCACCGTGGTCGGCGGCATTCTCTTCGCGCTTCTGCTCGATCAGCCGATCTACGGCCAGGGCATCGTGCGCATTCTGGTCATCGCGCCCTTTTTCGTCATGCCGACGGTGGCGGCGCTCGTCTGGAAGAACATGTTCATGAACCCGGTCAACGGCCTCTTCGCCTATATGGCGAAGGCTGTCGGCCTGCAGCCGATCGACTGGCTGGCCAGCGTGCCGCTGTTCTCCATCATCCTGATCGTCGCCTGGCAGTGGCTTCCCTTCGCCACGCTCATCCTACTTACCGCGCTGCAGTCGCTTGACGAAGAGCAGAAGGAAGCGGCCGAAATGGATGGCGCCGGCCCGATCTCGAAGTTCATCTACATCATCCTGCCGCACATGGCCCGAGCGATCACCGTGGTCATCCTGATCGAGACGATCTTCCTGCTGTCGGTCTTTGCCGAAATCCTGGTTACCACCAATGGCGGTCCGGGCACGCAGAGCACGAACCTCACCTATCTCGTCTATGTCCAGGCGCTGCTGCAGTTCGACATCGGCGGGGCATCCGCAGGCGGCATCGTTGCCGTCGTGCTCGCCAATATCGTCGCGATCTTCCTCGTCCGCCTCGTCGGCAAGAATCTGGAGGCTTAAGATGGCTAGGAAGGTTACTACCCAACGCAAGGTCATCATGACCGCGATCGCCTGGGCGCTCGGCATCCTGATCTTCTTCCCGATCCTCTGGACGTTCCTGACGAGCTTCAAGACGGAGGCGGATGCCATCGCCTCGCCGCCGCAGTTCCTGTTCTTCCACTGGACGACGGAGAACTATGCGGAGGTGCAGAGCCGCTCAAACTATCTCAGCCACTTCATGAATTCCGTGGTGATCTCCTTCGGCTCGACGCTGATCGGTCTCATCATCGCCATTCCGGCCGCCTGGGCCATGGCCTTTGCGCCGACCAAGCGGACGAAGGATGTGCTGATGTGGATGCTGTCGACAAAGATGATGCCGCCCGTCGGCGCGCTCATCCCGATCTACCTCATGTTCCGCAATTCGGGCCTGCTCGATACGCGCACCGGTCTGGTGATCGTTCTGACGCTGATCAACCTGCCGATCATCGTCTGGATGCTCTACACCTACTTCAAGGAAATCCCCGGCGAAATCCTGGAAGCCGCCCGCATGGACGGCGCCTCGCTCGCCAAGGAAATCATCTACGTGCTGACGCCGATGGCGGTGCCGGGCATTGCCTCAACGCTGCTGCTCAACATTATCCTTGCCTGGAACGAAGCGTTCTGGACGCTGAACCTGACGGCTTCCAAGGCCGCACCGCTCACCGCCTTCATCGCATCCTACTCGAGCCCGGAAGGTCTGTTCTACGCCAAGCTTTCGGCGGCTTCGACCATGGCGATTGCGCCGATCCTCATCCTCGGCTGGTTCAGCCAGAAACAACTTGTCCGCGGCCTGACCTTTGGCGCGGTGAAATAAGATCATAGGGAGAGAAACATGGGCAGTATTACCCTTCAAAAGGTTTCGAAGGTCTTCGGCGAGGCCAAGGTCATCCCTTCGATCGATCTCGATATCCGGGACGGCGAATTCGTCGTCTTCGTCGGCCCGTCGGGCTGCGGCAAGTCCACGCTGCTGCGCCTGATCGCCGGCCTCGAAGATGTCTCCGGCGGCAAGATCGTCATCGACGGCAAGGATGCGACCGAGAAGGCGCCATCCGAGCGGGGTCTGGCGATGGTCTTCCAGTCCTACGCGCTCTATCCGCATATGAGCGTGCGCAACAACATTGCCTTCCCGCTGAAGATGGCCGGCATGGACAAGGCGGAGATCGACCGCAAGGTGGATGATGCCGCGCGCGTGCTGAATCTCGGCGATTATCTGGATCGCAAGCCGCGCCAGCTCTCGGGCGGCCAGCGTCAGCGCGTCGCCATCGGCCGCGCCATCGTGCGCCAGCCTTCGGCCTTCCTCTTCGACGAGCCGCTGTCGAACCTCGATGCGGCGCTGCGCGTCAACATGCGCATCGAAATCAGCGAGCTGCACCAGCAGCTGAAGACGACGATGGTCTACGTCACCCACGATCAGGTGGAAGCCATGACCATGGCCGACAAGATCGTGGTGCTCAACAGGGGCAACATCGAGCAGGTCGGTTCGCCGCTGGAGCTTTATCGCAGCCCGCGAAACCTCTTCGTCGCAGGCTTCATCGGCTCACCCAAGATGAACTTCATCAAGGGCCAGAATGCTGCGCAGATGAGTGCGCACACGATCGGCATCCGTCCCGAACATGTGCTGCTGTCGACCGAAAGTGGCGACTGGAAGGGCAGGGTCACGGTGGCCGAGCACCTCGGCTCCGATACGTTCCTGCATGTCGATGTCGAGGGTATCGGGATGGTGACGGCGCGCAGCAACGGCGATTTTGCTTCCAAGGCCGGTGACACGGTCTACCTGACGCCGGACAAGACGCGCATCCATAAATTCAACGAGAGCGGCCTCGCCATCTGAGGCGGCCACCGGCTGGGGGCAGATATGCGGACCGGGCGGTCTCGTCCGGCCCGCGCTACCGGGAGGGCGAAAGCCCTTTCGCAAGACCTTCAAGAGGACTGAAACATGACGTGCAAATTATCGCTGGCAACGCTCGCCGAGGCAGCAAAGACTGCAGCCATTCCGGCCTATGAGCGGGCGTCGCTGAAAGCCGGCATCGTGCACTTCGGCGTCGGCAATTTCCATCGTGCCCACCAGGCGATCTATCTCGACGACCTCTTCAACGCCGGCAGTGACCACGACTGGGCAATCATCGGCGCCGGCGTCCTGCCTTCGGATGCGGCCATGCGTGACAAGCTCGCGGCGCAGGATTTCCTGACGACCGTCGTCGAGCAGGACAACAACAAGACGGCGGCGCGCGTGACTGGGCCGATGATCGATATTCTGCCGGTCGGTGAACCCGCTGTTGTCATCGCCAAGCTTGCCGATCCTGAGATCCGGATCGTCTCAATGACGATCACCGAAGGCGGTTACTTCATCGATGCCTCGGGCAAGTTCAATCCGGCGCATCCGGCGATTGCCGCCGACGGACAGAACCCGGCGACGCCGAAAACGGTCTTCGGTCTGATCGTTGCCGGCCTGAAGGCGCGTAAAGACAAGGGCATCGAGCCCTTCACCGTCATGTCCTGCGACAACATTCCCCATAATGGCGTCGTCACTGCGAATGCCGTCGTCGGCACGGCGAAGCTTTCCGATCCGGCTTTTGCCGACTGGATCAAGGCGAATGTCTCCTTCCCGAACGGCATGGTGGACCGCATCACGCCGGCAACCAGCCAGCGCGAGATCGATTTCCTCAAGGAGAATTTCGATATTGAGGATAACTGGCCGGTCTACTGCGAAGAGTTCAAGCAGTGGGTGCTGGAAGACAAGTTCCCGATGGGCCGCCCGGCGCTTGAAAAGGTCGGGGTTACCTTCGTGCCCGATGTCACGCCCTATGAACATATGAAGATCCGCATCCTTAATGGCGGCCATGCGACGATCGCCTATCCGGCGGCGCTGATGGATATTCATTTCGTACATGAGGCGATGGAGAATGATCTGATCCGCGCCTTCCTCGCCAAGCTCGAGAACGACGAAATCATCCCCATCGTGCCGTCGGTGCCGGATACGTCGCTCGCCGATTATTTCAAGCTGATCGAGCACCGCTTCCTCAATCCGAAGATCGCCGACACGATCCCGCGGCTGGCGCAGGACGGTTCCAACCGCCAGCCGAAATTCATCCTGCCCTCGACGCTCGATAATCTTCGTCAGGGCAGGGATGTCGTCGGCCTCGCGCTCGTCTCGGCGCTGTGGTGCCGCTACTTCTTCGGCAAGAGTGACAGCGGCAAGGAGATCGTCTTCAACGATGCCAGCGCCGACCGTCTGCATGAGGCAGCGGTGAAGGCAAAGGACGATCCGGCGGCCTTCCTCGTCTTTGACGATATTTTCGGCGACGTGGCGAAATCAGATCTTTTCCGCAAGCGTTTCGCCCATGCGCTGAAAACCTTGTGGGAAAAGGGCACGAAGGAAACCTTGCAGCTCTATCTCGACGGCAAGCTCGCAGTGTAAGGAATTACGATGGCGGCATTTCTGCCGCCATCCCGGCCTTGCGGACAAAGCAGGACGGTTGCGTCCGAACTGAACTCAGGTTGGGTCTTTCATGGCTGATGCTGAACCACGGCTGGTCATCTTCGATTGCGACGGCGTGCTCGTCGACAGCGAACCGATTTCGATCAGCGTTCTCGTCAAGGCGATGGCCGATCTCGGCGTGACGATTACCGAGGACCAGGCCTATGAACGCTTCCTCGGCAAGAGCCTCGCAACCCTCATCTCCATATTGGAGACGGAATTCAACGTGCATGCCAACGAGGAATTCCTGGAAAGCATCCGCACCAATCTCTATGCCCGTTTCCGCACCGAGCTGAAGGCCATGCCAGGTATTGGCGATGCGATCGATGCGCTTGGCCTTCCCTGTTGTGTTGCCTCGTCCAGCCAGGTCGAGCGGATCAAATTGTCGCTCTCTGTCACCGGGCTGCTGCCGAAGCTGCCGAACATCTTCAGCGCCAGCATGGTCAAGCGCGGCAAGCCAGCGCCTGATCTCTTCCTCTATGCGGCCGACCAGATGCATGTGGAGCCTCGTGACTGCATCGTCATCGAGGACAGTCCGGCGGGTATTGCTGCAGCCAAAGCGGCGGGCATGACGGTCTTTGCCTTTACCGGCGGCTCGCATGCAAACTTTGCCGGCTACCGTGAAGAACTCGACCGTCTTTCACCGGAAGTCGTGTTTGACGCCATGCCGGAATTGATACACCTTGTCCGCAAACAAAAGCTGGACGGGACTCAGCATTGATGCGTGATCATGTGGTTGCGGTGGATATCGGCACGAGCAGCGCACGCGCCGGTGTCTTCGATACGCATGGCCGCCTGCTTGCCAAGGCTGAACATCCGATCGTCATGAACCGGCCGCGCGAGAACCATGCCGAACATGATTCCGAGGATATATGGTCGGCCGTTTGCACTGCCGTGCGTAGGGCTATGGGCCAGTCCGGCATCGGTGCTGCCGCTATCGGCGCGATCGGTTTCGACGCCACCTGTTCGCTTGTGGTGCGCGATACCGAAGGAAGACAGATCAGCGTTTCCACCGGCGGCGAAACGCGGTTCGATACGATCGTCTGGCTCGATCATCGGGCGCTGAAGGAAGCCGATTTCTGTACGGCGACGAAGCATGAAGTGCTGGAACATTCCGGCAATGTCATGTCGCCGGAAATGGAAATGCCCAAGCTGATCTGGCTGAAGAAGAAGCTGCCGGCGACCTGGGAGAAAGCCGGATACTTCTTCGACCTTGCCGATTTCCTGACCTGGAAGGCAACTGGTTCGCCTGCCCGATCCCGCTGCACGCTGACGGCCAAATGGAATTACCTAGCTCATCAGGAGAGGGGCTGGCAGGAGGATTTCCTGCAGCAGATCGGTCTTGAGGATTTATTGCCGCGCGGCAGGCTGCCGGAGGAGACGGTGGCAGTTGGGGAGAGCATCGCTAAACTGACGCCGCAGGCCGCCGAGGCGTTGGGCCTGACCACCGATTGCCATGTTTCGGCCGGGATGATCGATGCCTATGCCGGCGCCCTTGGTACACTCAGCGGCTATGCTGGCAATCCGGCGAAGCTCGAGCAGCAGCTTGCATTGATTGCAGGAACATCGAGCTGCATCGTCGCCTTTTCCCTCGAGCGAAAGCCGAGCGAGGGAATGTGGGGGCCCTATTACGAGGCGGTTTTTCCGCAATCGTGGCTCGTCGAGGCTGGCCAATCGGCCGCCGGTGCGCTGCTCGATCATATCGTGCGCATGCACGCGGCCGGCGGTGAGCCGACCGCTGCGCTGCATCAAAGGATCGTCGCCCGCATCGCTGAACTCAGAACAGAAGAGGGTGACGCGCTTGGTGCGCGGATCTTCGTTCTCCCGGATTTTCACGGCAATCGGTCACCACTGGCCGACCCGCATGCTGTCGGCGTCATCAGCGGCCTGACGCTTGACACGTCCTTTGACGGGCTCTGCGCGCTCTATTGGCGAACCGCGGTCGGGATTGCGCTCGGCATCCGCCACATCCTCGAAAAGATGAGAGATCACGGCTACGTGCCGGATACGCTGCATGTGGCCGGCGGGCATGTGAAGAACCCCGTTCTGATGGAGCTCTATTCGGATGTGACGGGCTGCAAGGTCATCGTACCTGACATGAACGAGGCGGTACTGCTCGGCACCGCGATCGCCTCATCGGTTGCCTGCGGCTTACACAAGGATTTGGCGACGGCTGGCAAGGCGATGTATCCTGGCGGCTCTGTGCGGCTTCCCGACAGGAGCAAGCAGGCGCTTTACGACCGCGACTATCGCCGGTTTCTTGCCATGTATCGCCATCGGGCGGAACTGGAAGCGGTGGAATAGTTCAGCGATTTGCCGTTTCGCCGAGGATGGCTGCAAATTCCACCATGCGTCGGCGCCGCTGGCTCGCCTCTTCGCCGGCGCCCAAAATGACCGCCTCGGACAGACAGTCGAGCAAGGCGATCAGCGGCGGCAGGTTATCCATGTCGGGCGCACGGGCAGGCGGCAAAGGCAGGACGACGTTTGATTGTTCTGGCAGCCAGTCCGCATGCTGAGCGGAAATCAGGATCACCTTGTAGCCGTAACGCCGGGCAGTGCGCGCAAGCAGTCGTGACCTGGCGAAGCGCCGGCAATCGATGATGACGAGCACGGCGTCCTCGACGAAGGAACGGGCGAAAAGCTCCGTAAAGCGGTTACCCGCGCCGTCGATCGCACGCACGCTGTCGCGGGCCAGCGTCAGTCGCTGGCAGAAATGATTGGAGAAGCCGGCAAGTCTGGCATGGGTGGCGACGAAAACCTCTCTGGAGGCGCCGATCATCGCGACGGCTTCACCCCAATGCGGCTGTGCGGTCAGATGATAGATGTGATGCAGCGCTTGTATCTGCTCCGCCACGAGAACGGCGAGCGGCTTGCCTTCCGATGCATCCGTCTGCAGCTCGGTCATCGCGCTCTGGAACTGGACGGGTGAGGTCGTTGCCGTCTCGCGGATCTCCACCTTGACGCTGTCCAGCCCCTGGTAGCCGAGCGCTCGCAGGAAACGGCCGACCGTCATCGGCGAAAGATCAAGCCGGTCGGCAACCGACGCAGCGGTTTCGAACGGCAGATCGTTCAAATGTTCGGTGAAATATTTCGCGATGCGTCGTTCGGCAGGCGTGCCGGATTTCGCGTATTGCCTAAGCTTCTCTACAAAGTCTTCCACGTCGCAGCCTCCCCCATTTCCTCAGAGGCCTTCCGCGGATTCATGCAGAGCCGAATCCTTGTTTCTTAATATTTTCCGGAAGCTCTTCTTAGGCCCACACGTATTTCCAACATTACGAACTATATATTAGCATGTAATTTTCGACAAGTTTTCTATTCAAGCATGTAATTTTCAACTGACTTGCCGGGAGGGCACCGGCTCCCTACATCACGCTGCGTAACGGAGACGCCAGAGAATGATCCTTGACGCCGCTCGCCTTTCGCTTGCCAACCTGTTTGCGTCGGAGACCCGGTCGGCTTTCTGGAAGGTTCTGGGACTGACGGTGCTGGTGTTGATCGGCTTGTGGTTTGCGCTGCGCGGCCTGTTCATCAGTTTTATATTTCCCTGGGTGGTCGGGTTCTTTCCCGAGATGCCCGACTGGGCCGGCTGGCTCAGCTTCGTTTTCCTGATTGCCGCCGGGATCGGCCTTGCGCTCGGGCTGGCGCTGCTGTTGTCGCCGGTCACGGCGCTGATTGCCGGCCTCTTTCTCGACGATGTCGCCGAGGTGATCGAAAAAAGGGACTATCCACAGGATGCGCTGGGCAAGGCCATGCCGCTCGGCCCTGCGATGGCGAGCTCGATCAAATTCCTCGGCGTCGTGATCATCGGCAATATTATCGCGCTCTTCCTGCTCTTCATTCCCGGCGTCAATATCGTGGCCTTCTTCCTGGTGAACGGCTATCTGCTCGGGCGGGAATTCTTCGAATTCGCGGCGATGCGCTTCCGTTCGCCGCCGGAGGCGCGGCTGTTTCGCGCCAAGCATGGCCCGACCGTCTTTCTTGGCGGTCTGGTGATTGCGCTTTTCCTGGCGATCCCGATCGTCAATCTGCTCACGCCGCTCTTTGCCGCCGGCATGATGGTGCATCTGCATAAGCTGATCTCGGCGCGTGATCCCGATTTCCGAGCTTAGTTTTTCACGCAATTCCGAACGCAAAACCGCGCGACACTTTTGCTGGAATTGCTTTAGCCGGGCAGCGCTGTCGTCTCATACATAGCCGCATATTCGGCGCTCGGCGGGATCGGCTTGATAATGTCGATCAAGACGCCGTTGGGATCGGCGGTAATGAAGTGGCGCTGGCCGAAATCCTCGTCGCGGATCTCGCGCAGGATCGGCAACCCCGCCTCTGTGCAGACGGCGTAGATCGCGTCCACATCCTCAACCTCGAAATTCAGGAGAAGGCCGGAAACCTTGCCGCGGCCGGCGGCTGGGATGGTTTCGTGGCTGCCGTCGAGCACGGCAAGCGTCACATGCTCATCCTCCGTCGATTGCAGATGGACATACCAGTCGCTTTCGAACAGCGGCTGAAAGCGGAAATGACAGCAATAGAAGGCCGCAGTGCCGGCAACATCGTCCGTCATGATGACGGGATAATAGCTCGTCGATTTCATCGTCTTTCCTCCTTTGATTTTACGTACACTCTGTATGTTTTTGTATTTAACATACAGGCAGATTGTATGTAAAGAGGAGTGATGAGCCGCAGCAATCGCGAAAGAACCGAACAGACCAGGCAGGCCCTGATGGATGCCGCGCGCCGGCTTTTCGTCGAGAAGGGATATGCAGAGACGGCCACGCTCGATATCGTGGCACAGGCCGGTGTCACGCGCGGTGCGCTCTATCATCACTTCGAAGACAAGAAAGCGCTCTTCCGGGCCGTGATTGAAAGGGAGGCGACTGATGTCGCCGACGAGATCGAGCGGCGCACAAAGCGGCAAACCGAACCGCGTGACGCGCTGCTTGAAGGCGCGGCCGCCTATTTCGATGCAATGGAAGTGGAAGGGCGGACGCGGCTGCTTCTGCTCGAGGCGCCGGCGGTCATCGGCTTGCCCGCGACTGCGCAGATCGATGGCGAGAATGCAGAGGCGACATTGCGGGTAGGGCTCGAAGCCTTGCTGCCGCAGGCCAGTGCTTTGCTCGGACCACTGACGACGATGCTGTCAGCGGCTTTCGATCGCGCGGCGATCGCCATCGAAGCAGGCGGCAGTCGTGAGGATTACGAGCGGGGGATCGCTGCCCTACTCGACGGCCTCGCCGATCACCTGCGGCGGTAGCTCGACCAGCGGTGCGGGGATATCGCCGCTCTTCTCCGGCGACTTGCAGATATCGGCGATCACGCAGCGTTCGCATTCCGGGCGACGGGCCTTGCAGGTATAGCGGCCATGCAGGATGAGCCAGTGATGGGCGTGATAGAGGTATTGCTTCGGCACCACCTTCATCAGCCGATCTTCAACCTCGTCCGGCGTTTTGCCGGGTGCCAGCCTGATGCGGTTGGCGATGCGAAAGATATGGGTGTCAACCGCCATCGTCGCCTGGCCGAAGGCCATGGAGAGCACGACATTGGCGGTCTTGCGGCCGACGCCCGGCAGGCGAACCAGTTCCTCGCGCGTCTCCGGCACCTTGCCGCCGAATTCATCGACCAGCATCTGCGAAAGCGCGATGACGTTCTTCGCCTTGTTGCGGTATAGGCCGATCGTCTTGATGTATTCGCGAACCTTCTCCTCGCCAAGATCGAGCATTTTCTGCGGCGTATCGGCGATCTTGAAGAGCGCGCGAGTCGCCTTGTTGACGCCGGCATCCGTCGCTTGCGCAGAGAGTGCCACTGCCACGACGAGGGTGAAGGGATTGGTGTGTTCCAGCTCACCTCGCGGCTCGGGACGCTGGATGGAGAAACGCCGGAAGATTTCCTCGCGCTCGGCCAATGAATAGGCGGTTTTCACCGCCGCCGCTGGCTTGCGGCGGACGATCACATTCGAGTTTTGCGACGATTTGGTAACGGATTTGAGTTTCGGATTCGCCATGGAAAATCTATACTCACTGGCCATGATGGAAAGCAACGCCGACAGCCGTAACGATCAGCCTGTTTTCGCAGCCGAACTCTTTCCCTACCGCTCGCTCGGCCGGAAGGGCTTCAAGGTGTTGCTCAGTGTTTCCGGCGCCATCTGCTTCGTGTACAGCATGTTTTTCATCGTCACCGGTGCTTGGCCGATCGGCTTCTTTTTCGGGCTGGATTTCCTGCTGCTCTACGGCGCCTTCTGGCTGAGCTACCGATCCGGCAGGGTGCGGGAAGAGGTGACGGTTTCGCGCACAGATGTGTCCGTGCGCAAGTTCTCTCCGTCCGGCCGTATGATCGAGCACCACTTCAATCCATTCTGGACGCGCTTCCTCGTGCGGCGGCATCAGGAAATCGGCATTCTCTCCATGCATATTTTCGGGGAGGGCAAACGTACGGATGTCGGCTCCTTCCTCAATCCCGACGATCGGGAGAGCTTCGCCAAGGCTTTCAAGCGCGCGCTGGCAACGGTAAAACAGCGTATCTGAGGCATTGCGTAAGAATCGGGGCGCAAGAAACGGGTGGTTTGGCTGCCCGCCCTTGATTATCTCCTTTGTAAAGGAGAAAGACGATGAACATGATCGCGAAGCTCGACACAGATATCACTCCTGATGGCCCTGATTACGATATCGTCCGTCAGGTCATCGAACTCATCAGCGAGGAATATCGCGATCAGCCGTCGCTGGAAGCGATTGCCGCTCGGCTGCACCAGTCGCCGACGCAGCTCCAGAAGACCTTTACCCGCTGGGCCGGCCTTTCGCCGAAAGCCTTCCTGCAAGCCGTGACGCTCGACCACGCCAAGCGGCTGCTGCGCAAGGAAGAAATGCCGCTGCTCGAAACCTCCATCGAGGTGGGTCTTTCCGGTCCCAGCCGCCTGCACGACCTGTTCGTGACACATGAGGCAATGTCTCCGGGCGAATGGAAGGCGAAGGGCGGCGGGCTGACGATCCGCTACGGGTTCCACACCTGCCCCTTCGGGACGGCCCTCGTCATGGTGACAGACCGCGGCCTCGCAGGCCTCGCCTTCAGCGATTCCGGTGATGAGAAGGCCTGCCTTGAGGATATGACCTGCCGTTGGCCGAATGCGGAATATGTGGAAGACCGTCAAGCGACGGCGCCTTATGCCGAGCGTATCTTCCAGCCGGGCCGTTGGACGTCGGACCAGCCGTTGCGGGTCGTGCTGATCGGAACGGATTTCCAGGTCAGTGTCTGGCAGAGCCTTCTGAAAATCCCCTTCGGCAAAGCCGTGACCTACAGCGATATTGCCAAGGACATCGGCCGGCCGACTGCCATGCGCGCGGTCGGTGCGGCAGTCGGAGCCAATCCGATTTCCTTCGTCGTGCCCTGCCACCGCGCGCTCGGGAAAAACGGAGCATTGACCGGTTACCATTGGGGTCTGACCCGCAAACGGGCCATGCTTGGCTGGGAATCGGCGCACGCCTGAGCGATTGGGATCAGCCGAAACCGTTCAGGCGGCTTCGGCGAGTTCCAGCAATGCCTTTGCCGCGCTCTCGTCGGTGATCAACGTATTACAGCCGATGCGCTTTATCGTTGCGCGGATCGCGACCGCACGATGCGCGCCGCCGGAGGACAGTACGATGTGTTTCGCCTCCTTCAGCGTATCGAGATCCACCGACATCACCCGCTGATTGATCGAGTGGTCGACGGAATTGCCGTCCTTGTCCAGAAAGTTGAACATGGTGTCGCAGACACAGCCGGCATCGATCAGCTGCTGCAGTTCGGCCTTCGAAATCCATCCCTCGGACAGCGACGTCGAATGCGGGCCGATATCGCCGCAGCTGACGATCGCGAGATCAAGGTTTTCCGCCAGCCGATAGATCGTATCGAGCCCGCATTTTTCGATGAGGTTGCGCTTGGTCTCGGTGGAATCGACGAGCAGCGGGGCCAGGAACATGTAACATTCCGCTCCGAGCTGATTGGCAAGGCGCCAGGTGTAGTCGATTGGGTTTGTCTGGTGGACGGCGACGATGCCGCCGAGCAGGGAGACGATCTTGCAATTGTCGCGTCGTGGCGGCCGGAAGCTTGCGAGAGAGGCCGTCATGGTGCGGCCCCAGCCGACGCCGATCGTATAATCGTCCGGAATGGCTTCCGACAGGAACTGGCCGAGCGCCAGACCGACATTCTTTGCCAGTGAATTCACGTCACAATTGGCGGGTTCCGGCACGACGATCGCCTCATCGAGGCCATAGGCGCGTTCCAGCTTGACCGAAAGCTCCACGCAGTCGCCGATCGAGTCGTTGATCCATATCTGAACTTCGCTGCGCTTCATCGCCTCGTCGAGTAGGCGGATGACGGTCGTGCGGCTGATGCCGAGCTGTTCGGCAACATCTTTCTGGGTCAGGCCTTCATTGTAATAGAGCCATGCAGCCCGCAGCCGAAGCGAGGAGGCTTCGGAATAAGCAGTATGCGTGCCGCGTTTCAGCTTGACCACATCTCCTCCCGCGCCGATTTCGCCCTAGATCTTTGCTATCGATAGCATAAGGTTGTGGCATCGGCTTTGTTCCCGCGATAATGCCGGGTGTGACACTTATGTCAATTGAAATGCACAAATGTCCTTGACTTTTCGTTGCCGGAGCGGCGATAGTCAGGGTCGACAACATCGTTCTTGTCCGTCCGAGGAGGACAATGTGCGGGCATGCGGAAAGTCTCGACCGGCCTTTAAGCCGCAGGCGGCATCGCTTGCGATGTGCTCGTCGTATTCCGGCGTTGGGAGCCCCGCCCCCGGGAACACCGCCAGTGTCTCTCACGTTTACGACTCACCCGTGACGGACGCGCGACTATTCGCCTGCTGTATGCAAACCATCTGTCCTTAGATCACCTCTTTGCCGGGCGGAACTCGCGCCGGTCCGCAGCCCAAGTTCACAAAGGAATTTGACCATGACATCCAAGCTTGACCAACTCCGCGAGATCACAACCGTCGTCGCCGACACCGGCGATATCCAGGCTGTCGCTCGCCTGAAGCCGGTTGATTGCACGACCAACCCTTCCATCGTTCTCAAGGCGCTCGGCACCGACATGTTTGCCGACGACATGAAGGAAGCGATCGCCTGGGGCAAGAAGCTCGGCGGTAATGCCGATGCTGCGGCCGCAGCCGTTGCCGATCGCCTCGCGATCTCCGTTGGCGCAGCCCTCGTAAAGCTCGTCCCCGGTCGCGTTTCGACCGAAGTCGATGCCGATCTCTCCTTCGATACGGAAGCGTCGCTGAAGAAGGCACGCAGCATCATCGCGGCCTACAAGGAGCGCGGTATCGAGAAGGACCGCATCCTCATCAAGCTCGCTTCCACCTGGGAAGGCATTCGCGCAGCGGAAGTCCTGCAGAAGGAAGGCATTGATTGCAATCTGACGCTGCTCTTCTCGAAGGCTCAGGCAATTGCCTGCGCTGACGCCGGCGTATTCCTGATCTCGCCCTTCGTCGGCCGTATCCTCGACTGGTACAAGAAGTCGACCGGCAAGGATTTCACCGCCGAGGAAGATCCGGGCGTTCTGTCCGTCCGCGACATCTACAACTACTACAAGGCCAATGACATCAAGACGGTCGTCATGGGCGCCTCTTTCCGCAACACCGGCGAAATCGAAGCGCTGGCCGGTTGCGATCGCCTGACGATCGCTCCGAACCTGCTCGACGAACTCTCCAACGATCAGGGCAAGCTTGAGCGCAAGCTGTCGCCGGAAACCAAGAAGGCCGAGCCAAAGATCACGGTCGACGAGAAGACCTTCCGCTGGATGATGAACGAAGATGCCATGGCGACCGAAAAGCTCGCAGAAGGCATTCGCGCATTCGCAAAGGATCTCGGCACGCTGCGCAGTCAGGTCCGCAAGGAACTGCAGCTCGCTGCTGCGTAAGGCCGCGCAAGCCGCACTTTGATGAAAGGCGCGGGTGCCGCTGGCATCCGCGCCTTTTTCATTTTGATATCAAGGGCATAGAGGCAGGGGTATCGTGGTGGCTGACGAGGATGACGGAAATTCGCTGGTCTCGATTGTCTACAAGCATGCAAGCTTCTTCCTTTCGGTGCTCGGCGGTTTCATCGTGTTTCTACTGCTGACCTCGCGGGAGGTCAGCGCCAGCAACATCCTGTTCGGCTGGAATGCCTCGGCGATCTTCTTCATCGGGCTGAGCTGGCGCAAGATGCTTCGCGCGACCGTTGAGAGCATCAAGAAGCGATCGGAAGATCTCGATTTTTCCGATACTTTCCTGCTCTTCCTATCAATCGCAGCGGCTCTCGCCAGTATTGCCGGAATCGGTATCGAGCTCCATTCGATCAAGGATGCACCGGCAGATGTCGCGCTGTGGCGTGCGGCTGCGGCGATCCTGACTATCCTGATCTCCTGGTTTTTCCTGCACACGCTTTTCACGATCCATTATGCCCATTATTTCTATGGCGGCTCGGATAAGTGCGAAGGGCTTAAATTCCCTGATGGAATCGAGGAGCCCGCTTATTGGGACTTCCTCTATTTCTCCTTCACAATCGGTGTCGCGGCGCAGACGGCCGATGTAGCAGTGACCTCGACGAGGATGCGCAAGTTCACCCTGCTGCATGCGCTTCTGTCGTTCCTGTTCAACACCACCATTCTGGCACTTGCGATCAATGTTGGCGCAAGCCTGCTTTAGAGCCTTGCTGCAGACCGGAAGAAGCTCTCGAACTCCGCAAGGTCACCAGAGGCGACATCCGAAATCGCCCAGAACGTCAGTCCGCCATCCGACCATTGCACCATGTTGTAGCCGTCGTGCTCCGTTGTCGTTTGGGCACCTGAAGCCGCGGGCCAAATGAACAGGTTGATGACATGGCCATGGCGTCTGTACACGAGAGCGGCGACGGCACGGCCGCCGATATAATCGACACGTCCGCCGACCAGCGGGAAACCATCCTTGGCGAGATCGCTGACGGGCGGCGAAAAATCGATCCTGCCATTGAACCAGGGCTTTACCGTGTGCTGATCCGAGGTCAGGACGTCGGTCAGATGATCCGCCATCATGGATCGAACATGGCTTGCCATGATCTCGTCCTGCAGGATCAGGGTCTGCGACGGCGCATTGACGAACAGAAAAGCACTTGCCGCGAGCACCGCCAAGGACGGTACGAAGCTCCATTGCCGGATGAAGTCGAAAGTGCGGCGCCAGAAAGGCGCTTGGCGTGGCACCGGCAGGCTGGAGCTCGCCGCCGTCTGTTCGAAAGACAGCATGGAAAGTACCTGTGAACGCAGAGCCTCCGGCGGCCTCCATCGCACGCCATCCTGATCGATGATCTTTCTCACAGCAGCGACCCTTTCCATCTCCGCCCGGCAATTTTCGCAGGTCGCCAGATGATCCTCGAACTGCGCTGCATGGACGGAGTCGAGTTCGCGGTCGACAAAACCGTGCAGCATGATGCGCCATTCGGGGCAGCCTTTCTGATGGGCGTCACTCATCCTGCCGCCTCGCTTTTACTGCATGCATCCCAGATGTCGGCGAATTCGCGCCGTGCTCTCGCAAGGCGTGACATGACGGTGCCGATCGGTGCATCGATGATTTCGGCGATCTGCCGGTAGGAGAGGTCTTCGAGTTCACGAAGGACGAGGATTTCCCGCATCGTTTCCGGAAGTTTGTTGATGACGGATCGCACGCGCTGTTGCTCGCTTGCCCGGATTATCGCCGTCTCAGGAGAATCCTCCTCCGAGGCGATCTGGTAGCCCTCATCTTCATCGGGATCGGTGCTGCCGTTATCGTCCAGATGCCGCTCGAAATGTGCCTTTCGGCGATCCTGCTGGCGCCAGACGTGGCAGCAGTTCCTGACGATGGCAAAGAGCCAGGAGCGCGGATCGCCACCGCGATAGGTTTCGAAATTGCGGTAGGCGCGCAGGAATGCTTCCTGGACGATATCCTGCGCAGCCTCGGCGTCGCGGCTGAGGAAGCGGGCAAAATTATAGGCCGCATCCAGGTGCGGAATAATCACGTCCTGAAAATGCTGCATGAACTCATGCTGCGCGGCGTCGGTCGTTGGGGCGATCCGTTCGCTGCCGGATTTCTTGACCATAAGATGGAACAGCCGCCTCGCTCCGGCGAGAAGCATCATCAGCGGTGATGGTCGAATACGGGCTCGCGGCGCTTGCCCGACGAGCAGCAGCATCCAGTCGATCGATCCGACCGGATAGGTGATCTGAGCGTTTGTCATCATCCTCCCTGCCTCAACAGCAGCCGATTTGGACGTGAGATCCGCGGGCATCAGATGCGGTCTCCTGCAGTCTAGACCGATCGGCGCACGATTTTATTCCAAATAGCGCCGGTTTATTTGCGCGCAGTGGTACGAAAGATGAGTGCCGTTAAAATAATCAATCATTTTCAATGGCTTGTCGAAAATCTCGTTCGAGCTGGGAATAACGGCGTGCCGCCGACGATCTAGTTCGTCAGCGAGGGCTTCAGATGAATTGCGGCCTTCGCCAGTCGAAATGCCATCAACAAGAGGAGGCATATTCATGTTTACCATGTCACGTCGCGCTGTCCTGGGATCGGCCACTGCTGCGGCTGCATTCGGCCTGTCATCGAAGCTCGAATTCGTCATGCCGGCACTTGCCGCGACGCCGTTGGAGCCGACGGTCGGCTTTTATAAATACAAGGTCGGCGATATCGAGGTTACGGCGATCTATGACGGCATCTGGAAGAAGCCGCATGATCCCACCTTCATCAAGAACGCTTCGATCGAGGATACCAAAGAGGCGCTTTCCAAGGCAGGGCTGACGACCGAATTCATGCCGATCCCGCTGACGGTGGTCGTTTTGAAAGTCGGCAGTCGGCTGATCATGATGGACGCAGGTTCCGGCGTCGGTCAATGGCAGGAAAATGCCACGCATCTGCCGGCGAATATGGCGGCAGCCGGTATCGATTATAAGAAGATCGATACGATCATGATCTCGCATTTCCATCCGGACCACGTTTGGGGTCTGATGGAAAAGGGGACAAATAACCCGGTCTTCCCGAATGCCGAGCTCATCGTTAATGCTGCCGAATATAACTGGTGGACGGCACCGGGTCGTGTCGAGAAGCTTGCCGAAGGCCGCAAGCCGGCCGGCAAGCGCATCGCCGCCGTTTTCCCGACATGGAAGAACTGGAAGCTGGTGGATGACGGGGCCGAAGTTGCACCCGGCATCAGGCTGCTTTCAGCGCCTGGCCATACGCCCGGTCATTCAACCTATCTCGTGACCTCGGGCAACAAGCAACTGCTCGTTTCCGCCGACATCATGTATGTGCCGGCGCTGCTCGCCCCGCATCCCGAATGGCAGGGCAGCTATGACCAGGACGGGCCGACGGCAATCGACACACGCCGCCGTCTCATCGATCGCGTCATTGCCGACAATATCGCGATCTGCGGCTCGCACTTCCCGTTCCCCGGCTCAGGCACCTTCCTCAAGGACGGAAGCGCCTATGCCTTCACCCCAACAATACAGGCCTGAAAGGCCGAAGGACGTTACAATGATGAAATATGCAATTCTGGGATTCATCTGGGTTTGCGCCATTTCCGCCGGCTTTTCCGCGGTTACCGCATTTCCAGCCTTTGCCGTCGACAACATGGAATCGACTGACGCTCCGGACCTGACTTCGGTGCGGGCCAAGATCGACGCGAAGGACTATGCCGGCGCGCTTGCAGAGCTTCGCGATCTTGCCGAAGACAATCAGCAGGCGGACGTTTACAATCTGATGGGGTTCACGCTGCGCAAGACAGGCGATTACCTGACGTCGCTGACCTATTATACCAAGGCGCTGGAGCTTCAGCCCGATCATAAGGCGGCACGCGAATATCTCGGTGAACTCTACGTCGAGACCGGCGATATGGCGAAGGCTGAGGAGCAGGTGTCGGTCCTTAAACAGCTTTGCCCCGTTGGCTGCGAGGAACTCGAAGACCTTCAGGAAGCCATCTCCGCAAAGGGCGATAAGTGACCGACACATCAACGGCAGGAGCAGGTGGTTCGCCGCCTGCTCCTGATAAAGTGGAGGATATGATGGAAAACGTTGCAAGCCGGCCTCGGCTGGCCGATCTCATTCTTCTTCTGGGTAGGCTTCTCTTATCCCTGATCTTCCTGCATGAGGGTTCGTCGCTCATCGCCGACATCACCGCGACGCTTGCTACCTTCGAAAAGCTTGGCCTGCCGGCGCTGGTGACGTTTGCCGTCATTGCTCTGCAGCTCGGTGCCGGCCTTTCTATTGCTGCCGGTTTCCTTAGCCGGCTCGGTGCGGTGGCCCTGGGGCTGTTCTGCCTCGCGACGGCTTTTATGTTCCACACCAACTTCGCGAACCAGAACGAGCTGCTGCATTTCGAGAAGGATCTCGCTATTGCCGGCGGCATGTTCGTGCTTGCGGTTTCGGGTGCAGGATCGGTGTCTATCGACAATTTCATGAAAAGGCGGATGAAGGGAATGCATCCCTGGCTGACGGCGGTGCTGTAGCGAACTTGTCTTGAAGCTGCTGCCGTCGTTGTCGTCGTTCATAGCCCCGTGGCTAGAAGATCGCCTGTCCTGCCATCAAGGCCAGGATGAGGAAGATCAGGAAGACGACGAGGAATATGCCGAAGAGCACGCGGGCGATCGTCGCGGTCGCCGCGGAGATGCCGGAGAAGCCGAAAAAGCCGGCGACTATAGAAATTACCAGAAATATAAGAGCCCATTTTAACATGGATATCTTCCTTCCGTGATTGCCGGAAGAAGACGCGCCAAAACTGATTTTGTTCCAGATCGGTTAGAATGGAACGGCATTCCTTAAAGGCGTGCTGCTCCGGCCTGCAAGGGCTTTTCAAAGGTGTCTCGATCTGTTTGAAGGGATCATCATCGATTTGCCCCATCGACGAAAGCCACCCTCCATGCGCGCTTTTCTGGACCCCCAGGTCATTTCCGCCTACCTCGAAGTCATCATGATCAACATCATCCTGTCAGGGGATAATGTGGTCGTTATCGGTATGGCAGCTGCAGGCCTTTCCACCGAGCTGCGCGGCAAGGCGATCGTCACCGGCATTGCCGCAGCCGCCGTCATCCGCATCGTTTTCGCCGTCATCGCCGCGCAGTTGCTCGTCATCAAAGGCATCAATCTCGTCGGCGGTCTGCTACTTCTGTGGATCTGCTGGACGATGTTTAGGGAGTTGCGTGAGGCGGATGAAGAGGAGGCCGGGCAGGAAGCCGGTCACCACGCTCACAAGCCGAAACTTTTCCGACAGGCGATCGGCCAGATCATTTTTGCGGATCTTTCCATGTCGCTCGACAACGTCCTGGCCGTTGCCGGTGCTACGAAGTCGAACATGAATGCCTTGATCTTCGGCCTCATCCTTTCCGTCATCCTCATGGGTGTCGCATCCAATTTCGTGGCAAAGCTGCTCAACCGCTTCCGCTGGATCGGCTGGATCGGCCTTGCCATCATCGTCTATGTGGCGTTCGACATGATATGGGAAGGCGGCATTGAGCTGCTTGCGCTCTACGGTCAGGCCTAATAACCGGGTCTAGATTTTCAGGCTTGAGAGCAGGGAGATAAGCTGGGACTGGCGCTGTGTGCCAGTCTTGGCGAGAACCTTCTTCACGTAGCCGCGCGTTGTCTCATAAGTCAGGCCGGATATTTCGGCGATCTGGCGCGGCGACGAACCATCCATCAGCAGGCGCGCTACCGTCGTTTCCTGAGGAGTGAGCGAAAAGAGCCGGCGCAGCAGATCGCGGCTCGGGGCCGCGCGTTCGGAGAGATCCGTGATGATGGCGACGGCGGCGGAATGCGAGAAGAGTTCGGCCGGTACTCCGTTCAGCCGCTGGGCACGGATTATCAGCGGCGCCTTTCCCGGGCGGGAAAACAGAACCGGCGTGGAGACGGCCGGATTGGTGAAAGGCTCCTTCGAAAGGATTGCCTGCAGATGGCGGCGCAGGAGCCCCGTCTCCTCCTGACTGAGAGCAACGAGCTCCCGATCGAGAACCCGGATATTGCCATCGAGCAGCATCTCCGCGCGCTGGTTCAGCCGGGTGATGCGGCCAAAACGATCGAAGAAGACCACGGCAGTGCCGGCGAGCTCAAATGCCTCGCTCATGCTGTCGATCTTGGCGACATGCAGCGCGCGTATGATCTCGGCTGCGGCGGTCAGTTTCGACTGCATCTTTACGAGCAAGCGCTCGTCATCGCGATCGAAAGGCTGGTCTTGAATGCGGCGCTGCAGGTTGAGGCTCAGCATCGTATCGCCGGAGGTGAAGCCCACCATGGCGGAATAACGGAAGCTGAAGCGGGCCAGGAACTCCGTATAGAAGATATGATGGTTGAACTCCTCATCGCCGGCGATGTCGTGTTCGATGATGACCCCCTTGGCCATCGCAACCGCCAGGCCGCGTTCGCGGAAGTCGCGCTTGTACCATTCTTCGTCAAAATAGACCTGGAAGGCCTCCAGCAGATTCGGTGTGCTCAGGAAGCCGGAGGGGAATTTACCGCGCACCGGCATGATATGCGTACCGGTAGAACCGGTGGCGCGGCTGATCTGTTCCAGCGTGCGCTCCCAGCTTGCCGGCACCAGAGCGGATTCCATCAATCCGTCCAGGGCCGTTTCGAGCTCGGAGATATCGATGCGCGTCGCCATGAGTAAGTAATGCCCAACCGATTTCTTTGATCCGATGAAGAATCACACTTATCGCGAAGCGCCATATGGGGTGAACCGGCAATTCCGCGTTTAGAAATAGTATCTGCAGTTGTATTATGACAAAGTGACAAAAGTCACTGACGGCGGCAGTGACTTTTGAAAGAGATCAAGAAGCTTTTGTTCAACTATCCGTGATTGATCATCACATGGCGGACAGCCGTATAGTCTTCCAGGGCGTAGACAGACATGTCTTTGCCATAGCCTGATTGTTTCAGGCCACCGTGCGGCATCTCATTGACCAGCATGAAATGCGTGTTGATCCAGGTGCAGCCATATTGCAGGCGGGCGGCCGTCTTCATGCCGCGGCCGATATCCTTAGTCCAGACGGAGGAGGCGAGGCCGTAATCGCTGTCGTTTGCCCAGCTCACCGCATCGTCGACATTGGTGAAGCGGGTGACCGAGACGACGGGGCCGAAAACTTCTCGGCGGACGATTTCATCTTCCTGCGTGGCGCCTGCAACGACCGTCGGCGCGAAGAAGAAGCCCTTGTCGCCAGAGACCTTGCCGCCGGTGGTAATTTCCATGTGCTTGTGTTCGGAGGCGCGGGTGACGAAGCTTTCGACGCGATCACGCTGGCGCTTGGAAATCAGCGGGCCGATTTCGTTCTCGGTGTCGTCGGCCTGGTTGAAGCGGATGCTGGAGACGGCAGATGTCAGGTCGGCGACGAAATTGTCGTAGACCTTCGCGTCGGCATAAATGCGGCAGGCGGCCGTGCAGTCCTGGCCGGCATTGTAGTAGCCGAAGGTGCGGATACCCGCGACGACGGCATCGATATCGGCGTCGTCGAAGACAATGACCGGCGCCTTGCCGCCAAGTTCCAGATGGGTGCGCTTGACGGTCTTGGCGGCAGCCTGCAGCACTTTCTTGCCGGTCGCGATGTCGCCGGTGATCGACACCATGTTGATTTTCGGATGGTTGATCAGCGTGTTGCCGACGCTCTCGCCGCGCCCGAGGATGACATTGACCACGCCCTCGGGGAGAATATCGGAAAGCAGCTTTGCCATCTTGAGCGCCGTCAGCGGTGTTTGTTCAGACGGCTTGAAGACGACGGTGTTGCCGCCGGCGATTGCGGGCGCCAACTTCCAGGCCATCATCATCAATGGATAGTTCCACGGCGCAATCGAGCCGACGATGCCGATCGGGTCACGGCGGATCATCGAGGTGTGTCCGGGAAGATATTCGCCGGCGACCGGTCCGTGCAGATTACGCACCGCACCGGCAAAGAAGCGGTAGCAATCGACAATGGCTGGGATCTCGTCATTCAGCACGGCATTGATCGGTTTGCCGCAGTTCAGCGCTTCGAGCGTGGCAAAGCCCTGCGCGTCCTTTTCGATGGCATCGGCGATTTTCAATAGATAGGCGGAGCGTTCGGATGGTGTCGTCTGCGACCAGGCGACAAAGGCCTTCTCCGCCGCATCCACGGCGGCATCGATCTGGCCGAGCGAGGCTTCGGCAAGGTTCAGCACGGTTTCGCCCGTCTTCGGGTTCAGGATGTGCTCTTCCGTTTCCGTGCCGGTCTCGAAGCGGGAACCGATCAGCATTTGAGTGTCCATGGGCGTTCTCCCTTGTGGTTGATCGAGTGGAATGCGGAAGGGGCTCCGCGTCCCATTCCGGTTATTTGCCGGCGCCGGCGATCTGGTCGCCGTCGCGCGTAAGGTAATAGGCTGCCAGGATCGGCAGGAAGGTGACCAGCACGACGACCATCGCGACCACATTGGTGACCGGGCGCTGGCGCGGGCGGATCAGCTCTTCGAGCATCCAGATCGGCAGGGTGGATTGCTGGCCACCGGTGAAGGTGGTGACGATGACTTCGTCGAAGGACAGAGCAAAGGCGAGCATGCCGCCGGCCAGAAGCGCCGTGCCGATATTCGGCAGGATGACATGGCGGAAGGTCTGGAAGCCGTCGGCGCCGAGATCCATGGAGGCTTCGATCAGCGAGCCTGACGTGCGCCGGAAGCGGGCGACGGCGTTGTTGTAGACGACAACCACGCAGAAGGTGGCATGGCCAAGCACGATCGTCCAAACCGAGAAGGGTATGTCGAACAGGCTGAAGGCGGAGCGCAGCGCGATGCCGGTGATGATGCCGGGAAGGGCGATCGGCAGGATGACGAGCAGTGAGATCGCCTCGCGGCCGAAGAATTTCGTCTGGCTGACGGCGGCCGCGCAAAGCGTACCGAGGACCAGCGCGATTGCCGTTGCAATGCAGGCAACCTGCAGGGAGAGGCCAAGTGCCGACCAGACATCCGGCCGGTTCCAGGCGATGCCGAACCATTGCAGCGTCAGGCCGGGTGGCGGCCACTGATAGCTCTTCTCCTCGGTCGTGAAGGCATAGACGAAGATGAGCAGGATCGGCAGATGCAGGAAGAGCAGGCCGCCGGCCGCGGCGATCTTCAGGACGAGGGGTGATTTCTGTCCGCGGTCAGAGCGCATCGAAGGCCCCCATGCGTTTAGCGAGCCAGAGATAGATCGCCATGATGACGATGGGTACGACGGAGAAGGCGGCGGCGAGCGGGACGTTGCCGGCCGTTCCCTGCTGCGTATAGACGGCCTGACCGATGAAGAGGCGTGAGGAGCCGATGATCTGCGGGATGATGTAGTCACCCAGGGTCAGCGAGAATGTGAAGATCGAACCGGCGACGATGCCGGGCAGCGCCAGCGGGAAAAGCACAGTGCGGAATGTCTGGCGCGGGGTGGCGCCGAGATCGGCGGACGCTTCGATCAGATTGCCGGGCACACGTTCGAGTGCTGCCTGCGTCGGCAGTATCATATAGGGCAGCCAGATATAGACGAAGACGATGAAAGTGCCGAGATAGCTGACGGAGAGCGAATTACCGCCGACAACAGGCAAAGCGAGGACGCCGTCGAGCAGCCAGGAGAGATAGAGCTTGTCGAAGAGCCAGGTGAGGATGCCTTCCTTGGCGAGGATCAGCTTCCAGGCGTAGATCTTGACGAGATAGCTCGACCAGAGCGGCAGCATGACACCAAGGTAAAACAGGGCCTTCCATTTTCCTTGCGCATAGCGGGCGGCGTAATAGGCGATCGGGAAGGCGATGACGGCGGAGGCCACCGTCACCAGCGCCGCCATCAGGATGGTTCTGACGATGATGTCGAAATTGCCGGGGTTCAGGAGCTGGGCATAGGTATCGAGGGTGAATTCGTGGTTCACCATCCCCGAGAAATCATCGATCGAGAAGAAACTCTGCAGCAGCAGCGCGATCAACGAGCCGATATAGATGATGCCGAGCCAGAGCAACGGCGGCGTCAGCATCAGGAAGAGAAGCAGTTTCGGGTGACGCCAGAAGCTATCCGACAGGCCGCCGAAGAAACCGCCGCGGCGCGGCAGGATCGAGGTTTCCGCCTTGATCATCGCCAGAGCAGTCATGCCGCATCATCCATGTAATGCACGTCGCCCTGCTGCCACACGAGGCGGATGGCGGTGCCGATATCGGGGATGTCGCTGCCGGCCGGCAGCATGACATGCAGGCACGTTCCCCTGATATCGACGGTAAGCCGGGTCGCCGCGCCGAGGAAGCTGGCATTCTCGACCCTGGCTTCGACGCCGTCAGTGGCGAGGTGAATTGCCTCGGGACGCAGGCTCGCCCAGCGCTTCTCGCCGCCAAGAGCCGTCATGACGTTAGGGGAAATGACATTCGACGAGCCGACGAAATCGGCGACGAAGCGGGTCTTCGGACGGCGGTAGATATCCTGCGGCGTGCCCTGCTGGACGATGCCGCCATTGTTGAAGACCGCAACACGGTCAGCCATGGAGAGCGCCTCCCCCTGATCGTGGGTGACGAAGATGAAGGTGATGCCGAGGGCGCGCTGCAGGCTCTTCAGCTCTTCCTGCATCTGCTCGCGCAGCTTCAGATCCAGAGCGCCTAGGGGCTCATCGAGCAGGAGCACCTGGGGCTTGTTGACGAGTGCGCGGGCGAGCGCTACGCGCTGCCGCTGGCCGCCGGAAAGCTGGCCGGGGCGGCGGCTGCCATAGCCCGGCAGTTTCACCAGTTCCAGCGTCTTTTCAGCCTCTTTGATCCGCTCCGCCTTGCCGACGCCTTTGACCATCAGTCCGTAGGCGACGTTGTCGAGGATATCGAGATGCGGAAAGAGCGCGTAATCCTGAAAGACGGTGTTCACGTTTCGGCGATAGGGCGGGATGCCTTCGGCGGTTTCGCCGAAGATTTCGATATGTCCCGATGTAGGCTGTTCGAAGCCTGCAACCAGCCGCAGGCAGGTGGTCTTGCCGGAACCGGACGGGCCGAGCATGGCGAAGAACTCGCCGGGTACGATTTCGAGATCGACGCCATCGACGGCGCGCACCGCGCCGAAATGGCGAGAGACCTTCTGGAAACGGACGGCGGACGTCATGGGGGCTCCGGAGCTGTATTATCTGAGAGAGGCTTTGATCTTCAAAAGACCCCGCCCCAAACCCCTCCCCACGAGGGGGAGGGGCTTAATCTGCCGCGCCCACGCTCAAACCTTTCGGCGTTTCGGCAGGAATGCGGCGGCGCCACTCTGGGCCCTCCCTTGCGGG
Organism: Rhizobium sp. KNZ14-9A; assembly: GCF_056755015.1. Taxonomy (NCBI): domain Bacteria; kingdom Pseudomonadati; phylum Pseudomonadota; class Alphaproteobacteria; order Hyphomicrobiales; family Rhizobiaceae; genus Rhizobium; species Rhizobium sp. KNZ14-9A. The sequence continues at coordinate 4,386,766 of NZ_JBPGXB010000002.1, forward strand.
GAGGGGTTGGGAAGGGGACTTCGTTTACGTGAACCGGCTTGGCGTTACCGCCCGCCGATCACACCGATATAATCCGATACCCAGCGATGATAGGGTACGCATTCGCTCTCGCTTGCGCATTTGGCGACCGGCGTCTTCCAGAACTTGATCTTGTCGAAGTGATCATAGCCGTTGGTGTTGCAGCCGGCATCGGTCAGAAGTTCATTGCCCTTGCAGGCAGCCGGAACGGATGGCACGGCGCCGAACCAGGCGGCGGCATCACCCTGGACCTTGGCCTTCAGCGAATGTTCCATCCACATATATGCGCAGTTTGGATGTTCGCTGTCGGCGTGCAGCATGGTCGTGTCGGCCCAACCGGTCACACCCTCCTCAGGGAAGGTGGAGGCGATCTTCTGTTTGTCGGCCTGCAGCAGGTTGACCTGGAACGGCCAGGAACCGGAGGCGACAACACCTTCATTCTTGAAGTCGTCGACCTGGATCATCGCATCGTGCCAGTAGCGCGAGACGATCTTGCGCTGGCCGCGCAGCAGGTCGAGAGCAGCCTTGTACTGGTCCTCGTTGAGCTCATAGGGGTCCTTGATGCCGAGATCGGGCTTGTGCGCCATCAGATATAGAGCGGCATCGGCGATGTAGATCGGGCCGTCATAGGCCTGCACGCGGCCCTTATTGGACTTACCATCCGGCAGCTTCTGTTCGTCGAAGACGATATTCCAGCTCGTCGGCGCCTTATCCTTGAAGGCGTCGGTATTGTACATCAGCACGTTCGGCCCCCAGAGATAGGGCACGCCATAGTGGACGTCGCCCACCGTATTCCAGGGCGCATTCTGCAGGCGCTCATCGACAGTCTTGAAGCTCGGGATGAGATCGGTGTTGATCGGCTGGACGCGTTTTCCGGCGACGAGGCGCAATGACGCATCGCCTGATGCGGTGACGAGGTCGAAGCCGCCTTCGTTCATCAGCGCCACCATCTCATCCGAGGTGGCGGCGGTCTTTACGGAAACCTTGCAGCCGGTTTCCTTCTCGAAGTCGGTGACCCAGTCGTAATTCTTGTCGGTCTCGCCGCGCTCGATATAACCGGCCCAGGCGACGATGCTGACGGCGCCTTCCCCCTTGCCCAGTGTCTTCAGCGGTTCGGCAGCGACAACCTGTGTCGCGAAACTCAGGCTCGCGAGCGCAGCAGTGCACGATTTCAGAAGATTCATCGTCTGTCTCCCGGTTCGGTGCCGCTTTTGCGGCGTTTTGTTCCCAGAAGAAAGGGTGACGCGGAAAGGCCGGTTTCGCAAATTCATTTATCAGAAAGGCGATATCGGAAATTCCGATATCTAGCGGGATCTTCCCGATCGCATGTTCTCGGCGATGGCCACGAAATCGCGTGCGGCCTGCGGTAGGCTGGAGCCCTTGCGCCAGACCATGCCGACCTGCACAACGGGCAGAGCGCCGGAGACATCGCGGCTCTCGATACGGTCGCCTTCCAGCGACCAGGGGCGGTAGACGAGATCGGGCAGCAGCGCGACCCCGGCGCCGGTCGCAACCAGGCTGCGCACGGCTTCGACCGAGCGGGTGCGGAAGGCGACATGCGGGCGGGCGCCGAGTGCGGTCAGCAGCTTGCCGGTATTCTCCTCGATTTCATCCACCGTCAGCATGATCAGAGGCTCGCGGGCGATATCGGCGATGGAAATTATATCCGCCGAAACCAGCGGATGCCCCATCGGCAACCAGAGGCGATAGGGTGAGGTTTCAAGGATTTCCGCCTGCAGGGCCATGCGATCACGCAGATTTGAAATCACCATGACGGCGACATCCAGTTCGCCACCGACCAGCAGATGCTCAACGTAGCTGCCATTGTCCTCGATGGCGCTGACCTCCACACCTGGACAGGCGCGGCGATAGCGTGCCAGCAGGTCCGAGAGCACATAGCCCGCAACGAGCGAGGTGACGCCGATATTGAGCGTGCCGGAGGGTATGTTCTCCTGGCCGGAAAAGCTGGTGCGGGCGTCGGAGACCGTTGCCAGGATCTTCGTGGCGTGCCGCAGGAACTGATGGCCGTTGTGGGTGACTGACAGCCCGCGCGGGTGACGCTCGAACAGCACGACGCCAAGGTCGTTTTCGAGTTCCTTCAGCGCCTCCGTTATCGAGGATTGGGAGATCGACAGGTTCTGCGCGGCGCGCGTGACCGAACCCTGTTCGGCAACGGCGACGAAATATTGAATCTGGCGAAGCGTGAAGGCCATGGCATTTTAGAGCACGTGCTTGAGCGATCTGGCAAGCTTGCGAATGGCTGGACCTTTTTTGGTATTTATTCAATTCGAGACAAAGTCGGACGGTCCACTTAAAGATTCGGAAACGTCATTTCCTTAGCTTCACAGTCACTTGTATTGCGTTGGAGTTTTCAGATGGCGGAGCAGTTGGCGTGAAGGCCTTACTGCGCATATTCCGGCCTTCCCGGAAATTGGCTTTGATCATCGGTGGTAGCGCCCTGTTAGCGGGCGTTTCCGGCGGTGCTGCGGTTTATGTCGGTAAAGACAGGCTGCTCGGTGATGAGGAATCGGCCGATGGCGTGGCCTGCACCGACGTCAATCTGGTGACGATCAAGAAGCAGGATCACGTCTGGGTACGCAAATACATCAAGACCGAACCTGTTGACGGCATGACGCGCATCAAGACGGCATTGCGTGTCGCTCAGGCGGTCTATGAAGCACAGAAGCCCGACCTCGTGCAGGTCGTCGTCCTCGACGAGAATGGTCCGACCTTGCGCTCGGATATTCGCGGCCGGGCGATCGGTGCCGATGTGGTCTATATTGCGCATCCCGACAAGATGGTCGAAGGGCTCGACGACAAGCCCTATACGGCCCGTTATTATGACGGCAAGGCGAGCGAGCAGGGCCTCTTTTATGGCGAACGCATCGAATTGCCGGACGATCGGATCGCGGTGCTGAATGCGAGCCTCAAGGATCCTGCCGATTGCATCGATCCCGTTGCTGTTGCCTCCACCAAGAAGGAGAGCAAGCCGGCAACCGGCGAAAAGGGCGCCGCGCCCAAGGATGCCGAGGAACCGTCTGCTGAAGAGCAGGCTGCCAAGGATGCTGCCACCCCTGCAGGAGACGCTCCCGCAGAGGAGCCGCCTGTCAAGAGCGGGCACTAATTCCGAAAATGATCAGGCGGCGGGCTTGATAATTTCCCTTATCAATGAGACGTCGCGCGCTGGCGGCTGACCGAAGAAGCGCGCATATTCCCTGGTGAATTGCGAGGCGCTTTCATAGCCCACGGCATAGGCGACCGAGGATGCATTTCCGGATCGGGCAATCAGAAGCTGGCGGGCCTGCAGCAGCCTGATATGCTTCTGGAACTGGATTGGGCTCATCGCCGTCACGGCCTTGAAATGCCGATGAAATGCTGACAGGCTCATGGAGGCGAGACCGGCTAATTTCTCGACCTCGATCGCCTCGGCATAGTGTTCACGCACCCAGCGAATGGCGAGCCTTATCCGCGACAGGGCACTGTCGGGTGCTGCAATGTCGCGTAATATCCAGCCCTGTGGCCCCTGCAGCACGCGATAGAGAATTTCGCGCTCATAGGCCGGGGCAAGGGCAGGGATATCCTGAGGCCTCTCCATGAGCTGCAGCATTCTTAACCAGGCGCTCAGAAGCTCCGGTGTCATGCGGCAGACCGAATAGCCACTGCCTTGCCCTTCCTGATAGGCCTGTGGCGGAAGGTCCATGAGCAAGGCTGCGACCCTTGCCGGATCGAGTGACAGGCTGACACCGATATAGGGTCTGTCGGGACCGGCCTGCTGGACCATTCCGGTTGCGGGTATGTCGATGGAGATTACGAAATAGGTCGTGGGATCGTAATAGTAGTCCTGACCGGCGATCGTCAGCGTCTTGCTGCCATCGAGGATCAGGTTGATCATGGGTTCGTAGACGGCCCCGAGCCTGTGTTCGGGAATCTCTCCCTTGACCATCAATATGCCGGGTATGCCGGTTTCCGTCGGGCGGTTTTCTGCGTGGGCCGTCAGGCGGCGCATTTCTTCGAGCATTGTCTGCATAAGGAAATCCTGACCCAGCTCGTCATCGCGCGCAAGACAAAAGCAGGAATAGGCAAGAACGAGGCAGTTTCCGGCGGAGTAGCGGCCCGCTGTTTCCCATAGCTTCCGGCCATCGAAAGCAAGGAGACAGAAATGAAAATCGCAATCATTACTGGTGGCAGCCGGGGCATTGGTCAATCGGCCGCACAGGAATGCGCAAGGCGGGGCATGGGAGTCATCATCACCTACAACAGCCATAAGCCAGGCGCCGATGAAGCCGTGGCTGAGATCAAAGCGGCAGGCGGTCACGCGGTTGCGCTCGCTCTTGATGTCGGCGATGCCGCAGGTTTTCCGTCCTTCGTGGACGAGGTCAAGCGGTTGCTCTCTACCTATTGGGGCCGTAGCGATTTCGATTGCCTGGTCAATAATGCCGGGTTCGGCATGTTCAATCTGATGGAAACGGTAACGATGGACCAGTTCGACGCGCTCATGAACGTGCACCTGAAGGGCCCGTTCTTCCTGACACAGGCGCTGTTGCCGCTGATGGCGGATGGTGGTGTGATCCTCAATGTGACGAGCGCCTCGGTGCGTGTCGCAACGGCCGGCGTTGCGCCTTACGCGGCTCTCAAGTCCGGACTTGAGACCTTGACCCGCTATCAGGCGAAGGAATTCGGCAATCGTAAGATCCGCGCAAATGCCATCTCGCCGGGTCCCATCCGCACCAATCTTGCCGATGCTGCGCTGGATAAGAACCCGGAATTTGCCGCACTGCTTGCTTCACAAACAGCGCTTGGCCGCATCGGCGAAGCCGAGGATGTCGGCCGTGTCATCGCCATGCTCGCCTCTGAGGACGGCGCCTGGATCAATGCGCAGACGATCGAGGTCGCCGGCGGTTACATGATCTGAGGCATGGTCTCTCGGACAAAAGAAAACGGAGCGTCCTTTCGGGCGCTCCGTTTTTCATTCAAACAATCCGTTTCTTAGTCGGCCTTGTTGCGGCGGGCCGGGAAGAGGATCACGTCGCGGATCGACGGCGCGTTGGTGAGCAGCATGATCAGGCGGTCGACGCCGATGCCGAGACCACCTGCGGGCGGCATGCCCTGGTCGATCGCATCGAGGAATTCCTCGTCGAGCTGCTTTTCCTTTTCACCGCGGGCATGGGCCTGCTCGAGCTGCTCGACCATGCGGCGGCGCTGCTCTTCCGGATCGTTGAGTTCGGAGAAGGCGTTGCCGAGTTCCCAGGCGTTGCAATAGGTCTCGAAACGTTCTACGAGGCGCGGTTCGCCCGGCACTTCCTTGGCGAAGGGTGATATGTCCTTCGGGAAATGGGTAACGTGCGAAGGCTGGATCAGCGTTTGCTCGACCTTCTCTTCGAAGATGAAGGCGAGGCATTCGCCCCAGGTCCAGTCCTTCTCAACCTCGAAGCCGGCTGCCTTGGCGGCAGCGCGGGCTTCCTCGTCGGTCTTGATCGCCAGGAAGTCGATACCGGTCGCTTCCTTGACGGCATCAGGCATTGGGACGCGCTTGAACGGCCCCTTGAAGGACATGGTCTTGTCGCCGAAGGGGAATTCCGTCGTGTCGTGGATGGCGAGCGCCAGGCTCTCGAACAGCCGCTCGACGAGGTCCATGATGTCCTCGTAATCTGCATAGGCCCAGTAGCACTCCATCATGGTGAATTCCGGATTGTGCCGGGTGGAGACGCCTTCGTTGCGGAAATTGCGGTTGATCTCGAAGACCTTGTCGGTGAGGCCCGACACCAGCGTGCGCTTCAGGAACAGTTCCGGCGCGATGCGCAGGTACATGTCGAGCTTCAGCGTGTTGTGATGCGTCTTGAACGGCTCGGCGGTGGCGCCGCCATAGACCGAATGCAGCATCGGCGTTTCGACTTCCATAAAGCCGTCATTTTCCATGAAGCGGCGGATGCCGGAGAGGATCTTCGAGCGCTGCTGGAAGCGCAGCTTCGATTCCTCATTGGTCATGATGTCGAGATGGCGCTTGCGGTAACGCAGCTCGATGTCGGAGAGGCCGTGCCACTTTTCGGGCATCGGAAGCAGCGACTTGGTGAGCATCTCGATCTTCTGAGCGTTGATCGTCAGCTCGCCGCGCTTGGTGCGGCGCACGACACCGGTGACGCCGATGATGTCGCCGATGTCGATCATCGGCAGAAGCGCACGAGCTTCTTCCGGGGTCGTGTCCTTGTGACTGAAAATCTGGATCTTGCCGCCGGCGTCGTGGATATCCATGAACATGCCGGAGTTGCGCGACGAGTAAACGCGGCCAGCGACGGTCACGACATCCTGTGTCTCGACGTCAGGTTCCAGGCCCTCGTATTTCGCGGCCAATTCGGCATTGGTCAGCGTGCGGTGGAAATGCGCCGGATAGACGTCGCCGATCTGCTCGCGCAGCAGCTTCAGCTTCTGGGCGCGCACTTCCGTTGCGTCGGAAGAAAGGGTGTTTTCGGTCTTGTTGTCAGCCATTGTCGAAATCCTCTGACTGTTCTTACTTCGAGCCAACGAGGGCGGCGACGGCCTGCGATGCGAGCTTCAGGCGCTGGCGAACGACCGAGCGGCCGAGGATCGCCATGGAATCGAAGAGCGGAAGCGAGCGCGACGAGCCGGAAACGGCAACGAAGAGCGGCGCTACCACGACCTTCAGTTTCTTGCCCATGCGGTCGGCGATGGCACGCAGTTCGGCTTCGATCGTCTCGACATTCCATTCCAGGATCTTTTCGAGATCGGGCTGGACGGTGTTGAGGATTTCCAGGATCTCTTCCGGCGGCGACTTGATCTTGGCGAAGTCGGACGGCTGCAGGCCGAGATCGGACTTCAGCAGAAAGCCTGCGAGATCGGGCAGTTCGCCGAGCTTGGAGATGCGCGTCTGCGACAGGCGCATGCCCGCCATCAGGCGATCGTTTTCCATCGCCCAGTTGAGCACGCGGTCGCGGAAGTCCTCTTCGGACAGCTTTTCGCGGATCCAGCGTCCATTCAGCCAGTCGAGCTTCTGGATGTCGAAGATCGCGCCGGCCTTGGAGAGGTTTTCCGGATCGAACTTTTCGGACAGCTCTTCCATGGTCAGAAGTTCTTCGCCTTCGGAAATCTGGATGAAGAACAGGCCGAGGAAGTTCATCAGCGCTTCGGGGATGTAGCCGAGGGCGGAATAATAGGAGATCGAGGTCGGGTTCTTGCGCTTCGACAGCTTCGACTTGTCGGCGTTGCGCATCAACGACAGATGCATGAACACTGGCTGGTCCCAGCCGAAATAGCGATAGAGCAGAATGTGCTTTGGCACGGATGCCAGCCACTCTTCGCCACGCGCGACGTGGGTGATCTTCATCAGATGGTCGTCGATGACGTTTGCCATATGATAGGTCGGCATGCCGTCGGCCTTGATCAACACCTGCATGTCGACGGAATCCCACGGGATCGACACATCGCCATAGACGCCGTCGGTGAAGTCGCACGAGCCTTCGGTCGGGATCTTCATGCGGATGACGGTGGTTTCGCCGGCTGCCATGCGCGAGGTGACTTCCTCGGCCTTGAGCGTCAGGCAGAGACCATCATATTTCGGTGGCTTGCCGGCGGCGCGCTGGCTTTCGCGCATCTGCTCCAGCCGCTCGGGCGTGCAGAAACAGCGGAAGGCATGGCCCTTGTCGAGCAGTTCCTGGGCGTAGGGCTGATACATGTCCTTGCGGTCGGACTGGCGATAGGGGCCGTAGGGGCCGCCGATATCGGGGCCTTCCTTCCATTCCAGCCCGCACCATCTCAGCGCATCCAGCACTTTGGTCTCGAATTCCGGGGTCGAGCGCGTCGCATCGGTATCCTCGATGCGCAAGATGAACTCGCCGCCGTGCTTCTTGGCAAAGAGATAGTTGAAGAGAGCGATGTAAGCGGTGCCGACATGCGGCTCGCCGGTCGGCGAGGGAGCGATGCGGACGCGGACGCCGGAAGCTGTCATTTTATGTGCCCGTCAATGAATGCCGAGCGGCTTTTCACTGAAAGCGACGTCCGGCCTGGAGAATGCAGATATCAACCAGAAATCGGCTGGAGCAAGGCGTCTGCCCGCATAATCCGCCGATTATCCGTGTGGCTGCGCTTAGGCCATATTCAAAAGGGCGCGTCAAGAAAAACCGCTTCCAGCGGGCCTCTTCCGGCCCCTCCGGGCGACCGTTTCGAATGATCTGTTCTTCGAAGTGAAACCCGGCGACGACATGAAACAGGCGATGTCTGTGCTTTTCACCACGGCCACCATGCACAGAGGAACCTCCGCCTTACCGAGTAAGGCGGAGGCAACAATTGGGTCTCAGATGGATGGACCGCCTTAGTGGCCGCCCTCACGCTTTCGCCGGCGCGCGTTCCTCGCCAGCATGTTCAGCATCTCCACGAGGGCCGAGAAGGCCATGGCGGCGTAGACGTAGCCCTTCGGCACGTGGAAGCCCATGCCATCGGCAATCAGCGTCGTGCCGATCATCAGCAGGAAGGCGAGCGCCAGCATGACGATCGTCGGATTGCGCTCGATGAAATTGGCCAGCGGCGTTGCGGCGACGAGCATGACCGTGACGGCAGCGATGACGGCGATGATCATGATCGGCAGATGCGGGGTCATGCCGACGGCGGTGATGATGCTGTCCACTGAGAAGACGAGATCGAGCAGCAGGATCTGGCCGATCGCCGAGGCGAAGCTTGTACCTGTCGCGCCTGCAATGAAATTCTCGTGCTGATCCTCCGGATCGACATTGTGATGGATTTCCTTGGTGGCCTTCCAGACGAGGAAGAGACCGCCGGCGATCAGGATGAGATCCTTCCAGGAGAAGCCGTGGCCGAAAAGCTCGAAAAGAGGTTCGGTGAGCTGGACGATCCAGGCGATGGTGCCGAGCAGGGCAAGACGCATGACGAGAGCAAGGGCGATACCAGTCTTGCGGGCTCTTTCCCGATGCTCGGGCGGCAGTTTGTTGGTGAGGATGGAGATGAAGATGAGGTTGTCGATCCCGAGAACCACTTCCATCACCACGAGCGTGACAAGCGCCACCCAGGCAGCCGGGTCCTGAATGAGCGTCATGATATCCTGCATCGGCGTATTTCCCCCTTGCGTCGCATATGGACGCGGACAATGTATCGTTGCGGCCCTGCCGGGCAAGCGCCGCAAGGGGGTATACGAAAACGGTCAGGCTTTTATTCCTTGATCGGCAGCCAGATTTCCGTTCCGCCCATCCCCGTGTGGGGATCGAAGCGCTCATCGTAGCGTTCGAACATGTCGGGCATGCTGCCGTGTTCGAGGCCTGAAGTCGGCCACCAGTTGCCGAAGATCAGGTCCATCGTGGCCGGTATACCGGAAACATGACCGCGGTGAGAGAAGACGGCGTAGCGCTGGGTCGGCAGCTTCAGTGTGGCAAAGCCATCCGGCAGATCGTCCGCATCGGATACCTCGACGGCCGCCATGTAACGGAATTTCTCTACTTCTCCATCGATATGGGTGCAGATCCCGTAGGCGACATTACCCTTCTGGTTGGGGATATGGCCGAAATGCTGGTTGAACTTCTGCCAGAGCGAGGGGATCGCGGCATTACCGCCATAGGCGTAGGTTTCCTGCAGGCCGGCAAAAAGCATCGGCTGAAGGGTTTCGAAACGCGGCGGTTCCAGATCGGTAAGGCTTGCGGTTTTCATCCTGATAGGCTCCATCAAAGCGAGATTGCGAATGTGCCCCTGTCGGCGCACCGCTTCCGGTGTCATGCCGAATTGGTCGCGGAAGGCACGGGTGAAAGCCTCGTGCGAGCCGTAGCCTGCGTCGAGGGCAACCTCGAGAATGCTGGATGAGCCTGAGATGAGAGACAGCGCGGCGCCGCTCAGACGCCGTGCGCGGATATAGCCGCTGATCGAATGGCCGGTTACCAGACCAAAGACGCGCGAAAGATGGTAGCGCGACAATCCGGCGGCTTCTGCGATCTCATCGAGGCTTATATCGGTTTCGAAATGGCTCTCGATGAACCATATCGCCCGTCCGATGGCGCTCATCTCTTCTCCCCTGGTTGCCGCTTCATTCCTAGATGAAATGCGGCGGCCGGATTTGATCGCTATTGCGCAAATCCGGCAGAAAACCAATCAGGGTCGGGATGGGGATCAGGCGGGCTCGTATTTGCGCACGCCATAGGCGGCCATGAAGACAAAGATCGCGCCGCGGATGACGCGCTCAATCTCGTTGCGCGGCGGCGGGCCTTCCATGTTGCCGAAGAGGCGCAGCTTGAAGAAGCTGCCGCTTGCAAGGTCGAGAAACTGGCCGGCGGCGAGATCGATATCGTCGATCTTCAGGGTGCCGGCTTGCACATGCCGCTCCAGGAAGTCGTGCATGATGGTGCGCAGGTTCTGCGGCCCCTTGAAGAAGCGCTGACAGAGAAGGGGCATGCGCTCACGCACACCGAGCACGGTGCGCATGGCGTCGATGACCTTGTCTTCGGTCATATGGGTGACGAAGGTTATCCCGAATTCGTGTAGACCGGCCTCGACATCGTCGTGCTCCGCAAGGACCATGCGCACGGCTGCGACGAAGGCGGCGCGCTCGGTCTCGACCATGGCGTGGAAGAGTTCTTCCTTGTTGGCGAAGTAGACATAAAGCGTTCCTTTGGAAACGCCGGCCTCGCGGGTCACGTCATTCATGCTGGCCGCGTCGAAGCCCATCTTCAGGAATACGCGCCTGGCACCATCAAGGATCTGCTGGCGCTTGGCAGGATCCTCACCCGCAGCAAAGCGGCCTCCCGGAACGGGTGGGCTGAATACGGCGGTCTCCTCGGGCTTCAGTGTCATGTCTCCTTAACCGTCTTGGCGAATTCGTGTTTTCTTTTAAAGAAATCGAACCGATTGGTTCTATGCATCTTGATATGAAGTCAAAAACCATTTATGTCAACTGAACCGAACCGTTCAGTTCGATTATTTTACTCCAGATCGGTAGCCTGTCTATGTCGACAAACCAGAAAAGCAACGTCGCGCGCATCGTCAGCGAAAATGCCGACGCCGAAGAGGCAAAAGCGGAAACCGCAGTTCCCGTTGAAGCCCCGAAGGCCGAGGCACCGCAGACGGCTCCCGCGCAGTCCGCGCCTGCTGTCGCACCGGCTCCGTCTGCCCCGAAGAAGCGCCGTAGCCTCGTACTGCCCGTCATCGTGCTCGCTTTTCTCGCCGGTGCCGGCTGGTATGGCTACGACTGGTGGACCAATGGCCGCTTCATGGTGTCGACCGACGACGCATACATCGAGGGCGATATCGCGACGATATCGCCGAAGGTCACCGGCTATGTCGCGAAGGTGAATGTTGTCGCCAACCAGGAAGTCAAGGCAGGCGACGTTCTCGCTACCCTTGATAACGGCGACTACCAGAACGCCCTCGACCAGGCCAACGCTCAGATCGAAACCGAGCAGCTGTCGCTCAGCCGCATCGATGCGCAGATCGAAGGCGCCAAGGCGAGCCTCGTGCAAGCCCAGGCCCAGAAGACTGCCCTCGAGGCCACCGTGCGCGGCGCGGAGATCAAGCAGAAGCGTCAGAGCGACCTGCAGGCGAAGTCGGTCGGCACCACCGCAGATCTCGATGATGCGAATACGGCTCTTGATCAGGCGAAGGCAAATCTTGCCGGCGGCGATGCCAATATCGTTGCTGCCCAGGCCAATATTGCCATCCTCGAAGCCCAGCGCAAGGAAGCGGAGGGTTCCGTCCGTACGCTGGAAATCCAGCGCGACAAAGCCGCCCGCGACCTTTCCTTCACGGTGCTGAAGGCACCCTATGATGGCGTCGTCGGCAATCGTGCGGTTCAGGAAGGCGATCTCGTCTCGCCCGGCCAGCGGCTGATGGCGCTCGTGCCGACCCGCCAGCTCTATATCGACGCCAACTTCAAGGAAACGCAGATCCAACATCTCGTTGCCGGCTCGAAGGTGAACGTGCATGTCGATGCCTATAGCGATTATCCTGTTGTCGGCACCGTTGAATCGATCGCGCCGGCCTCCGGCTCGGTCTTCTCGATGCTACCGCCGGAAAATGCGACTGGTAATTTCACCAAGATCATCCAGCGCGTGCCGGTTCGCATCGCCTTGCCGCAGGATGCGCTTGATAGCGGCCGCCTGCGCGCCGGTCTCAGCGTCGTCGTCGACGTCGATACCCGCACGGCGCCGGTGAAGTAAGCGCCAGGGCGGAGGTAATCCCATGGCCGGGAGCGCGACAGCAACGGCAGGTTCGATCCCGGCAGCGCCTGCGCTTGCCGCCGATCGCATGGATCCCAAAAGGCTCATCGCTTTCTTCGCGATGGTGCTTGGCATGTTCATGTCGATCCTCGACATTCAGATCGTCTCCGCTTCGCTCGCCGAAATCCAGGCAGGCCTATCTGCCGGCACGGACGAAATCGGCTGGGTGCAAACTGCTTATCTGATCGCCGAAGTCATCATGATCCCGCTGTCGGGCACGCTGGCTCGTATCATCTCGACACGGTATCTCTTCGCAATCTCGGCTGCCGGTTTCACCATGGCGAGCGCCCTGGCCGCAACGGCGACGAATATCGACCAGATGATCGTCTACCGTGTCATTCAGGGCTTCATCGGCGGCGGCATGATCCCCTCGGTCTTCGCGGCCGCCTTCACGATCTTCCCGCCGTCGAAGCGTGCGATTGTCTCGCCGATCATTGGCCTCATCGCGACGCTGGCGCCGACCATAGGCCCGACGGTCGGCGGTTACCTGAGCCATGCCTTCTCCTGGCACTGGCTGTTCCTGGTCAATATCGTGCCCGGTATCATCGTCACGATCGTCACCTGGAATTTCATCGATTTCGACAAGCCGGAACTGTCGCTCTTCAAGAAGTTCGACTGGTACGGCCTGCTGTCTATGGGTGTTTTCCTTGGCGCACTGGAATATGTGCTGGAAGAAGGCAATTCGAACGACTGGTTCAACGACAGCTACATCGTCATCGGCGCCGTTGCCTCCGCCGTCGCCTGTGTCGTCTTTTTCTACCGGGCCTTCACGGTGGAATTTCCGGTCGTCGATCTCACGGCCTTTGCCAACCGCAATTTCTCCTTTGGTTCGGTGTTCTCCTTCGTCATGGGCATCGGCCTTTACGGGCTCACTTATATCTATCCGGTCTATCTCGGCCGCATCCGCGGTTACGATTCGCAGATGATCGGCGAGACGATGTTCGTGTCGGGCCTTGCGATGTTCTTCACCGCGCCGATTGCTGGCCGGCTCTCGACGAAACTCGACCTGCGTTTCATGATGGCGATCGGTTTCGTGAGCTTTGCGGCCGGCACGTATATCATGACGCATTTGACGCAGGACTGGGACTTCTACGAGCTCTTCATCCCGCAGATCCTGCGCGGTTTCGGCCTGATGATGTGCATGGTGCCGATCAACAACATTGCGCTCGGCACCCTGCCGCCGCAGCGTATCCGTGGCGCATCCGGCCTCTTCAACCTGACGCGTAACCTCGGCGGCGCCGTTGGCCTTGCTGTTATCAACACGGTGCTGACCACCCGACAGGACGTGCACTACGAACGCCTGCGTGAAAACGTGCACTGGGGCAACACCGCTGCGATCGACCAGATGAACAACATGACCAACAACTTCAATAATTGGGGTCTGGATGGTGCGAATGTTGCAGTCAAGCAGATGGTCGGTTTGGCCACCAAACAGGCGATGATCCTTTCGTTCGGCGACATTTTCCTGATGCTGACTGTGCTTTTCCTGGCGATGGTCCTTGGCGTCTTCATGATCAAGAAACCCGCGCCGCAAGGCGGCGGGGGAGGCGGTGGCGGCCACTGACCTCCGGCCGTCATTGCGAGAAAGGCCCTCTTCGGAGGGCCTTTTTGTTTTTCTGCACGGGTCGCTTCAGTTCCCCTTCAACAGGGTGTTTGCCACCTCGCGCACTTTTTGATTTACGTACATCAAATTTGGCGCTAATGGTCTCGTCCAGGAGGAGTGATGAGGCCAACCGTTCATGATATCGCCGCTGCGGCGGGCGTCAGTCTTGCGACCGTGGACCGGGTTCTGAACCAGCGTCCGGGCGTGCGCCATGTGACGCGGGAGAAGGTCGAAACCGCGATCCGAGATCTCGGCTATGTGCGCGACGTGGCCGCTGCAAACCTTGCCAAAGGTCGCGTCTATCCGCTGACCTTCATCTTGCCCGCCAGCGACAACTCCTTCATGCATGGCCTGAATGCCGAAATCCGCACAGCGATCGCGCGCTCGGTCGCCGAGCGTACGGATATCCGCATCGTCGAGGTGCCCGCCTTCGATCCGCAGGCGCTGGTGCGTGAGTTGGAAATGCTCGCGGCCGAAAAGCCCTCCGGCGTCGCGCTCGTGGCCACCGACGCACCCGATGTGCGCGCCGCTGTCGACCGGCTGGTGAAAGATGGCATTCCGGTCGTCACGCTCGTTTCCGATCTGACGGGTTCGCTGCGCCACCACTATGCCGGCGTCGACAATATTGCCGCAGGGCGCACCGCTGCGCGTCTGCTCGGACGTTTCCTTGGCGGCGCCAAGGGCGAGATTGCCATTCTGGCCGGCTCCATGCTGGTACGCGACCATCGCGAACGCCTAGAGGGCTTCGCCGCCGTCATGGCTCAGGAGTTTCCGGCGCTGCATCTATTATCGGTTCTCGAAGGCCGGGACGACCCTGAAGTTGCCCACATGCTGATTGCCGATGCGCTTGGGAAGAACGACGGCATCATCGGCATTTACAGTCTCGGTGCCGGTAATCGTGGTCTGATCCGAGCGCTCAAGGAAAAGGCAGCAGACAGGTCGCTGACGGTGATTGCGCATGAATTGACGGCACATACGCGCGCTGCCCTTCTCGACGGCACTATCGACGCAATCCTCAATCAGGATGCCGGCCATGAGGTGCGCAGCGCGATCCGTGTTCTCAAGGCAAAGGCGGACGGGCTTTCGGTCATCGACGCGCAGGAGCGCATTCGCCTCGACATATTCCTGAAAGACAATCTGCCGTAACGGCAAAGGGAGAAATACCACATGTATCTGGGTCTCGATCTCGGAACTTCGGGCGTCAAGGCGATGCTGATCGACGACGATCAGAAGATCATCGGCTCCGCCAATGGTTCGCTCGACGTCTCGCGTCCGCATTCCGGCTGGTCCGAACAGGAGCCGGCCCATTGGGTACGCGCCACGGAAGAGGCTGTTGCCGGCCTCAAGGCCAAACATCCGAAGGAGCTTGCAGCCGTCAAGGGTATCGGCCTCTCCGGCCAGATGCACGGCGCTACTCTGCTCGACGCTTCCGATAAGGTGCTGCGTCCCTGCATCCTCTGGAACGATACGCGTTCCTATATCGAGGCTGCGGCCCTCGACGCCGATCCGCGTTTCCGCAAGCTGACCGGCAATATCGTTTTTCCAGGCTTCACCGCACCGAAGCTTGCCTGGGTCGCCAAGAACGAGCCCGAGATCTTCGCCAAGGTTGCTAAGGTTCTGTTACCGAAGGACTATTTGCGCCTCTGGCTGACTGGCGAACATATCTCTGAGATGTCCGACTCGGCCGGTACGTCCTGGCTCGATACCGGCAAGCGCGCCTGGTCGCCCGAACTGCTGGCTGCGACCAATCTCGACGAGAAGCAGATGCCGACGCTTGTCGAAGGCACCGAGCAAGGCGGCAAGCTACGCGGTGAGCTCGCTTCGGCCTGGGGCATTTCCGGCGACGTCGTCGTTGCCGGCGGCGCTGGCGACAATGCGGCTTCCGCCTGCGGCATGGGTACGGTCAGCGATGGGGCTGCTTTCGTTTCGCTCGGCACGTCGGGCGTTCTCTTTGCCGCCAACGCTGCCTATCTGCCGAAGCCCGAAAGCGCTGTTCATGCCTTCTGCCATGCGCTGCCGAATACCTGGCACCAGATGGGCGTCATCCTCTCGGCGACCGATGCCCTGAACTGGCATTCGTCGGTTACCGGCAAGTCGGCCGCTGATCTCACCGGCGAACTCGGCGAAAGCCTGAAGGCGCCGACCGGCGTCACCTTCCTTCCTTATCTCTCGGGCGAGCGCACGCCGCATAATGATGCGGTCATCCGCGGCGCCTTCATCGGCCTCGAACATGAAAGCAGCCGCGTCGTGCTGACGCAGGCAGTGCTCGAAGGCGTCTCCTTCGCGATCCGAGACAATCTGGAAGCGCTGCGTTCTGCCGGCACGGATATTTCCCGTGTCACGGCGATCGGCGGTGGCTCGCGTTCACGCTACTGGCTGGCCTCTATCGCCACCGCGCTCGGCGTTCCCGTCGACTTGCCTGCGGACGGCGATTTCGGTGCTGCCTTCGGTGCTGCCCGCCTCGGCCTGATTGCGGCAACGGGCGCCGATCCGGTTGCCGTCTGCACACCGCCGGTCACGGCCGGCACGATCGAGCCGGTCGCCGCGCTCAGCGGCGCCTATGAAGATGCCTACAAGCGCTACCGCTCCGTCTACCCGGCGATCAAGTCGCTGGCCCATTGATCCATCCATAAGAACTGAACCCAAGGAGAACCCAAATGAGCACCGGATTTTTCGGCGACATCCAGAAAGTGAAGTACGAAGGCCCTGACAGCACCAACCCGCTGGCCTTCCGTTACTACCAGCCGGACGAAATCGTTCTCGGCAAGCGGATGGAAGATCATCTGCGCTTCGCAGTCGCCTACTGGCACACGTTTACCTGGCCTGGCGGCGACCCCTTCGGCGGTCAGACCTTCCTGCGTCCGTGGTTTGAAGACACGATGAAGGCTGCCAAGCTCAAGGCTGACGTAGCCTTCGAATTCTTCTCTCTGCTCGGCGCGCCCTATTACTGCTTCCACGACGCCGACGTGCGCCCGGAAGGCAAGAACTTTGCCGAAAACACCAAGAACCTGAACGAGATCGTCGACTACTTCGCCGAAAAGCAGGCTGCTTCCGGCACGAAACTGCTCTGGGGCACGGCGAACCTTTTCTCGAACCGCCGCTACATGTCGGGTGCTGCAACCAACCCGGATCCGGATGTCTTCGCTTTCGCCGCTGCGACGGTCAAGACCTGCATAGACGCCACGCAGAAGCTCGGCGGAGAAAACTATGTTCTGTGGGGTGGCCGCGAAGGCTATGAAACCCTGCTCAACACCGATATCGGCCGCGAGCTCGACCAGCTCGGCCGCTTCCTCAACCTTGTTGTCGAGTACAAGCACAAGATCGGCTTCAAGGGCACGATCCTCATCGAGCCGAAGCCGCAGGAGCCGACCAAGCACCAGTACGACTACGACGTCGCGACCGTCTATGGCTTCCTGAAGAAGCATGGCCTCGAAAACGAAGTGAAGCTCAATATCGAGCAAGGCCACGCGATCCTCGCCGGCCACTCCTTCGAGCACGAGCTGGCACTCGCCAACGCGCTCGGCATCTTCGGCTCGATCGACATGAACCGCAACGACTACCAGTCCGGCTGGGATACCGACCAGTTCCCGAACAATGTTCCGGAAATGGCGCTTGCCTATTACCACGTTCTGGCAGGCGGCGGCTTCAAGACCGGCGGCACCAATTTCGATTCGAAGCTGCGCCGTCAGTCGCTCGACCCGGCAGACCTGCTGATCGGCCATATCGGCGGCATGGATTGCTGCGCCCGCGGCCTGAAGGCCGCTGCCAAGATGATCGAGGACAAGGCGCTCTCCCAGCCGCTCGCAGACCGCTATGCCGGCTGGAATTCGGCTGAGGGACAGAAGCTCTTCCGCGGCGAATATTCGCTGGAAGAGATCACCCATTGGGTCGAGAGCAAGGACGTCAACCCGCAGCCGAAATCCGGTAAGCAGGAACTGCTCGAAAACATCGTCAACCGCTACGTTTGATTGCCGGTTGGATTTTACTGGAAGAGCCGGGGAGCGAAGCTTCCCGGCTTTTTCGTTTACGGAGACGGGAGATGGCCAGTTGTGCTGGTCGGGCAGACGGAAATCTGGCATGCCATCAGTGGCGGTGGAGAAACGTTTGGAGCGTTTCATGACTGACGATCGCAAGCTGCACTGGGAAAATGTCTATTCGACCAAGGGCGAGAATGATGTCAGCTGGTTTCAGGAAAATCCAGCACCTTCCCTCGAACTGATCCATCTCGCGCAAGCAAAACAATCGGACGCCATTGTCGATGTGGGCGGCGGAGCTTCAAGGCTGGTCGACAGCCTTCTCGTCGATGGGTTCGGCGATGTGACGGTGCTCGATCTCTCGGCGGCAGCCCTCGATACGGTGCGAAAGCGCCTTGGTGCCAAAGGCAACGAGGTGATGTGGATTGCCGTTGACGCGACCCTTTGGGAGCCGCCGCGGACCTATGATATCTGGCACGACCGAGCAGCCTTTCATTTCTTGACCGATGCGGCCCAGCAAGCAGCCTATATCGAGCGGCTGAAACGCGCGTTGAAAATGGGCGGACATCTAGTCATGGGGACTTTTGCCCTCGATGGGCCGGAAAAGTGCAGCGGCCTGCCTGTGGCGCGTCATAGTTCCGAGAGTCTGGGAGAGCTAATCGGACCAGGTTTCGAGCTGATCGACAGCCGCCGCCACGATCATTCGACACCCTGGGGTAGCGTGCAGAGGTTTCAGTTCAGTACGTTCAAGCGGATCGCGTAATCGGAGGGGAAGCTCCGTGTTTCAAAGCTGGGCTTCGATGGCTGCCCTGTCTATGACCGACCAGACGCTCTCGATCTTTCCATCCAGAAACTCGTAGAATACGTTTTCGGCGAACTGCACTCTCCTGCCGTTGACGGGAAGACCGAAAAGTTCGCCCTTCGGTATGCAGTCGAACTGCAAACGGCTCGCCACACGTGGCGGCTCGCAGATCAGGAGCTGGATGTCGAAGAAGAGATCGGGGATGGCGCGAAAATCACCTTCCAGCATTTCCCGATAGCCGGACAGGCCGATGTGCTTGCCATTGTAGCGAACCTCTTCGTGGACGAAATTTCCCAGGTTTGCCCAGTCCTGTTCGTTCAAGCAAGCGATGTAGCCTCGGTATCTATCGGCCAGCTGTGTCATTTCGGTCGCCTCGTCTTCGCAAAGGAGTCTGTCGGCAAACTAGAACGGGGCGGAGATCAGGCAATGGCAGATGGTTGGTCGAGGTTTCGAGGCTACCGCTTCTGCCAGTTACGCGGCGGTGCGGAGACCGAATTGCGCACCACAAGATCCGGCCGCAGCAGGATTTCCGTCTCGGCAGGACGGCCATCGGAGAGGAGCTCCAGAAGCAGCGCCATGGCCTGCTTGCCGATTGCGGTGCGCGGCTGGCGAATGGTCGTCAGCGACGGGCTCATGAAGACGGCTTGCGGCACGTCATCGAAGCCGGTGACGGAGAAATCCTGCGGGATGTTGTAGCCGCGGGCGTTGAGGCCGATCATGACGCCGATTGCAGTCTGGTCGTTGACGCACATGAAGGCGGTCGGCAGCGTGTCGCGCATGAAGAGCTGCTCCACAGCATGGCGGCCGCTCTCGATTGTGCCGTCGCCCTCCAGCACGATACGCATGTCCTTGGGGACACCGGCTGCGTCGAGGCCGGCGTCATAACCCTGCCGGCGGCGGCTGTAGGCGAGGCGGGTGCGGGAATCGCCGATAAAGGCGATCTTGCGGTGTCCCTCGGCCAGAAGCAGGTCGACAGCCTTCCTCGCGCCTTCCATATCGTCGACGCCAACATAGGGAATGCCGCCATTGAAGACGGGTTCAAAGACGCCGACGCTCGGCGGCAGCTGCGCCGTCACCATCTGATGGCCGAAGGGCAGGATGCCGGTAAAAAGGATCAAGCCGGCCGCCTGGTTGGAATTGAAGAATTTCAGATATTCCAGGCCGCGCTGCGCATCATTCTGCGTGTGGCCGATCAGCACGCCGTAGCCATGGGCCCGTGCCTCGTTTTCCAGGCCGATCAAGATATTGGAAAAGTTGGGGTCGCCGATATCGGGCGCCACGACCAGGATCATGTTGGAGCGTCCAAGCCTCAGGCTGCGCGCCATGGCATTGGTCGTATAGCCGGTGATGGCGATCGCCTGGTTGACCTTCAGGCGTGTGGAATTGGCCACCTTTTCGGGCATGTGAATTGCCCGTGAAACCGTCGCGATGGAAACCTCGGCGATCCGGGCGACGTCTTCGATTGTTGCGGGCGTGGAATTCGACACGGGGGCTCTGCCTTGGGCTGTCTTCGCCGCACACTACACAGACTTGTCGGGAGGTCAAAGGCGACTGCCAACAAGTCTGTGTAAATCCACGATGTAAACCTTTACATGCCTGATGTAAAGGTTTACATATGCCCAATATAAGCGGATGGGAGCCGCAGGAGGAAATCATGACCGTGGATACCGCAGAGGCTGCACCAGTGGTGTTGTCCGCCAGGCGCATTTGCAAGTCTTTCAGCGGCGTGCAGGTTCTTTTCAGCGTCAACTTCGATCTTCGCGCCGGTGAAATCCATGCGCTGATGGGTGAAAACGGCGCCGGAAAATCCACCCTTGTCAAGATTCTCTCCGGCTTCGAGCAGCCAACATCGGGTGAGATCCTGCTCGATGGCAAACCCATAGTGCTGCCGCCGAATGGTGCTGCCGAGGCGCTGGGCATCGTCATCATCCATCAGGAATTCAATCTCGCTGAACATTTGACCGTGACGGAGAGTCTGTTTCTCGGCCGCGAGGTCACGCATTTCGGCGTGCTCGATCGCAAGTACATGCGCGGTGAGACGCGCCGGGTGCTCGACATGCTCGGTTCGCATGTCGACGAGAATGCGATGATCAGTTCGCTTTCCATCGCCGACAAGCAGATGGTCGAGATTGCCAAGGCGATCAGCCGCGATGCGCGCGTGGTCTTCATGGACGAGCCGACGGCGGTTCTGTCGCGCGAGGAGATCAATATGCTCTTCAAGCAGGTGCGCAAGCTTCGCGATAAGGGCACCAGTTTCGTCTTCGTTTCCCACAAGCTCGACGAAGTCATGGAACTGACTGACAGGGTCACGGTCCTGCGGGACGGCCAATGGGTGAAGACGGCGCCGACCTCCATGCTGGATGGCGAATCCATCGCGCAGCTCATGGTCGGCCGCGAGCTTTCTAGCCTCTATCCCGCCAAAGTCGAGCCCAATGTCGACGAGGAAGTTGTGCTTCGCGTCAGTTCGGTTTCGACCGGCTACGTGCAGGATGCGAGCTTCGAAGTGCGCAAGGGCGAGGTGATCGGGTTTTCCGGACTTATCGGTTCAGGTCGTACCGAGCTGATGGAAGCGATTGCCGGCTTGCGCTCGCGCCTGTCGGGCGAGGTCGTCATCCACGGCGAAAGCGCGTCTTCGGGTGATGCGCGCGCCGCCAATCGCGCCGGCCTTGCCTATATGACCAAGGACCGCAAGTCGAAGGGGCTGCTGCTCGGTTCGGGCATGATCGCCAACCTGACACTGCAATCGCTCGAACGCCATGTCAGCCATGGTTATCTGAGCCCTAACAGCGAAGCGGCAGCGCTTGCAAAGGCCAAGCGGCGCTTCGACATCCGCGTACGCGACGGCAATATCGTTGCCGGCCGCATGTCTGGTGGTAACCAGCAGAAGCTGCTGCTCGCCAAGGTCATGGAAACAGAGCCGCAGATCATCATCATCGACGAGCCGACGCGTGGCATCGATGTCGGTACCAAGCAGCAGATCTACCATTTCATCTCGGCGCTTGCTCGCGACGGGCGGTCGATCATCGTCGTGTCCTCGGAAATGCCCGAGATCATCGGTCTCTGCACACGCGTGGCTGTCATGCGTGAAGGCCGGATCGTCGGCATGCTCGAGGGGGATGAAATTTCCGAACAGGAAATCATGCGTTACGCCGCGGGGCTGAAGCGTCAGGCGGCTGCCTGAGCCGGCATGGCGCGGCACGGGCGTGCTGCGCGCGGGACAAACAAAGTGCCCAGCAGTCATGGGACGGGAGGTTGGTTTTGGACATGAGTGTTAACGAGGAGACCAGGGAAATCCGGCGCAGATCCTGGCGTGACGTCGATCTGCGCGCGGTTGCGCCCTTTGCCGCACTGGCCCTGCTCCTCATCGTGGGCGCACTGGTCAACCCGAATTTCATCGGCATCACCAACCTTACGAATGTCGCAACGCGCTGCGCCTTCATTGCCATCATCGCTGTCGGTGCAACCTTCGTGATCTCGGCCGGCGACCTCGACCTTTCCGTCGGCTCGATGGTGGCCTTCGTCGCCAGCCTGATGATCCTGCTTATCAATTCCGGCGTCATTGCCGATCCGGTGCTGATGCTGACCGCTGCCGTCGTCTTCGCCGTGGTCGCCGGTGCGCTTTGCGGTCTCGCAAACGGCCTCATCACGACAGTCGGCAAGATCGAACCCTTTATCGCGACGCTCGGTACGATGGGCATCTATCGCGGCCTGACGACATGGTTGTCGCAGGGTGGCGCAATCACGCTGCGCTCGGCAGATATCCAAACGCTTTATCGTCCGGCCTATTTCGGCAGCATTCTCGGCATGCCGGTGCCGATCGTCGTCATCCTGGCTGTTACCGCCGTCGCGGCTTTCATTCTCTATCGCACGCGCTACGGCCGCCATGTCGTGGCTGTCGGTTCGAACAGCGATGTCGCGCGTTATTCCGGCATTGCGGTCAACCGCGTGCGCACAATTGCCTTCGTCATCCAGGGCTTCTGCGTGGCGATCGCCGTACTGCTCTATGTGCCGCGCCTCGGCTCGACCTCGGCAACGACCGGCATCCTATGGGAGCTGCAGGCCATCACGGCTGTCGTCGTGGGTGGTACAGCGCTGAAGGGTGGTGCCGGCCGGGTATGGGGCACGATCTGCGGCGCCTTCATTCTCGAGCTCGTCGGCAACATCATGCTGCTTTCGAATTTCATCAGCGAATACCTGATCGGCGCAATCCAGGGTGCGATCATCATCATCGCCATGCTGGTGCAGCGGTCGCTGGTGCGCAAATCGTAAGACAAGTGCTTCTCGGATTGGCCGGGCTATCCAGGGCACCCGGCCCGGATTGAATAAGTCCCTGATATTTTTGGGAGGAAATAGTATGCGCAAGCTCATGTTGGGTCTGGCGGTTGCGGGGGTGGCTTTTGCCGGCGCAGCCTACGCCCAGGACAAGAATTACACGATCGGTGTGTCCATTCCGGCCGCCGACCATGGCTGGACGTCGGGCGTCGTGTTTCACGCCGAGCGCGTTGCCAAGAAGCTGATGGCCGAACATCCGGGCCTGAACGTCATCGTCAAGACCTCGCCGGATGCCGCAACGCAGGCAAACGCCGTGCAGGACCTTGATACGCAGGGCATCGACGCACTCGTCATCCTGCCGTCGGATCCGGATCCGCTCGTCAATGCCATCAAGGAAGTCAAGGGCAAGGGCAAGTTCGTCGCGCTCGTTGACCGCGCGCCGTCGAACAACGACAATTCCGTGCGTGACCTTTATGTCGCCGGCAACAATCCGGCGCTCGGTGAAGTCGCGGGCAAGTACATTGCCGAAAAGACCCCGGAAGCTGAGGTCGTTATCATCCGCGGCCTGCCGATCCCGATCGACCAGCAGCGTCAGGACGGTTTCGACAAGGGTATTGCCGGCTCCAAGGTCAAGGTTCTCGACCGCCAGTACGGCAACTGGAACCGCGACGACGCCTTCAAGGTTATGCAGGACTATCTGACGAAGTATCCGAAGATTGACGTCGTATGGTGCCAGGATGACGACATGGCAGTCGGCGTCCTCCAGGCCATCGAGCAGGCCAAGCGCACCGACATCCAATATGTCGTTGCCGGCGCCGGCTCCAAGGACATGGTCAAGAAGGTCATGGACGGTGACAAGCTGATCCCGGTCGACGTTCTGTATCCGCCGGCAATGGTCGGTACGGCCATGGAGCTGACGGCTGCTGCGCTCTACGATCAGGTTCCGGTTCACGGTAACTACATCCTCGACGCAACGCTCGTCACCAAGGAGAATGCCAAGAACTTCTACTTCCCGGATTCTCCGTTCTGATAATACTTTCATGCATGCGCCCATTCGAAAGGATGGGCGCATTTTTCATGCCTTCAGACAAGTTGAAGCCAAAATGCGGCACGTACCTCTTGCCGATCAGCGGTGAGCGTGATTAGGTCCAGACCGCGTTGATTTTGGCCCACCCGCTAAATCTTTCGCACTGGCGGGGAGGCGCCTTTTCTTTATCGAACGGCGCACTAAGATTTATCGGAAACGTTTACGATCGATATTCAGGGAGGAAACTGACATGAAGACGATCAAGGGACCGGGCCTGTTCCTCGGACAGTTCGCGGGTGATACCGCTCCTTTCAATTCCTGGGACGCGATCACCAAATGGGCGGCCGATATCGGCTACAAGGGCGTGCAGGTTCCGACCTGGGCAAGCCAGCTCATTGACCTCAAGAAGGCGGCGACCTCCAAGGACTACTGCGATGAATTCGCTGGCAAGGCGCGTGAAAACGGCGTCGAAGTCACCGAGCTTTCCACCCATTTGCAGGGCCAGCTCGTTGCCGTCCATCCGGCCTATGACGAAGCCTTCGACGGCTTTGCGGCGCCGGAAGTGCGCGGCAATCCGAAGGCGCGTCAGGAATGGGCCGTCCAGCAGGTCAAGTACGCGCTGACGGCTTCCAAGCATCTCGGCCTCAAGGCGCATGCGACCTTCTCCGGCGCGCTCGCCTGGCCCTTCATCTATCCGTGGCCGCAGCGCCCCGCCGGTCTCGTCGAGACCGCTTTCGACGAGCTTGCCCGTCGCTGGAAGCCAATCCTCGATCATGCAGACGAAAACGGCATCGACGTCTGCTACGAAATCCATCCGGGCGAAGACCTGCATGACGGCATCACCTACGAGATGTTCCTGGAGCGCGTCGGCAATCATCCGCGCGCCAACATGCTCTACGACCCGTCGCACTATGTTCTGCAGTGCCTCGATTACCTCGACAACATCGACATCTACAAAGACCGGATCAAGATGTTCCACGTCAAGGATGCCGAGTTCAATCCGACCGGACGCCAGGGCGTCTACGGCGGCTATCAGGGCTGGGTCGAGCGTGCCGGCCGCTTCCGTTCGCTGGGCGATGGCCAGGTCGATTTCGGCGCCGTCTTCTCGAAGATGACCGCCAATAATTTCGATGGCTGGGCCGTGGTCGAGTGGGAATGCGCGCTGAAGCATCCGGAAGACGGTGCGCGTGAAGGCGCTGAATTCGTTGCGGCACATATCATCCGCGTCACTGAAAAGGCATTCGACGACTTCGCTGCCGGCGGCACCGATCAGGCGGCCAACCGGCGCATGCTGGGTCTGTCGTAAGCGGATCGGGATTTCGAGGAGAATATTATGGCAATCGAAGCATCATCCGAACAGACCCGCGAGCCGCGCATCCGGCTCGGCATGGTCGGCGGCGGCGCAGGGGCCTTCATCGGCGCCGTCCACCGTATCGCAGCGCGTATCGACGATCAGTATGACCTGATCGCCGGCGCACTGTCGTCGACGCCGGAAAAGGCTGCCCAGTCCGGTCGCGATCTCGGTCTCGATCCGTCGCGCACCTATTCCAGCTACCGGGAAATGGCGATCCGCGAAGCGAAGCTGAAGAACGGCATCGAAGCCGTCTCCATCGTCACGCCGAACCATGTGCATTATGACGCCGCCAAGGAATTCTTGCGCCGCGGCATCCATGTCATCTGCGACAAGCCGCTGACCTCCAACCTTGCCGATGCCAAGAAGCTGAAGAAGGTTGCCGACGAGAGCGGTGCACTGTTCATCCTGACGCATAATTATACCGGTTATCCGATGGTTCGTCAGGCGCGCGAAATGGTCGCCAATGGCGAGCTTGGTGATATCCGTATCGTCCAGGCCGAATATCCGCAGGACTGGCTGACGGAAGCGATCGAGCAGTCCGGCCAGAAGCAGGCTGCATGGCGCACCGACCCGGCACAATCAGGCGTCGGCGGTTCGACAGGTGATATCGGCACGCATGCCTATAACCTCGCTTCGTTCATCACCGGGCTGGAGCTCGACAGCCTTGCTGCCGATCTCGACAGCTTCGTGCCGGGCCGCCGTCTCGACGACAACGCCCATGTGATGCTGCGCTTCAAGGCCAAGGGTTCGGAAAAGCCGGCGAAGGGCATGCTCTGGTGCAGCCAGGTGGCGCCGGGTCATGAGAACGGCCTCAAGGTGCGCGTTTACGGCACCAAGGGCGGGATCGAATGGGTTCAGGCCGATCCGAACTATCTCTGGTACACGCCGTTCGGCGAATCCAAGCGGCTGATCACCCGCAACGGCGCCGGTTCCGGCGCTGCCGCCGCCCGCGTTTCCCGTGTTCCGTCGGGTCACCCTGAAGGTTATCTCGAAGCCTTTGCGACGATCTATACGGAAGCCGCGCATGCCATCAACGCTCACAAGAAGGGTAAAGCGGTCGACAAGGCCGTCGTCTACCCGACCGTCGATGATGGTGTGAAGGGTGTCGCCTTCGTGGAAGCCTGCGTGGCGTCGTCCAAGCGCAACGGGGCCTGGGTCAAGGTCTGAGCTTCTGAGCCGATAAGGCGCATGTCATTAGAAAAGCCGGGGCGGTTCGATATCGCCTCGGCTTTTTTCTTTTGTGATGATCAGGCGGCAACCGTCGTGCGGCCGCGCTTCAGCAGGTTATCGACGCTGAACGGACCTGCACCGGCGGCGACCAGATAAAGGAAAACGAAGCAGAAGAGGATCGCCGCGACGCCACCATTCTGTGCCGGGAAGAAGCCCTTCGATGCGTGGCCGATGAAATAGGCAAAGGCCATCAGGCCCGAAAGCACGAAGGCTGCGATGCGGGTCTGGAAACCGATGAGCACTAGGAAGCCGAGCGTGAGTTCGATAAGGCCGGCAACCCAGGAC
The DNA here is from genome assembly GCF_056755015.1 of Rhizobium sp. KNZ14-9A. NCBI lineage: Bacteria > Pseudomonadati > Pseudomonadota > Alphaproteobacteria > Hyphomicrobiales > Rhizobiaceae > Rhizobium > Rhizobium sp. KNZ14-9A. Next base: position 4,413,552 of record NZ_JBPGXB010000002.1, read on the forward strand.
AGCGAGCCGACGGGCGGCACGCTTGCTGCGGCCGGGAAAAGCAGGATCTTCTGCGTTCCGTAGCTGAAAAGTACGAGGGACGAGATGATGCGCAGCAGGCTCAGGAGATGCGGCTGCAGCAAATGGATCGAAGAGAACATTCGTTTCCTTTCATATTGTGATGCTCTTTCCGTGTAAGGATCGCGGTCGCAACAGCAAATCACGACTGCTGACATTGGCGTTATGAGATTGGGAAGAGGGCGTCTGGCGGGCTTGCAGCTGTCTTGTTTTTCTTCCTGCAACGTTGCAGTTTTCTTTCCGCCGGCCTGTACTTTGCCATCAGGCTTGGCTAAACCCCGCGCAGACGGTCAGTCCACAACTGAGAGATGGGATTTACAGATGATCGATCCGAAAAAGCTTGCAGACCGCTTCCCCGGTGATTTCACCTTCGGCGTTGCCACCGCTGCCTTCCAGATCGAAGGCGCCAGCAAGGCAGATGGCCGCAAGCCGTCCATCTGGGACGCCTTCTGCAACATGCCCGGTCGCGTCTATAATCGCGACAACGGCGATGTTGCTTGCGACCACTACAACCGGCTGGAACAGGATCTCGATCTCATCAAGGACATGGGTGTCGAGGCCTATCGCTTCTCGATCGCCTGGCCGCGCATCATCCCCGACGGCACAGGCCCGGTAAACGAGGCCGGCCTCGATTTCTACGATCGTCTCGTCGATGGCTGCAAGGCGCGCGGCATCAAGACCTTCGCGACGCTCTATCACTGGGACCTGCCGCTGCTGCTCGCCGGTGACGGCGGCTGGACGGCGCGTTCGACGGCCTATGCCTATCAGCGTTACGCCAAGACGGTCATGAACCGCCTCGGAGATCGCCTCGACAGCGTCGCAACCTTCAACGAGCCGTGGTGCATCGTCTGGCTCAGCCACCTCTATGGCATTCATGCACCGGGCGAGCGCAACATGCAGGCAGCCCTTCACGCCATGCACTACATGAACCTGGCGCATGGCCTTGGCGTCGAGGCGATCCGTTCGGAAGCGCCGAACGTGCCTGTTGGTCTGGTGCTCAATGCCTCCTCGATCATTCCGGGCTCTGATAGCGCGGCTGATCTTGCTGCCGGCGAACGCGCGCACCAGTTCCATAACGGCGCTTTCTTCGATCCCGTCTTCAAGGGCGAGTATCCCAAGGAATTCGTCGAAGCGCTCGGCGATCGTATGCCCATCATCGAAGACGGCGATCTCAAGATCATTAACCAGAAGCTCGATTGGTGGGGTCTCAACTATTACAAGCCGGAGCGCGTTGCCGATGATGCCAGCCGTAAGGGCGATTTCCCCTGGACGGTGGAAGCGCCTCCCGCAAGCGACGTGAAGACGGATATCGGCTGGGAAGTCTATTCGCCGGGCCTCAAGCTGCTCGTCGAAGATCTCTATCGCCGCTACGAGCTGCCGGAATGCTACATCACCGAGAACGGCGCCTGCGACAATACCGATGTGGTCAACGGCGCGGTGGATGACGTGATGCGCCTCGATTATGCCAGCGCCCATCTCAATGTCGTCGCCGACCTCATCAAGGATGGTTATCCGATGCGCGGCTACTTCGCCTGGAGCCTGATGGACAATTTCGAATGGGCGGAAGGCTATCGCATGCGCTTCGGCCTCGTTCACGTCGATTACGAAACACAGGTTCGCACGGTCAAGAAGAGCGGCAAGTGGTATCGCGAATTGGCCAGCCAGTTCCCGAAGGGCAACCACAAGGTCGTTTGAGGTCAGGTATTTGCGGCAGGGCATCGATGCCCTGCCACTTCAGATCGCGTTCAACGTCTTTGCCGCGGCGAGACGTTTTCCTCTCGTCATTTTCCGCCCGTCGCGGAAATTGAGGGCAAGTAGCGTCAGCTGCACGCAGCCAGCCAGAACTTCGAGCGTCTGCATGGCATAGAAAACACCGTCAAACAGGCCTGCCGCCGCGCGAAGGTAAAGCAGGATTGCCAGGGGCAGCAGGATCAGCAGCCCGTTTGCGGCAATAATCTTCATGCGTCTGCGTTTCTTTTCGATAGCCGGCGAATGACGACCGCTGGCAAGCGAAAATCCGCTGCCGCCTGACATTGCGAGCATCGGGATCAGCAGACAGAGACCGGCAAGGATCGCTTTCTTGACGGTAAGAATAGCAGTCGTATCCAGAAGAAATTCGGAAATCAGCGTTGCGGTTAGAAAACCCGCAATCAGGACCATGGCAAGAGTGCCTGCGCCGGCATGAACGATCGTTTTCATCTCTGCTCCTCGCTTTCCGTGGCGTCCAGCGCCAGCCGTTGGTCGAACCTGTGCAGGAGATCGAGCGCCGCCCGCAATTCCGGTGCATTTAGTCCGCCGGCCAGCGCATTGGCCCAGCCGGTATGAAGCGCTGATATCCGCGCATAGCTCTCAGTGCCTTGCGGTGTCAGCACATAGAAGGGCGAGCGCTGATGGCGCGGGTTGGGCCGCTTTTCGATAAAGCCATCTTCCTCGAGCTTGTTCACCTGCTTTTGGGCGCCCTGCCGGGTCATGCCCATCATCTCCGCAATTCCCGGCACCGTGATATGACCTGGGGACAGCGAAATTGCTCCGAGCACCTGCCAGCGGGCGCTGGTGAGGTTCAGCGATGCGCCCAGCCGGTCGCCGCCGTCCAACAGTCGTCCGTTGATGCGGAAGACCATCAGCATGATGTCCGTCAGCAGATCGGCTTCGATCGTGCGCTTCAAAATTCGCGATTCTCCGTTTCCAGTAATGGAAACTAGTTACCATTATTGGAAACTAGTTGTCAACTTGCGAAGACATGCGGTATTTAGGTAAATCCTGAGCCGGATTCTCGATAGTTCCCATGATCTTAAGCGTTTCTTGACCCTTGACTGCGAAGATTTCTCGAACGGGGAGTTGTATGAATTGCCGGCAGTCTTGAGGTCTAAAAGCAGCGGATCGGGTTTAGGCCGCCATACCACGGTTACTGGCGTGCTCTTTTCCTTTGCGGTCATTGTCGCAGTTGTCACCATCATGGTTCTGACAGCGCTGGAGCGCGTCTCGGAAAATGCCAATGTGCTCGATGACGAGCGCTCGCGCGAAACGACCGTCGGGGCGCTCAAGACCTTCGAAGATCAGCTTGCCGCCACGCTTGACGACTATGCCGCCTGGGATGATGCGGCTGCTAATGTCTATGCCCCGGAGGGCATGGCGTGGACGATCAGCAACTACGGCGAGATGTCCCTCAATAGCCCTCTCTTCGATATGGCCATCGTCATTGACGACCAGAAGAAAACCGTCATGGCCTATCAGGACGGTTTGCCAATGCAGATGTTGGTCAGTGATTTCTTCTCCCCCTCGCTTTGGCGGCTTCTGGACAAGGTTCGTGCACCTGATGCCGGCGAGAAGCCGGAAGCCATCGGTTTCATCAAGACAGCAAGAGGCATTGCCGCCGTTGGTATCGCGCTGGTGCGAGAGAAGTCAGGTGAGCTTGATATGCCTGCCCGTCAGCATCGCTATCTGATTTTTGCCCGGCATCTTGATGATGCAAAAATATCTGCTCTCGGCACCACTTATGTGCTGAATGGATTGCGGCTGGTGCCTGCGGACTTTGCCTCGGCCTATTCGGTGGAAATTGCAGATCCTGCTCGAGCGGTTCTCGGCAAACTTGTCTGGGTGTCGCGTTCGCCCGGCGATATCGGCTATGCGCAGGTAAGGCCCATGGTCATCCAGGCGCTTGGTCTGGTCGGCCTGTTCTTCGTCGTCCTGCTCATCATCGGCTGGCTGGCCGGGCGGCGGCTGAAGGCGGAGGAAAACAGTGCGCGGGAAGAAACACTTCGTGATCGCCTGAGCGGCCTTTCCAATCGCGATGGCCTGGGGCTTGCCGTCGACAGCTTCGTTGCAGAAGCGCGGCAGACGAAGCGGAATGTCCTGCTGCTCTATCTCGATCTCGACGGCTTCAAGGAAGTCAACGACAGTTATGGTCATGGCACCGGCGACCAGTTGATCCGCGCTGTTGCGGCGGGACTGGACGTGCTGATCCCTGAGGATGCCGTGCTCGCGCGCATCGGCGGTGATGAATTCGCGATCGCTTTCCTATCGGATGCGGAGAATGCGGCCGCGCTGCAGCTTGCGGAGCAGATCCTCGATTTCCTTGCCGAACCGCTCGAAGTCGGCCGGCGTATCGTCGTGGTCGGCGCCAGCATCGGCATCGCCATGTCGTCGCTCGGTTCGATCGGCCGGGAGGAACTGGTGCGCCGCGCCGACCTTGCCATGTATAAGGCCAAGGAAGCCGGCCGCGCCCGCATGACGCTCTACGATCCGGCCATGGATACCGATCGCGCGCAGCGCAACGCGCTGGAGCTCGATCTGCGAATAGCGATCGAAAGCGGCGATCTCACGCTTGCCTATCAGCCGCTCGTCGATGCCGCGACGCACGAGATGAATGGCGTGGAGGCGCTGGTGCGCTGGAACCGGCCGGGCCACGGTCCGGTTTCGCCTGAGGTTTTCATTCCGATCGCAGAGACCAGCGGACTCATCGAATCCCTCGGCCTTTTCGTATTGCGCAAGGCCTGCGAAACGGCAAAGCAGTGGCCGGAGCTGAAGATCTCGGTCAACGTTTCACCGGGCCAGTTCCGCAATCCGGCCTTCACCGATTATGTTCGCTATGTGCTGAAGCATACGGAGATCGAGGCGAGCCGCGTCACGCTGGAAATCACCGAAGGCTACATGATCCAAAATCCGCAGCGCACGCGCCAATCGATCGAGCGACTGAAGTCGCTCGGCGTCAAGGTGGCGCTCGACGACTTCGGCTCCGGCTTCTCTTCGATCGGCTACCTGCGGCAGTTCGGCTTCGACCGCATCAAGATCGACCGCTCGCTCGTGACCGATATTACCGGCGACAGCCGGCAGCGGGAAATGCTGCAGGCGACGGTCGCACTTGCCCGCGCGCTGGATATCCCCGTCACCGCCGAGGGCATCGAGACGGAAGAGCAGGCGGTCGCGCTCCGCCTCTTTGGCTGCGACAGTCTGCAAGGCTATTTCTTCGGCAAGCCGATGGCGGCCGACCAGATCAATGGCCTGTTGCAGGCGCGCCGCGAAGCCCGGGTCCTGCGTCGGATCGCTGGCTAAAACGTCGCCCTATCTCTTTGTTTTCATGCAATTTCAGACGCAAAACAGCTGCGCAGTTTTGCTGGAATTGCTTTACGTGCCGATATGCTTCTGGCCGCGCTTCTTGGCGAGCGCGATCTGGTGCTGGCGCTGACGATAGCGCAGTCGATCTTCTTCACTGCGCGTATGGTAGCAGTTGCTGCAGGAAACGCCTTCCTCGAAATAGGGCGAGGTGACCTCTTCTGCCGTGATCGGGTTGCGGCAGGCGTGGCAGAGCTTGTGCTCGCCTTCCTTCAGGCCATGCTCCACTGAAACGCGCTCGTCGAAGACGAAGCATGCCCCGTCCCAAAGACTTTCCTCCTGCGGCACTTCCTCCAGATATTTCAGGATGCCGCCCTTGAGGTGATAAACCTCTTCGAAGCCCTGTTCCTTCATGAAGGCCGTCGCCTTCTCGCAGCGGATGCCGCCGGTGCAGTACATGGCGATCTTCGGCTTGTTGTGCAGGCCGGGATTGTTGCGCACCCAATCCGGAAACTCACGGAAGGTCTTGGTCTTGGGGTCAACTGCGCCGCGGAAGGTGCCGATTGCCGTCTCGTAGTCGTTGCGGGTGTCGATGACGATCGTATCGGGATCGGAGATCAGGGCATTCCAGTTGCTTGGATCGATATAGGTCCCAACCACCTTGTTGGGGTCGATATTCTCGACGCCCATGGTGACAATTTCTTTCTTCAGCTTTGCCTTCATGCGCAGGAAAGGCATTTTGGATGCGCGGCTTTCCTTGTGCTCCAGGGCAGCAAATTCCGGCTGTGCACGCAGGAAGGAGAGGACGGCATGGATGCCGGCATCCGGTCCTGCAATCGTGCCATTGATGCCTTCATGGGCAAGCAGAAGCGTACCCTTCACGCCATTCTCCTCGCAGAGCGCCTGCAATGGCGCCTGCAGGCTCTCGAAGCGTGGCAGGGATACGAAATGATAGAGCGCTGCCACCAGGAAGGGGCTTGTTTGGGTCGCATTGTCGGTCATGCGCGTGGAAATACAGAATATGCCGTCCCTGCGCAATGACATTACGCAAGGACGGCATTGTGGGATTGTGCCTATCCGCGCGCCTTCCATTCGGCGTAGGACCGCATGCCAAACGCAGCATCCGGCTCTTCGTCGAGCACGCTCAGGAATTCGATCGAATGTCCGTCGGGATCGTTGAAATAGAGCGACAGTGCCGGCACCCAGCCGATGACGATCGGTTCGGTGATCGGCTCGCCGTGAAAGCCATGCAGCTTCAGGCCCTTGTGGATCAGCAGCGCCGGTGCCCTCATCATTTCTTCCTGCGACAGGCGGAAGGCCATGTGCAGGCGCATCTTCAAGGGACCGGTGCCGGTTTCCCAAAGGCCGAGCATGGCGTTCTTCTTGCCGTTCACCCAGAAGAAGGCAATGCGGCGCTCGGGAAATTCGGCGGCGAGCTCCAGGCCGAGAATATCGCGGTAGAAAGGAATGGAGGTCTTCAGATCGGCGACGGTGAGATGGGTTTCGTAGATGCCCAGGATCTGGGGCGTCGTGGCATTATCTGCAGACATATTTTCCTCGATCGGTTCATTGACCGGGCCGAGGCTAAGACCTCAAGTAAAGTTGAGGTCAGCAGATCAAATACGTCAATTGCCGATAGACACCCAAAGCAATTCCAGACGCTGCGCTTCATCGTCAGGATCATCGCCATAGAGCGTTTCGGCGTCGCGTAACGCTTCGCGCCGATCCTCCTGTTGGCGGAAGATGATGGCATCCAGCAGATGGGCGAGATCGTCGTTGCGGGTGAAGAGTTGTGGTTCTGCCTCCACGAGGCCTGAAAGCACGGCGAGATCGTTGATATGGCCGAGACGTTCAACAAGATCCTTGGCGAAGTCGCGCTTGGCCTTCATGGCGCTTGGCCAGAGATCGCGCAGAAGCGCGTGATAAAGGCGATAATCGTAGGTGCGCTTGCGCAGCTCGTGGAAATCTCCGGCCGCTGTGTCCTCTTGGCAGGCATCGAGCGCTTCCCTGGCGCGCGATGCTGTCCTGCGCCAGCTTTTTGCCAGCATACGGGCATTCTTGCGGTGGCTCTTGTCGAAGGCGACATCGTCAAGTGCCGCGATCGCTTCCCGCAACTTGCCGGCAGCATAATGCAGCCTTTCCTCAAGGCCGCTTTCGGCTTCCGCCATCCAGTCGCGCCGGGCTTCCAGAATGGAAACGATACGGCCGAGCGCCTCGGCCTCTTCCAGATTGCGAGCATTGTCCTGCAGGTAGCGGGCAGTACCAACGATTGCCGCGGCATCGCGGATGGCAGACAGCGACCGTGCCGTTTCTCTCAGCCGGGCATTTTCCCGCTTCTGGAATTCCGGCACTTCGCGAGACACAAGACGATAAAGTGAACGCAGCCGCTTGATGTTCTTGCGGAAGGCGTGGATCGCCTCATGGGCGCCTTCCGGCCGCTTGTCGAGAACGGTGATGGCGCGCTTCAACTGCTCCTCAGCGGCGCTTCGGAACTCGTCGGTAAAGTCGGCCTCAGGCCGTATGCGATAGCCCATGCCTGTCGTGCTCAAATTCTGTGGCCAGCGCCTGATTGGAATAGCGGAAATCGCCCGTGACCTCGCGGCCGAGCCAGGCGGGCAAGGGAGGATTGTCAGTTTCGGCTTGCATCTCGACTTCGGCTATGACGAGGCCGCGATGGGCGCCGGCAAAGACATCAACTTCCCAGACGAAACCTTCATAGGGGACGCGGTAACGCGTCTTTTCGATGACGATACCGATGGCGTTTTCCAGCAGTTCTTCGGCGTCGGAGACAGGGATCTCGTATTCGAATTCATCGCGGGTGAGGGTGCCGCGGCCGATTTTCATCGTCAGCCGCGCGGTCTTTTCATCAAGGATGCGAATCCGCACAGAGCGATCATCCATCGAGGCGACATAGCCCTGTTTCAGGACCGACTTGGACTCTACGGCAGAGCGCCATGCTTCGCCGCGTACGAGGAACTTTCGTTCGATCTCTTTCGCCATACGAATGAACCTTTTGTGACGATCGTCGCACGGTACCCCAATTTATAATGATTTAATACCCGGCTTGTCGCACGGGCTGGTTTTATCTCGACAAGCCTCTGTGGGGGCGCTATTCGAAAGCCGATTTCAATCGTTTAAGGGAACCGTGGCCATGGGCGAGAAGACAGAAAAACTCCTTTCCATCCTGAAACTCCAGCCCGTCGTTCCGGTCCTGATCGTCGAGGACGCGAAGTCGGCCGTATCTCTCGCTCGAGCGCTCGTTGCCGGCGGTCTGAAGGCCATCGAGATCACGATGCGCACCCCGGCAGCTCTCGAGGCTGTGCGCGCGGTTGCTGCTGAGGTAGAGGGTGCTGAAGTCGGCGCCGGCACGATCCTCAACGCAGCCCACTGGGAAGCCGCCGTGCAGGCAGGCTCCAAGTTCATCGTCAGCCCCGGCACAACCCAGGAGCTTCTGGATGCCGCCGCCGATTCTCCGGTGCCGCTGCTTCCGGGCGCCGCCACCGCAAGCGAAGTCATGGCGCTACGCGAAGAAGGCTACCAGGTGCTGAAGTTCTTCCCGGCCGAGCAGGCCGGCGGTGCCGCCTATCTCAAGGCGCTTTCCTCCCCGCTTGCTGGCACGCTCTTCTGCCCGACGGGCGGCATCTCGCTGAAGAATGCCAACGACTATCTCTCGCTGCCGAACGTCATCTGCGTCGGCGGTTCGTGGGTCGCACCGAAGGAGCTGGTGGCTGCGGGCGACTGGGCAGGTATCACCAAGCTCGCCTCCGAAGCTTTCGCGCTGAAGGCCTGATCTGTCGAAGCCGCCGGGTTTTGAAAGCTGACAGGTTTGAACGAGGGTGGCCGTGCCGCCCTCGTTTGTATTTCGGCAGTCGCAAACCTATGTTCTCCTCCAGCCTTTGAAACAGGGAGAAGATGAGGACATGTTCGACGCGAAGAAACTACTCGACCAGTTTCTGGGATCACAAGTGCCGGGTGTGGGCGGCAGCGTGCGCGACCGGGCGGGCGACGCGATCCAGATGGCGAAGGACAATCCGTTGAAGACCGCCGGTCTTGCCGCCGTCCTTCTCGGCACCAAGACCGGCCGCAACATTGCCGGCAATGCCGTCGCCATCGGCGGTCTCGCAGCAATCGCAGGTCTCGGATATCAGGCCTGGAAGAATTATCAGGCCGGGCAAGCGCCTGCGGCACCCTCTGATGCGCCGACGGCGAACAATCCCGTTCTCCTGCCTCCGCCCGCGGAATCCGGCTTCGGTCCGGCCTCGCCGGCGACCAGCAATGAATTCGTGCTCATCCTCATCCGTGCCATGATCGCTGCCGCCAAGGCCGACGGTCATATCGACGATGCAGAGCGCGCGCTCATCATGGACAAGGTCAAGGCTGCCGATGTCAGCGGCGAGGCAGCGAGCTTCATCGAACGCGAGCTTTCGGAGCCGACGGATATCGATGCACTTATCGCCGCAGCCGTTACCGAGGAACAGAAGGTCGAGCTCTACACAGCCTCGCGCCTGACGATCGAGCCGGATTCGCGTGCCGAACGCGGCTATCTCGATCTGCTCGCCGGCAGGCTCGGTCTTCCCGATCAGCTTGTCGATCATATCGAGGCAACGGTTTCCTCCGCCAAGGTCACTCTGTCTCAGTAGCATCAGGGCCAGTTGCCTTTGCGAAGCGGCTGGCCTATCCACTCCCGGACAAGAGGAGTGAGCATGTCCATGAGCCCGGAAAGCCGTTCGCAGGCGACCGCCGCCGCAATCATTCTGTTTTCTGCCGGGCTGGTGGTCTACTTCCTGCCGACCATCGTGCTGTGGATCGGCAGTTTCTCGCCGACATTGGCGGTCATCGTCGGCGTCTGCCTGCTGATGTGTTTCTTCGGCATATTCTGGCTGCGAGCGCGCTATCAGCGTAGCAGAAAGCCCTGAAGACTATCCCTGCAGGGAGGCTCCGAGCAGCAATACACCCATCAATATTACAAGAATTGCACCTGATATCTCGATCGCATTGCCGATCCAGACGGAGGCAGACGAACCGCGGCCGGAGAGGCGCACCGCCGTGCTCTTGGCCGTGACGGCGAGCGTGGCAAGAATTGCAACGGTAATGGCGGTGCCGAGCGACATGGCGACGACCGAGAGCACGCCGCCGAGATAAAGCCCGTTCAGCAGTGAGAAGGTCATGACCAGCAATGCGCCGGAGCAGGGGCGCAAGCCCACAGCGATCACTGCAGACCATGCCTCACGCGCGTTAAACTTGTCGCCACTGACCAGCGAGGGATCGGGCAGGTGTGAATTGCCGCAGGTCTCGCAGACCATGCCGGGCACATAGGTATGGCCGGGGTCCACGGCCTGCGCCTTGCCGTTGAAGCTGAAATTGGCGCGCTGGCGTTCGGCGGCATTCTCCTTCCAGTCCAGCATCATGCTGACCGGCCCGGCCGGCGTTGCCATGAGCCGACGGCGTGGCAGGCTGCCGGCCATCGAGCGCAGCTTTCGGAAGAGCAGCCAGCCACCGAAGAGGATGACCATCACGAAGCTTGCGATTTCCATGGCCTGTGTTGCCATGGTCAGCGTGATACCGGTGCCGCGCAGCACCAGCCACGCGCCGCCGACAAGCACGACGGCCATAGCGCCCTGGACGAAGGCTGAGATGAAGGAGATGACGATGCCACGTCGAAGCTCGACTTCGTTGGCGATCATGTAGGACGAGATGACGGCCTTACCGTGGCCGGGGCCGGCGGCATGAAAGACGCCATAGGCAAAGGAAAGGCCGATCAGCGAGGAAAGCTGCCAGGGATCCTGGCGCATCTCCTTCAGCGCGCCAGTCAGCGCACGATAGAAGGCCTGCTGCTCGTAATTCACGTAGAGAAAGAGTGGCGCCAGCGGCCCGCCCGTCGGCTGGAAGCTCGGCTCGGCCGTACCGATGCCGAGCGGCGATTGCGCATGGGCAGCGACGGTCATGACAGCGATCGCAAGCAGGGCGAGGGGCAGGCGCTTCATCAGCATGTGACCTCCAGCCGCGTGGCAAAGAGCTTCGACATATTGGTGCCGGTCGGATCGTTGAAGAAAGCGTCGGTCAGCGACTGCTTGTTTTCCGAGATTACCTCGTCTGCGTCTGGGCGCACGACTGCGTGCTTGCAAGCCTTGAAGCCGTCGCCGACCGTGGCGAGTTCGTTGTCGGTCGGGAAGTCGATCGAGGTGTAGAGCGTCGGATCATAGACGCCGAAGGTCAGCTTGCCCTTCAGCGGCATCTTTTCGACCGGTTTGACCGCAAAAAACATCAGAAGCTGACCTTCCTTGTAGTCGACGTGGATGATGTCGGGCTTCTGGACGGTGATGTTCTTCCCGTTGATCGTCAAGTTCATGTAGTAATCGTAGTCGGCAAGCGAATCTCGGACCGTCTTGCCGACCTCGGCAAGTTCGTTCGGCTCCAACTTCAGATCGGTGTTCTTGTCGAAATCCATGACGACCGAAGAGGAGAAGACCTCATCGAAGCGCCAGACATTTCGCAGTTCCTGAATGCTGCCGTCGGGTGCTGCGACAACTTCCAGCCGCGCTTCCACGAAGATATGCGGATGGGCGAAGGCCGTGGCGGGGGCGAGCGAAAGAAGCCCAGCCGTCAGAAGTGTCGAACTTTTCATGCTTACCCGCTGCCCTGTTCGGTTGGGGTGATTTCTCACCAGAAAATGGGACGGAATTGGGACCGCCCCTGCGACGCTTGGGCGCGCATCCCGCTCGCTTCAGGGATGTTTCTTAAACCAGTTGTAAAGGTAGTCCACGAAGATCCTGACCTTTGCCGGCAGATAGCGGCGGTGCGGATAGACGGCATAGATGCCGCGGTCAGTCGGAATATAGTCGTTGAACAACGTCACCAGCCGACCGTCTTCGATCGGTTTGCGAGCGATAAAGTCTGGAATCAGCGCAATCCCGACCCCTGAGAGCGCGGCGCGCAGTGTCGCGTGCGGGCTGTTGACTTCCATCGGGCCGGAAACGGCGACCGCAAAGGAGGTGCTGTCGGGATTGTAGAAGCGGATGCTCGCCTGGTTGCGGGAATTGGTATCGACGATGAAGGGCACGTTGGAGATATCGCTCGGGTGCTCGATGTTGGGGTAGCGTTCGAGGAATTCCGGCGTGGCACAGATATGGACGCGGAAATCGGAGATCTTGCGGGCGATCATACCGGAATCTTCGAGTTTGGTGACGCGGACCGCGACGTCGAAGCCTTCCTCGATCAGGTCGACGAATTGGTCGTCGGCGGCAATCTCCAGCTGCAGGTTTGGATTTTCCTTGGCGAAGTCGATCAACGACTGGCCGACATCGGCATCGACGAAGGTGCGCGGCACAGAAACCTTCAGGCGGCCCTTCAGTTGCGCATTGTTCTCCCGCACGAGGTCGGCGAGGTTATCGATCTCCTTCAGGATGTCGGATGCCGTGCGATAATAGGTGTGTCCGGCCTCGGTCATCGAGAACTGACGGGTGGTGCGATTGAGCAGCAAGGCGCCGAGTTCGTCTTCCAGTTCGCGCACGTATTTCGAGAGCAGGGCCTTGGAGCGGCCGGTGCGCCGCGCAGCAGCAGAAAAACCTTCCGCTTCGACCACATCGATGAAGGCGCGTATGCGGGTCAGCGTGTCCATGATTCCTCCGATCTGTTTCAGAATATTGAACAAATCTGGCTGCTTTGTTCAATTTATTTTTTGGGGCGCGATCAAAAATTCTCTTGATTATGTCGGCGAATATTCTTATTTCCCACTCAGCCCAAAGTCGCACGTGCCCATGGGTGTCCGCCGAACCCTCGAATTGGTGAGGAAATCGGTAAGGTACCTGGAATTAACCCCTCCAGTCGCTATTCCGGCCAACCGGAAAATGCGAGGACGCCTGAAGCAACGACGGTGCGGGCCTTTTTGTTCTCTCCCTGCTTTCCATCAGCGGGGGTTACTGAAGAGGCACACCTTCATTGCCGGAAGTGCGGCAGGGATACTCCCTCCAATCCATGGCAGACAAAGCCGAACCCATACCGCATTCGCGGCGTTGGTTCACTATTCGCGCATCAAGCGCCGTCAAGGATCCGGGGTCTCCACCGGCTGGTTCCTGAGCGGTTCTTGTATGCCCTTTGTCCTCCGGTTCGTGCCGGAGCTCTGGAATTGGAAGAGGGAATTGATATGACCACCCAGCGCATCCGCGACTTTCTCGCAACCCGACGTCCCGACGGTCCCTGCCTCGTGGTTGACCTCGATGTCATCAGAGACAATTTCCACGCCTTCCGTCACGCGATGCCGGACAGCGCGATCTATTACGCCGTCAAGGCCAACCCAGCTCCGGAAGTCCTGAAGCTGCTCGCCAGCCTCGGTTCCAACTTCGATTGCGCGTCCGTCGCAGAAATCGAAATGGCGCTGGAAGCCGGTGCGACCGCAGCCCGTATCTCCTACGGCAACACGATCAAGAAGGAACGCGACGTCGCCCGTGCGCATGCACTCGGCGTCAGCCTCTTTGCAGTCGACAGCCACGAAGAAGTCGAGAAGATTTCCCGTGCAGCTCCGGGTGCGCGCGTTTTCTGCCGCGTCCTGACCGATGGTGAAGGCGCCGAATGGCCGCTGTCGCGCAAGTTCGGCTGCGTTCCGCAGATGGCCGTCGACGTTCTCGTCTATGCTCATCAGCTCGGCCTGCAGTCCTATGGCGTCTCGTTCCATGTCGGCTCGCAGATGACCAAGGTCGATGCCTGGGATTCGGCTCTTGCAGATGCCAAGCGCGTCTTCGTCCAGCTTGCCAAGCAGGGCATCCACCTGCAGATGGTCAATATGGGCGGCGGCTTCCCGACCAAGTATCTGCGCGATGTTCCGTCCGCAGAAGCTTACGGCAAGTCGATCTACCAGGCGCTGCGTACGCATTTCGGCAACCAGATCCCGCAGACGATCATCGAGCCAGGTCGCGGCATGGTTGGCAATGCAGGTGTCATCAAGGCTGAAGTCGTGCTGATTTCCAAGAAGTCGGACAATGACGACGCCCGCTGGGTCTTCCTCGACATCGGCAAGTTCGGCGGTCTCGCCGAGACGATGGACGAAGCCATTCGCTACCCGATCCGCACCGAACGCGACGGCGACGAGATGGAGCCCTGCGTGATCGCCGGCCCGACCTGTGACTCGGCCGACGTGCTGTACGAAAAGAACCTCTATCCGCTGCCGATGTCTCTGACGATCGGCGACGAGGTTCTGATCGAAGGTACAGGCGCCTACACGACGACCTACTCGGCAGTCGCTTTCAATGGCTTCGAGCCGCTGAAGGCCTACGTCATCTAAGGTCTTGTTTCTGCCAGCCCCGTAACCAGCCGGGGCGGCAACTTCACAATTTCCAGTCATCACCGCTGATAACGGTATTGGGTACGGGAGGCCAAGATGGCCGCTGTTCTTGATTCTGTCCGCGCATTCTTTGCGCCTGTTACTTTCACTATCGATGCGGAAAATCCGTCCGACGTCGTCGCTCGCGAAACCCTGCTCGATCGCGTCATGGGGCCGGATCGTCGCAAGAAGTCGTCGGAAATGATCCGCCGCAACCGTGTGCCGGCCGAAGGCCTGGCGCTGGTCGCGCGCGACCGCGACGGCCATGTGATCGGCACGGTGCGTCTGTGGAATGTCGAAGCCGGCATCAACTACGAGGGTACGCCGCTCGATGCGCTGCTGCTCGGCCCGCTCGCCGTCGACGGCAAGCATGGCGGCAAAGGCATCGGCTCGGCGCTGATGCGCGCGGCGATCCTCGAAGCAAAAAACCGCGGCCACGGCGCGATCCTGCTCGTCGGCGATGCGGACTATTACGAGCGCTTCGGCTTTTTTGCCGAGAAGGCTCGTCACCTTGTCATGCCCGGCCCCTTCGAACGCTCGCGCTTTCTGGCGCTTGAGCTCGTCGAGGGCTGGCTTGGCGGCGCGGCCGGCATGATCGTTCCTTCGGGACGCATGCTGGCCGGCGCGCCGGTCCGGAAGGCGGCCTGACCGGCTGAAGCCCCTCCCTTTCTCGGGAGGGGCTTTTTTGTTTAAGGTCATCGCCGAATGATCACGAAGCTTTTGCTTCGACGCGGCCATTTTCGATCAACCAGCGGACCGCTTCCTGCACGGCTTGCAACGAGCTGTATCGCGGTGTGAAGCCAAGCAACCGGCGGGCTTTTTCCATGGAGCAGTTGGGGCTGCGGGCGATGTGTTCCCAGGTGGCTCTCGCCTCTTCTGGGTTCTGTTTTTTTGCCCAGGCCTCAAAGGGAAGGAATTCCAGCTTCGCTTCCTGGCCAAACCACGCGGCCATCGCCTCGGCATAACCCCGCAGCGTCACCGCCTTTTCCGAAACGGCGTGGAAAGCCTGACCGATTGCGGCCTCAGGCTTTGCGATGGCGGCCATGAAGAGTTCTGCAATATCGTCGGCATGGACGTGATGCACGGTTTCCATACCGAAATTCGGCAGGGCCAGCGTTTCTCCACGTGCCAACGAGGTGAAAACCTCGGGATTGAAATGCCCGGCAGGGTTCAGCGGGTTCCAGCCGGGGCCGACGATATGGCCGGGATGGATGAGAGTTACCGGAAAATTCTTCTCGCGAGCCATCCGTAGCAGATCGGCTTCGATCGCGGCTTTCTTTACGCCGTAGTCGCCGAAGGGCTTCTTCGGTGCCTCCTCCGGCGTCGGCACGACGGTGGAGAAACCATGGGTCCAGATCGTGCCGGTATGGAGAAAATGGCGGACATGACCCTCAAGGGTGGTTGCGAGCTGTTCGTTGCTTTCAGGCGTGAAGCAGATCATGTCGATGACGATCTCACCCTCCAGCGCGCGGATCGCATCGCCGAAGCGGCCTTCCGCCTCGAGCGCTGCGCGATCCATATGCCTGATATCGACACGGCTCCACGCTTCATGTGCCTTATAAGGCGCGGCTGCGCCGCGACTGATCGCCACCACCTCATGGCCGGCCTCGACGAGGCGGGGTACGAGATAGGTGCCGACATGTCCTGTTGCTCCGATGACGATCACGCGAGCCATGCAGTCTCCTCCAGATGCGCATATGGGCGGGTCATGGGCAGTATGTCGTGCCGCTTCGCAGGACTGCAAGTGGCCAGTGCGCGGATCATAAAGTTTCACGTCCGCGTGAATCGGCGCTTTCCGCTGCTGATTTCGTCACGCAGCTGCGCTAGCTCATCGCTCCATGATCAAGCGCCTCGCTCTCTGCCTTTCACTGTTGCTCGTCCCTATTGCCGCTCTCGCCCAGCAGCAGGGAAGCTCCCTCTCAACTCTTCTGGACAGCCTCGGAGAGCGGGAGGAGTTGAAACCGCTGAAAAGCGTTGTTGTCGCCCGTGACGGGCGGGTGGTGGCGGAGCACGGCTATCGCGGTCATTCACCATCGGAATCGACCAATATCAAATCCGCATCGAAATCGATCATTTCAGCGTTGGTCGGCATTGCGATCGGCAAGGGCCTGCTGGAAGGACCGGACCAGAAGATCGCGCCGATCCTGAAGGCGGATCTACCGGCTTCGCCGGATCAGCGCCTCAACGAGATCACCATCGGCAATCTTCTCTCCATGCAGGCGGGGTTGGATCGCATGTCCGGGGCGAATTACGGGCGCTGGGTCTCCTCACGCAACTGGGTCCGCTTTGCGCTCTCGCAGCCTTTCGTTGATCAGCCCGGTGGAGAGATGCTCTATTCCACGGCCTCGACGCATCTTCTTTCCGCCATTCTCACCAAGGTCGGTGGCAAGTCGACGCTGGCACTTGCACGTGAATGGCTCGGTCCGGTCGAGGGTTTCCGCATCGGTGCTTGGGAGCGCGATCCGCAGGGCATCTATCTCGGCGGCAACCAGATGGCGATGAGCGCTCGGTCGCTGCTTGCCTTCGGCGAGCTTTACCGCAATGGCGGTCGCATGGACGACGGCAAACAGGTAATTCCGGCGGACTGGGTGGCACAGTCCTGGCAGCGCCGCACCAATTCGCGTTTCTCCGGGGATGACTATGGCTATGGCTGGTTCACCCGGCAGATCGGCGGAGAGCAGGTGCATTTTGCCTGGGGCTATGGCGGACAGATGCTCTACATCGTACCGACGCTCAACCTCACGGTCGTCATGACCTCGGAGGAGAGCGGTCCTTCCGCCCGCAATGGTTACAGGGATTCGCTGCACGGCCTGCTGGCTGATATCATCGGCACGGTACGTCCCGCCTGACGGAGAAAAATTAGAGGTCGCTAAATTTTTAGCGAAGCATCCAATCAAACTGCAAATCGCTTCCTGTAGGGTTCGCCGCGTCGTACCTCGGGATAGACGCGATGTTGCTGGATCTGCGGACAATCTATTTCATCGTTGCAGTGAGCTGCGTCGTTCTGAGCGCCCTCCAGTTCGCCGCCTATGCGACGGGCCGCTTCGAACGTTGGCCGCTCTGGTGGGGCGCCAGCAACTTGCTGGTCGGCATCGGTTCCTTCTTCGTCGCGCTGCGCAATCTCGTTCCCTATTATATCTCGATCGATGCGGGCAATGTGCTGACCATCGTCGGCTACATGCTGATGTTCTTTGCCGTGCGCGACTTTGCGGGACACCCCGTCAACCGGCGCTATTTCTGGCTCGTAATCTTCTGCGGCAGCGTACCCGTCGCACTTTTCATTAGCGATCCGGTCGCGATATCCCAACGTCTCCTTTACATTTCGGTGATCTGCTGTCTTTGCGATGTCACCATCGCCAGGGAAGCCGCCGGAATTCTCCGCCGCGAGAAACTTTACTCGGCGGCGCTTCTCCTCGGGCTCTACGTTGCCACCGCGATCCTTTTCGCAGTTCGCAGTTTTCTTGCCGCGACCGGGGGCATCGCAGGGCCGGATCCCTTCGGCGGCAGCGTCATCCATAGCTGGATGGCGGTATCGGCCGTGGCCTTCATCATGCTTCGCAGCATGGCAATGGTGCTGATGGCAGCCGAGCGAAGCCGGAATCAGCTCATCGAACTTGCGCATCATGATCCCCTGACCGGAACGCTCAATCGCGGCGGCCTTGCCCAGCATGTGCCGTTGCTTGCCGGCCAGCCGGTATCGCTCCTCATCATCGATATCGACAATTTCAAGCAGTTGAACGACCAGCACGGTCATGCCGCCGGCGACGAGGTTCTGCGACTTTTCTCCAAAGTGTCGAAGGGCATCATGCGCTCGGGCGACTTGCTCGCCCGGCAAGGCGGGGATGAATTCCTGGCGGTGCTCCGCAATGTCGATCGGGAAGAAGCGGTAGAGATCGCAAACCGCATCCGCCTTTCCTTTGCGGCAGCCGTCATGCAAATGCCGGACTTGGCGATCTTCCCGACACTCAGCATCGGCGTTTCCACACGCACGGACGAGGGCGGAGATTTTGAGCGGCTCGTGCAGAAGGCGGATGAGGCGCTCTACCGTTCGAAGCGCGAAGGCCGCAACCGCGTCGAAGCGGCAGGGGAAAACCAACAAGCCGCTTAGATATTCTGATCCATCGTTTCGGCCGGGATTTCATCGTTGCGATGAATACGCACGACAGCCGCCGGAACGCCGGCTACCGTGCAATGAGCCGGGACTGCTTTCAGTACGACACTGCCGGCTGCGATCTTGCTGAAGGCACCGATCTCAATATTGCCGAGGATCTTTGCACCGGCGCCGATCATCACGCCGTGGCGTATCTTCGGGTGGCGATCACCTGTCTCCTTGCCCGTACCGCCAAGCGTAACGTTCTGCAGGATAGAGACTTCATCTTCGATGACGGCCGTCTCGCCGATGACGATGCCCGACCCATGGTCGAGCATGATTGAGGAACCGATCCTTGCAGCCGGATGGATATCCGGGCCGAAGACCAGCGAGGCGAGGTTGGAAAGCCAGCTCGCAATCTCGACACGACCAGCCATCCACAGGGCATGGGCAATGCGATGGGTCTGCAGGGCGTGAAAGCCTTTGAGGTTCAACAATGCGTGCAGATAGGTGGTGCAGGCGGGATCTCGTTCGCGCACGGCCAGAAGATCGGCTTCGATGGCGGCGCCGATATCGGGATGTTCCTGCAGTGTGCTGTAAAACAGCTGGAACAGGTCTTCGGCATCGACCCTCGCGACCGAGAGGCGCGCCGAAATCACATGCGCGATGATATCGGCGTCATTTTCTGCGCCGATGATCTGTGTTTCAAGGAGTGTCCGCAGGGTTGGTTCCCGCGTTGCCAGATCGACCGCTTCCGTGCGGATTGCCGACCAGACGGACCAGAACGCGCGCGGCTCATCGGCGGCAGCGTTATTCGGAACAGGCATTGTCGGGTCCTTCTCAAAAATCTTCTTGCGACGGCGTGTCAGCGATGGGCTGGGCCGGGATCATACACCGGTTCTGGCAGGCGGCGCCAATGATAGAGCATGTCGGGCTCTCTTTCCTCGTTGCCGCTGCCGTCAGTTTCTTCAATGGACGAGAATCCATGTGATTCATAGAAGGCACGGGCGCGGCGATTTTGCTGGAAGGTCCAGAGGCGAATATCGTCCATATCATTCATTGCCGAAGAGAGAAGCGTCGTACCGATTCCCGCACGCTGGGCGTCGGGCAGAACGTAGAGCTGCTCGATCCAACCATTGCCGTAGGCGATAACGCCAACCAGCCGTCTGTCGACAAGCGCGCCAAGAACCGTGTGTTCTCGCAGCAGATGTGTTCGCCAGTATTCCTCGCCTTCCTCAGGGGCGTGAAGATCGGGAAGGTGCGGCATCACGCTCCATAGTGCGATGCGCCGCACCATGGCAGCCTCATACATGTCCTTGGAACCAGGGCTGTAACTTCGACAGCCATGGGATCAGGCCGTCGCAATATCCACGACGCCGCAATCGCCGGTCTCGGAAGCAAAAGCGAGCAGCTTGCCGTCCTTGCTCCAGCTCATACCGGTGATAGCGCCCTTGCCGGGGCGGCGCAGTAGCGCTTCCTTGCTGTCGGCGAGGCGAACGGCAAGGATCATGCCGTCGATGAAGCCAATGGCGAGTATATCTTCAACCGGGTGGAATTTCACCGCAGTTGCCATGATGTTAGCGCGGGTGCCGAGCTCCAGCGGCGCCTTGCCCATCGGGCCGTCCTTGCCCTGGAAGGGCCAGACGATGGCGGCCGGCGCACCGGAGGAGGCAAGCCACTTGCCCTTGGCGGACCAGGAGAGCGACTTCACCTTGGCCGGATAGCCGGTCATGCGCATGTGGCGGGCTTCGGTGCCAGACTTGACGTCGAGTTTCCAGCCGTGCAGCGCATTTTCCTGCATTGATGTGACCAGGAAGTTGCCGTCGGGCGAGAAGGTGACGCCGGTATGGGCGCCCTTCCATTCGAGATCAACAGGCTTGGCGCTTGTGCCGACCCAATGCAGCGATACGCCGTTATAACGAGCGGCTGCGATGCGCAGGCCCTTGGGCGCGAAGGCGATGCCTTCGACCGTGCGCTCTTCGGGAAATTCCTTCGTCGTGCCATCGGCGAGGCGCACGAGCGTGCTCTTGCCATAGGAATAAGCGATCGCACCCTGCGGGCCGGCGGCGACTTGAGAAATCCATTTGCGCGGGGCCGAGGCAATTTCGCTGACGCTGCCGTCAGCAGCGATGCGCAGCACCTTGCCATCCTCGCCGCCCGAAATCAGGCTTTCGCTGTAGGGATCACGGATCGCCGTCAGCATGCCCTGATGGGCTTCGATGACCTTGTCGCCGCCACCGAGCCGGTGAAAAGTACCGTTGGCATTCGCGAAGAAGGGAACATCACCTAAAAATTCGACGGCCAGAACGTGGCCGTCGAGATCAAGCGGTGCAACTGTTGGCATCAGGCGGTCGCCTCGCACGCCTTGAAGGATTCTTCCAGTTTGGCGCGGTCGAGGTCGCGACCGATGAAGACGAGACGGCTCTCGTGCTTCTCTCCGTCCTTCCAAGGACGCTGATGGTCGCCTTCGATGATCATATGCACGCCCTGGACGACGTAGCGCTCGGCGTCACCCTTGAAGGCGATGATGCCCTTGAGGCGCAGAATGCTTGGGCCCTGCGTCTGGGTGATCTTCTGGATCCAGGGGAAGAAGCGCTCCGGGTTCATCTCGCCGCCGCGCAGCGAAACGGACTGCACCGTTATGTCATGGATGGCCGACATCTCACCATGATGATGGTGGTGATGGTCGTGGTCATGATCGTGATGATGGTGATCATGACCATGGTGATCATGATCGCAGTCCGGGCCGCAGACATGATCGTCATGGCCGTGCTCGAGGAAATGTGGATCGTTTTCCAGCGCGCGCTCTAGATTGAAGGCGCCCTGGTCCAGAACGCGGGCGAGATCAACGCCGGAACGGCTCGTCTTATAGACGCGAGCAGCCGGGTTGATGGCGTTCACGATGTCTTCGATCTGCGCCAGTTCTTCTGGCGTGACGAGATCGGTCTTGTTGATGATGACGACGTCGGCGAAGGCGATCTGGTCCTCGGCCTCGCGGCTGTCCTTCAGGCGCAGCGGCAGATGCTTGGCATCGACGAGGGCAACGACGGCGTCGAGTTCGGTCTTGGCGCGGACGTCATCATCCATGAAGAAGGTCTGAGCGACCGGAACCGGATCGGCAAGGCCGGTTGTTTCGACGATGATGCCGTCAAAGCGGCCGGGACGGCGCATCAGGCCCTCGACGACGCGGATCAGGTCGCCTCGGACCGTGCAGCACACACAGCCATTGTTCATTTCGTAGATTTCTTCGTCGGATTCGACGATCAGGTCGTTGTCGATGCCGATCTCGCCGAACTCGTTGACGATGACTGCATATTTCTTGCCGTGGTTTTCGGAAAGGATGCGGTTGAGCAGCGTCGTCTTGCCGGCACCGAGATAACCGGTGAGCACGGTGACGGGGATGGGCTTCTGCTGTGTCTGGATCGCGTCGGTCATGAGAACCTCGAAAGTAGGATATTGACCCCGAGGGCAAAGTGCGGGGCCTGAATGGGTCGGTTTCATATAGGCGCTTGGAAGCGGCAGTTCAAAGGGTTTTGTATGTTATAAGATCACATTGCTTTCTATGCAAAGCCGCGCCTTCATCGCAGCGTTTCTGCGTCGAAAGCATCGACATCCTGCAGCAGCTCCACCAATCCGCTGACCGCATGGGCTATCAGCGCCTCACCCTTTTCTGCAGTCGCCTTTTTCGCATTGCCTGCAGCGCCTTGCGGGTTGAGATCGGACATCTTCCAGCCGAAGGCATGCGGGCCATAGGCGCGCAGGTGCTTGAAGCACCGGGCGAACTCTGTCTGGTTGGAAGGGAAGTCGGCAGCTTTCTCCATATCCACCCTGCTCGGATAGAGCGCCAGCATGACGGATGTTTCGATATCTCCGCCATGAATGTCTACAGCCTTTTCATCCGGCAAGATCACACCCTCCGGCAGGCCGAAGCGGGTCCAGCTCGTGGCGACGGCCAGCATGCTGAAGCGCACACGCGCTTCCGTGGCGACGATGGTCATCAGCGGCGAGTTGCCGCCATGGGCATTCAGCATCACGAATTTGCGGATACCGAGCTTCGAGAGGTTTTCAGCGATATCGAGCCAGCGCTTTACGGCTGTATCAAAAGGGAGCGTCTTCGTTCCTTCAACATCCATGTGCTCTAAGGAGTAGCCGATCGATTCGATGGGGAGTACGGTGACGGGCAAACCGGCCGGCAGGGCGGTTTTCAGCCTGTTGACGATGCCCTGCGCGATCAATGTGTCGGTTTCGAAGGGCAGATGGGGGCCGTGCTGTTCATGTGCGCCGAGTGGCAGGACCGCTATCCACCGGCGGCGTGCCTCCGGAGCGAGTGCCGGATCATTGTCCTCGAAACGGAACGACGGAACCAACATCGGGCGTTGCCTCTTGTTTATGACGAGATGATGGGCAATGTCATAACCCAGCCTGGGCAGTGCTTAAAGATCAAAGGGATGGCAATGGGCAAGAAGCATAAGGACGGCAAGAAGCACAAGAAAAAGAAGGACCAGACCGAGTATACGCTTGTCGATCTTTCGCCGGCTCTGACGCAGGCTGCTCGCTCCATGCGTACGGTCCTGTCGCGCAACCTTCTTGAAAGTGGTCTCTATGCCGGCCAGGACGGGGTCATCACTTCCCTTGCCGAAAGCGATGGTATGACAGCCGGCGGGCTTGCCCAGAAGCTCGGTGTCAAGGCGCCCACCATGACCCGCACCATCGGCCGCATGGAGGCTCAGGGCTTCCTGGAACGCAAGCCTGACGCCGAAGACGCCCGCCTCACCAAGGTATACCTCACTGAACTCGGTCGTGGCAGCGTGCAGGCAATCGAGCTTGCGGCTTCCTCCTGCGACAAGCTGGCGACGCTCGATTTCTCCGAAAAGGAGATCCGCAATCTGGTGCGTCTGCTCAAGGCGATCGACGCCAATCTGCAGGCGGAGGCAATGCATGTCGACGAAGATGAGGAAGACTGAAAATTTCCTCAAAAGGCGAATTGCCTGCGCCGCTTAAATCTTTTAATTAAACTTTTTAAGGCTGGCGTTGCACCGCGGCAGCCGTCGACCAGCTTCACGCGTTGCCCGGAGGAGGAGACGTGGTTCAGAAGATCAAGCTTTCGACGATTGCCGAAACACTCGGCATATCAACGGCGACCGTTTCCCTTGCCTTACGCGACAGTCCGCTGGTTGCCGGCAATACTCGCGAAAAGATCAAGGAACAGGCCCGCGCGCTCGGTTACATCTACAATCGCCGCGCCGCCAGCCTGCGCACGTCACGCTCCGGCATTATCGGCGTTGTTGTTCACGACATCATGAACCCGTTCTACGGGGAAATCCTGAAGGCGATCGAAAGCGAACTCGATCGCAGCCGCCACACCTTCATTCTCTCCAATCACTACGATTCCGTCGAGAAGCAGCGCACCTTCATCGAAACCCTGCTGCAGCTCGGTGGTGACGGGGTCATCATGTCGCCGGCGATCGGCACGCCGCCGGAGGATATCCAGCTCGCGGAAGAAAACGGCATGCCGGCGATCCTCGTCGCCCGTTCCATGGACAGCCAGGATGTGCCGACTTATCGCGGCGACGACAGCTACGGCATTTCGCTTGCCACCAACCACCTGATCGGCCTCGGCCATCGCACGATCGCGATGATCGGCGGTACGGACCAGACCTCGACTGGGCGCGACCGCTATCAGGGCTATGTCAATGCGCTGCGCAAGGCCGGCATCGAGGTCGATCCGAACCTGCGCATTCCCGGCCCGCGCTCGAAGCAGGGCGGTTTCGAGGCCGCGGTACATTTCCTTTCCCTGCCGCAGAAGCCTACGGCGGCCGTCTGCTGGAACGATCTGGTCGCGATCGGCCTTATGAACGGTATCGCCCGCGCGGGCCTCGTGCCTGGCAGCGATATCTCGGTGACCGGCTATGACGATCTGGAGGAAGCTTCGATCGCCACGCCGGCACTGACCACCGTCTGGAACGGCCAGACGGAGGTTGGACGTCTTGCCGCCCGCGCCCTACTTGATCGACTTGCCGGCAGTCATGAGCCTGATGGCATCCATCTCATCAAGCCGGAAATGCGTATCCGCCAGTCCACAAGCCCTTATCGGCCGCGTTCCTGACCGCCGAAGCCAAGAGGAAAAGCCATGTCCCGCATTGCCGTTCTCGTTCCCGGGAAGATACATGATCGCGTTCTCGCCGAGCTGAAGGATCGTTTCGAGGTAGTAACCGTCGATCGCGACGAGACGCTGAAGCTCGATGCCGAGACGGCGAAACGTATTCGCGGCGTGGCGCTCAGCGGAGTTTTCCCGGTCGCCTGGTTCGAACAATTGCCGAATGTGGAGATCGTCGCCAGTTTCGGGGTGGGTTACGACGGCATCGATGCGAAGCTTGCAGGTTCGAAGGGCATCATCGTCACCAATACGCCCGACGTGTTGAACGACGAGGTGGCCGACACAGCCATTGCGCTTCTGCTAAACGCCATTCGCGAGCTGCCGAAGGCCGAGGCCTGGCTGCGGGGCGGCAACTGGAAGCCGGGTTCTGCCTATCCGCTGACGCGCTTTTCCCTGAAAGGCCGCCATGTCGGCCTCTATGGCCTTGGCCGCATCGGTCTTGAGATCGCCAAGCGCCTGGAACCCTTCAAGGTGAAGATCAGCTATCACACCCGCTCCCGCCATGCCGATGCGCCCTATGATTATCATCCGACGCTGAAGGGTCTTGCCGAGGCCGTCGACACGCTGATTGCGATCGTGCCGAAAACGCCGCAGACGCACCGCACGATCAACGCGGAGGTTCTTTCTGCGCTCGGCTCTGATGGCATCGTCGTCAATGTCGGCCGCGGCTGGACGATGGATGAGGATGCGTTGATTGCTGCGCTCAATGCAGGCACTATCGGTGGCGCCGGCCTCGATGTCTTCTATGACGAGCCGAACGTGCCGGCCGGTCTGCTTTCCGCACCGAATACCGTGCTGGTGCCGCATGTCGGCTCGGCCTCCATCCCGACGCGCAATGCGATGGCGGATCTGGTGGCGGAAAACCTCGTCTCGTGGTTCGAGCAGGGCAAGCCGGTGACACCCGTTGCGGAAACTTCGGTCAAGCAATAGGCCGTTCCCCCTCCTTCCGTGAAGGCGGAGAGCGCGTTTCGCTTGTTCCTATTTTGCCGTTAGTCTTTTTCCTGTTTCCCACTTGGTCGACCGGGAAGGATTGGCTATGATTACCTCCGGCCGCGTCCATTCCCAGCGGCCGTGATTTCATCGGCGGCATTTCGCCGTCTCAAGCTTACACATAGCGATTTGATCGGGGAGCGTCTGCTCCGCCCGGCGACTTTTCGTGCGGGCAGCCGGCGCCTCTGGAAGGAGGCAGAAATGGATTATCGCAAGCTCGGTCCCAGCGGGGCCATCGTCACCGCATATTGCCTGGGTACCATGACCTTCGGGAAGGAGTCCGATGAGGCGGCTTCCTTCAAGATGCTCGACGACTACTTCGCCTGGGGCGGCAATTTCATCGACACGGCAGACGTCTATAGCAACGGTGTATCGGAGGAGATCATCGGTCGCTGGCTGAAGGCGCGTCCCGCGCAGGCAAAGCAGGCTGTCATCGCCACGAAGGGCCGTTTCCCGATGGGCGACGGGCCGAACGATATCGGCCTTTCCCGCCGCCATCTCAATCAGGCGCTGAACGACTCGCTGCGTCGCCTCGACGTCGAGCATATCGATCTCTACCAGATGCATGCCTGGGATGCGCTGACACCGATCGAGGAGACGCTGCGATTTCTTGATGATGCCGTTCGCGCGGGCAAGATCGGTTACTACGGCTTCTCCAACTATGTCGGCTGGCACATTGCCAAGGCTTCCGAGATCGCCAAGGCAAAGGGCTATACGCGCCCAGTGACGCTGCAGCCGCAGTATAACCTGTTGATGCGCGACATCGAGCTCGAGATCGTCGATGCCTGCCAGGATGCAGGCATGGGCCTGCTGCCCTGGTCGCCGCTCGGCGGTGGCTGGCTGACTGGCAAGTACAAGCGCGACGAGACGCCGACAGGTGCGACGCGCCTCGGCGAAAATCCCAATCGCGGCGGCGAGGCCTATGCTGCCCGTAACGCGCAGGAGCGGACCTGGGATATCATCAGCACTGTCGAGGAGATTGCCAAGGCACGCGCCGTCAGCATGGCGCAGGTGGCGCTTTCCTGGGTGGCCGCGCGTCCGGCAGTGACCTCGGTCATTCTCGGCGCACGCACATCCGAACAGCTCGCCGACAATCTCGCTGCGGCGGAATTCGTGCTTTCGGCCGAAGAGACGGCAAAGCTCAACGAAGTCAGCGCGCCGACGCCGGGGCAATATCCGTATGGTGCGAATGGCACCAACCAGCGTCACCGCAAGATCGAAGGCGGTCGCTGAGCCATTGAGTTGGAGATGAAGAAGGCCGTCGGAGCGATCCGGCGGCCTTTCCGTTTTCAGGCGATTGCCTGTGCCTGAAGCAGCGGCAACTTGCTGGCGGCGTAATCTCTGACGGCATCGCCGAAAGCGGCAAAGAGCTTGTTCGAGGGCTTGTCGGTCTCGGCCCAGTATTCCGGGTGCCACTGCACGCCGACTGCGAAGGCCTTGGCGTCGATGACGGAGACGGCTTCGATCGTGCCGTCCTCTGCTGTGGCTTCGACCTGCAGGCGCGGGGCGGTCTTGCCGATTGCCTGACGATGCAGCGAGTTGACGCGAATTTCACCGGCGCCGATGATACCGGCGATGCAGGAGCCTTCCTTGACGAAGACGCTCTGGCGGATCGCATACATGCTGTCGCGATCTTTCACATCGGGTTTCCGGTGGTCCCAGATGCCGGGCTGTTCCTGGATTTCGCTCGCAAGCGAGCCGCCAAGCGCAACATTCAATTCCTGAATGCCGCGGCAGATGGCAAGAAGCGGGACAGCCCGGTCGATGGCGCGGCGGATGAGCGGCAGGCTGGTGGCGTCGCGGGCCGGGTCAAAGGGGCCATCGGCTTCGGTGGCTTGGATGCCATAGAGCGAGGGATGCACATTGCTTGCCGAGCCGGAAACCAGCACGCCGTCCACGCGATCGAGAATGGCATCTGTGTCATAGCCTTCCTCAAAGGCGGGAATGATGAAGGCCATTACGCCGGCAGCATTCAGCGCCGCGCGCACATATTGCTGCTGCACTGCATGCCAGGTCGCGCCATCAAGGCTGCGGATATCGGCAGGAATCGCAACGATCGGTTTCGTCATTTTTTGCCCCGAACAAAACAATATCGGATGTTTGTGCGGCCAGATCGACCGTGAAGTCAACGCTTGGATGCACGCGGTGGCCAAATTGCGGCCCCTCAAAAGTCCGGTGTTTACTGGAAGTTGGCTAAATAATTGATTTTAAAGTTTTCCAGCTCTTTCAAGTTTCAAACGCAACAATATTGGAATGTCGGTAAACACATCCAATATTGTTGGGGATCGTGTTGCCGAGTGTCATCCCTTGAATTACATTCCACCTGATTTATGCAACCTGTGTTCGTAATTTTCGTGCGGCTTGACCGTATCGTTAAGAGGACGGACCAAGAGGATTGACGGCATGTCGGAACCGAAGACGACGGCACTCGAGACGAAACCTGACCTCATGCCGTCGATCGCGGCTGGCGGCCCGCCTGCCGTAGTGACCGTCGTGCTTCCGCTGGAAAAGGCTGGCGATATCAGCGATCTGGCAGAACGATATCGGTTGGCGACGGCAGAGCCGCATACGCTTGTTACCTTCGGCCAGGAAGCCATCAGCAGTTTCGGTGCCAAGCTGGATACTATTCTCTCGCAGATCACCAACGCCCAGTCGCCGGTGCTTTTCGAGCTTTTCCGCACGATTCGCGAGGGCGTGAAGGATGCGGATCTGAAAGAGCTGGAGGCAAGCATCCGGGAGAAGCTGAAGGGAAGCTTTCTCGAACGTCTGCTGATCGCAATCGGTCTTGGCGACCCCGCCAAACGGCTGAAGGCCGTGACGGATGAAGTGCGCGGCATGCTGCAGAGCAAGGCGAAGTCGCTCAGCGATCTCATCAAGCCGATGGAAGCCCAGATTGATGAGGAAAGCGGCAAGCTCATTCTCGAAGTCTCGCGCATGAGCACCCTGGCGAAGGGATATCGCGATACCATCGTTTCGCTCGGGGTCTTCGTCGAGGCCGGCCGTCGCATCATCGCTGACGCAGGCAGGGATCTCGAACGGCTAAAGCAAGAAGCGGTCTCGGGCGATCCGCTCAAGGTTCAGGAGGCTCGCGACTTCTCGCAGAAGCTGGATATCTTCCAGAACCGCGTGCTCGTTCTTGAAACGGCTTACGCCAAGGCGCCGACGGATCTCGACTCGATCGGCATTGCGCGGGGTGCGGCTCTTGCGACGCTCGCTGACACCGTCTCCTCTGCCAATGCCGAATTCAACGACATCAAGTCGATCCTGATCAGGCTGCATGCGCTCTTCCAGATGCAGTCGATCCAGCAGATCAATGCCATGCGGCGTGAGCTGCGGGCCTCGCTGCAGCAATATGGCTCGCAGGTGCTCGAAGATGTTTCGGTCAATGCGGTCAAGGCAGCTGGCGAAACCCGGCTTGCGGATGCCGATCTTGTGCTCGGTACCGCCCAGCGGCTGCGGGCGATCGCCGACAAGGTCGTTGCCGAAGGCGAGCGCAACAAGGAGCGTTATGCCGCCGCCCGTACCAAGCTTGAACAAGCACGCCAGATCGTGATTGCCCGCCCGATCTGAGACCTCAGGAGAAGACAGCGCATGGCAACCTTCAATCTCAACAAGGGTCAGTCGTTCCAGATCCAGAAAGAGATCCAGCTCGTTCATTCCGGATTGGTCTGGGATCCGCCGGAAGGCTCCGGCCCGGCCTTCGACCTCGATGTCCATTGTTTTGCGCTGGTTCATCCCGGTGGCGATTTAAACCGGGCGCGGCTCTACAATGACGGTTCGCATGCACTGTGTTACGCATTCGTGCGCAGCTCCAGCAATCCCGAGGGATCACTGTCCAAGAATGCCGATGGATCCTTCCAGACGGATGACGGCTCGATGTGGCATGAGCGCGACGACCGCACCGGACGCGGCGCTCTCACGAAGCCGGAGCCCGATGACGATGACGATCATCATGGCGGCGGTCATCACGACGAGGGGTTTCGCGAGGAGTTCAAGATCGTGCTGGCGAAGCTGCCGCACGAGATTTCCGAGCTCGCCGTTTGGGCAACGATCCACGATGCTGCTCGCAAGAAGCAGGATTTCGGCAAGGTCAAGAACGCCTATATCGAAGTCTGCGATGCCATGGACGACGAGCTCTGCCGCTATCAGCTGACGGCCGAATTTGCCGGCAAGACGACGATCCAGGTTGCGTCCTTCCTGAAGCAGGCGGACGGATCCTGGAAATTCTATGCCGTCGGCGCGGGATCGAATGCCGGGCTCGGCGATGTCATCCAGGCCTATCTCGGCTGAGCGGAGGCTCTGCTTGACCAGCGGCAAGGCAGATGAACCGCCGGAGAAAAAGCCGGGCGGATCGCCCAGGGTGCTTTTCCCGGAAAGTGCCGCGCCCGAGCCTGTCGCCGCTCCGAAGGACGGAAATCAGCCGAAGATACTCTTCGGTGCGCCCCGTTCTCCCACGCCCAAGGGCGATCGCCCACGGGTTCTAGCCGCCGGGGAGGTGAGGCAACGCATCTCCTGCGGCATCGCCGACCTCCGGGGCATGGATGCGAATGCGACCGAGGCTGTGGCAAAAGCGGCGTTGCGGATCGTCGACAGCACCAATCTCGATGATCATTATTTCGATGATGTGGTCCGCTTTGGTGCTGCTCTGCAGACCGAGCACGGCAGACTGGCGGAAAGCGAACTCGAGATCGTCAGCAGTGAAGTTGTGGCAGAGGGCAGACGGTTCGCGGCCGGATTGCTGCAGCGCCTGACGGACCTCGATCCGGACAGGGTGTTTGCTGTCCGCGGCGGTTTTCTCAATACCGTCAAGGCTCTAGCCGCGCCCCGTGATCCTGCCGGCCTTTTTTCTCGCCTCTATCCGGAGGTGCGGGCTTTGGCGACTGAACTTAACGTGCTTGCGCCCGAGATTGTTGCCGTTGCCAAGCAGGTACGTGCTGTTGGCAAGGCCTATAAGTCACTCTCGAATAACCTTGCCGGGCATATTCTTGCCGGTCGATTTCTCGTCCACCACATCAGTAGCCTTCAACTGTCCGACCGCGAGCGGCAGGCTCATTATGCCTCGCAGTCTGAAGCACTGGAGACACGGACATCAAGCCTTTCGGCCACGAAGGCGACCGTCGAGATGAGTATCTGGACCGTTGCGGCCGTCTCGCAGGAAATCGAAGCGCTCGCCCGCTTGGCCGAGGGCCTATTGCAGGAAGACCTGCCTGCCTGGCATGCGGCATATTCCGCAGCCCTAACCGCTCAATCGGCGGAGCAGGCAAGGACAACGGTGCCGCTTCGCGACCTTCACACCCGCATTCTTGGAAAACTCAAACTGGAGAGGAATAGGCCGTGACGACATTCAAGCTACAGAAACCGGAGGAAGAGGTTCGCCGCGTCGGCTTCGTTTTGCAGAAGCAGGGCATTCACGAGCGCATTCCGGCGCAGGTCGGCATCAATATCGATGTCTCTGGCTCCATGAGCGACCTTTTCAAATCCGGCGCGGTGCAGGCAGCGCTGGAGCGTATCCTTCCCGTCGCTCTCTATTTCGACGATGATGGCCGTATCGATACCTGGGCTTTTTCCAACAAGCAGAATATGGCGTCACTGACGCCTGCCACGGCCAAGAATTACGAGGGCTACATTCAGCGCGAGATTGTCGGCAACAAGGAAGTCCAGCCGATCCTGTGGGGCGGCACTGACTACGGTCCGGTCATCCGCTCGAACCTCATGACTTACGGGCTGATGGAGGAAGAAGAGGCAGGTGGCCTGCTCGGCATGATCTTCGGCATGCGGCGCGACGCCTTCGGTGAAGAAACGCGATCGGGCATTCCGGCAATCAATTATTTCCTGACAGACGGGGAGAATTCCGACAGGGACGCGGCCTGGGACTTGCTGCAGAAGGCCGAACAGGCTGAATCGCAGATTTACTATGTCATGGTTGGTATCGGCGACGAGAAGTTCGAATTCCTGCGCAGCGCTGCGGAGCATTTCCCGAATGTCGGTTTCGTCAGCGTCAGGGATCTCGGAGAGTTCGTGGGCAGCGACGACGCCTACGAAAAACTGCTTCCGGCCGAACTCTGCACCTGGCTGAAACATGAGCATGACGACGAGGACGACGATCATCATTGATCGTTTCTCCTGAAGGCAAGCCCGGTCGCTTCATCGCGGAAGCGGCCGGCACGATACAGCTAAGCTGCTGATTCCGATGGATGTGTGGCGTGTGCCACAGAAGCGTCGTGATCCCAAAGACTAATAGACTAAAGCTTGAAACGCTTCTTCCGCCATGCTTAGCTTTGCCATTACTGCGGGTAGGGGTGAGGATTGACCACGCAGTGCCATCTATACGGGAGGTTTTTGATGGATCGTCGTTCATTTATGAAAAAGGCGGGAACAGCCGGCGCCGGTGCCGTTGCCGCGACTGCTTTGGCAGCACCTGCAATTGCGCAGGAAAACCCGAAGATTGCCTGGCGTATGACCTCGTCGTTTCCGAAGAGCCTGGACACGATCTACGGCGGCGCCGAAGATATTGCCAAGCATGTTTCGGCTGCCACGGACGGTAATTTCACGATCCAGCCTTTCGCAGCCGGCGAAATCGTCCCCGGCCTGCAGGCCGTCGATGCGGTGGCGGCGGGTACTGTCGAGGCAGCCCACACCACCTCCTATTATTTCGTCGGCAAGGATCCGACCTACGCCATCGGAACGGCCATTCCGTTTGGACTGAACAGCCGCCTGACCAATGCCTGGTTTTACCAGGGCAACGGCAATACACTGATGAACGAATTCTATGCCACACAGGGCATGTATGCCCTGCCGGCCGGCAATACCGGAGCGCAGATGGGCGGCTGGTTCCGCAAGGAAATCAATACGCTCGACGATCTCAAGGGCGTCAAGATGCGCATTGCCGGTCTCGCTGGCCGCGTCATGGAGAAAGTGGGCGTCATCCCGCAGCAGATCGCCGGCGGCGACATCTATCCGGCGCTGGAAAAGGGAACGATCGATGCGGCAGAATTCGTCGGCCCCTATGACGACTTGAAGCTCGGCTTCCACAAGGTGGCGAAGTACTACTATTACCCGGGCTGGTGGGAAGGTGGCCCGACGGTGCATGCCTTCTTCAATCTCGATAAGTGGAGCAGCCTGCCGAAGCACTATCAGGCAGCGCTCAACGACGCCTGTGCCTTCGCCAACACAAACATGCTGGCAAAATACGATACGAAGAACCCGAGCGCGCTGAAGCAGCTTGTTGCGGAAGGCGCAACGCTGCGGCCGTTCAGCCAGGAGATCATGGAAGCCTGCTTCCAGGCCGCGATGGGCATCTACGACGAAATCTCAGGCACGAACCAATATTTCAAGAAGATCTACGATGACCAGACTGCTTTCAAGCGGGATGCCTATCTCTGGATGCAGCTCTCGGAATACACGTTCGATACGTTCATGATGATCCAGCAGCGCGCGGGTAAGATCTAAGAGATCTTCCTCTTCTCGGCGATATCAATAAAAGAGCCCCGGATGAAAATCCGGGGCTTTTGTTTTCCTCTATTTCTTTGTTTTTCACGCAATTCCGGACGCAAACCGCTGCACACTTTTACTGGAATTGCTCTACTGCGCAGGTAGAGGCGGAGGCGCGCTCGGCAGGGCCGGCAGGGTCAGGCCCGGGATCTGCGGCGAGCCATTGTTGCCGCCGAGCGGGGGCAAGCCGAGCTGACCGCCGAAGCCCGGGACTTCAATCTTGATAGAGTTCGGGTCGACCTTCGGGCCATGGTCCAGCCAGTAGGTCACCGATTGTGGCCAGAAGATCACGATCGCCACCAGGATCAGCTGCATGCCGACCCATGGAAGCGCACCCATGTAAATATCCGAGGTCTTGACCTCGCGGCCGGCGATCGAGCGCAGGTAGAAGAGCGCAAAGCCAAAGGGCGGGTGCATGAAGCTCGTCTGCATGTTGACGCAGATCAGCACGCCGAACCAGATCAGGTCGATGCCGAGATTGGAGGCGACCGGGGCGAGCATCGGGATGACGATGAAGGCGATCTCGAAGAAATCGAGGAAGAAGGCGAGCACGAAGATGAAGATGTTGACAAAGATCAGAAAACCGACCGGGCCGCCGGGAATGCCTGAGAGCATATGCTCGATCCAGCGCGAGCCGTCCATGCCCTGGAAGACCAGGCTGAAACAGGTGGAACCGATAAGGATCATCACAACCATGGAGGTGATGTGCGTGGTCGATGTCATCGCCTCGCGGATCAGCGGCCAGGTGAGGCGCCGGTTCATGGCCGCGAGCACCATGGCGCCGACGACGCCGAGCGCGCCGGCTTCCGTCGGCGTCGCAAGACCCATGAAGATCGTGCCGAGCACGAGGAAGATCAGCACGATCGACGGCACCATGCCCATCAGCACCTTCATGAGCAGCGCCCAATTGAAGTCGCCGCGCACTTCTTTTGGCAGCGGCGGCATCGATTTTGGCCGGACGATCGACAGCACCAGGATGAAGAGCACGAAGATCGCCACCTGCAGGATCGACGGGCCGATCGCGCCGCGATACATGTCGCCGACCGATTTGCCGAGCTGGTCGGCGAGAACGACGAGTACCAGCGAGGGCGGGATCACCTGGGTGATTGTGCCGGAGGCGGCGATGACGCCGGTAGCAAGGCGCGGATTGTAGCCGTAGCGCAGCATGATCGGTAGCGAAATCACACCCATGGTGATGACCGAGGCGGCCACGGTGCCGGTGATCGCGCCAAGCACGGCGCCGACGAGGATGACAGCATAGGCCAGGCCGCCGGGAATGCCACCGAAGAGCTTGCCGGTGCCTTCGAGCAGGTCTTCGGCCAGCCCACAACGCTCCAGCACCGCGCCCATGAAGGTGAAAAAGGGAATGGCAAGCAAGAGGTCGTTGGAGACGATGCCGAAGAAGCGCAGCGGCAGCGCCTGCAGGAGGGCTTCGTCGAAATGGCCGGTGACGATACCGACGATGCCGAAGAACAGGCCGACGGCGGCCAGCGAAAAGGCGACCGGAAAGCCGTAGAGCATAAAGATGACCATGCCCAGGAACATGGCCGGCGGAATGATGCCGAAATCAAACAAATCCGTTCCTCCAGGGGCGCGTTACTGCAGCGGCTTTTCGTATTTCGTGTCGATGCTGATATGGCCGGTAACGGCTGCGATCCGCTTAATCAGCTCGGAAACGCCCTGAAGGGAGAGCAGCGCGAAACCGGCGACAAGGACCAGCTTGACGGGCCAGCGGATCAGCCCGCCGGCGTTGCCCGATATTTCCCCCTGCCGGTAGGAA
Source organism: Rhizobium sp. KNZ14-9A (assembly GCF_056755015.1). Classification (NCBI taxonomy): domain Bacteria; kingdom Pseudomonadati; phylum Pseudomonadota; class Alphaproteobacteria; order Hyphomicrobiales; family Rhizobiaceae; genus Rhizobium; species Rhizobium sp. KNZ14-9A. Next base: position 4,448,485 of record NZ_JBPGXB010000002.1, read on the forward strand.
AGCGCAAAGAAGGGCCAGGAGACCCAGGTGAGGAAGATGCAGACGGGAATGAGGAAGAGGATGAGGCCAACGATGTCGATCCAGATCTTCGCCCTGTCGGAAACCGAACCATAGATCAGATCAACGCGGACATGCTCGTTGTTGCGCAGCGCATGCGAGGCGCCGAGCACCACGACGAAGGCGAAGAGATACCACTGGATCTCGAGCCAGCCGTTTGAACTGTAGTTGAAGGCGTAGCGGACGACGGCATTGCCGGCGCTGATCAGGCAGCAGAACAACACCATATATTCGGATAGTTTGCCAATGAACTCGCTGATCGAGTCGATCAGCCGACTGACGGCCAGGAATACCGACATTCGCCTCCCCTTATTATCTTGCCGTTTTCGGCAGTTCTTCCCCTGCAACCGGTGTAAACCAGGGTTTTTGAAATTGGAAGGATAAATGACCCGCCTTGGAGTATAGTCGTATACGGCTAGACCCTGTGATCCCGTTGGAAAATTCCGGCAACTCAGGCGCGGATATATTTTTCAAAAACCTCGCGAGAAAGCTGCATTATCGCGCCTGGGATGCGTGGTTCATCCTAGGGTTTTAGAAAAATTGACCAAATGTTTGAACCGTTTGAAATCAATTTTTAAAGGGTTCGATTTACATTTCCCGCGCACAGGGAAAGTATGGATGAAGCCACATAACCCGAACAGGGTCCCTAAGGATGTGTATCTGTCGTTTGTGAGTTCCCTGTCCGGGAACCGCATGACGCTTCTTGTTGGCGTGATTGTGCATGTTGCGACGTGCCTTGCCGTGGCTGCCAAGACGCAGTACTCCATCTACATCCTGCTGTCAGTCGCCTTCCTTCTGGTCTTCAGCGCTCGCATGGTGATCTTCCGGCGGTTCGATCGTGTCGACAAGCAGAGCCTGTCGCACGCCGGAATCGAGCGTTGGGAGCGGATTCTCGTTGCCAGTGGAGCCTGCACCACCGCGCTCCTCGGCATCGCCAGTGGCTACGCCATCTTCGTCGTGCATGATTCATTTGCGGAGCTTGCCTGCATTTCCGTCACCATGGCGACCATGGTTTCCGTCGTCGGCCGCAACTACGGCTCGCGCTTCGCAGTCGACCTCCAGACGCTCTTCTGCTGCCTGCCGATGATCGTCTGCAGCCTCCTGGCGCTGGATTTCTATCGCGGCGTGCTTTCGATCTTCCTCATTCCTTTCTGGCTGACGACGCGGGCCATGGCGAACGGCGTGCGCGAGTTTCTCTATGAGAACGTCATTGCGCGCCGGGAAATCACCATCATCGCCGACCGTTTCGATACGGCGCTCAACAACATGCCGCACGGCCTCGTCATGGTCGATGCCGAAAACCGCATCCAGGTGGTCAATCGCAAGGCCTGCGAGCTTCTGAAGATCGGTGCGCCGGAGCGGCTGAAGGACCGCGATCTCGGTGCCGTGCTGCGCTATGGCGCGCGCTACAGCTTCATGGATGGCTCGCAGCCGGAGCTCATCCTGCGCCAACTCACCCAGGTCGCCGAGGGCAGCCTGTCGCGCACGCTCATTCATTTTCCCGAGAGCCTGTCGCTCGAATTCTCCGCCAGCCGCAGGACGGACGGCGGCGCCGTGCTGATCTTCGAGGACGTGTCGAGCCGGGTGAAGGCGGAGCAGAAGATCCTGCACATGGTGCGTTTCGACGCGCTGACCGGCCTGCCCAACCGGGAATATTTCGGCCAGCTGGTGCAGGAGTATTTTGCCAAGTATCCGAAGAAGAACGGGCCGCTCGGCTTCATGGTGCTCGATATCGACGAGTTCAAACATGTCAACGACATGCGCGGCCATGTGACCGGCGACCATCTGCTCTGCGCTATCGCCGCCCGCATCAAGCAGGCCTCCGGGAATGCCATTCTCGGTCGGCTGATGGGAGATCAGTTCATCCTGTTCTTCCCGCGTGCTAAGGAGCAGGCGTCGCTCGACCGCGAAATCCGCCGCGTTCACGCCGCGATCCAGGGCCGCTACGAGGTCGATGAAGTAACCTTTCTCGTTTCGCTCAGCGCCGGCTATGCGATCCTCGAAAGCGATGCGTTCGCGATGGACGAATGGAGCGTCAAGGCCGACCTTGCCCTGTTCGAAAGCAAGTCGCGTTTCAAGGGCGGTATCTCAGGCTTCGAGCGGGAGATGGACGGCCGCTATATCGAACAGCAGAAGCTGAAGGCGGATTTACGCGACGCGGTCTCGGCCCAAGCGCTGCATCTCGTCTTCCAGCCGATGTTCAGGGCCGACGGCTCGCGGATCGAATGTGCCGAGGCCTTGGCGCGCTGGGTGCATCCGGAGAGGGGTTCGATCCCACCCGACGTCTTCATCCGGCTCGCCGAGGATATGGGCATCATCTCCGACATCACTCGTTTCGTGCTATTCAAGGCCTGCAGCGAATGCATGACCTGGCCGGAACATATCGCCGTCTCGGTCAACCTTTCAGCGCGGGATCTGCGCGATGCTGACATCCTTTCAGTCGTCGCCGATGCGCTTGCTCATTCCGGCCTCGCCGCGGCGCGGTTGCATCTCGAGGTTACCGAGAGCTGCCTGATCGACGAACCGGCGGCGGTGCGCGCCATCCTGGCGGAGCTCAGGTCCCGCGGCATCACCATCGCCATCGACGATTTCGGCACCGGCTTCTCCAGCCTCAGCTATCTCGACACGCTGCCGCTCGATATCGTCAAGATCGACCGCTCCTTCGTGCGCAACATCGTCGAGGATGCGCGCCGCCTCAAGCTCTTGCGCGGCACGGTCAATCTCGCCCGCGAACTGGGTTTGAAGATCGTCATCGAGGGTGTGGAGACCGAGGAGCAGCTGGCGCTGCTCAACAAATACCGCAGCGCCGATCTCGTGCAGGGCTATGTTTTCTCGCCGCCCGTACCTTCCCAGAACATCACGCTGCTGCAAGAGGGCATCATCGGCCGCCGCACCGTCCAGCGCCGTCGCACCAAGGCCGCCTGAGCCGCCTGCAGGTGATTGGTTGTTCAGCCGAAAAATCTCGCACGCCGTTAACCTTAATAATTTAAATTTAACGCAAATTCTCAGATTTTCTTGCCTATATATCGGCGGCGTATGATTAATGATCCGTTAACGAGCGGATCAAGAGAATGTCAGACACACTTTTTACGCGTGGCGATTTCAGCAGGAAAATCCTGGAAATTCTGGATCATGTCGAATATCGCCGTGTCGAAAGCAGCGAAGACATGGAAGAGGTGGAGCGGTTGCGCTACAAGGCCTACAAGGCCCACGGCGCGCTGTCGCTTGCCCCGGAGGGTCTCTTAGATGATGTCGATTTCGACAGCTATGCCTATATCTTCGGTCTCTACTATTATGGTGAACTGGTCAGTACGATCCGAATTCACCATGTGACGCCGGAGCATCGTATCAGCCGGTCCGGAGAGGCCTTTCCCGAGGCGATGGATGAGCTTTTGGACGCCGGGCTGACCTTGATCGACCCGGCGCGTTTCGCGGCCGATCCGGAGATCACCGCCAACATGCCATGGGTTCCCTATCTGACGCTGAGACCCGCCATCGTTGCGGCAGCGTATTTCCGGGCTGACCGCGTTATTCAGTCCGTCCGGCCCCCGCATGCCGCCTTCTACAAGCGGGTCTTCTACGCCGATACCATTGTGCCTGGCCGACTGGCGAAGAGTTACGGGGTTGACGTGACGCTGATGGCGACGAATGTGGTCGAGGTCGGGCGCAAGCTGTTGACGCGTTACCCCTTCTTCATCTCCGGCGCCAGCGAGCAGCGCATGATGTTTTCGCGCAATCCGAACGACACGTTGCCGCCGCTCACCATCATTCCGACGGCGCGTTTCGTGCCGCCAGGAGAACTCGGCACTGACCTGCCGCTGTGATTTCCCTTTCTTCGCGGTAGAGAGTTGATGTCCGTGAGGGCAGATGAGGGGTTGGGTGGCAGGCGAAGACCGTATCTGTCGCCCACTCCCCACACGATCGTTCAGGTCTTCTTCCTCGCTCTGATGAGGTCGTTGCGGAGTGTCCCTGCGGCATTCTCATGCATTGCGCTTTCGCCCGTCATTGTGTAATCCCTGCGGGTGGGGATTTGCCTCGCCGAGGCGAGGGAATCAGGCAGCGCTAAGGCATTTCAGGGAGACGATATTCATGGCCGAACATCATACCGGACCGGTCGAGACCGGCGCGCCGATGGACTACAAGGAACATGAAAAGACCTACAACATGTTCATTGCCGGCACGAAATACGGCTCGATGCTTCTGATCGCCCTGATGCTTGCCATGGCTGCCGGTTTCTTCGGCGGCGCCGGTTTCCTCGGCGGCATCCTCGTCTTCCTCATCATCCTCGTTGCCGGCATCTTCCTGCTCCGCTAAGCGCGGCCTGCGGGAAGACACGGTCTTCCGAACTTTGTGATGTAGATGCTTGGCCCGTGCAGGCAAGCAGCCTGCCACGGCCCAGCTGACCCGGAGGAGGGGGCAGTTGGCCAATATCGTTTTCGTAGCAAAGGAAATCACGGGCGATGAGACGCGCGTTGCCGCGTCTGTCGAAACCGTGAAAAAGATAAAGTCGCTCGGCTTCGATGTCATCGTCGAAGCGGGCGCAGGGGCACTTTCTCGCATTCCGGATTGTGAGTTCGAGGCCGTGGGCGCCGCAATCGGCACGTTCGCAGATGCCGCGTCCGCCGATGTGATCCTCAAGGTCCGCCGGCCGAGCGAAAGCGAAATTTCCGGCTATAAGACGGGTGCCGTCGTCATTGCCATCATGGATCCCTATGGCAATGACGAGGCAGTCGCCGCGATGGCCCGCGCCGGTCTTTCCACCTTCGCGATGGAGCTGATGCCGCGCATCACCCGTGCGCAGTCCATGGATGTGCTTTCGTCGCAGGCCAATCTTGCAGGCTATCAGGCGGTCATCGAGGCAGCCGTCGTCTATGATCGCGCCATGCCGATGATGATGACGGCAGCGGGTACTATTCCTGCCGCCAAGGTTTTCGTCATGGGTGCGGGCGTTGCCGGCCTCCAGGCGATTGCGACGGCGCGCCGTCTCGGTGCCGCCGTTTCGGCAACCGATGTTCGCCCCGCAGCGAAGGAACAGGTTGCTTCGCTCGGCGCGAAGTTCATCGCCGTCGAGGATGACGAGTTCAAGGCGGCGGAAACGGCCGGCGGCTATGCCAAGGAAATGTCGGCCGACTATCAGGCGAAGCAGGCTGCGCTCGTGACCGAGCACATCGCCAAGCAGGACATCGTCATTACCACGGCTCTCATTCCCGGCCGTCCGGCGCCGCGGCTCGTCTCGCGCACCATGCTGGCCTCGATGAAGCCGGGGGCGGTTGCTGTCGATCTCGCAGTCGAGCGGGGCGGCAATATTGAAGGTGTGGTTCCCGGGCAGGTCGCCGATGTCGAAGGTGTGAAGGTGATCGGCTTTCCGAACATGGCGGGCCGTGTGGCGGCCAGCGCCTCAGCGCTTTACGCCAAGAACCTCGTCACCTTCCTGGAGACGATGGTGAGCAAGGAAACGAAATCGGTCGTGCTCAACCTCGAGGACGAGCTCATTAGGGCGACGATTCTGACCTATGCGGGGGATGTCGTGCATCCGGCATTCGGCGGCGCCAAGAAGGGGGATAACTGATGGCCAGTGAAGCAATGGACAAGGCTCTGGAGCAACTCGACCAGGCCGTCACCGCGGTCATCACCGCTGCTGCCCAGGCGCCTGAAGCGGCAAGTGCCGCCACCGGCGGTGCAATCGATCCCTTCGTCTTCCAGTTCGCGATCTTCGTGCTGTCGATCTTCGTCGGCTACTACGTCGTCTGGTCGGTAACGCCGGCGCTACATACGCCGTTGATGGCCGTTACCAACGCGATCTCCTCGGTCATTGTCGTTGGTGCGCTGCTCGCCGTCGGCATTTCGACAAGTGGTCTTGCGACCGGCTTCGGTTTCGTGGCGCTCGTGCTCGTCTCCGTGAATATCTTCGGCGGCTTCCTCGTCACGCAGCGCATGCTGGCGATGTACCGCAAGAAGGACAAGTGAGGGGCCGATGACCAATCTTGCAGCCTTCCTCTATCTCGTCTCCGGCGTTCTCTTCATCCTTGCGTTGCGCGGGCTCTCGCATCCGGCGACTAGCCGCAAGGGCAATCTCTACGGCATGATCGGCATGGGGATTGCCATCCTCACGACGCTGGTGCTGGCGACGCCTGACTTCGGCGGCTTCGTGCTCATCATTCTCGGTCTTGCCATCGGCGGCAGCGCCGGCGCCTATATTGCCCGCACCATTGCCATGACCTCGATGCCGCAGCTCGTTGCCGGCTTCCATTCGCTGGTTGGTCTTGCCGCGGTTCTGGTCGCGGCATCGGCGCTCTATACGCCTGATGCCTTCGGTATCGGCGAGATTGGCCAGATCCATACGGAAGCACGCATCGAAATGGCGATCGGTGTGGCGATCGGCGCGCTGACCTTCACCGGCTCGATCATCGCCTTCCTGAAGCTCGATGGACGTATGTCCGGCAAGCCGATCCTTTTGCCCTTCCGCCACCTGATCAACATCGCCCTCGCTGTCCTGATCGTGCTCTTCATCATCAGTCTGGCGGTTACTGAGAGCCACCTGGATTTCTGGGCGGTCGTTGCGCTCTCGCTGTTACTCGGCATCCTGCTGATCGTGCCGATCGGCGGCGCAGACATGCCTGTCGTCGTGTCGATGCTGAATTCCTATTCGGGTTGGGCTGCCGCCGGCATCGGCTTCACGCTCGGCAATCTGGCGCTTATCATTACCGGTGCGCTGGTCGGCTCATCGGGTGCGATCCTGTCCTACATCATGTGCAAGGGCATGAACCGCTCTTTCCTTTCCGTCATCCTCGGCGGTTTCGGCGGCGAGATGGCAGGCGGCGCTGCGGATACGTCGGAGAAGATCGTCAAGCTCGGCTCGGCCGAGGATGCGGCCTACCTGATGGCGAATGCCTCCAAGGTCATCATCGTGCCGGGCTACGGCATGGCGGTGGCGCAGGCACAACATGCGTTGCGCGAACTCGCCGACAATCTCAAGAAGAACGGCGTGGAAGTAAAGTATGCGATTCATCCGGTCGCCGGCCGCATGCCGGGTCATATGAACGTGCTGCTTGCCGAGGCCAATGTGTCCTATGACGAAGTCTTCGAGCTTGAGGACATCAACTCGGAATTCGCCCAGGCCGATGTCGCCTATGTCATTGGCGCCAATGACGTCACCAACCCGGCGGCGCGCGACGACAAGTCCTCGCCGATCTACGGCATGCCGATCCTTGACGTCGACAAGGCCAAAACCTGCCTCTTCGTCAAGCGTTCGCTCGGCTCGGGTTACGCCGGCATCGACAACACGCTGTTCTACAAGGACGGCACGATGATGCTGCTCGGGGACGCCAAGAAGGTGACCGAAGAGATCAACAAGGCAATCGCCCACTAACCGAAAAGCCCGCTTCGGCAGGCTTTTCTTTTATCGGTGCACTTCAGATCTCGCCCGGCACCAGCGTCATCTTCTCGACACCGATGGCGAGATTGAGACCTTCTTGCGCCTGCAGGTTCAGCGGCTGCAGCATGAAAGCCTTGTCGGTGCCACCGGCAATGACTTTGGCACCTCCACCGGCGCCGAGGCTGGCATCTGCGCCGATGCCGTAATATTCGCCGGCGAGTGCGAAATCAGGAATGTTGATGCCGGTCTTGGCGAGCACCTGCCAGATCATCACGCTCTTGCCGGTCTGGCCGATATCGATGCCGAATTTCTCGATCTTGCCGGCATAGACCGCCTTAGGGCCACCGGAAGCCGGCGTATAGGTGCAAATCAGGTTTTTCTCAGAAGTGACGATCAGTCCCTGGCCGCCATCCGATCCGCAGACGAGCCGGCCAAGCGACATATAGTCGGCTGCCGCGGCCGAACTGGCCCAAGTTGCAGCCGAAACGATTGCCGCGGCAATCATGGTTTGCTTGAACATGGTCCTTCTCCTTTTGAATGACCTGTTCGAAACGGGCGATTGCAGTGATTGTTCCGCTTGCGCTACTCGCGCTCCATCGTCCCACGCTGGGCTGTGAGGGTCCAGACGAGACCTTCCGGGCGGAAGTCGACATCGACCTTGCCCCGGAAAGCGGAGGCGGCATGCGCCTTGATGACGGTGGTGCCGAAACCGGTGCGCGACGGCGGGCTGACGGGCGGGCCACCGCTTTCAGTCCAGGTGAAACGCAACATGTTGTCCTCTGCTGGCTGCCATTCGAAGCGCACACGGCCCTGTGGTACGGAGAGCGCTCCGTACTTCACCGAATTGGTGGCGAGTTCATGCAGCGCCAGGCCGAGATTCTGCACGGCATCGGGCTTGAGGATGAAATCCATGCCCTCGATTTTCACCTGCTCGCGAGCCTGTGGAAAGGCCTGGAGATGAATATCGATGACGCGATGCAGCGAGACGCCGGACCATTGCTCGCCCGTCAGAAGCTCGATCGAGCGCACGAGTCCCTCAAGGCGGTGAGCGACGGCCAGCCGGAATGTCTCGACGCTGTCGGCCTGCTTGGAGAGCTGGCGCATCATTGCGAGAACAAGCGTCAGCAGGTTCTTGGTGCGATGAACCAGCTCATGCATGACGAAGCGCAGCCGGTCTTCGCTCTGGCTACGGTCGAAAGAGGCGTTGGAAAGCGCAATCGCCACCTGGTTGGCCTCGATGACACTGGTTTCGACGGGAGAGACGATATGGCCTTCGCCGAGCCGGTTCGCCATGTCTGCTATTTCGCGGATCGTCGAGCGGACCTGCCGGGCAACGGCATAGGTGGCAAGTACGGCAACGAGCAGCAGCACGAGGCCGCCGATCAACAGGAAGCGCCAGGTGCTGAGGATCGGTGCCTGGGCGGTGGCGATCGGCCCCCATACCACGGTCTTCCAGGACCAACCGGGAATTTGCGCATAGCCCAACAGGGCATGTGGGAGGATATCGCTGTCTTCGAAAACGCCGCTGGATGCGACGAGCGAAGGCAGGATGCGCGGGTCGAAGGGTTCGCCAGGCTGCAGATTGGCAGGGCCGCGGCTCGCCACGACATGACCACCCTGATCGATGACCGCCGCCGACCAGCCGGAGGCAAGGCCCTCTGTCGTGACGAGCTTTGCAAGATCGGTGGCATTCTGGGTGATGATCAATGCGGCGACAGGATCCTCGTCACGCGGCAGGGTGACGTTATAGACCCACATGCCGCTCGTCGCGCCCATGAAGACGTCGGAGGCTTCGATCCGGCCGGACTTCATCGCGGCTTCCAAAGCCGCGATGTTCGTCGTCTTGCCGAGTGGCGTGCCGAAGGCGCGACGAGTATTCAGAAATTGCTGCCCGGCCCTGTCGACGGCGATCACATAGAGCGTATCGCCGCGCAGCGCTGTTTCCGTGCGATTGTAGAAAGACTCATAGTCGCCGCTCTCCAGCTCCGGCGAGGAGGACAGCAGCCGAAGCGTCGTTGCCATATCCTGAAGCTGGCGGTCGATGGTGCGTGAGAGGGCGAGCGCATCCTGCGCGGTTTCGCGCTTGAGCGTAGACCGCTGATTGTCTTCCAGCTGCATGAGAAGAAGAGCAACGAAGGCAAAGATCGGCAGCGCAATCGCCACGGCCATGGCGATAAGATATGTTCCGATGGAAGCTTTCGGAAAAAGACGTACGGCGAACCTCATCGATACCGCCCCCGAACTGCCGGGACTGGATGCTGGGGAAGCTCGGTTTCGCAGAGTCTAACGAAAGCAAGAATCCGCATCGCTCGCAAACGCCCCTTACATTTCGTACCGCCCAATAGCCCGCTATCAAAGCGGGATCATGTTAGGGGGCGGGGCATTTGGTTGCAACCTACTAAAATAGTCAGGTGCAAAATCGTCAATTTTTTATGGACTATTCTGCGTCGGTGAAGCGCTGCAACCGGAAGGGCATGAGGCTTTCGTCACTCTTGCCTGACAGAAGCTCGTCGGCAGCAAGAAGGCCCGCAAGCGGAGCAAGCGTGACACCGGAGTGCATGACCGTGACATAGAGACCCGGCAGGCCCGCATTGCCGATGATGGGAAAACCATCAGCCGGTGTCGGGCGATAGCCGACTGTGAAAAAATCGAACTTCAGATCGGCATTGTCTATGATCATCGCTTTCACGCGTGCGAAGAGTTCCGCTGCACTTGCCTGATGATCTTCACCGGGATCGCCGCCACCGAAATCCGAGCCGGCGATGATACGGCCTTCCGCCGTCTGGCGCATATGCAGCTGCGGTGTCATGACGAGGCCGTTCAACCGCTTCGAGACAGGACGGGAGTGCACGATCAGGCCGGCCGGTGCGGACAGCGGCAATGTGATCCCCGCTGAGGCGGCGATCGGAACTGAGCCTGCACCTGCGGCCAGCACGACATGATCGGCTTCGAACATGCCTTCCGACGTGACAAGCCCGACGATTCGTCCGGCACTCTGCAACAGACCGTTGACCGTGGCATGAACGAATGTCGCGCCATGTGCCTCGGCATCAGCAAGCATCAAACGTGCGGCGGCAACAGGCTCCGCCGCACCTTCTTCTGCGATATAGAGGGCGAAATCCGGATATTCGCCAAGGCCGGGTTCGAGCAGCGCGCTTTCTTCCCGGTTCAGCCGGCTGATACCGTAGCCCCAGCGGCCATGTTCATCGGCATAGGCTTCGAGAGCTGCCGCCGGCCTATCCCAGCAGAGACCGCCGCACCAGGCGAGCGGCAGGCCGGGCAGTTCCCGTGCCAGTCGCTTCCATTCGGCCATCGCCCGACGGCGAAAATGGAAATAGAATTCGGGATTGCCCCAGCTCGCATTGATCCAGGCAAAAGAGCAGGGTGTCGCCACGCCGCCGAGTTCTTCGCCAACGACGGTGACTGCTGCACCCTTGTGTGTGAGATGCCAGGCAATCGAGGCACCGATGATGCCGGCGCCGACGACGATCACATGCGGTTTCGCTGTCATCGTCGCCACCTCTTTCCGTTATCCGTCAACCGGTGGTGCCGCCGACGCGGGCAAGTCCATCCCGGGCCGGCTGGTATTTCGGATCGAGGCCGACAGCGTGGCGGTAGGAGCGGATTGCCTTGTCCTTCTCACCACGGCGCTCATAGACGAGAGCCTGGTTTGCCCAGGATTCGGCGAGGTTGCCGTTGAGCTCGATCGCGTGGTTGAAGTCGGCGAATGCGTTGTCGTTGTCATTCAGCGCGATATAGGAAATGCCGCGGCCGTTATAGGGCTCGGGTGAATTCGGCGACAGCGAGATCGCCTTGGAGAAGTCGTCGATCGCCTTGTCCTGCTGATTACGCTTCTGATAGATCAGACCGCGATTGTGATAGGCGCGACCATCGGTCGTGCCGAGCTGAATCGCTTTTGAGAAATCATTGAAAGCCTGATCGTCCTGGCCGGCCATGCGGTAGACATTGCCGCGACCGATATAGGCGACGTCATAGCTCGGATTGATCTGCAGGGCGGCATTGTAATCGGCGATCGCCTGGGCCTGTTGGCCCATGTTGCGGTAGACCAGCGCACGGTTGGCATAGGCCTGGAAGAAGCGCGGGTTGATCTGCAGCGCGGTGTTGAAGTCGTCAAGCGCTTTGCGGAATTCGCCGCCGCGACCATAGGCGGAGCCGCGAACATTGTAGCCTTCCGGATCGCGCGGATTGGCGTTGATGACGCCGGTCAGCGAAGCGATGTTTTCCTGCGAGCCCTGTGCCTTGTCGATGCGGATCACGGCATCCGAGGTGTTGGTCGTTTCACAACCGGCAAGGCCGAGCGCGGCGGCAAGCGCCAGCGAGACAAGCATGACCGATTTCTGCGAACGCAAAGAGCGGGACGGATTGAAGGTTATGACAGCCATTCGGGCTCGCTTTCCCCATGCATCATATCCGGACAAACGGATATGCAATCTTCAGCGGCAAAAAATTAAAAAGGCGGCGGCGACACTGATCGCCCCCGCCACACATGCACCTGAAAACGTCGAAAAAACGACGGCACCGCCTCAGCGTGCTGCAACCAGACCTTCGCGCTGAGCGCGCTTGCGGGCCAGCTTGCGAACACGACGAACAGCCTCAGCCTTCTCGCGAGCACGCTTCTGCGACGGCTTTTCGTAGTAGTCGCGCATCTTCATTTCGCGAAAAATACCTTCGCGCTGCATCTTCTTCTTGAGAGCGCGGAGAGCCTGGTCAACATTGTTATCGCGGACAAGTACCTGCACGAGAATCACGTTCCTTTGGTTTGGTTAATGCCGAAAGGCGGCGCAGCGCCTGGGGCAAAAAAATAACGTTCGCGCGGCCGCGGCCTTGCGATTGGTGTTGCGAAATATCAGATCGACGGAATGAAGTCCAGAAGGGATATGCGATCGGGCGGAAAAATCCCGCCCATGCCTGTACGGAGCTAGGAGCGTGCCTTCTCGGGTTTCGTTTCGTCCAGAGCTGCGATCGCTTCCTTCAGCGCGGCGATAACACGGGAGCGATCCGCTGGCTCAAGCCGAGCCGTGTCCAGATGCAGGTCCAGTCCGGCCAGATGTTCGCTGAGAACGCGGCTCTTGTGATCGGCGCCGAGCATCAGTCCGTCCACGGCGTAGGGTACGATCTCCCGCTGGATGCCCTTCATGGTAATCGGCGGCAAAGGATGGGCATCAACAATATCTTTCACCAGCGCATAGGTTTCGTAGCTGATGACGACCTCCCCACCCTGGGCGATCGATTGCAGGCGTGCGGCGAGGTTCGCTTCGGCACCGATGATCGTATAGTCCATGCGGTCACTGCTGCCGAAATTGCCGACGTTGCAATAGCCGCTATTAATTCCCATGCGCACCACGAAGGGCTCTTCCGTGCCGTTCCGGCGCCATCTCTCTTTCAGTTCGCCGAGCCGGCGTTGCATGTCGACTGCCATGCGCAGACAAGCCTTGGCATCTTCTTCTGCTCCCTTGGTTTCCGGATCGCCGAAGAAGACCAGCATGGCATCGCCTATGAACTTGTCCACCGTGCCGCCATGTTTGAGCGCAATCGTGGACATTTCGGTCAAATATTCGTTCAGCATTTCCGTCAGTGCTTCCGGCTGCAGACGCTCGGTCGTGGCGGTGAAATCCTTGATGTCGGAGAAGAAGATCGTCAGGCGCTTTCGCTCGGTATGGACGACCACATCCTTCTGGCCGCTGAAGATGCTCTTGTAGATCTGCGGCGAGAGATAGCGGGAAATCTTTAGGGAAACGCTGGCGAGGAATTCGTTAGCCGCTTCAAGATCGCGGTTGGCACTGTGGATGACGCGTGTCTGCTGGCGCTGCAGAACAATGAAGCTGATGCCGATGATGGCGACGAAGAAGAAATAGCAGAGCAGATATTTGAAGGCGAGAACGTTGCTCGCATAGGGCTGGCGGATGATGACTTCCTGAATGCCGCGCACATCGCCTACCTTCCAATCCTTCTTCGGGCTTTCAGGATGAGTGTTGTGACAGGCGACGCAAGCCTGGCCCATGATCACAGGCGTGATAAGCCGCAGTGTATCTGTAAATCCGACGCGGGTGAGGTCGGTCAGCGTTTGGCTGGAGTTGGCGCGCAAGGATGCGAGTGATGCCGTTTCGAAATGGTCGAGATCGTGAGGCGCGCGATTCTTGAAGGGCAGGTCGGAGAGGAAGCGATAGGTGATGTTGGCCTGCTGCTCCTTGATGACGTCGCCGAGTTCCAGCGAAAGCGTGGCGGGCAGCGGAATGGCGCCTGGAATATTGGCATAGTTGTGTGAGACGACCGTGCCGCTGACATCGCCCGCCTGATGGGCGGCGAGCACTCTGCCGACGACATTCGCTGAATAATAGGAGCGTATGCTGGTGACGAGCGAACTCATGTCCCGCGCCTGCCGGCGCAGCGCACTTTCGGAGAGGTCGCTGATATCAAGCCAGACGGCAAGGGGCAGCCCCGCCAGCATCGCCAGCACGACGGCGATCAGCCAATAGCCGCTTCTGCGGGCGGCAGAGGCCGAGTTTTCCGCAGTTCTTGCCGTGGTCTCTCCTTGCGGATCTGCCATGGCTCATCCCTTCGACAATGATCGAATTGTTAAATCCCCTGAAGGAGAAAAACATTTCGTCGCATGCGCGGCAAGGCCGAAGCTGGAAAGTCTGGCCGCAACGGTTGGCCAAATCTGGAAGTAATTGCTTATTGTGTTGCTGTTACACCGGAGCGAAAATGCTTGGGCGGAACCGACAGCCATATTTCACACGGTTTTTCAGCTTCTGAGCATGAACGAATAGTCTTTGGCATCAAACAAGCGTAGCCTGCCGGCGGACAGGAAGGCTTTGGTGCGCTTGTAAGGGACTTCGACGGAAGCATGACGCGTTTGCAGCAGATCGGTGTCCTGATCGGCCTCGTCATCGTGGCTGCGCTCACGATGTTCCGGGCAAGCGATCCGCCGGTGCTCAGGCAGGTTCGCGACGTTACCTTCGACGAATATCAGCGCCTTGTGCCGCGCAGCTTTGAGGCCATGCCCGTCAGAGTTGTCGATATCGACGAGGCTTCCCTGCGGGAGTTCGGCCAGTGGCCTTGGCCCCGCGACAGGCTGGCAATGCTGGTCCGGCGTCTCTCGGATATGGGAGCGGCGGCCATCGCCTTCGACGTCATCTTTGCCGAGCCCGACCGGATGTCGCCGCGTAATGTCATCCAGGAGGTGGAGGGCGTCGATCCATCGCTTGCGGCGCAATTGCCTGACAATGACGAGATATTCGCGCAATCGATCGAAGGAAAGCCAGTCGTTCTCGGCTTCGGGCTTTCCAACGAAGGCAATTACAAGCCGCCGGTAAAAGCCGGCTTTGCCTTTATCGGCGAGAGTCCGCTGTCGGCACCTCCGCATCTTGGTGCTTCGACACCGCTCCGGCCGGGGCTGGAGGCGAATGCCGCAGGGCTTGGCCATGTCAGTCTCAATCCCCGCAGCTCGTCATCGGTGGTCCGCGCAGTGCCACTGTTCCTTAGCGACGGAGAGCAGTTTTATCCCAATCTTGCGATCGAAGCGTTGCGGGTCGCGCAGGGTGCCTCGACCTATGTGCTGGCCGGCGCACCCGACCGGGCAGGGATCATCACCTCTGCGAAGATCGGCGATTTCATCGTTCCGCTGACGGCTGCCGGAGAGATCTGGCTTTATGTGACGCCGAACCGGGCAGAGCGCTATATCTCGGCCGGAAAAGTCCTTGCTGCCGGTGGCGTGGCCCCTGATGTCGCTGCCCAAGTCGAAGGTAGCATCATCTTCATCGGCACCTCGGCTGTCGGGCTGCAGGACATTCGCGCCACCGCTCTCGGAGAAAATGTGCCGGGTGTTTCGCTGCAGGCACAGACTGTCGAGCAGATCCTTTCGGGCCGCTACTTGTCACGGCCGGACTGGGCCGACGGGCTGGAGATCCTGTCTATCGCCGTAGTTGGCTTCCTGCTCGTCATCATAACGACCTTCGTCAGTCCGGCAGTGGCGCTGGTCTGTGGCCTGGCGATCACCGCGATGGCGCTTGCCGCTTCGTGGCTGTGCTTTCTTTATGCCGGTCTGCTGTTCGATCCGCTGGCGCCTATTATCAGCGGCTCCATCACGCATTTCGCGGCGACATCGTTCCGCATCCTCGTCATCGACAGGGAGCGGCGGGAGGTGCGGCGCGCCTTCGGCCATTACCTCTCGCCTTCGCTGCTCCACAGGATCGAGCATACGCCCGATGCGCTGAAGCTTGGCGGGGACGAGCGCGAGCTCACCATGATGTTCGTCGATGTGCGCAATTTCACCGAGATCAGCGAAAGGCTGACGCCGACCGCCGTCGTCCAGTTTCTCAATACGCTGCTCGATGCGCTGAGCCGTCATGTTGTCGGGAACGAGGGAACGCTCGACAAATTCATCGGCGATTCCATCATGGCATTCTGGAATGCGCCGGTCGATGTTTCGGATCATGCGGCAAAGGCGCTGCGGGCGGCGCTCGCCATGCGGGAGACCCTAGCTGAGCTCAATGCCCATGACGCCTTCGGTTTCGGCAGCGCTCAGCAGGTGAGGATCGGCATCGGCATCCATACCGGTCTCGCCTGTGTCGGCAACATGGGCGCGAAAACACGCTTCAACTATTCGGCGGTGGGCGACGCGGTGAATGTCGCGGCGCGCATCGAATCCTGCTGCAAGGACGTCGGCTTCGATATCCTGATCTCCGACACCACGGCACGGGCGCAAAGCGGGGCGGCGCTCTTGGAGGCAGGAGCCATTCCGCTCAAAGGAAAGAGCAGCCGAACGCAGATCTTTGCCGTGGTCGGCGATGAGAAGGTCGCTGCCTCGCCGGAATTCGGCGCGCTGCATCTCGTCCATGAGGAGGTAATGGGCGCCTTGCGCGAGCGTTCGAGGAACAGCCGCAAGCTGATCGGTGCGGCAAAACTCGCCGGGGTACAGGTTCTGGCCGGCCTCACGGAATTCTATCAGCGGATATCGGCCAGGAACGATCATTTTCGGGAGGATATCGGCCTGCCGGAACAGCAGGCCGTCGAATAGTCAGTCAGCGGTTGCGGTTCCAGTCCCGGTTTCCGTTTCCGCCCCAGCCTCGATTTCGGTTCTGATCCCGATCGTGGCTACGGTCACGATCCCGATCTCTTCCCGCGCTCTGGTCGTTGCCGGCAGTCTGGTTTTCGCCTCCGCTTCTTTCCTGCGTGCTCGGTCTGTCCTGATGGCTGCGGTCCTGGTGGTTGTCTGCCCTTTCCGTGCGGCTCGGCCTGTCAGGTGCGTCGTGCCGGTCGGGGCGACCGAACCCTTCGTGCCGGTCCGGCCTTCCATGATCGCCATGGTGGTCGTCTCTATCGTGCTTGTCCCTCCAGCCATGCCCGTCGTGTTTGTCATGCCAGTCGCGCTCCGGCTTATCATGGTGGGGCCTGTCATGATGCGGCTTGTCGTAATGCGGTTTTTCTGGCCGCTGCGTCGGCGGAGCATCCTGCTTCTGTGGTTGCTGCTGGGGCTGTGGATCCGGATCTCGCGGTCGGGGTGTCTGGCGAAGCCGGTCTTTGCGCTCAGGGTCGACCGAGGCCATCCGGCAGCCGCCAAGTAGACCGAGGCCGCCCGTTAAACTCTGATTGCCAGAGAGGAAGGGAAGGGCGCGCTGGTTGCCCAGCCTCTGCAGCACGCTGCGGTTGACAGGCTGAGCATCCGTCATGGTGCCGTTCGGCCGCGCAATGACGCAATCGCAACGCTGCTGCAATTGCCGGCAGCCGCCAGGACCGCAAAAGGTCGCCGCGCCATTCAGCAGCACCACGGCAGTCGTACCGTCGGGGCCGACGTAGAAATCGAAAGCAGTGCCGCGCACGCCGATCGTGCCCGCCGGCGTCTGGATTTGGTAAGCCGAGGATTTCGAATTGCCGCTGACCCAGCGAAACGTACCCTTGGCCGCCTTGATGGAGAGGCGTTTGACTGAATCGGTATCGTCGTAGACATATTTATCGATGACAACGGACGAGCCCCAGCCGACGGCAAGCTTGGTGCCGTCGCGGAAGATGAACTGGCCGAGCCCCGATTGGGAGGTGCGGATACGCTCGTTGCGGTGGACTTCGTCATTGACGATGATCGGCCCGCCCTGTCCCGTCACTTCGGTTTTGATGAGAGTTGCCTGGCCGACGGGTTCAGCGGCGAACGCCGGCCACGCGCCTGACAGCGCGAAGCAGATGCCCGCGATCCATATGCTACGCCAACCCAACATCGTACACCCCACATAAGGGGATACTAACATTTCCAGCGGGCCCGTTCTGCCTGCCCTGTTGGGTGAGAAAAGGGTTATGTCGCATTTGCGAAGGCCGATCGCCGCCAAGCGGCGCGATGCAGCCGTCGCCGTGTCAAAACAAAAGCTCTTTCACGTCGCAAAAGAACCGTTGTGCCGCAATTCGATTTGCGATTTGTATGGCCACGACGAAAATGCCTTTGCCTGAAGGAGATGATGGCGGATGCGGAAATATTCGGTTTTTGCCGTAGCGCGGGAGGCTCTGCGCGGGCACAGGGGCTGGGAAAAGCAGTGGACTTCGCCGGAGCCGCGACCCGAATATGACGTGATCATCATCGGCGGTGGCGGTCATGGGCTGGGCGCAGCTTATTACCTTGCCAAGGAGCACGGCATCACCAATGTGGCGGTGCTGGAAAAGGGCTGGCTAGGCGGCGGCAATACCGGCCGCAACACCACGATCATCCGCTCCAACTATCTCTATGAAGAGAGCATGCACATTTACGAGCATTCGATGAAGCTCTGGGAAGGGCTGTCGCAGGAGCTCAATTACAATGTCATGTATTCGCCGCGCGGCGTGATGATGCTGTCGCACAATGTGCATGACATGCAGAGCTTCAAGCGGCATATCCATGCCAACCGGCTCTACGGCATCGACAATGAATGGCTGACACCCGAGCAGGCCAAGGCCTACTGTCCGCCGCTCGATATTTCGGCGACGGCCCGCTACCCGATCAATGGCGCCGCCTTGCAGCGCCGCGGCGGCACGGCGCGTCACGATGCGGTTGCCTGGGGTTATGCACGTGCGGCGTCAGACCGCGGTGTGCACATCATCCAGAATTGCGAAGTCACCGGCATTCGCCGTGGCCCGGACGGTCGGGTCACCGGCGTCGAGACCAACAGAGGCTTCATCGGCGCGAAGAAGATTGGCGTGTCGGCTGCCGGCCATACGACAACAATCATGAAGATGGCGGACGTGCGCGTGCCGCTGCAATCGAGCCCGCTGCAGGCACTGGTTTCCGAGCCGCTGAAGCCGATCTTTCCCTGCGTCGTCATGTCGAACACGGTACATGCCTATATCTCGCAGTCCGACAAGGGTGAACTCGTCATCGGTGCGGGTACGGATCAGTATAACTCCTACTCCCAGACTGGTGGCCTGCAGATCATCACGCATACGCTCGACGCCATTTGCGAGCTTTTCCCCATGTTCCGCCGCGTCAAGATGATGCGGCAGTGGGGCGGTATCGTCGACAATACGCCGGACCGTTCGGCCATCCAGTCGAAGACGCCTGTTCCCGGGCTCTACGTCAATTGCGGCTGGGGTACCGGTGGCTTCAAGGCGACACCGGGTTCGGCCAATCTCTTCGCCCATCTGATCGCCCGCGACGAGGTGCACAAGTTCAATGCCGGGTTGACGCTAGAGCGGTTCCGCTCTGGTCGGCTGATTGACGAGGCGGCGGCTGCCGCCGTCGCGCACTGACAGGAGGACGACATGCTGCTGATCTATTGCCCTTACTGTCAGGAAGAGCGCTCCGAGCTCGAGTTCCGTGGTGCCGGTGACGCTCACATCGTTCGGCCGGCCAATATCGCCTCAATCTCTGACGAGCAGTTCGAAGAATATTTCTTCCTGCGCGACAATCCGAAAGGCCTGATCTTCGAGCGCTGGCGGCACATGCACGGCTGCGGGCGCTTCTTCAACGCGGCGCGCGATACTATCAGCGACAAGTTCATCATGACCTATAAGGCAGGCGAACCGAAGCCTGCTATCGGGACTGCGGCCGAGCCGCATGCGCCGGTCGAGACCTACGAAGCAGTTGAAGGAGAGGCCCAATGAGCGGCGCGAACCGTATTGCCGGCAAGGGCCGGCTGACGCCCGCCAAAACCGCGCGTTTCACCTTCGACGGCAAGAGCTATACAGCGCTCGAAGGCGATACTGTTGCTTCGGCCTTGATTGCCCATGGTGTGCATCTTGTCGGCCGTTCGTTCAAATATCATCGCCCGCGCGGGATTCTTTCGGCCGGAGCCGAGGAGCCGAATGCGCTGATTGATGTTGCGCGCGACAGCGCCCGTAAGCAGCCGAATGTGCGGGCAACCGTGCAGGAAGTCTTCGACGGCATGATCGTGAAGTCGCAGAACCGTTGGCCTTCGCTTTCCTTCGATGTCGGCGCGGTCAACAACTTGTTCTCGCCCTTCTTCGCAGCGGGCTTCTACTACAAGACATTCATGTGGCCACGGGCCGCGTGGAAGCGCGTATACGAGCCGATGATCCGCCGTGCTGCCGGCCTTGGCGTCGCGCCCACGGAAGACGATCCCGACCACTATGCCAGCCGTTATGCCCATTGCGACGTGCTTGTCGTCGGTGCCGGCATTGCCGGCCTTTCGGCAGCGTTGGCTGCTGCGGAAGCCGGAGCAAAAATCATCCTCTGCGACGAGCAGGCGGAAGCCGGTGGCGCATTGCGCTTCGATGCCGGCGTGAAAGTGGATGAGCTTGATGGTTACGCCTGGGTGCAGAAGACCCTTGCACGCCTGAAGGCGATGGAGAACGTGGAGGTCCTGACCCGAACCACGGCCTTCGGCTACTACAACCATAATTTCATCGGCCTCGTCGAACGCGTCACGGATCATATCGCCCGCCCCGGCCGCGATCTGCCGCGCGAACGGCTGTGGCAGGTCCGCGCCAAGCGCGTCATCCTGGCGACCGGCGCCATCGAACGGCACATGGTGTTTCCGAACAATGACCGGCCGGGCATCATGCTCGCTTCGGCCGGGCGGATGTATCTCAATCATTATGGCGTTGCGGTCGGCCAGAAGGTCGGTATCTATACCGCGCATGATTCAGCCTACGAGGTGGCCTTTGACCTGAAGAGGGCGGGTGTTTCGATCGCTGCGATCGTCGATAGTAGACAGGCGCCGGGTGCAGCAGTATTGGCCGAAGCCCGTACGCTCGGCATCGATGTGCTGACTGGCCAGTCGGTCGTCAATACGTCGGGTGCACTGCGCATCTCGTCGATGACGGTTGCGCGCAACGGCGGCGGATCACCACGCAAGATCGCCGTCGATGCGTTGCTGGTCTGCGCTGGATGGACACCCTCCGTGCATCTCTTCTCCCAGTCGCGGGGCAAGGTTGCCTTCGATGCCGAGACGCAGCGTTTCCTGCCCGGCACCTATGCGCAGGACTGCCTTTCCGTCGGCGCCTGCAATGGCACTGATGGTCTGCAGCAGACCGTCGAGGAATCGCTTGCCGCCGGCGAGCTGATGGCGCAGGCCGTCGGCAGACAGGCGGGCAGCAAGATCGGCATTTCTGTCGAGCAGGCCTTCGACTGGACGGGTGGCATGATTGGTGCTGCCGAAGGTGCGGGGCCGGAGACGAATGCCAAGGCATTCATCGACTTCCAGCACGATGTCTGCGCCAAGGACATCCGCCTTGCGGTGCGCGAGGGCATGCATTCGATCGAGCATATCAAGCGCTTCACGACGAACGGCATGGCTTCCGACCAGGGCAAGCTTTCCAACATGCATGGCCTGGCGATCGCTGCCGAAATGCTTGGCAAGGATATTCCGCAGGTCGGTCTTACCACTTTCCGCGCGCCTTACACGCCGGTGACTTACGGAGCGCTGATCGCACATTCGCGTGGGCCCTTGTTCGACCCGACGCGCAAGACGCCGCTGCATGCCTGGGAAGAGGGCCAGGGAGCAGTCTTCGAAGATGTCGGCAACTGGAAGCGCGCCTGGTTTTATCCGCGCGCCGGCGAAACGATGCATCAGGCCGTTGCCCGCGAATGCCGCACGGCGCGCGACGTTGCCGGTATCTTCGACGCCTCGACGCTCGGCAAGATCGAGATCGTCGGACCCGATGCCGCCGAATTCATGAACCTCATGTACACCAATGCCTGGGACACGCTGAAACCAGGCAAATGCCGCTACGGCATCATGCTGCGCGAAGACGGCTTCGTTTATGACGACGGCGTCGTCGGCCGTCTCTCCGATGACCGTTTCCATGTGACGACCACGACCGGCGGGGCGCCGCGTGTTCTCAACCACATGGAAGACTACTTGCAGACGGAATTCCCGCATCTGAAGGTGTGGCTGACCTCGGTGACCGAGCAGTGGGCTGTAATCGCCGTGCAGGGGCCAAAGGCGCGCGATATCGTGGCGCCGCTGGTCGAAGGGCTTGATATATCCAACGAAGCCTTCCCGCACATGAGTGTCGCCGAGTGTAAGGTGGCAGGTATTCCGGCACGTCTCTTCCGTGTCTCCTTTACCGGCGAGACGGGCTTTGAAATCAATGTGCCCGCCGACTATGGCCAGTCGGTACTGGAGGCAGTCTGGGCCAATGCCGAGCCACTCGGCGCTTGTGTCTACGGCACCGAGACCATGCATGTGCTGCGCGCCGAAAAGGGCTATATCATCGTCGGCCAGGATACGGATGGTACGGTGACGCCTGATGACGCCGGGCTCTCCTGGGCTGTCTCGAAGAAGAAGGCGGATTTCGTTGGTATTCGCGGGCTGAAGCGGCCCGATCTTGTCAAGGACGGCCGCAAGCAACTCGTCGGTCTTGCGACGAAGGACGCGAAGCTGGTGCTCGAAGAGGGCGCGCAGATCGTCGCCAACCCGAACCAGCCTAAGCCGATGACGATGCTCGGTCACGTGACATCGGCCTACTGGTCTGAGAATTGTGGTCGCTCGATCGCCTTTGCACTGGTTGAAGGTGGCCGCAATCTCGTGGGCGAAACGCTCTATGTGCCGATGCCGGACCGGACCATTCCGGTCGAGGTGACGGATCTGGTGTTCTTTGACAAGGAAGGAGGCCGTATCCATGGCTGAGGTCGCAATTCGCAAACCGGCTCTCTCTGGTCTCCTTGCTGGTTCGGCGACGGTGCGCCTGACGGTGGCACCGGTCGCAAGCCGCCTTTCGCTGCGTGCGCCGGCTGAATCCGTATCGGCGCTCTCTTCCGCATTGGGACTGACTTTGCCGGCATCACCCAAGACCTCCGGCCGTGCCGGGGGGCGTTCGGCGCTCTGGCTCGGTCCGGACGAATGGCTCGTAATTGACGAGGCTGGTTCGGATCTTCCGGCGCTTCTTTCCGGCGCTGATGTCCTGCATTCGGCGGTCGATGTCTCTCACCGCAATGTCGGAATCATTGTTTCCGGACCGGGTGCGGAGGCGACGCTGTCCGCCGGCTGCCCGCAGGACCTCTCTCTGGAAATTTTCCCGGTGGGCGCTTGCTCGCGGACGATCTTCGGCAAAGTCGAGATCGTGCTCTTCCGCAGCGAGGAGGATACGTTCCGAGTGGAATGCTGGCGGTCATTTTCGGATTATGTCTTCGGGCTGCTCGCCGAAGGCGCCGAGGACGCAAGCCATTAAGGCCCGCAAAGGACCTTAAACGTCTTCCGGCCGGTCTTTCGGGTCAAACTGGATGATGGTGATCCAGCGGGTGGTGAGCGCCGGCTTCTTTTCGTTCTCGATTTCGATCGAGACATCATAGGTCGTCATCAGCATGCCGGCGCCGCGGAAGCGGGCGTCCGAGAGCACGAAGTGGCCGCGGATGCGGGTGCCGCTTTTGACCGGCGACATGAAGCGGACTTTGTCGAAGCCGTAATTGATGCCCATCGTCTGCTCACGCACCTTGGGCAGGCAATTGTAATTCATCGTCGACAGCAGCGAGAGTGTCAGGAAGCCGTGAGCGATGGTTCCGCCGAAGGGACTTTCGGCTGCTGCGCGAACAGGATCGACGTGAATGAACTGATGGTCGCCGGTTGCCTCGGCAAAGGCATCAATCATCTTCTGATCGACGAGGATCCAGTCAGACAATCCTGTTTCCGTGCCAACCAGCCCCCGGACATCCGAGAGCGAAATTTCCATGACCATGCATTCCTCGTAAAAAGCCGCAGCCGCAAGCCTTATCGCGCATTCGTGACGATTGCGATAACGATTCGTACTCGCGGGTTTCGTGGATCAATTTTCCACGAAATAGGCAACCGAACGCGGCTCAACGGTGGCGCGACCACCGACTTTCCGTGCGCCATCCGGCAGAAGCTGGCGCCAGTTTGCTTCGCCGGCTGAGGGAAGCGTGAAGAGTTGATGCTGTTCGGAGCGGTTGAAGAGCACGGCGAGGCGGGTCTCTTTGCTGTTGGAACGATCGTGCGTTGCAAGCACCATGCCGAGGGTGGAGAGCGAGGGCGTTTCCCATTCGCTTGTTGTCATCGGCTCGCCGGCGAGCGAAATCCACTCCACATCGCCGTTACCGGAAAAGAAGGCCAGGTCGGAGAAGACCGAGAAACGGCGGCGAAGCGTGGCGACGAAGGCGGTATGGGCGATCAGGTCTTCGTCCAGCAGCTTCCAGTCGACCCAGGTGATCTCGTTGTCCTGGCAATAGGCGTTGTTGTTGCCGTGCTGCGTGCGGCCGCCCTCGTCGCCGGCCGTCAGCATCACGCTGCCGCGGCTGGCAAAGAGGGTGGAGATGAGCGCCATGACATCGGCCTTGCGGCGTTCCCGGATGACGGGATAGGCGGTTTCACCTTCGACGCCGTTGTTCCAGGAATGGTTCTCGTTGTGGCCGTCGCGATTGTTCTCGCCGTTCGCCTCATTGTGCTTGCCGCTATAGGACACGAGGTCGATGAGCGTGAAACCGTCATGGGCGGCGAGGAAATTGACGCTGCGGGTCTCTGTCCCGCCATTGGCTGAGAAGATGTTCGACGAGCCGGCCAGCACGGTTGCGAGCGAACCCGTCTTCCAGCCATCGCCACGCCAGTAGCACCTGACGTCATCGCGGGCACGGTCGTTCCACTCCAGGAAGGGTGCCGGGAAATTGCCGAGCTGATAGCCGCTTGGGCCGATATCCCAAGGTTCGGCGATCATGATGCGATCGGCGAGCAGGTCATCGGCGAGGATCGCGGCCAGAGTGCCGTTGCGGTCGAAGCCGTTTGCTGTGCGGCCGAGAACGGGAGCGAGGTCGAAACGGAAGCCGTCGATGCCGGCATTGCGGACGAAATGGCGCAAGCTGTCGATGATGAGCCGCTGGACGTAGGGATGGTCGCAGGCAACCGTATTGCCGGTGCCGGTATCGTTGACGAGCACGGATGGCCGGTCCGCTACGTGACGGTAGTAGCTGAGATTATCGATACCGCGCAGCGACAGCGTCGCGCCGTATCGGTCGCTTTCGCCCGTATGGTTGAAAACAAGGTCGAGGATGACGGCGATGCCTTCCTCATGCAGCTTCGCCACTGTTTCGCTGAGCTCTGCGATGCCACCCGGCACGATACGCGGATCCAGTGCCATGAAGGCAACAGGATTGTAGCCCCAGCCGTTCGTCAGACCGAGCGGCGGCAGATGCCGCTCGTCGATCCAGGCGGTGATCGGCATCAGCTCGACGGCATCGACGCCGATGCGCTTCAGGTGAGTGATTACGGAGGGATGGGCCAGAGCGGCGACTGTGCCGCGCTGAGCTTCCGGCACGTCCGGATGCAGGATGGTGAAGGGCTTGACCGCCACCTCATAAATAAAGCCGCCCGGTTTGAAGAGCGGCATGCGGCTTTTGAGGGGCGCGTCTTTGGTGACGACCGACTTCGGGATCAGGTGCTGCGTATCTTCGCCGAAGATGCCGAGCCGCGGGTCGTAATGGAAAGGCCCATCGACCGCCTTGGCATAGGGATCGATCAGCAGTTTCGATGGGTCGAACCACAGGCCGTTATCCGGAGCGTAAATGCCGTCGGCGCGGTAGCCGTAGCGCGCGCCTTCCTTCAATCCATCGACGAAAAGACGGAAGACGTGGTCGTTGTCGCGGGCCATGGGGAGCCTCGCATATTCCTTGCCGTCATCGTCGAAGAGGCAGAGATCAACCTGCGCTGCATGATGCGACCAGACGGCGAACTCCACGCCAGTTTTAAAGACGATGGCACCGCCCTGTGCGGAACTGTTGCCCCCCATATGCCCCCCGGGATCAGGTGATCACGGTCGGCTCGTTGCGTCCCGTGCGATCACGAATGTTGGCGATGCTTTCGGCGGCCGCGATCAGATCGGCGAGCGCTTCCTGCGTTTCGATATTATGGCGAGTTGAATCCGGCTCATAGCGTTCGATATAGACGCGCAGGGTTGCGCCAGACGTGCCGGTGCCGGAAAGGCGGAAGACGACGCGGGAGCCGCCCTGGAAAAGGACGCGAATACCCTGATGTTCGCTGACCGACTTGTCGACAGGATCGTGATAGGCGAAATCGTCAGCCTTCTCGACTGTCAGATCGCCGAAGGTCTTGCCGGGCAATGTGGAAAGCTGGCTGCGCAGATTGTCGACCAGACTGTTTGCGGCATCGCTGTCGACACCTTCATAATCATGGCGGGAGTAGTAGTTGCGGCCGTAAGTCTGCCAGTGCTGGGTGACGATTTCCTGCACGCTCTCGCCGCGGACGGCCAGGACGTTCAGCCAAAGCAGAACGGCCCAGAGGCCATCCTTTTCGCGGACATGGTTGGATCCGGTACCGGCGCTTTCTTCACCGCAGATCGTCGCCATGCCTGCGTCGAGCAAGTTGCCGAAGAATTTCCAGCCGGTCGGGGTCTCGTAGATGCCGATGCCGCGCTTTTCCGCCACACGGTCTGCCGCGCCCGATGTCGGCATGGAGCGGGCAATGCCGGCGAGGCCGCCGGAATAGCCGGGCGCCAGGTTGGCATTGGCAGCGAGGATTGCAAGACTGTCGGACGGGGTGACGAAGATGCCGCGGCCGATGATGAGATTGCGGTCGCCGTCGCCGTCGGACGCAGCGCCGAAATCGGGCGCATCCTCACCCATCATCTCGTCATAGAGTTCCTTTGCATGAACGAGGTTCGGGTCCGGATGATGGCCGCCGAAATCCGGGAGCGGCATGAAATTGCGAACGGAGCCGGAGGGCGCGCCGAGACGGCTCTCGAAGATTTCCTTGGCATAGGGGCCGGTAACAGCACTCATGGCATCGAAGGCGATGCGAAAGCCAAGGCTGATAAGATTGCGGATTGCGCCGAAATCGAAGAGTTCTTCCATCAACGCGGCATAGTCCTCTACCGGGTCGATGACCGAGAGGATCATGCCGCCCGGGAGCTCTTCCTTGCCGATGCGGTCGATATTGACGTCGGCGAAGTCGGCGATCTTGTAGCTCTCGATCGCCTTGGAGCGGGCAAAGATCGCGTCGGTGATCTTTTCCGGGGCCGGGCCGCCATTGTTGACATTGTACTTGATGCCGAAGTCTTCGGTCGGGCCGCCGGGGTTATGGCTGGCCGAGAGGATGATGCCGCCGAAGGCCTTGTACTTGCGGATGATGTGAGAGGCTGCGGGCGTCGAAAGAATGCCGCCCTTGCCCACCATGACCTTGCCGAAGCCATTGGCAGCGGCCATCTTGATCGCCTTCTGGATGACTTCGCGGTTGTAGTAGCGTCCGTCGCCGCCGATGACCAGGCACTTGCCCTGATAGCCTTCCAGCGAATTGAAGATCGACTGGATGAAGTTCTCCGCATAGTTCGGCTGCTGGAAGACGGGAACCTTCTTGCGCAAACCTGAGGTGCCGGGTTTCTGGTCCTGATAGGGCGTGGTGGGAACGGACTTGATCATTTTAGTTCACATGCCTTTCGAGACGAGGCTTGAATACAGGGCAACATAACGTTCGGCGCTCTTCTCCCAAGAGACATCCGACTTCATGCCCTGCTTTTGCAATTGGGTCCAGACTTTTTGATCCGCGTAAAGGTGCATGGCGCGGCGCAGTGCCTGTAGCATGCTTTCTTCGTTTACAGGTGCGAATTGTATGCCTGTCGCCACCTTTGCCGCAAGTGCGGCATGATTGGCATCAATCACGGTATCGTTGAGACCGCCGGTGCGCGCCACGATCGGCACGCAGCCATAACGCAGACCATAGAGCTGGGTAAGACCGCAAGGCTCGAAGCGTGACGGGATGATGATTGCGTCGCAGCCGGCCTGCATGAGGTGGGACATCGGCTCGTTGTAACCGATGGAAACGCCGATGCGGCCGGGGTTGCGGTTGGCAGCGGCGAGCAGCGCACCTTCGAGGGCTGCCTCGCCGGATCCGAGCACGACGAGCTTGCCACCGAGTGCGACGATCTTATCTGCAGTGCTTGCGACAAGATCCATGCCTTTTTGCCAGGTCAGCCGGCTGATGACGCAGAAGATCGGCGCGTCGTCATGGTCGAGATGGAAGAATTCCTCGATCGACCTGCGGTTCTCCAGACGGTTTTTCAGCGTCGTCGGGCCGTAGTGCGTGTGGACGACCGGATCAGTCGCCGGATTCCAGATGTCAGCATCGATGCCATTGACGATGCCATGCAACACGTCACGGCGGCTGGCGATGACGCCTTCGAGACCCATGCCGAATTCGGGAGTGAGGATCTCGTCGGCATAGGAGGGACTGACCGTGGTGATGGCGGAGGCAGTCTGCAGGCCGCCCTTCAGGAAGCCAACGGTGCCGTAGTATTCGATGCTTTCGGTGGCAAAGGCATGGGGCGGCAGGCGCAGGCCGGGGAAAATATCGGCGCCGAACTGGCCCTGGAAGGCGATGTTGTGGATCGTCAGGATGCTCGGCAGTTCGGGCGTCGGATAATAGCGCATATAGACCGGCACCATGGCGGCCTGCCAGTCATGGGCATGCACGAGATCCGGCCGCCAGCCAGGCAACAGGCCTGCCGCGATTTCGGAACCAGCCAGCGAAAGGGCGGCGAAACGGCGCCAGTTGTCCGGATGATCCTTCCCGGTCGTATCCAGATAGGGACCACCCGGGCGGTCGTAATAGGCGGGAGCGTCGAGCACGAGGATATCGAGACCCTGATGCTCTACCTCCAGCACTCTTGCCGGCTGGCCGAGCAAATCCGGAAACTCCAGCCGAACGACCGGGTTCTGCAGCATCCTCATGACGCTGGGGTATCCGGGCATGAGGGTCTTGGTTTCGACGCCGAAGGATTTGAGGGCTATTGGCAGGGCGCCTGACACGTCGGCAAGGCCCCCTGTCTTGATCAATGGGAAGACTTCGGACGAAACCGAAAGAACTTTCATAAGTCAGATATCCAGCTTGTCGATCATCGGTTGCGTGATCAGGCAAATGCCGCTTTCGGTCCGTCTGAAGCGCCGCGCGTCGAGCTCCGGATCCTCGCCGACGACAAGACCTTCCGGGATCACGACACCATGGTCGATCACAACATCTTTGAGCTGCGCGCGCCGGCCGATCTTCACGTTGGGCAGGATGACCGCTCCATCCAGCTTGGAGAAGGAATTGGCCCGCACGCCGGTGAAGAGAAGGCTCCGGTTGAGGCTTGCGCCTGAGATGATGCAGTCGCCGGCAACGACCGACGAGGTCGCCGAACCGCGGCGGTCTTCGTCGTCATGGACGAATTTCGCCGGCGGGGTGATCTCGGCATAGGTCCAGATCGGCCAGGACTTGTCATAGATATCGAGGGCCGGAACGATCGCTGTCAGATCGATATTGGCCTGCCAGTAGGCGTCGATCGTACCGACGTCGCGCCAATAGGGCTCATGCTCGAAATCAGAGCGCACGCAGGACTTGGCGAAGCGGTGGGCGACTGCCTTACCGTGCTCGACGATGTAGGGAATGATATCCTTGCCGAAATCGCGGCTGGAGGTCGGATCGGCGGCATCACGGCGCAATGCCTCGATGAGGAACTTGGTGCGGAAGACATAGATGCCCATCGAAGCTAGCGCGAAATCCGGCTTGTCGGGAATGCCTGGCGGATCGGCCGGCTTTTCGATGAAGGCGAAGATTTCGTCCTTCTCGTTGACATGCATGACACCGAAACCGACCGCATCCATGCGCGGGACTTCAAGGCAGCCGATGGTCACATCCGCGCCGGTATCGACATGCTGCTGCAGCATGTATTCATAGTCCATCTTGTAGATATGGTCGCCAGCCAGGATGACCATGTACTCGACGCCGTAATCCTCGATGATATCGATATTCTGATAGACGGCATCGGCGGTGCCTTCGTACCACTGCGTTTCGGAAACGCGCTGGGAGGCAGGCAGGATGTCGAAGCTCTCGTTGCGCTCCGGCCGGAAGAAGTTCCAGCCACGCTGCATGTGGCGGATCAGTGAATGTGCCTTGTACTGGGTGGCGACGCCGATGCGGCGGATGCCGGAATTCAAGGCATTGGACAATGCGAAATCGATGATGCGCGCCTTGCCGCCGAAATAGACGGCTGGTTTGGCGCGTCGGTCGGTCAGTTCCTTGAGGCGGCTTCCCCTACCGCCGGCGAGAACATAGGCCATTGCATCGCGGGCAAGTGGCTGAATGCGCTTTTCTACCATTTTCTCCTCCCACCAGTCACTAATTCTCAGGTTCAAGCATGATCGTCGCCAACGGCGGCAGGGTTATCGAGCAGCTTATCTCGCCGCCGGCATCGACGGCCTGCACGCGCCCGCCATTGCCCTTTCCGCTGCCGCCATAGATGTCGGCATCGGTATTGAGGATTTCCCGCCAGCGCCCCGCCGAAGGCAGTCGGATCGAGTAGTTCTCGCGATAGACAGGCGTGAAGTTCGTGATGACGGCAACCGGCTTCTGGCCGGGCGCCTTGCGCAGCCAGGCGAAGACCGAGTTCTCGTAATCATCGGCGATCAGCCATTCGAAACCGTCGCCCTCGCAGTCGCGCTCATGGAGGGCGGCCTTGCTGCGATAGGTGAAGTTGAGGTCGCGCACCAGACGGCGCATGCCTTCGTGCATGCGATACTGGAGAAGGTTCCAGTCGAGCGACTTGTTTTCGCTCCATTCGGCCCACTGGGCAAATTCCTGCCCCATGAAGAGCAGCTTCTTGCCGGGATAGCCCCACATGAAGGCGTAATAGGCGCGCAGATTGGCGAATTTCTGCCAGTCGTCGCCCGGCATCTTGGCGATCAGCGAGCCCTTGCCGTGCACGACTTCGTCGTGGGACAGTGGCAAGACAAAGTTTTCCGAATAGGCGTAGAGCAGCCCGAAGGTCAACTCATTGTGGTGATGCTTGCGGTGCACCGGTTCGCGGCTCATGTAGCTCAGTGTGTCGTGCATGAAGCCCATATTCCACTTGAAACCGAAGCCGAGGCCGCCTTCGTGAACTGGTTGCGAGACTTTCGGCCAGGACGTCGATTCCTCGGCGATGGTCATGACGCCGGGATGCTCACCATAGATGCGGGTATTGAGGCTTTGCAGAAAGCGGACGGCTTCGAGGTTTTCATTGCCGCCATACTCGTTCGGGATCCATTCGCCGTGCTTGCGCGAATAGTCGAGATAGAGCATCGAAGCGACTGCATCGACGCGCAGACCGTCGAGATGGAATTTCTCCGCCCAGTAGAGCGCGTTGTTGATGAGGTAAGATACGACTTCGGTCCGGCCAAAATTGTAGATCGCCGTATTCCAGTCCGGATGGAAACCCTTGCGCGGGTCTTCGTGCTCGTAAAGCGCGGTACCGTCGAACCAGCCGAGACCATGTTCGTCGGTTGGGAAATGTGCCGGTACCCAGTCGAGAATGACGCCGATGCCGACCTTGTGACAGCCGTTGACGAAGCGGGCGAACCCCTCCGGCTCACCGAAACGGGCGGTCGGGGCATAAAGACCGGTCGTCTGATAGCCCCAGGAGGGGTCGTAAGGGTGTTCGGTAATCGGCAGGAATTCGATGTGGGTGAAACCCATGTCGACGCAATAGGGGATGAGGCTCGAAGCAAGCTCATCCCATGACAGCATGGAGCCGTCCTGGCGGCGCTGCCAGGAGCCGGCATGAACTTCGTAAATGCTGATCGGCTGACGGCGTTTGTCAGTCTCGCGCCAGTGCTTCAGATGCGGCTCGTCCTGCCAGTCCTGTATAAGCTCGGCTGCGGTCACGGAGGCCGTCTTTGGGCGCAGTTCGCTGCGGCGGGCAAAGGGATCAGCCTTCAACGGCAGCAGAACGCCGTCATGACCGCGTATTTCGAATTTATAGGGAACGCCGAGCGGCACGTCGGGAGCGAAGATCTCCCAGATCCCGCTGTCGGAACGGAAGCGCATCACATGACGCCGTCCGTCCCAGTTATTGAAATCGCCGACAACGGAAACGCGCTGGGCATTCGGTGCCCAGACGGCAAAATGGATGCCGGTCGCGCCTTCATGCTTGATGCGGTGGGCGCCCATCTTGTCGAAGAGCCGCAGATGCGAACCCTGCCGGGCGTAATAATCGTCCATCGGGCCGAGTACGGGGCCGAAGCTGTATGGGTCCGTCACTGCCCATTCGGCGTCGGCGCGCCGGGCGCGATAGCGCACCGGCTGGAATTTTGTGATGGAGACCTGGCCGCCGAAAATACCGTCAGGATGGAGCTGGTGGAGATCGCCGATCGGCGTTCCATCCAGCGCCATTGCCGTGACAGCTTCGGCGCCCGGAAGGAAACACCTGGTGATGAAGGCCTCGCCGGCCTGATGCACGCCCAGGACGGCAAAGGGATTGTCATGCGAGCCACTGAGGATTGCCGCTATTTCGTCAGCCGAAATTTCCCAGGGAAGCTTCACTTCAGGGGCGGCTTTCGGCGGCTTCATCAAGCTCTCCAGATCTCGTCTGCATATTGCCGGATTGTGCGGTCGGAAGAGAACCAGCCCATCCGCGCCGTGTTGTTGATCGTCTTCTCATACCAGGAGGACTGGTTGGTCCAGATCTGGTCGACCTCGCGCTGGGCGGCCGCATAGGCATCGAAATCGCCAGCGACCATGAACCAGTCATGGGAATATATGCCGTCGATGAGGCCGGTGTAGCGGTTGCGGTCGTCAGGAGAGAAGACGCCCGAGCTGATGGCGGCAAGCGCCTGCGCCAGCTCACGCGAACCCTCGATGATCGCACGAGGATTATGGCCCTCGCTACGGATCTTGGCGACTTCGTCTGCCTGCAGGCCGAAGATGACGATGTTGTCTTCGCCGACATTGTCGCGCATTTCGACATTGGCGCCGTCGAGCGTGCCGATCGTCAGTGCGCCGTTCAGGCCGAACTTCATGTTGCCGGTGCCTGATGCTTCCATGCCGGCCGTGGAAATCTGCTCGGAGAGGTCTGCCGCCGGTACCATGACTTCCGCGAGCGTGACATTATAGTTCGGCACGAAGACGACCTTCAGCAGGCCGCGGACAGACGGGTCATTGTTGATGGTGCGGGCGACATCATTGATGAGCTTGATGATGAGCTTGGCGTTGTAATAGCTCGGCGCCGCTTTGCCGGCGAAGAGTTTTACGCGCGGCACCCAATCCAGCTCCGGATGCGAGCGGATCTGATCGTAGAGCGCGACGGCTTCGACGATGTTGAGGAGCTGGCGCTTGTATTCGTGGATGCGCTTGATCTGGATGTCGAACATGGCCGACGGATCGAGCTTCACGCCCATGCGGCTGGCGACGAGATTGGAAAGAGCCACTTTGTTGGCGCGCTTCACGGCCGCGAACTTCTGCTGGAAACTCGGGTCCGTTGCAAACTTGTCGAGTGCGCGCAGCTTCTCGGCGTCATCGAGGAATTCGTCGCCGATCGCTTCGCGCACCAAGCCGGTCAGACCGGGGTTGCACTGCTGCAGCCAGCGGCGGGGGGTGATGCCGTTGGTCTTGTTGTTGATGCGATCAGGGTAGAGCTTGTGCAGGTCCGCAAAGACCGTAACCTTCATGAGGTCGGTGTGCAGCGCGGAGACGCCGTTGATCGAATGCGAGCCGACGAAGGCGAGGTTGCCCATACGCACGCGGCGGTCACCGCTTTCATCGATCAGCGAGATCGAACGGATTTCGGTGTCGGAGAAATTCCGCGTCTTGCGCGCTTCGATCAGGATCTTGGCGTTGATCGCATAAATGATCTGCATGTGGCGCGGCAGCAGACGCTCGAAGAGCGGAACCGGCCAGCTTTCCAGCGCTTCGGGAAGAAGCGTGTGGTTGGTGTAGGAGAAGGTGCGGCGGGTGATATCCCAGGCTTGTTCGAAATCCATGCCGTGCACATCGCAGAGCAGGCGCGTCAGTTCGGCAACGGAAACCGCTGGGTGCGTGTCGTTGAGCTGGATCGCCACCTTGTCCGGCAAGGAGGTGAAGTCGTCATACTGCTGCAGGTGACGGCGCAGGATGTCCTGCAGAGAGGCCGACGAGAAGAAATATTCCTGACGCAGGCGCAGCTCCTGGCCGGCAGGCGTTGCGTCTGCCGGATAGAGAACGCGGGTCAGGCTTTCAGCTCTGTTGCTCTCGCGCAGCGCGCCGATATGGTCGCCGGCGTTGAAGGCGTCGAGCAGGATCGGGTCTATCGGCTGTGCCGACCAGAGGCGCAACGTATTGACGCGTTTGCCACGCCAGCCGACGACAGGTGTGTCGAAGGCGGCGGCAATGACGCGCTCGGCCGGCTTCCAGACATATCGTGGCTGCTCGTCATGGCTGTTGATGACCTCGATCGAGCCGCCGAAGCCGATTTCATAGGCGCTTTCGCGGCGCTCGAATTCCCAGGGATTGCCGTGCGCAAGCCAGTTTTCTGGCAGCTCGACCTGCCAGCCGTCCGCCATCTGCTGACGGAAAAGGCCGTGGACGTAGCGGATGCCGTAGCCATAAGCCGGAACATCGACAGTTGCCATCGACTCCATGAAACAGGCGGCAAGACGGCCGAGACCGCCGTTGCCGAGCGCGGCATCCGGTTCGAGGCCGGCAATGACGTTGATATCGACGCCGAGCGAAGCGAGCGCATCCCGAACCTCTTCCATCAGGTTGAGATTGGACACGGCATCGCGCATCAGGCGGCCGATCAGGAATTCGAGAGACATGTAGTAGACGCGCTTGGCGCCTGTTTCATAGACCTTGCGGGTGGACTCCATCCACTTGTCGATGATGCGGTCACGCACCACGAGAATGGTTGCCGTCAGCCAGTCATGCGGCTTGGCGACCTTGGCATCCTTGCCAATGCGGTAGGTCAGACGCTCGATGATTTCCTCAGCGAGGATTTCTGGCCGGGAACTGCGCGGAGCTGGTGAGGGGATGATCGGCTTCGAAACAGTATTCATGTCAGGTCTCGCCAATTTTGATTTGGTTACAGTATCTTACGCCTGATTCAATCGATTTGTCGCTTATACCGACAGGGCAGTTTATGCACCGTTATCACGCACTTGCAACAAGGGAATTGGGCAAACGAAAAATTTGCGGAACCTTCATATTCGACAGGCCCAAGGGACTTGATTTCAATCGGTTTTCCCGATCTGATGGGCCGAATAAAGTCTAAACGAAAAGCCGCCCCGGTTTGTTCCGGAGCGGCTTTTTGCTGTGGTGAAGTATAGGCTTTTTAGTTGGTCAGGCGCGTTACTTGGTTTGCTGCCTTGGCGCCGATCGACTTGAAAGCATTCAGAAGCGCCGTCATATTCTCCGCTGCGAAATAGTGCGCGGAGGTCGTGGCGCAGTAGTTCAGCAGAGCTTTTCCGCCGGCCGGCGCCATGAGGGCGACTGTATAGACCTGGATCTTCTGGTCGCGGGCTTTGTCGCAATATTTCTTCGTGTCGGTGTCTGCCGAGGCTACGTTGTTGTCTCCATCGGTCATGAAAACAATGTATTTGGTCGGCGCCTGTCCGGTCTTATCCTGATGCGCCTTGTCCTCCTTCGGGTCCACCAAGCTATCATAGGCCTTCTTGAAAGCCGCGCTGGAATCGGTGCGACCCGAGGCGGTCAGCGCGTTGACGTAGCTGACAACCTTGGCGGTGCCCCAATCGAGCGGCTGTGCGGTCTGCATCTTGTCGTTATAGGAAACAGAGCCCGTGCGAACGTAGGTGCTATCGGGGTCGGCAGTATTGAGCTGACCGGCCAAACTGGCAACAGCAAGCTTCAGCGCCTCGATCTTGGTGTAGTAGTTCGTGACTGTATTTGTGCAGGTCTTGCTGACCCATTTGCGGGCATTGCCGTCGTAATAGCTGCAATCCTCAGTCTCGTCCCTCGTCGGCTCCGAAGCGTTGACCGTCGTGGTGTATTCAGCCATGGAGCCGGAACGGTCGAGGACGAGATACATGGAGACCGAGCCCTGGGTTTCCGAATGGCCGCTGACTGTCGTGCCTGATGCGGCGATGTTCTGCGTTTTGAAGCCGATCACGCGCATCATCGGGTTTACGTTGATCGTGTAGCTCGGCTCTACGGTAACTTGGTACGAGACAGACTTGCCGGAGGTCGTCGTGGAGACGTTCACCGCGGTGCTGTTCTTGATATCGGTCGTCGAAGGATCCGTGTCCTGAAGATAGTTCGCCATCTGGCCGGCGACGAAATCGCGGGCAAAGGCCTGGGCATCGGCGGGCTGAATAGTCTTGTTTGCAAGCGCAGTCGCGGTTGCGAGCGCGGCCGCGTCGGCCGCTTCCTGCAGTTGTCGCTGCGAAAGCAGCATGTCTGTTACCTGAATGGAGACACCCGCGACGCCGATAAGCACAGGCAGCAAGATGGCCGTCATGATACCAAAATTGCCGCCACGGTCGCGCCGCAGCCGATCAAGAAGCGAATGCAGGGTGTTCATCATGTCCACCGGTTCGAAGGAGCCCTATTTGGCTCTTGATGGACCAGATGACTTTAATGGGTGCTAAAGCCAGTCTCTAAAATTGCAGGCAACTGGCTGTTTTTTCCAATTTCGGGATTATTTGAGCGGAATTACGTCCACTGCCTGCACGGAACGCTGGCTGCCATAACTCTTGAGCACACCGATGACGGGAGCGACATCGGCATAGTCGCGGCCGTATGCAACGACGATATGGTCGGTTCCGGCAGGGATATTGTTGGTGGGATCGAGCTCAATCCAACCGGCCGTTTCGCCGCACCAGATGCGCACCCAGGCATGCATGGCGTCAGCCCCTTCCAGCCGCTCCTTGCCCGGCGGCGGGATGGTGCGCAGGAAACCGGAGACATAGCCGGCGGGAATGCCGAGGCTGCGCAGCGCGAGGATCATGACATGGGTGAAATCCTGGCAGACGCCGCGCTTCAGTTTGAAGGACTCCAGCGGCGTCGTGTCGACGGTCGTCGCTTCCGGATCGTAGGTAAAATCCTTGTTGATGCGAGCGCACAGCGCGTAGGCGATCTGCATGACGGTCAGCGATGGCTGGACACAGGTCGTTGCATATTGGCTGATCGCCTTGGTTTCCGTCAGGCGCGGACTGTCGCCAAGGAAATGGTGGGGCGATTCCGAATCGAGCGACCAGATTCCGGCGACTTCCTCCGGCAGGTTAGCCAGCAGCGGCGAGAAGTCCGCCGACATGACCTGGCTTTCGACCTGTACGCGGGCCTGCATGCGGATATCGAGCGTTTCATGCGGCGAGCGCAGCAGGAAGGACGTTGCCGGATGCTGGAAGAAATCGACGAAATGCGACTGTTCGTCCGGCTGCGGCGAAATGCTGATCGAGCCCGCGACAAGCCGCTGGCGGTTCGCCAGCGAGAGCGGCATGAGGCGCATGATATGGCGCGCGCCTGACGCAGGCGTGTCGTAGGCATAGCCCATATGCAGGGTGAGATCGTAAAGCACCGCCGTCATCCGAGATAGGTCTGCGCCAGGAGGTCGGAGAGGTGTTCCAGCTCGCGCTCCAGCCTATGATAGACGTCGCCATTCATCGTTTCCGGCGTCATGACGGCTAGGCCCGAATGCAGGCGCATCGCCTCGCGGTAGAAGGGCGACATCTGGCCGTTCATGAAAGCGTTTGGAAGCTGCTCCACCTCGCGATGGATCTCGTTCATCTGGAAGAGGATCGAGCGCGGATTAAGAGGATCGAGCGCCAGCAGGTCGGTGACCGTCAGCCGCGCCGTGTTGACGTTGTAGCGGCGGCGGTGGGTCATGACGCTGTCGCCGATTTCGAGCAACATGTCGAGTGCGCCGTCGGGCGCTTCCGGGCCGGACATGTGGCCGAGCAACCGCGTCATATGCAGGCCGCGCTCAATGTATCGGCCAAGCGAGAGGAAGCGCCATCCGGTGAAGCGGTACATGTTTTCATGCACGAGACCGGCGAAGCCTGCGAGTTTGCGCAGCAGGATGGTCATGGCGTGGCTGGCATCGTCACCGGCGGTGATAGTCGAGTGGAAGCGGCGAGCGGTCTTGGCGAGATCGTTGAGCGCCAGCCAGCCATCCGGCGAGAAGCGGTCGCGGATATTGCTCGCCGAATAGACCGCGCTCTCAATATTGCGCAGCAGCGATTCCGGCACCGGCTCGGCGGTGTCGATATCGACGGCGGCAAGATATTCGGTGACGTCGGCAAGCAGCGGCTGGTTCGGGTCGGCCGCCTCAGCGTAACGTGCATGCCATGCGCGCAGAATGCGCAGTGCCCCTTCAGCGCGTTCAATATAGCGGCCCAGCCAGAAGAGGTTATCGGCCGCGCGGCTCGGCAGGCTGCCCGGCATGTTGCGGGTGAAGCTGCCCTCGGCGGGCAGAAGAGTGTGGCGCTCGACCGGCTTGTCGCTGACGATCCAGACATCGGCCGCCGCGCCACCGGATTGCATGGCGATGGCGGCGACATCGTCTCCCGAGCCGATACGGGCAAAGCCGCCAGGCATGATCTGCCAGCCGTTGGCGGTACGGGCGGCGAAGACGCGCAGCGACATCGGCCGTGGCGCCAGCTTGCCGTTGACCCAGGCGGGCGTGGTCGAGAGGGTGACGACTTCCTGACCGACGAGCTTTGCGCCGTCGCTTGTCAGCCAGTCTGCAATCGAGTTCTTCGCTGTGGCGCGCAGCGACGAGCCGAGGACGGATTCGCCGCTGTCATCGAAGAAGGGGGCGCGGGAATAGGCCGGGCCGATCACCATCTTCTCGATATTGGCAGCCACGTGGTCACGCTCGTCCTTCTGGCCGCACCACCATGTGGCGATGGACGGCAGGCGCAGATCTTCGCCCAGCAGCTGGCGACAGACGGCGGGCATGAAGGCGAGCAGGGCGCGCGTTTCCAAAACGCCGGTGCCGAGCGCGTTGACGATGGTGATGGTTTCGGCGCGCAGCGACTCCACAAGGCCGGGGGTGCCGATATGCGAGTTCTGGTTCAGCTCCAGCGGATCGGCATAGGCGGAATCGAGACGCCGCCACAGAACGCCGATCGGCTTCAGGCCGGCGACGGTGCGCACCATGACGCGGCCGTTGACGACAGTCAGGTCCTCGCCTTCCAGCAGCATGAAGCCGAGGTAGCGGGCAATATAGGCGTGTTCGTAGTAGGTTTCGTTTGCCGGGCCGGGGGTGAGAACCGCGATGCGGTCGTCGCCCGAATGTTTCATCGTCTGCAGTGCATCGCGGAAGGCGCCGAAGAAGGAAGCGAGGCGGTGAACCGGCGTTTCGGCGTAAATATCGGAGAACGCTCGGGTGGTCGCCACGCGGTTTTCCAGCGCAAAGCCCGCGCCCGAGGGGGCCTGCGTGCGGTCGGCAAGTACCCACCAATTACCGTCAGGGCCACGGCCGATCTCGAAGGCGCAGAAATGCAGATAGTGCCCGGTTGCCGGTTTTACGCCAACCAGAGGCCGTTGGAATTCCGGATTGGCAGCGATGAGGGCGGGCGGAACGATGCCTTCCTCGACGAGCTCGTTGTCGCCGTAGATATCGGCAACCATCGCTTCGAGGAGATTGGCGCGCTGCACGAGGCCTGCCGAAAGAGCCTGCCATTCACGCTCGTCGATCAGCACTGGAATGTGGGAGAGCGGCCAGGCACGCTCGCCGCTGCCTTTGGCGCCGTAAGCCCGGTAAAAGACGCCGGCATCGCGCAGATAGCGGTCGGCGCGGGCGAACCGCTCGGCCAGATCCTTTTCCGGCATGATGTTCAGATGGGCGAGGAAGCGCTGCCAGACCGGGCGGATGGTGCCGTTATTGTCCACCATCTCGTCGGCGATGCCGGGCAAGGGCTCATAGTCGAAGACCGCATCCGCGCCGGCGCGTTCTTCGATTTCGTCCCTCAGTTCCAGTGCAGGCTTCTTGCCCATCAGACCCAGTTTCTTCAAATTCCAGCGGGCCGCCTCAGATCCAGCGTGAGCGGGAATTCAGGCGAAACCGTTTCGGCGCGCGGGATATAACCACCCGCCGTATGCCCCCACGGTTCGAAACGGGCAAGCCGCCGCGCTTCCGCTTCGTTGCCGTTGACCGGGAAGGTTTCATAATTCCGACCACCCGGATGGGCAACGTGATAGATGCAGCCGCCGATCGAACGTTTCGACCATGTATCATAAATATCAAAAGTCAAAGGCGTATTCACCGGCAATACAGGGTGCAGGCCGGAAGCCGGCTGCCAGGCCTTGAAACGCACGCCAGCGACCGACACGCCCGATGTGCCTGTCGGCATCAGCGGTACGATTCGGCCG
Organism: Rhizobium sp. KNZ14-9A; assembly: GCF_056755015.1. Classification (NCBI taxonomy): domain Bacteria; kingdom Pseudomonadati; phylum Pseudomonadota; class Alphaproteobacteria; order Hyphomicrobiales; family Rhizobiaceae; genus Rhizobium; species Rhizobium sp. KNZ14-9A. The sequence continues at coordinate 4,488,412 of NZ_JBPGXB010000002.1, forward strand.
TTGCAGGTGACGATGTAGCGCGAGACGTTGTTCGTTTCGAGCCGAACCTGAAGGCGCTCGACGGAGCTGTCGACGTAGCGGACGGTGCCGCCCGGCGCGCCTTCCTCGCCCATGACGTGCCATGGCTCCAGCGCCTGGCGCAGTTCCAGCTTCGAGCCCTCGTATTCGACCTCGCCGCAGAATGGGAAGCGGAATTCAAGCTGTGCTTTGAACCATTCGGGGCTGAGGTCGAAGCCGTTTTCGCGCAGGTCGGCGAGCACGTCGAGGAAATCGGTCCAGACGAAATGCGGCAGCATGAAACGGTCGTGCAGGGTCGTACCCCAGCGGACGAAATTGCCATCGGCGGGGTTTGTCCAAAAGCGGGCGATCAGCGCGCGCACCAGTAATTGCTGGGCAAGCGACATACGTGCGTTCGGCGGCATCTCAAAGCCGCGGAACTCGATGAGGCCGAGCCGTCCAGTCGGGCCATCCGGCGAGAACAGCTTGTCGATGCAGATCTCGGCACGGTGCGTGTTACCGGTGACATCGGTCAAAAGATTTCGGAACAGCCGGTCGACGAGCCAGGGCAACGGCAGTTGACCGCGACCCGGCGCTCCGATCTGCGCCATCGCGATTTCCAGCTCATAGAGGCTGTCGTGGCGGGCCTCGTCGATGCGCGGCGCTTGGCTGGTCGGCCCGATGAACATGCCGGAAAAGAGGTAGGAGAGCGAGGGATGGCGTTGCCAGTGGAGAATGATGCTTTTCAGCAGGTCCGGGCGGCGCAGGAACGGGCTGTTGTTTGGATTGGCGGCGCCGACGACGACGTGGTTGCCGCCGCCGGTGCCGGTGTGGCGACCATCGACCATGAACTTGTCGGCGCCGAGCCGGGTGGCCCGCGCTTCCTCGTAGATCGCCGTGGTGATGTCGACGCAATCCTGCCAGTTGGAAGCTGGATGGATGTTGACTTCGATGACGCCTGGATCGGGAGCGACGCGGATGACGTTGATGCGCTCGTCCTGCGGCGGCGGATAGCCTTCGATGTGAACCGGAAGCTTGAGTTCGGCAGCGGCGTTTTCGGCAGCGGCGATCAGCTCGAGATAATCCTCGACGCGCTCGACCGGCGGCATGAAGACGCAGAGCCTGCCTTCGCGCGGTTCGACCGACAAGGCAGTGCGCACGGCACCGCCTAAGTCGCCAAGGGTCTGTTCGACACGGACGGCGTGGCTTTCGTCCGTCTGGAATGATGCTTCCGGCATGGCGCGGCCGGCGGGTACGAAGACGTCAGGCAACGGCGGGCGCGGTATCGACGGATCTGCGGCGTGGATATAAGGGTAGCGCGCCGGCGGGACATAGGGCAGCGTGCCGAGTGGCAGGCGATAGCCGATCGGGCTATCACCCGGTACGAGAAAGATCTTTCCGCGGCGCGTGCGCCATATTTCGCTGACCCAGGTGCGGCTTGCGGCAGCCTTGGCATTCCATACCTGAACGGGAAGGATATAACCCGTCGGCACGGTGAGGCCTCGGGCGAAGACGCGGGCAATGCGGTTGCGCTCCTCGGGGTCCTTCAGCTTCGAATTCGACGGATCGACATTTTCGGGAAGGCTGCCTTCCTTGATGATCCAGTCTGCAGGATCCTCATAGGCCGGCTGCACCATATCCGGCTTGATTGCCAGTTCCCTGGCGATCGCCGTCAGAAGCTTTTCGGCATCCTCGGCCTTGACGCCGGTATCCTTGCCTTCAGCGGCGATCAGATCGAGGTTCTGCCAGATCGGTTTGCCGTCACGGCGCCAGTAGAGAGAGAAGGTCCAGCGCGGCAGGCTTTCGCCGGGATACCATTTACCCTGACCGTAATGCAGGAAGCCGCCGGGCGCGAAGCGCTCCTGCAGCCTGCGGATCAGGCTGTCGGCCTTTTCGCGCTTGGTCGGTCCGACCGCGGCAGTGTTCCATTCCTCGGACTGGAAATCGTCGACAGAGACGAAAGTCGGCTCGCCGCCCATCGTCAGGCGCACATCCTCGGCTTCGAGAACGCGGTCGACCTTCTCACCGAGCTGGTTGAGCTCGTCCCAGCTTTCATCGGAGAAGGGTTTGGTGATGCGCGGGTGCTCGGCGACCCGCGAGACCCTCATGTCGAAGGCGAATTCGGTTTCGGCCTCGCCGAAATAACCGCCGGAGATCGGGGCGGCATTGCTGAAATGCGGCGTCGCGGCGAGCGGAATGTGGCTTTCGCCGGTCAGCAGGCCGGAGGTCGGATCGAGACCGACCCAACCGGCGCCGGGCAGATAGACCTCCGCCCAGGCATGCAGATCAGTGAAATCGACCTCGGTACCGGAAGGGCCGTCGAGCGCTTTCAGGTCCGGTGCCAACTGGATGAGATAGCCGGAGACGAAGCGGGCGGCGAGCCCCAGATGGCGCAGAATCTGCACGAGCAGCCAGCTGGTGTCGCGGCAGGAGCCCTTGGCGGTTTCCAGCGTCTCCTCCGGCGTCTGGACGCCGGCCTCCATACGGATGACGTAACCGATCTGCCGCTGCAGGCGGGCATTGAGGCCGACGATCATGTCCACCGTCGGCTGATCAGGCGACCAGTCGAGCGTCGGCAGCAGTGCCTTCAGGCGCGGGCCAGCCGGCTCCGGCATCATGTAGATCGAGAGATCTTCACGGAGCGATTCCGGGTAGTTGAAGGGCCACTTCGTCGCTTCCTCCTCGACGAAGAAATCGAAGGGATTGTAGACCGTCATGTCGGCAACGAGATCGACCTCGATCTTGAATTCGGTCACCGGATCGGGAAAGACGAAGCGCGCGAGGTAGTTGCCGTAAGGATCCTGCTGCAGGTTCACGAAGTGGTTCGACGGCGTGACCTTCAGAGAATGGCTCAAAACCCGCGTCTTCGAATGCGAGGCCGGTTTCAGACGGATGATCTGTGGGCCGAGGCGGACCGGTTTGTCATACTGATAATGGGTCAGATGATAGATGCTGGCTTTGATCGACATATTGCTCTTTTATCTGCTTGCCGTTGATCGGCTTAGCTGTTCCCAAAGCCAGTGTGTGCAATGCAGCGAAAGAATGCAAGGCGGAAAGGTTAGGGCGGTGACGGCGTTCAGGCGGCTCTGTTGAACGTCACTGACGCCTTCAGACCCCTACCGCCGCGGCCCGGTATCAATACAAGTCTCGCATTGAAAAGATTAGCGATTTCCTCGACGATCGGCAGGCCGAGGCCGGCACCGGGTGCGCCGGACTCATTGCCGCGGGAGAAACGCTTTCTGACGGCTTCCAGCTTTTCGGCGGAATCCCCGGGCCGTTATCCTCGACTTCCAGTCTGACCGTTTCCGCATCCTCCATGATACGGACAGTCACTTCCGCGCCCTTGCCGGCATAGGCGATGGCATTGCCGGCGAGATTGCGCAGCACCTCGCCGATCAGCAGCGGCTCGGCGCGGATCATCGCAGGCCCTTCGCCCTCGAAGCCGAGATCGATGCCGGCTTCGGCGGCGCGGGGGATCTGCTCGCCGGTGATCTCCTGAGCAATGGCCGTGAGATCGATGGCCGAGACCGTCAGTGCTTCCTTGGCGGTCGCGGCATCGATCTTGGCCATCAGCAGAAGCTGGGCAAGGATGCGCTCGGCATGGGCAACAGCCTGATCGCCTTTGAGTGCGGCATGTTGCGCCTCGTCGAGAGAACCGGCGCGGGCTGAAAGAGCAAGCTGTGTGCGGATGATCGTGAGCGGCGTGCGGAGCTGGTGGCTGGCATTGCCGGTGAAATTGCGCAGCGCATCGAGCGCCGATTGCAAGCGCACCATGAAGGAGTTGACCGTATCGACAAGTGGCTGCACCTCACTCGGAACGGATTGCGCGATCGGATGCAAGTCGTCCGGGTTGCGCTCGCCGATAGCGTCGCCGAGCTTGTAGAGCGGCCGTAGCGCCACCGTAACGGAAATCCAGACGATAACGGCGGCACCGGCTATCATGACGGCGAGGCGCAGCGCCGAGCGGACGAGGATTGCCTGCGCCAGATGACGGCGGGCAATGGTGGTTTCGGCGACGGTGACGACGAAGGGCACAGAGCGGATGCCGGTCGAGGCGGAGCGTCCCAATGTCGCCACGCGGATCGGCTCGCCGCGGAAGATGTCGTCGGCAAAGGCAGCCGTATCGCCCTGCGTTTCCTTCAGCACCGGCAGCGCTTGGTAGCCGGTGATGAAATTTCCGGGTGGGCCGTCGACACGGTAGAAGACGCGGTCCTGTGCCGCCGATGTCAGCATTTCCAGCGCGACATAGGGAATATCGACCTCGAGCGTGCCGTCTTCGGCGACGACGACACGTTCGGCGATGGCCAGCGCCGAGCCGGCCAACACGCGGTCAGAAACGATGTTCGAGGTCTGGACGGCTTCGCGCCAGGTATCGGCGAGCGCCAGCGTGCCGATAACGGCAGTCGAAACAAGTAGCCAGAAAAGCAGTCGGCGCCGGAGCGAATAGGCCGCCGTCATGAGGCCTCGGGCAGCTTGTCGAGATAATAGCCGATGCCGCGGGCGGTCCTGACCGTCAGGCCGTGCGGCGAAAGCCTCTTTCTGAGGCGGCTGACATATTGCTCGATGGCATTGGCGGAGATGTCGTCATCGAAGGCAGTCAGCGACTGCATGATCGCCTCCTTGGCGACGACCTTGCCGGCGCGCATGAAAAGGATTTCGAGCAGGCCGAGTTCACGGGAGGGGATGTCGAGCGGCGTGGCACCGGCCGAGAAGGCGCGAGAATTCAGGTCGAGCGAGATCGATCCGAAGCTGACTGTCGAGGAATGCAGCCCGGCCTGGCGGCGCAGAAGCACGCGCACACGCGCTTCGAATTCAGCAATGTCGAAGGGCTTGATGAGGTAGTCGTCAGCACCGAGATCCAGGCCTTTCACACGCTCTTCCGGCGAGCCGCGGGCCGTCAGGACGAGCACGGCAGCCCGGCTCCCGCGGGCGCGCATGGCGCGCAGCACATCAAGGCCGTCCATTTCGGGAAGGTTCAGATCGAGAATGACGAGATCGAAATTTTCCGCTGCGATGACGGCATTGGCCGAAGCCCCGTCATGGACGACATCCACTGCATGGCCCGTGCCGCGCAAGATCGCCGACAGGCCGTCGGCCAACGCGATATTGTCTTCGGTAAGCAGGATGCGCAACGGATGTTTCCCTCGATTTTTCGGGGAGTTTATCAGGGATGGCAGCCCGATGTCACAGCGATTCTGGGAATTGGTGAATGGAGGATAGCAGGATTTTATTCGCCTTCCGGCCCTGCGCATCATGAGCCCGATCGCCACGACGCCATGGGCCGGTTTCGATCCGCGCCGAGATGTCGATGGCGGGGCGCAGACCGTCGTGGTAAGGACAAGGGGAGTTTGGGGAGGCTTTGCAGATGCGGAACCTGTCGGTCGGGCTTGTGGAAAGCCCGGAAGAGATCGATGCCGTTCGGCATCTCAGCCGTGCCTTCCGACAATGGCTTTACGACAACTATCCCGACGAGCGGGCGCAGATAGAACTTTACTACAGTCCGGAAAAATTCGAGGCGATGCTCGCCGACCTGCCGAACATCCATGCAAGGCCACAAGGGGCAATGTTCCTGGCGCGGCTGGATGGAGAGATTGTCGGCTGCGTGATGCAGCATGAGATCGCGCCGGGCATATCGGAGATGAAGCGGCTCTTCGTTTCCGAGCAAGCACGCGGCAGTGGCGCAGCACTGGCGCTTTGCGAAGCGTCCCTCGCACAGGCCAAGAAGGATGGCTACCGGATGATGCGGCTCGATACCGGCCATCGGCAGGTCGCTGCCCAGAAGCTATATCGCCGCTTGGGTTTTCGCGAGCGAGACGCCTACTACGAGATCCCTGATGATCTGAAGCCGATCCTGATGTTCTTCGAGCGCGAGCTTTGAGGTCTGGCTGTAGCCACCACTGGAAGCCGACCCTTGTCTGGCTTGTGCGGCTCGGGCATTCTTGCGCTATGAGGAGCCTTTTCATTCTGTTCCTGTGTCTGGTGCCCGGCTTTGCGGCAGCGGATCAGGTTTTTTATCCGGCGAAGTCGGGCAATACCGATGCGCCGGTGCTGACAGTGTATTCCTCGCTCGACGAGCCCTTGGCGCAGCCGATGATCCGCGGCTTTCAGGAGGCCAATCCGGACGTGGCGGTCAAATACGAGGACATGCTGACGGGGGATATTTACGACCGCATCGTCAAGGAGACGGATGCCGGTTACAAAACGGCGGACTTCGCCTTCTCCTCTGCGATGGACCTGCAGGTGAAGCTTTCGAACGACGGCTATGCGCAGGTGAGCAACCTGCCGATGAGCGCCCAATGGCCGAAATGGGCGAACTGGCGCAACACCGCCTATGCGCTGACCTTCGAACCTGCCGTCTTCGTCTATCACAAGCCGAGCTTTGTTCATGAATCGGTGCCGAGCTCGCGGGCGGAATTCGTCGACTATTTGAAACGCAAGGGCAATGAGGTTTATGGGCGGATCGGGACCTATGATATTGAACGTTCCGGCGTGGGCTTTTTGTTTATGGCGCGCGATCAGGAACAGTTCGGCGATATCTGGTCGGTGATCGGGGCGATGGGGGCAGCCGGCGTGAAGCTCTACTCCACGAGTTCGGCAATCCTCGAGCGGGTGGCCGATGGGCGCTTCGTGCTCGGCTACAATATCCTCGGCTCTTATGCGGCCGACTGGGCCTCGCGTCATCCTGGCGTCGGCATCGTGTTGCCGAAGGACTATACGGTCGTGATGTCGCGCATCGGCCTGGTGCCGCAGGCTGCCGCCGAGCCGGAACTCGGGCGGCGCTACCTTGCCTTCTTCATGTCGAAGGAAGGTCAGACGATCATGGCCCGCGAGTTGCAGATCCCGGCCGTCAGCCCGGAAGTGGCGGGCGAGAATACCGCCAATACGTTACAGGAACTGCTCGGCGCACAGTTGCGTCCGGTGCCTGTCAGCCCCGGTCTGATGGTCTATCTCGATCAGGTGAAGCGGGCTCGGCTGATTGCGCACTGGAATGAGGTGCTGCGGACGCAGTAAAAACTTCGCTTGCCCAATAGAAAACCTGTGGGCTGACCAAAATAAATCACATGTTCTCGATGACTAAGCGCTGATCCATTCGGCAGGAATGGTCCGAGCTCTAACTCAAGAATATAAAGGGCGAGGTTGCTGCTAGCGAACCTCGCCCTTTCGCATTTATGCCGTGACGGCAGCTACGGTCAGCCTTTGCGTATCACCACTTCCAGATATTCAGCCGGCACGACCATGGTGCCGTCCTTGGCGCGGTTGAAGCGGGCGATGAGCGCAAGGAAATCCTCTTCGAGAGCCGCCTTGCCCGGTTCCGGCAGAGCTTCGAAGGCCTTGTGGACAGGGCCGTACCAGGTGCGGAACACTTCCAGCCAGTGGGCGGGTGAGCGGTAGCGGAAATTATACATACGCGACGTCGCCTCGATGCTGTCCTGGCCGCCGAAGATTTCTTCCAGCCTTGCCTTCGTGCCCCACAACGCCGGCGACCTGACGCCAGGCATGGGCGGAATATGCTGGCCTATCGTCTTGAAGACCTGGCCGATGAAACTTTCGGGCGTCCAGTTCGCCATGCCGATGCGCCCGCCTGGCCGGCAGACGCGTAGCATTTCCTTTGCCGCCTTGTCCTGATCCGGCGTGAACATGACGCCGAAGGTGGAAACGACGACATCGAAGCTCGCGTCCTTGAAGGGCAGGGCCTCGGCATCGGCCTGCTGGAACTCCACCGCCAGCCCGTTTGCCATCGCCCGTTCGCGGCCGCGCTCCAGAAGCTCCGGCACGTAGTCGGTCGAGGTCACCTCGGCCCAACGCCGCGCAGCGGCAAGCGTCGCATTGCCGTTGCCGGCGGCGATATCGAGGACTTTTTCGCCGGAGCGTAAGTCTAGCGCCTCGCAGAGGCTTTCGCCGACGATCTGTAGCCGTGCGCCGATGACGGAATAATCGCCGGAGGCCCAGGCGGCCTGCTGGCGCGATTTCAAGGCGGCGAGGTCGGGTGTGGGCTGTGTCACGGCATTCGCTATGGTTTGCATGGCATGTCTCCTCTCATATCGGCAAGCGAAGGCCAGAGCCGCGGTCGCCCGCCGGTTTTTGATATCCAGATATAAGCGCAGCGTTCAACCAGTCTCTTGGAGTGCCCCAGGGTCCGCCTGCAGGAGGATAGTGCCTCGGGATGGGCAATCGGCCTAGTGTAGAAAATGGACTGGAACCGATACAGAAAATGGATCAGGCGGCGTAGGAGCTGCGCACCATCCAGTTTCCGATGCTTGTGGCGAGCGACATGTCGCCGATGAAGGAGATGCGTTCCCTGGCGATCTCGGTATCGAGGCTGGAATGGCCCATCCAGGCAGAGGTCATCGCCTTCAAATCGGCGGTGACGAAGAGATCGACATCGTAACCGGGATCAGTGAGGCAGAGGTCCACGGGCGTGCCTAGCCGCGCCACGAGCCAGTAGTGCCGTTCGTCGCGCGGCAATTCGGGATAGGTGAACTGGATGACGCTACGCTTGCGCAAGGGCAGGGCGGCGGCATTGACCTTGCGGCGCATGTTCCACATCAGAATGCGGGCATCGAGTTTTTCGAGGGTTACGTTGGCGTCGATATTGCGATGCGCCCAGGTGCCGAGCGCATGCACGATGGGCTCAAGCTCGTTGGCAATCTCGGTCGTCCGATAGACGATCTCGCCCGTGATGCGGTTTTCCGAGCGGGTGACGAGGCCGTTTGCCTCCATCTCGCGCAGCCGCTTTGCCATGAGGGTCGGTGACATTCCCGGTACGCCGCGCCGGATCTCGTTGAAACGTGTGGAGCCGGACCACATTTCGCAGAGCAGCAGCAAGGTCCATCGCGGCTCGAGCAGCTCGCACGCCTTGGAAACCGGACAAAACTGGTTGTAACCGCCATTTGCCATCGGATCGCCCTCCGCGGCCGAGTATCGGCCAAGTTCCTGAGAGCGTCCAGTACTGACAATGTACTAGTCCAGTCGCATTTCGCGGGAAGGTAGTCGAATTACGGCAAAAAAGTGTCTTGCCGCACTGGATATCCCGCCGATGTCAGCTAAATGACAGCTTCATATGATGGCTTGGGCCACTTCCTCTCCGTGGAGGCGGAGAGTTGAAGATTTTTCCGGGAGGACTTCCGCTCGCTATCAGGACAATTGCGTCCACCGATCGGTGATCTCTCCTCATTTTCAAAAATAGCACAGGCGGTCCGCTCAGCCGCAGCACGGAGGACACATCGTGAAGCACACTTTCATCGCAACCCTTTTAGCAGCGGCCATTGCGCTGCCGGCCTATGCGGCTGATTACACCATCATCGCTCCGGCAGCGCCCGGCGGCGGCTGGGACCAGACGGCCCGCTCGCTGCAGACGGTGCTGCAGCAGGAAGGTATCTCCAAAAGCGTCCAGGTTCAGAACGTACCGGGCGCCGGCGGCTCTATCGGTCTTGCCCAGTTCAGCAGCCAGAGTGCCGGCAATCCGAACGCTCTCATCGTCGGCGGCTACGTCATGGTCGGCGCACTGCTGACCAACAAGTCCGTCGTCACGCTGAAGGACGTCACCCCGATTGCCCGCCTGACCGGCGAATACGAAGCCATCGTCGTTCCGGCCGCATCCGACATCAAGACGCTCGCCGATCTCGTCACCAAGCTGAAGGCTGATCCCGGCGCCGTTTCCTGGGGCGGCGGTTCTGCCGGCGGCACGGACCACATCGCCGTCGGCCTGATCGCCAAGGCTTCCGGTGTCGATCCGACAAAGATCAACTATGTCGCCTTCTCTGGCGGCGGCGAAGCACTCGCCGCTATCCTCGGTGGCCAGGTCACGGCCGGCATTTCGAGCTACAGCGAGTTCGAATTGCAGGTCAAGGCCGGCACGCTGCGTCTGCTCGGCGTTTCCAGCGATGCCCGCATCGCCGGCGTCGATGCGCCGACCTTCAAGGAAGCCGGTACCGACGTTTCCATCCAGAACTGGCGCATGGTCGCTGCCGCCCCGGGCCTGACCGATGAAGAAGTCGCCTCGATTGCAGCAGACTTCGACAAGCTCCACAAGTCTGCTGCCTGGCAGGAAACCCTGAAGACCAAGGGCTGGGCCGACACCTATCTCGCAGGTGACGAGTTCAAGGCACAGCTCGAAAAGGATGTCTCGGCCACCGAAGGCATTCTCAAAGACATCGGTCTCGTTCAATGAGCGAAGCCGATATCTCATCGGCAACGAAGCGCCGCCCTGATTGGGCGGCGCTGGTCATTGCCGTCTTCCTCATTGTCGTCGCTGTCGTGGTGTTCTGGGATGCCTCGCATCTGAAGACGATTGCGCAATATGACCGCATCGGCCCGTCGACGGTGCCGAAAGTCGTCGCTCTCGGCCTCTTCTGTCTTGGCATCTGGACGGTGATCGAAGCCTGGCGCGGCGATTTTCCGGAACGCGAGCATCAGGAAGTGGCACCGGTCATCTGGATCGTCGCAGGTCTTGCCGGGCAGATGCTGCTTCTGCGCATCGCCGGTTTCTCGATTGCGACGGGCGTGCTCTTTGCGCTGACCGCGCGTGGTTTCGGCAAGCGCCAGATCTGGTTCTCGCTGCCGATCGGCATCATCATGAGCTTCATCGTCTGGGCTATCTTCTCGCAGCTCCTGCAGCTCACGTTGCCAGCCGGGCCGCTCGAACATCTGTTCTTCTGATAGCGCTCGCCTCGCGCCGGGCGCTTTCAGTTCTCTAGTTTTTGCGCGGACGGTCCTGTGCCCCCTCAGGAGCCGCCGCTTGGGATAAAACCATGAGCACATTCGAATTCCTATGGCAGGGCATTCTGGTTGCTGCGCAGCCGATCAACCTGCTCTACGCCTTCATCGGCGTGACCCTTGGCACCGCGGTTGGCGTACTGCCGGGCATCGGCCCGGCACTGACGGTCGCGCTGCTCTTGCCCGCCACCTACAAGCTCGATCCGGGCGGCTCGCTCATCATGTTTGCCGGCATCTACTACGGCGGCATGTATGGCGGTTCGACCACGTCGATCCTTTTGAATACGCCGGGTGAAAGCGCTTCGATCGTCACCGCGCTCGAGGGCAACAAGATGGCGCGTGCAGGTCGCGGCGGACCGGCATTGGCGACAGCGGCCATCGGCTCGTTCGTCGCCGGTCTCATCGCCACGCTCGGACTTGCTTTCGTCGCCCCCTATATCGTGAAACTGGCGTTGATCTTCGGTCCCCGCGAATATTTCGCACTTATGGTGCTGGCATTCGTGACCGTCTCTTCGGCCTTCGGGGATTCGGCGTTGCGTGGCCTCACTTCGCTCTTCATCGGCTTTGCGCTCGCCATGGTCGGGATCGACCAGCAGACGGGCCAGGCGCGCCTTTCCTTCGGCATACCCGACCTGCTCGACGGTATCGAGGTGACGACGCTGGCTGTTGCCATGTTCGCCATTGGCGAGACGCTCTACATCGCCGCTCAAGGAAAGCGCGGCGAGGACAAGGTGGAAGCGGTTCGTGGCTCGCTCTGGATGAACAAGCAGGACTGGGCACGCTCCTGGAAGCCGTGGCTGCGTGGCACGATCATCGGCTTCCCCATTGGCGCGATGCCGGCGGGCGGCGCCGAAATCGGCACGTTCCTCTCCTACGCCACGGAAAAGCGCCTGTCGAAGAACCCCGAGGAATTCGGCCATGGCGCCATCGAAGGCGTTGCCGGTCCCGAGGCTGCCAACAATGCATCGGCCGCCGGCACGCTGGTGCCGCTGCTGACGCTTGGCCTGCCGACGTCAGCGACAGCGGCGATCATGCTGGCCGGCTTCCAGCAATACGGCCTGCAGCCGGGTCCGCTGCTGTTTGCGACCAACCCGCAGCTCGTCTGGGGTCTCATAGCCAGCCTGCTCATCGCCAATGCGATGCTCCTGGTCCTGAACCTGCCGATGATCGGTCTCTGGGTTCGCTTGCTGACGGTTCCAAAGCCGTGGCTCTATGCTGGCATCTTGCTGTTTGCCACGCTCGGCACTATCGGGGCCAACCCTTCGGTCTTCGAGCTCGGCATGCTGCTCGGTTTCGGCGTGCTCGGTTATATCATGCGGATCTTCGGCTATCCGATCGCGCCTACTGTCGTCGGCCTCATCCTCGGGCCGCTGGCCGAGCAGCAGCTTCGCCGAGCGCTCTCGATCAGCCAGGGTGACGTGACCACGCTTGTCATGTCGCCGATCGCCTGTGGCCTGCTGATCGTTGCGGCTGCCGCCTTCCTCATTCCGCTGATCCTGAGATTGCGTGGCCGCGGCCAGGTTCTCTCTCAGCTTGCGGCAAATGAAGACTAAAACAAAAAAGACGACCCTGACCCCTAATTCAGGCCGGCCATGGCGACATGGCCGGCCTTTTCTCTTGTCATTTGACAATTTCTTTCAGTCAAAACCCTATGGTTCCTTCTATTTATTCTATTGAAATTAAAGGGATAAATAAGAGTTTCTTGTAAGGTTCCTGGTGCCTTTTTCGTTTGCCGGCGAAAGAAATATGCGCTTCTTGCATAGCAGCGGTGATTTCTTGCGCGTTGTAGGTGCATCCGGATTTCCCCACCTAGGAAGGGTCAAACAAAGAGCGAGAGGAAAAGAAGATGTCCGCTTTCAGAAAGTCGATCCATAATGGTTTCCTGGCCCGCGCCATTGCAGCGCTCGGTGCCGCAAACGCAGTCAGCGCCGCTGTCGAAGGTGGCCGCAAGCCGCGTGCACGTGACCTGCAGGAACTCGGTATCGATCCGGTAAGCTTTGGCCGTGTCATCCGGTAATACGTGCCGAATGCGTAGATTGAGTGTCAGATCATCTATTGAATGAATAAGCCCGCAACCGTTGGTCGCGGGCTTTGTTTTTGGATATGCGAGCCCCAGCGCCAGACCGCCGCGGCTTTTTGACTATCAGGCGTGCAGGCGCTCCCGCTCGGGGACATCAGCTTCTTTCTGCCGTTCTTGCCTGTTGTAGCGGATCGAGGACCAGAGCGAGATGCCGATCAGGGCCGCGCCGCCAAGGCCGGTGATGACCTCGGGAATGTGCGTCAAGGTCTGCACATACATGATCACCGAGAGGATCAGGATGGCATAGAAGGCGCCGTGTTCCAGATAGCGGTATTCGGCGAGCGTTCCCTTTTCTACCAGCATGATCGTCATGGAGCGCACATACATTGCGCCGATGCCCAGGCCGATGGCGATAACGAAGAGGTTCTGCGTCAGTGCGAAGGCGCCGATGACGCCGTCGAAGGAGAAGCTGGCATCCAGCACTTCCAGATAGATGAAGGCGCCGAGGCCACCCTTTGCCGCCTCGCTCATCGCGCGCTGCGATGCATCGAGAAGGCCGCCGATGACTTCTACCACTAGGAAGGTCACAAGACCGTAGATGGCGCAGTAGACGAAGGTGGTCGCGTCTTCGCCTTCGAGGAGATAGGAAAACAGCAGGATCAGCAGGAGCACGAAGGCGATCTCGATACCCTTGATGGTAGCCGAACGCGCCATCAGCCGCTCCAGCGCGCCGATCCAGTGGACTTCCTTCTCATGGTTGAAGAAGTAGCTGAGGCCAACCATCATCAGGAAGGTGCCGCCGAAGGCTGCGATCGGCAGATGCGCATCATTCATGATGCGGGCATATTCGGCAGGTTCACGCGCGGCAAGCACGAGCGCTTCCCACGGGCCGATCTTTGCCGCGATGGCGACGATTGCCAGCGGAAAGACGATACGCATGCCAAAGACGGCAATAACGATACCCCAGGTCAGGAAGCGATGCTGCCAGACAGGGGTCATTTCTTTCAGCTTATTGGCATTGACAATGGCGTTGTCGAAGGAGAGCGAGATCTCCAGCACAGCCAGTACCGTGCAGATGAAGAAAACAGTGGCCATGCCACCCAGCGTGCCAGTTGACTGCCAGCCGAGAAATGCGCCGAGTGCCAGGCCGAGTGCGGTGACGATGAAGGCCCAGCGGAAATAGCCGAGCGAGGATTTGGGGGATTGAAGCTGGTTCATGGCTGCACCTCGCAGCCGCAAACCGTTTCTGAAGATGGGGTGAAAACAGAAAAACGCATACCACATAGGGCATGCGCTATCGGCATGGTGAGCTTTTTCATCGATGAAAAATCCGCCGGCTAATTTGCAGGCGGTACCGACATCACGAGAGCGCCGTAAAAACTCTCGCCAGAGGGGCCCGGCACCAGGGTTCCCCCGCAGCCGATGTCTGGATGAGGCGGCGGGTGCTCCACTAGGTAGTCATGTTGCTGCGCCAGTCAAGATGCACGGACGGGCAAGGTTATCGATTTCTTTGGAACCATACTGGCGCTCACCCGTTCCGTCCTAGCTGAGCCGATGAAACATCTCAGATACTCTTGAAGGAGGGCGACGATGCATAATTCGACCCATGTTCCCGACAAGCGCACGGAAGCGTCGGACCGTATGAAGCGGGCGAAACCCAATCGCATGCAGAGGGCGCAGGTTCTGCCCCCGCACCAGGTGGACCTGACGCTGACCCCGGGCGCGATCCACGACATTCATGTGCCGGCGCATATGACCGGCAGCGACCTTTCCAAGGGCGGGCTTGATATCAAGAGCGACGATGCCAACGTCGCAAAGCCTGTGCGCTGAAAACCAGTTTCGCAACCGATAAGACAGGTGAAATACGAATGACGATCAATCTTGTGCCGCGGGATATCTTCATCCAGCACGAATATGAGTGGCAGGCCGTGCGCGAGGCGGCCGAACGCCGGCTCGATATAGGCAAGCGTGAGACGCCATCCGCGCAGTCAAGCGGGCAAACCGCAAGGCCCGCTGCTGCAACCTCGGCAGCGCAAGGCTGCTGAACACAGGGCAGAATTTGAATGAGACGCCCGGCCACGCGCCGGGCGTTTTCTTTTCCGACGAGTTCTGGTCTGGGAAAGCGACCCACGGCCATATCTTGCCAACCTTTCCGAAAGGATTGGACAGCGATAATCCGGCCCATTCAAGGGAATCGGATCGATGGCCAAGACAGCGACACGCCGCCGCAAGGCGCCGGCAAAAAGGAAGAGCAGTGCGTCCTCCAGCGGCGCGATGCCTTGGATGGTGATAGGCATCGCGGCGGTGGGCGCCATTGCCGCCTATGACAATTGGAAGAGCATCCGCCCGATGCTTGGCAAGGCACCTGCCGCCGTCATCAGTGAGGCGGCTGAAGGCAAACCTCAGACATCCAAGGAAGCGCCGAAGCAGGTTGCCGTTGCGGCTCCTGCTGTCAAGCCACGCCAGACAAACGATCCAGTACCACCTGCAGCGATCCCCTCGGCTCCGGTGCCGGCGGCAAAGATCGTGCCGGCCTCTATTTCTCCTGCTACCCCATCCTCGTCGGAAACCGCCAAGGCGGCTTTCGGATATTGCGGGCAGGGTGAGCATATCAATTGCGTCGGTGACGCAGGTACCTTCTGGTATAAGGGCGAGAAGATCGTCATCGCCGATATGGTCAGCCCGGACGTGGACCGTGCACGCTGCGAAGACGAACGGAAGATTGCCTTTGCTGCCAAATCGCGTTTGCTTGCGCTGCTGAATGCCGGTCCGTTCAACATGAATGCTGTCGGCAAGGCTGATGACCGGGGTGCGCCGCGTGTCATTTCGCGCGACGGGCGCTCTTTCGGCACGCGGCTTATCAATGAGGGCCTGGCCAGGAAGCCGGGATCTGCCGGCGGTTCCTGGTGCGCTTGAGGCCCCCGGTCTGACGATCGCTTATTTTCGCGTGTTATTTCCGTGCTGGCGCCTTGCCGCTGGTGCGGAAGCTGCCGGTGAAGGCCGAATCCTTGCTTTCGGCCGTGCATTCGATGGCAGTCGGCTTACCGGAATAAGGATTGCCGAAGGTGCACGAGCCGGCAACCTTCACCTCACCTGTCATCTTATTTCCAACGCCCGTGGTGACGAGGCTGAGCGGCAGGCGGGCATTCCCATTGGACGCGGGCTTGATGCCCTTCCCATCGCCCTGGAAGCCCAGCAGCTTGCCATCAGAGGTGAAGATGAAGGTCACGGTGCCGTTGACGAGCGTCACGCTTGCCAGCTCTCCCTTGCAGCCCTTCGTGGCATCGAACTTGGCAACGACGAGCTTCTGACACTTGCCACCAAGGGCAATGACGCCGGGCGCGCCCGGAAAATTGTCGTCGGCCTGCGCTGCAGCTGCAAAAGCGAGGGTGGAGAAGGCGGCGATGGCAAGCGCGGATAATTTCATTTCGATTCGAACCCCATGTCCTGACGAGGCGAATCAACGCCTCGGGCTCTATTATCGCGCATGGCATGGCTCTGTGTCCGAATTTGGTTTCGATCCCTTCGGATAAGATTTGAGACGAGCCGGTACAGGTGGCTTGGCCTGGAATGCGAATCCGGCAACTTAAAACCGGAAACTAAAAAGGCCTTTCGATTTCTCGAAAGGCCTTTGCTTTTCAGCGAATTAGGATGGTGGGCGTGACAGGGATTGAACCTGTGACCCCTACGATGTCAACGTAGTGCTCTCCCGCTGAGCTACACGCCCATCCGATGGCGGCGCATAGATCACAAAACCTCCGGAGCCGTCAATAGGCTTTTTTGAAGTTTTGTGACGAGCCGCCAAGAAGCCTTATGCGGCAAGCATCTTGTTGACCTCGTCAACGAGATCGCGCAGGTGGAAAGGCTTGGAAAGGACCTTTGCATCCTTCGGAGCCTTCGAATCAGGGTTCAGTGCAACGGCTGCGAAGCCGGTGATGAACATGACCTTCAGGTCAGGATCGAGTTCGGTCGCACGGCGCGCCAGCTCGATGCCATCCATTTCCGGCATGACGATATCGGTCAGCAGCAGGGAGAAGGGCTCCTCACGCAGGCGGTCATAAGCGCTAGCGCCGTTGTCGTAGGAAAGGACCTTGTATCCGGCCTTTTCGAGCGCCTTCACGAGGAAGCGGCGCATGTCATTGTCGTCTTCGGCGAGAAGTATCTTCTGAGTCATTAATCCGGACCGCTGATCACTGATGTTTTTCTAGGATACCAGCCGTCTACACTAAACTTCGCCCGGTAAACAACCGGTGAAATCGCCCTAGCCACGACCGCCATCCCTTCTATGTAGTATGGACTTAAGGGCAGGCAACTGGCAACATAGTCGTCACAGCCACTTGATGACATGGTAAAGAGGGCAGAAAGTGCCGGAAATACGCGAATACGAGCTTTTTGAAGTGCATGAGCCCGTGTCGCAGACCATTCCTTTCGTCTACAACTCCCCTCATAGCGGTCGCATTTATCCACCGGAATTCATCGCGCAGTCGCGGCTGGAAGGTATCTCGATACGCCGGTCCGAAGACCATTATGTCGATGAGCTGTTCGGCGCAGCCGTGGACCTCGGTGCGCCACTCCTCCTTGCGAATTTCCCGCGCGCCTACCTGGACGTCAACCGTGAGCCTTATGAGCTCGATCCGCGCATGTTCGACGGGCTGTTGCCGCCCTATGCGAATATCAACTCGCTGAGAGTTGCCGGTGGACTTGGCACCATTCCGCGCATCGTGGCTGAGAACATGGAAATCTATGCGCGCCGGCTGCCCGTTCAGGAGGGGCTGGAACGTGTCGAAAGCGTCTACAAGCCCTATCACTCGACGTTGCGGCGGCTGATTGCACGCACCCATGTACAGTTTGGCTTCGGCGTCCTGATCGACTGCCATTCCATGCCGGGCAACGTGCGCGTTGCAGGCAGCAATGCGCGGCCCGATTTCATCATCGGCGATCGTTACGGCACCAGCGCTTCGGCAGAGCTTTCGCGTACGGCAATCGGCATCCTCGAGGAAATGGGTTTTGCAGCGATCCGCAACAAGCCCTATGCCGGTGGCTTCATCACCGAACATTATGGCCGCCCGTCACGCGGGCTGCATGCGCTGCAGATCGAGGTCAACCGTTCGATCTACGTCGATGAGGTCACGCTGGAGAAGCGGCCCGATTTCGACATCGTTGCAACCGCCGTCACGTCGTTCATGCGGCAGATGGCTGAGTATGTCGAGAAATTCTCCGGCGACCGGGCGCTTGCGGCCGAGTGATTTCTGCCTTCAGGTCAAAAAAAACCGCGCTTTGTCAGCGCGGCTAAGTCTAGGGAGGAAACACCCAAGGAGGGTATTTACAGTCAGAAGACTGTAGGTAAGAAACTACTGCTGCATTGCACAATTGTCAAGCAATATATTGCGATGCAAAATATTTAGGCAGCTAATCGGAAATTGCCTGTTGTGTTTGCATTCCGCCGGTTTTTCGCTATGAAAAACGCCATTTCCCGCCAGCTATGTGGATTTCTCCATGCTTCCTGACCGTTCGTTCTTCAACCGTCTCGCCGAAGCTGCCAAGGCGGAAACCCTGCCGCGTTTTCGCTCGGGCACCAATGTCACCAACAAGCTGTCGTCCGGCTTCGATCCGGTCACTGAAGGCGACAGGGCGGCGGAGACAGCCATCCGTGCGCTGATCGAAGCGCATTTCCCGGAGCACGGTATTCTGGGCGAAGAACATGGCAATGTCGGCCTCAACCGCGAGCATGTTTGGGTGATCGACCCGATCGACGGTACGCGCGCCTTCATTTCCGGCGTTCCGGTCTGGGGTACGCTGATCGGCCTGCAGAAGAATGGCCGGGCGGTTGCCGGCATGATCGAACAGCCTTTCACCGGCGAGCGTTACTTCGGCGACGAAAACGGTTCGACCTATAGCGGGCCTGAGGGCGAACGCCGGCTGCAGGTGCGTGACTGCGGCGCTCTTTCCAATGCCATCCTCTTCACGACCTCGCCGCATCTCTTCGTCGGCGAGGAGATGGAGAAATATCGCGAGATCGAAAGTCAGGTGCGGCTCTTCCGTTATGGCTGTGACTGTTATGCCTATGCGCTGCTGGCGGCAGGCCATGTCGATCTCGTGATCGAGAACAGCCTCAAACCCTATGATGTCGGTGGGATCATTCCTGTCATCGAGGGCGCCGGCGGCATCATGACCACCTGGGACGGCGGACGGCCGGAAAACGGCGGCTCCATTATCGCTGCCGGCAGCAGGGCGGTCTACGAAGAGGCGATCGCCATCCTGCAGCGCTAGAGCCTATCGTGCAAAAGTGTGCAGCGGTTTTGCGACAACGACATGCTTAAAATAAGAACTTAAAGCGTGGCGCGCGAACCCTGTAGATCGCGACGGGTTTTTAAGTTCAGACGCCGATTGCCGTCACGTCATCCGTCGCTTCGGCGTCGCTGCCGGGAATGAAGGCGTGGAAGGCGGCAAGTGCGGCGGTGCGATACATATCCCTTTCCTGGAATATTTCGTGGCGGGCGCCGTTGATCGGTACGAGTTGACCGGCGCGGAAATAACGCGAAAGCTTCTCCTGCACCGTATAAGGCACCAGCCCGTCGCGTGTCGGGGCGATGACGACAGAGGGAATGGTGATCGAAAAGAGATGATAGGGCTGGGTCACCCGGTCGATCGCCTTCATGCATTCATACATCCAGCGCGCGGTCGGCGCTCCCAGCGCAAGCTCCGGGTGGGCTTTTGCTATAGCCGCATTGCGCTCGAAGCGCGTTTCGTCCGATGTGAGTGGGTTATCAAGGAATTGCAGCTCCTTCATCTTGCCGAGCGGCATCCCGCCGAGGCCAACAGCACAGAGCGCGCCTGACACCGTGCGGATGACGCCTTGGGAGGCGGCCTGGCCGATGAGGCCGAGGAAAGGGGCAGAGAGCACCATGCGCTCGATACGCGTCGAGAGATAGGGCGCGGCGGAAAGCGCAATCAGCGCGCCTGTGGAATGAGCAAGCATATAGAAGGGCAGGCGGGTATCCGGGAGCACGACCTTTTCGAGGAAGGCATCGAGATCGCGCTCGTAATCGGAAAAGCGACGGATGTGGCCATGATTGCGCTTCTTGAGCAGCCGGGGCGAGCCACCCTGGCCGCGCAGATCGAAAGTCGCGACCCAGAGGCCCTTGGCGGTGAGATCGCGGATCGTCTCGAAATACTTTTCGATATATTCGCTGCGCCCGTGCAGGAGGACCACTGTTCCATGAGCGACCGGTGTCTGCGACCGGAAGACGGCATAACGCAACCTATGGCCGTCGTAGGTCTCGAAAAAACCTTCGGTCCGGTTCTCTGGCGCCGGATTGTCTGGGGTCGAGTAAAGAACCTGTTCCATAGGCAGAATGTTTCTTCGCGTGAGAGATATACTAGGGGATAGCGCAGGGGCCGGGAAAATCAATGACGAAATTGTGGTTTAATATAAGCGAAGTATAATACATTGAGATTTTTCTATACGGCAAGCTTCGCGAAAGCGGAGACACGCTATGGTTAGTGCGAACGAAAGATTTGTCCCGGCATGAGGCCGGTTATCCGCACGTTCATGACTGAAGATTGGGGCGCCGGGAGGCTGGCCATGAGTTCGGTTTCTTCCGTCGGGCCTGTCAATTCCGGCGTCCACCAATCAACCGGTCCGCAGCGGCCGGAGTCCATTCTCGATTATTTGCAGTCGGACTATCTCGATATCGATCCGCCGGATGTGCATCCGGCGATCATGAAACTGCTCAGCGACAATTCGAAGTCGCAGGCAGCTTTCGCGCGGGAATATGCTGCCGTCATGGCAATGCCGCAGAATGCCGACATTTCGCCGGAAAACGGCCAGTTCCTTGCGCTCGAGCAGATGATCGTTGACAATCGCGACGCCTTTCCGGCGGAGGGTTTCACGATCAGCACGAAGCTGCCGGGCGGCGGTTCCATCGTTGCCGAGGTGCCGCCTTCAAACAGCGGCGGCAAAGAGGACAGCAGTCCTTTGTCGATATTTTCAAGCAGTGATTTAGCTGCGCTGTCGCGCATCGTCAGCGCTCTCATGCTGAGCCATCAGGATGCCGCGGCTGATAGGCTGGATGCGACGCAGGATCAGCTTGCAGAGCTTTACGCCTGAAGAAAAAAGGCCGGCGGAGCTGAGGGAGCTCTTGGCCGGCCGAATTTAGGCTGAAGAAGAAGGGACGATACACTTCAGCCTTCGGGCCAGTGTCACCCGATGCCTCTATCTCTAGACAGCGGCGCCTGAACCTTCGCCGAACCTGCCGTTCATGCGGGGTTCACGCAGCCATTACGGGTGCTTTGAAAAGGGGCTTGAAGTCTCAGAAAGCCATACCCATCTGAACTTTGCGGACGCCAGAAGGGTCCGCGCAACCGTCCCGAAGCCGCCAAGAACGGGGTTTCAGGGGCATGATATCGCAACACGTCGCTTCCCTAGGAGGACATCATGCGTCACGTAGACTTCTCTCCCCTTTATCGTTCCACCGTCGGTTTCGACCGGCTCTTTACCATGCTCGACAGCCTCTCCCAGCCGGAGCAGGTTCCGAGCTATCCGCCGTACAACATCGAGCGGACCGGTGAGAACACCTACCGTATCACCATGGCCGTTGCCGGCTTCGACGAAACCGAACT
The DNA here is from genome assembly GCF_056755015.1 of Rhizobium sp. KNZ14-9A. Taxonomy (NCBI): domain Bacteria; kingdom Pseudomonadati; phylum Pseudomonadota; class Alphaproteobacteria; order Hyphomicrobiales; family Rhizobiaceae; genus Rhizobium; species Rhizobium sp. KNZ14-9A. The sequence continues at coordinate 4,509,767 of NZ_JBPGXB010000002.1, forward strand.
CTCCATCGAATCGCATGCCCACGCGCTCATCGTGAAAGGTGAAAAGCGCGAAGAAAATGCTGATGGCAGCGAGTTCCTATATCGTGGCATCGCAAAGCGCGCCTTCGAGCGCCGCTTCCAGCTTGCCGACCATGTCGAAGTGACTGCCGCTTCGCTGAAGAACGGCCTCCTGCACATCGACCTTCTGCGCAGCATCCCGGAGGCTCTTAAGCCCCGCAAGATCGCTATTGCTGCCGAGCCGGTCGAGGCTCCGAAGGCGATCGAAGCACAGGTCGTCAACAACTAATCCGCTTTGACGGATCAGACGGAAACGGCGCCCTCGCGGGCGCCGTTTTTGTTTGCGGTCATTCTGTTCAATCAGGCTGGGCTTGCCGCTTCTTCAAGCTGCTTTTCGGTGGCCCGGCGGGCTGCGGCGGCGGCATATTTCTGGGCGATGACGGCGCAGACCATCAACTGGATCTGATGGAAGAGCATCAGCGGCAGGACGATTGCGCCGATCGACTGGCCGGCGAAGATGACGTTTGCCATCGGAACGCCGCTTGCGAGGCTCTTCTTCGACCCGCAGAAGGTGATGGTGATCTCATCGGCCCTGTTGAAGCCCAGCCAGCGGCTGCCATACATGGTGATAACGAGAACGAGCGCCAGTAGCACCATGTCGGCGATGATGACGGCGGCGATGTCGCCGATCGAGAAGGTGTGCCACAAGCCTTCGACGACGGCCGTGGAGAAAGCCAGGTAGACGACCATCAGGATGGAGCCGCGGTCGACCGGCATCAGGATTTTCTTCTTGGAGCGGATCCATGCGCCGATCCAGGGCTGCAGGATCTGGCCGACGACGAAGGGGGCGAGGAGTTGGAGCAGGATCTGTTCGAGCGCGTCGAAGGAGAAGCCGCCGTGGCCGCCGACCGAAAAGAGCAAGCCGACGAGCAGCGGCGTCAGGAACATGCCGAAAATATTGGAAGCCGAAGCAGAGCAGATCGCTGCCGGCACATTGCCACCCGCCATTGAGGTGAAGGCGATCGAGGACTGCACGGTCGACGGCAGCACGCAGAGGAAGAGGATGCCAAGATAAAGCGGCTGCGGCAGGATCGAATCCGGGATGAAGCCTATCGCCAGGCCGAGGATCGGGAAGAGGCCGAAGGTGGTCAACAGAATGACGAGATGCAGCCGCCAGTGTAGCAGGCCAGCGATGACAACATCACGAGAGAGTCGCGCGCCGTGCAGGAAGAACAGCAGCGCAATGGCGAAATCAGTCGCCACACCGAACCAGCCGGCAAAGGTGCCGCTTGCTGGGAAGATCGAGGCGAGGATGACGGTGCAGACGAGCAGGATCGTGAATGTGTCGGGTAAGAAGCGGCGCATGGCGGTCTCGCTGAGATAAATGAGTCATTGTTTTGTCGCTCATTATGATCCAGGATGCAAGGAATAACAGTTATCGCGAATCTGGATTCTCCTCATGCTGGACCTCTCACAGCTACGCAGTTTCGTCACCGTCGAGCAGATGGGTAGCTTCACGCTGGCCGCCGAGAGGCTGGGCCTCGGGCAATCTACGGTCAGCCAGCATATCCAAAGGCTGGAAACTTCCCTCGGGCGCCGGTTGCTGGAGCGCGATACGCACAAGGTCGTGCTGACCGGTGATGGTGAGACCTTGCTGTCGCATGCGCGGGCGATGCTGTCGATCGAGGGGCACGTGCAATCGCTGTTCAAGAGCGGCAGCCTGCGCGGACGCCTGCGGCTCGGCGTTTCCGAGGATTTCGTGACGAGCCAGCTACCGGCGGTGCTGGAAGATTTCGTGCGATCGCATCCTTCTGTCGATTTGGAACTGACGGTGGCGCTTTCCGGTGTGCTCTATGAAATGCAGGATGCAGGAGCGATCGATCTCGTGCTTGCCAAGCGAAGGCTCGGTGATGAGCACGGAAAGCTCGTCTACCGGGAGCCGCTGGTGTGGCTGGCGCGGGATCCGGAGCATGTGCTCGCATCAGGCCCACTGCCCTTGATCGCTTTCCCGCCGCCGAGTGTGACGCGCGCCATTGCGCTGGAAGCGCTCGGCCGGCACGGCGTGGCCTGGCGCATCGTCTGCACCTGCGGCAGTTTGAGCGGGCTCACGGCCGCGGCGCGTGCCGGCATGGGGGTGCTCGTGCAGCCGCGCAGCATGGCGCCTTCGGGGCTGAAGGAAATCGCGCCGGCCAGGCTGCCGGTGCTAGAGGATGTCGAATTCGTACTGGTGCCGCGAAAGGGGGCCGATCAGGCGCTCGTGGCGGCACTTTCGGATGATATTCTGAAGAAAGTCAGGGGACTGCGGTCGGCTTGAATAGTTTCAATCAAAAATCCCGCCCGGCGAAGGCGGGATTTCGCTTTTGTAATCAGAACTCTACGGCGAGACGCATTGGCGGCGCGGACCGTAATAGGGCTGATAGGTGTTGTCGTAGGCGCGATAAGAGCGGTAGCGCGAATAGCACCAGCGGGTGTGATAGCCGCCGCCGGAGTAATAATAACGCGGCTGGCGCTGCGAGCTTATGATGCCGCCGATGATGGCTCCTGCGGCAAGGCCGCCGATGATGGCGCCGGCGTTATTGTGTCTGTGATATCGGCGATAGCGCCATCCGTCGTCGTCGTAACGATAGCGCCACCTGTCATCATCATAACGATAGCGATTCCAGTGCCGGCGATAATACTGAACCTGCTCGACATTGGAGGCCTGCGGCACATCAGGCTTTGCGATTGTCGGAAACGCCTGCGCCGGTGCGATGCCCGTAAAAGCCGTCGCGACGGTCAGGACGATGATTGCCAACTTCTTCATTTCTTCACCTCTTCATAGGAAACGGGGTGACACGGACCGCCTATGAATTAAGGGAGAAATGCCGAAGAAGCGGACTTGGTTCCGGCATGGCCGGAACACGGGGCTCTTTCGAGCGGGCGTTCCGGCATTTACGAAATCAGGCAGCTAGGCACTTCAGGAAGCCGTCGACATCGGCTTCGGTCGTTGCAAAGCTGGTGACGAGACGGACGAGCGTTTCGCCCTCCGAAACGAGGTCCGGCATGCCGGCCGGGATCGGCCACTCGTAGAATTTTGCGCCTCTGCCCTCAGCCGTTTTTGCCGCTGATTTCTGAATGACTGCGAAAACTTCGTTTGAGGCGGTCGGCCAGGCGAGCCGAGCCGAGTTGCTGGCGCCGATGCCGGCGCGCAGACGCTCGGCCATGCCGTTGGAGTGACGGGCGAGATCGAGCCAGAGGCTATTTTCGAAATAGGCGTCGAACTGGGCGGAGATGAAGCGCGACTTGGAGAAGAGCTGGGCGGCGCGCTTGCGGATGAAGGGCATTTCCTTCGCCTGTTCAGGATTGAAGAAGATGATCGCCTCCGCGCACCAGCAGCCATTCTTGGTGCCGCCGAAGGAAAGGATGTCGACGCCGCGTTTCCAGGTCATTTCAGCAGGCGTTGCGTTGAGCGCGACAAGCGCATTGGCGAAGCGGGCGCCGTCCATATGCAGCGGCAGATTGCGCTTCTTGGCAATGGCGGAAATTTCGCCGATTTCCGGTAGAGAATAGACGGTGCCGATTTCAGTCGCCTGGGTGATGGTGACCGCACTTGCACGACCATGATGGACCGCGTCCTCAGGGAAGGCGGCAATCTTCGCGGACAGTTCTGCCGGATCGATCTTGCCGAAATCGCCGGCGACCGGCATCAGGCGGGATGCACCGGAGAAGAATTCGGGGGCGCCGCATTCGTCCTGGGCGACATGGGCTTCCTGATGGCAGAAGGCGATGCCGCCGGGGCGTTGCACGCTTGCGAGCGAAAGCGAGTTGGCGGCGGTGCCGGTGGCGACGAAGAAGACCGAGACCTCGCGTTCGAAGATTTCGGAGAAGCGGGCTTCAACCTTCTTATCGTAGTCGCTGTTGCCGTAGGCGGCGGCAAAATCGGCAGATTCAGCCAGCAGGCGCTCGGCAATGGATTTATGGGCGCCAGCCCAGTTGTCGGAAGCAAAAAACATGGAAGAAACCATTGAAAATGATGGGGCGGGAGTTCGGAAAGGGACATTACGCCAAAGCTTCACAGGATCAAGCGCGGAAGTCCTGATCCATCACAGAAATTGAACCGCGTAATCAAAAAACAAAATACTTTCTCGATGAGCAATTTTATGTCGCGGTTTTGGCTGATTTGGCAATCTTCCGTCGCAAATTGACGTTTTTTTAAGAGCGCACTCTTGCGAAGAGGAATTGTTTCTGTCATTGAACTGATGAACTAGGACAGGGTTGCTGTCCTATTTTGGCCTTCCCGGCCGAAGAGGCGCCGAAAGCCCTGGAACAGAGCGGCTTTCACGCTATAGTTCTTTCGAGTGCTGAGCCTTCACATGGCGGCGCGCGGAGGCGAATGGCAGGCGCGGAACGCGACGGTTTGCTTTCCTTGAAAAGCAGACGTCTGCGACCGGATCTTCACGATGCAACAGCGCTGTCACGCGCCGGACCTATCTTAAAGGGTGCGGTGCGCGACGAAAAGCCGCCCGCAGCCCCGCGGGCTTCGACAGGAGGAAGACGATGACGAAGAAGACGCCATCCACGCAGATTGACCAGTTCGCAGCAGCAAACGTGCGCGCAACGGCCAATACGCGTAAATTCGCCTCCGGCTTGCCGAAAAAACAGGGGCTCTACGATCCGCGCAATGAACATGATGCCTGCGGTGTCGGCTTCGTTGCGCATATGAAGGGCCAGAAGTCGCATCAGATCGTCAAAGACGGTCTCTTCATTCTTGAAAACCTGACGCATCGCGGTGCCGTCGGCGCCGATCCGCTGATGGGCGACGGCGCGGGCATCCTCGTGCAGATCCCCGACCGCTTCTTCCGCGAGGAAATGGCCTTGCAGGGCATCACCCTACCGAAGGCCGGCGAATATGGTGTCGGCCATATCTTCATGCCGCGCGACGAAAAGCAGATCGAGCACTTCAAGAAGGTGATCAAGGACGTCATCACCGAAGAAGGCCAGGTCCTCATCGGATTCCGTGACGTTCCGGTCGACAATTCCTCGCTCTCCAAGGCGCCGGCAATTGCCGCGACCGAGCCGCATCACGTGCAGGTCTTCATCGGTGCCGGCAAGGATGCCGCGACGAACGATGAATTCGAGCGCCGGCTCTTCACGCTTCGCAAGGTGATCTCCAACCGCATCTATGACGAGTTCGACGGCGAGGAGAGCCACTTCTATCCGGTGTCGCTGTCGAGCACGACCGTCGTCTACAAGGGCATGTTCCTGGCCTATCAGGTCGGCGCCTATTATAAGGACCTGGCGGACCCGCGCTTCGAGAGCGCCGTGGCACTCGTACACCAGCGGTTCTCGACCAACACCTTCCCGTCCTGGAAGCTTGCGCACCCGTACCGCATGGTCGCCCATAACGGCGAAATCAACACGCTGCGCGGCAACGTCAACTGGATGGCGGCGCGCCAGGCCTCTGTCTCCTCTCCGCTGTTCGGCGAGGATATCTCCAAGCTCTGGCCGATCTCCTATGAAGGCCAGTCGGACACGGCCTGTTTCGACAACGCGCTCGAATTCCTCTTGCGCGGCGGCTATTCGCTTTCGCATGCGGTCATGATGCTGATCCCGGAAGCCTGGGCTGGTAACCAGTCCATGTCGCCGGAGCGCAAGGCATTCTACGAATATCATGCTGCTCTCATGGAACCTTGGGATGGCCCGGCTGCCGTTGCCTTCACCGACGGCAAGCAGATCGGCGCGACGCTCGACCGCAACGGCCTGCGTCCAGCTCGTTATCTCGTCACAGACGATGATCGCGTTATCCTCGCCTCCGAAGCCGGCACGCTGCCGGTTGCCGAAGAGAGCATCATCCAGAAGTGGCGCCTACAGCCAGGCAAGATGCTGCTGATCGACATGGAAGAAGGCCGTATCATCTCCGACGACGAGGTGAAGGCGCAGCTTGCGAACGCGCATCCCTATCGCAGCTGGCTTAACCGCACGCAGCTTATCCTTGAAGACCTGAAGCCGGTCGAACCGCGTGCGCTTCGCCGCGACGTTTCGCTGCTCGATCGCCAGCAGGCCTTCGGCTACACGACCGAGGACACCAAGATCCTGATGTCGCCGATGGCGACGACGGGTCAGGAAGCGATCGGCTCGATGGGCACGGATACGCCGATCTCGGCCATGTCTGAGAAGTCGAAGCTGCTCTACACCTACTTCAAGCAGAACTTTGCGCAGGTGACGAACCCGCCGATCGACCCGATCCGCGAAGAACTCGTCATGAGCCTCGTCTCCTTCATCGGCCCGCGTCCGAACATTCTCGACCACGAAGGCATGGCAAACGCCAAGCGTCTCGAGGTGCGCCAGCCGATCCTGACCAATGGCGATCTCGAGAAGATCCGCTCGATCGGTCACACGGAAGACCGTTTCGACACAAAGACACTTGATTTCACCTATGATGTGGAGCGTGGCGCCGAAGGCATGCCCGAGATGCTCGACCGCCTCTGCGAACGGGCGGAAGCGGCCGTCAAGGGCGGTTACAACATCATCGTGCTCTCCGACCGCCAGATCGGCCCCGATCGTATCGCGATCCCGGCGCTGCTTGCGACCGCTGCCGTGCACCATCACCTGATCCGCAAGGGGCTGCGCACCTCGGTCGGTCTCGTCGTTGAAACCGGCGAGCCGCGCGAAGTGCACCATTTCTGCCTGCTGGCTGGTTATGGTGCTGAAGCGATCAACCCCTATCTCGCCTTCGACACGCTGCTTGACATGCATGCCAAGGGCGAATTCCCGAAGGAAGTCGACGCCAGCGAAGTCGTCTATCGCTACATCAAGGCTGTCGGCAAGGGCATCCTGAAGGTCATGTCCAAGATGGGCATTTCGACCTATCAGTCCTATTGTGGTGCGCAGATCTTCGATGCGATCGGCCTGCAGTCGGAATTCGTCGACAAGTACTTTTTCGGCACGGCGACGACCATCGAAGGCGTCGGCCTGGAGGAAATCGCCAGCGAGACGGTCATCCGCCACAAGTCAGCCTTCGGCCGCGATCCGCTGCTCGCCAGCACGCTCGATATCGGCGGCGAATATGCCTACCGCATGCGTGGCGAAAGCCATGCCTGGACGCCGGATGCCGTGGCTGCCCTGCAGCATGCGGTTCGCGGCAATGCCGAGGATCGCTACCGCGAATTCGCCGAGATGGTGAACACGTCGGCGCTCCGTATGAACACGATCCGCGGCCTCTTCAAGATCAAGAGCGCCGAGGCACTCGGCCGCAAGCCGGTGCCGGTCGACAGCGTCGAGCCGGCGGTCGATATCGTCAAGCGCTTCTCCACGGGCGCCATGTCCTTCGGCTCGATCAGCCGCGAGGCGCATACAACGCTGGCGATCGCCATGAACCGGATCGGCGGAAAGTCGAACACCGGTGAGGGCGGCGAAGAGAGCGATCGCTACATGCCGCTGCCGAATGGTTCGTCGAACCCCGAGCGCTCGGCCATCAAGCAGATCGCGTCCGGTCGTTTCGGCGTGACGACGGAATATCTCGTCAATGCCGACGTGCTGCAGATCAAGGTTGCGCAGGGCGCCAAGCCCGGCGAAGGCGGCCAGCTGCCCGGCCATAAGGTCGATGCGGTCGTTGCCAAGACCCGTCATTCGACGCCGGGCGTCGGCCTGATTTCGCCGCCGCCGCACCATGACATCTATTCGATCGAAGATCTGGCGCAGCTGATCTACGACCTGAAGAATGTCAACCCGACCTCGGATGTCTCGGTCAAGCTTGTCTCGGAAGTCGGCGTCGGCACGGTTGCCGCCGGTGTTGCCAAGGCGCGCGCCGACCACATCACGGTTGCCGGTTTCGACGGCGGCACGGGCGCTTCACCGCTCACCTCGCTGAAGCATGCCGGCTCTCCCTGGGAAATCGGCCTTGCCGAAACCCAGCAGACTCTGGTGCTGAACGGTCTGCGCTCGCGCGTTGCCCTGCAGGTTGACGGTGGTCTGAAGACCGGCCGCGACGTCGTCATCGGCGCGCTGCTTGGTGCCGATGAATTCGGCTTCGCGACGGCTCCGCTGATCGCTGCCGGCTGCATCATGATGCGCAAGTGCCATCTCAACACCTGTCCGGTCGGCGTGGCGACGCAGGATCCCGTCCTGCGCAAGCGCTTCAAGGGCACGCCCGAGCACGTCATCAACTACTTCTTCTTCGTCGCCAACGAAGTGCGCGAAATTCTGGCCTCCCTCGGCTTCACCAGGCTCGATGAGATCATCGGCGCTTCGGAACTGCTCGAGAAGGACGAGATGCTGGCGCACTGGAAGGCTAGGGGACTCGACTTCGCGAAGATCTTCCACAAGGTCGATGCACCGAAGGAGGAGACCTACTGGACGACGCGCCAGAAGCACCCGATCGACGACATTCTCGACCGCAAGATGATTGCGGCGGCCGAGCCGGCGCTGGCATCGAAGACGCCCGTTGCCTTCGAAGTCGACATCAGGAACGTCGATCGTTCGGCCGGTGCGATGCTCTCGGGCGAGGTGGCCAAGCGTTATAACCATCGCGGCCTGAAGGAAGACACGATCAACGTCACCCTCAAAGGAACAGCAGGCCAGAGCTTCGGCGCCTTCCTGGCACGCGGCGTGACCTTCAACCTGATCGGCGACGGCAACGACTATGTGGGCAAGGGCCTCTCAGGCGGCAAGATCATCATCCGTCCGCCGGAAAACTCGAGGATCGTCGCTGAGAACTCGATCATCGTCGGCAATACCGTTCTCTACGGTGCGACCGAGGGCGAGTGCTACTTCCGCGGTGTCGCGGGTGAGCGTTTCGCAGTTCGTAACTCCGGTGCGATCGCCATCGTCGAAGGCGTGGGCGACCACGGCTGCGAATATATGACGGGCGGCGTGGTCGTGGTGCTCGGCGAAACGGGCCGCAACTTCGCGGCCGGCATGTCGGGCGGCGTGGCCTATGTTCTCGACGAGGCCGGCGATTTCGCCAGCCGCTGCAACATGGCCATGGTCGAGCTCGAGCCGGTTCCGGAAGAGGATGACATGCTGGAGAAGCTGCACCATCACGGCGGCGACCTCATGCACAAGGGACGTGTCGACGTTTCCGGCGACATGACGCGTCACGACGAGGAGCGCCTATACCAGCTGATCTCAAACCACCTGCACTACACGGGCTCCACCCGCGCCAAGGAAATCCTTGAGCACTGGGCTGACTACCGCCCGAAATTCCGCAAGGTCATGCCGGTTGAATACCGTCGCGCGCTTGAGGAAATGGAGCGCAGCCGGATGGGCATCGCTGCCGAGTAATTGCACCGAACAATTCGCCACGCCTGAAAAGCGCGTGGCGGGTGACTGAAATATCTCAATGACACACGACGATGAGCCACGAGCTTGAAGCTTGTGCAACTGCGTGGATGGCGACAGGGGATATGTTCGAATGACGGTCAAGACAAACAACCTGCCTCCGCGATCGAGGCTGAACAGACAACTGGCCGCGGGCGAGGCGGTCATGAGGGTAAGGGACGAAAATATGGGTAAGGTTACAGGTTTTCTGGAAATCGACCGGCAGGTAGCGAAGTATCAGCCGGCGTCGGATCGTATCCGTCATTTCCGCGAATTCACGATCCCGATGTCGGACCCGGAAGTGCAGAAACAGGCAGCCCGCTGCATGGACTGTGGCATCCCCTATTGCCACGGCCCGACTGGCTGCCCCGTGCATAACCAGATTCCGGACTGGAACGACCTCGTCTACAACAACAACTGGGAAGCGGCGATCCAGAACTTGCATTCAACCAACAACTTCCCGGAGTTCACTGGCCGGGTCTGCCCCGCGCCTTGCGAGGAGGCCTGCACGCTGAACCTCGAGGATACGCCGGTTGCCATCAAGACGGTCGAACAGGCGATTGCCGACAAGGCTTACGAGCTCGGCTTCATCCGTCCGCAGCCGGCAACGATCCATACCGGCAAGAAGGTTGCGATCATTGGCTCCGGCCCTGCCGGCATGGCGGCCGCCCAGCAGCTCGGTCGCGCCGGCCATGACGTGCATGTCTACGAGCGTGAGACGAAGCCCGGCGGCCTGCTGCGTTACGGCATTCCGGATTTCAAGATGGAGAAGAACTTCATCGATCGCCGCGTGGAGCAGATGAAAGGCGAGGGCGTGACGTTCCATTGCGGCGTCAATGTCGGCGTTGACGTCAAGGTCGAGCAGCTGCTCGCGGATTATGATGCCGTGCTTTACTGCGGCGGCTCCGAGACGCCGCGCGCTGCCGGCATTCCGGGCATCGATCTCGCCGGTGTTCACGATGCAATGCCGTATCTAGTTCAGCAGAACAAGCGCGTCGGCCGCGAGAATATCGACAGCACCGGTTGGCCGTCCGATCCGATCCTGGCCGGCGCCAAGCATGTCGTCGTTGTCGGCGGTGGTGATACGGCGTCGGACTGCGTCGGCACGGCCTTCCGTCAGGGTGCGGTCAAGGTGACCCAGCTCGACATTCGTCCGCAGCCGCCGGAAAAGGAAGACAAGCTCGCCGTCTGGCCGTTCTGGGCCACGAAGATGCGTACCTCCTCTTCGCAGGCCGAAGGCGCGATCCGCGAATTCCAGGTCGCCACGCTCGAATTTGTCGGCGAAGATGGTGTCCTGACAGGCGTGAAGTGCTGTGAAGTCGATGAGCGCCGCCGCCCGGTTCCGGGTACGGATTTTGTCATCAAGGCAGATCTTGCCTTTATCGCCATCGGCTTCAGCGGTCCGTTCAACGACAGCGTGCTGAAGGAGCTCGACGGCAAGCTGATACTCAATATCGACAAGCGCGGATCGACCAACGTCGTTGCTAACGACCTTGACTACAAGACCTCGATCGACAAGCTCTGGACGGCGGGCGACGTGCGCCGCGGCCAGTCGCTGGTGGTCTGGGCAATCCGCGAAGGCCGCCAGGCTGCGCGCGCGATTGACGAGGCGCTGATGGGCTCCACCGTCCTGCCGCGCTGATCGGCCACAAACAATTCGTCGAGCAATAAAACTCCGCCGCATTCCGGCGGAGTTTTTCGTGGTGCGACCGGTTGACGCGCCCCGGCTTCCGGCAAGCTTCATGCAATTCCCGAGCTGCAGTTTTCCTGCGTATGCAGGCCCGAACCGGCCTGCGGCGACTGGCTGGACATGCCCCCGCCCGTTCAGCCGTGAGGCGTTTCACTGTTGGCCGCGGCGCAAGGGACATGGTTGCTGCGGACCATCACAAAGGACAAACCATGGTTTCCGCAATCGACAGTACGCGGCTGGTCTCAGCCCAATACGCCCTGAAGAACCTGCGCGGTTCCGATGACGACAGCAGTCAGAGTGCCACCGAATCCTCCGGTGCTGCCAGCATTCTCAGCAGCTACGGTCTGGACCCGGACACGTCTTCGCTGCTTTCCAACAATGCGCTTGCAAGCCTGCTCGATACGCTTTCGACGCAGAACGATCAGACAGACGAGACGACGGACATATCCAGCGAAAATCCCGATGTGACGAGTTCGTCCTTCATGGCCATGCTAAAAAAGCAGCTTGAAGAGGCTGCCCAGCAGGAAGGCACCGATGGTACGGCACATGACGTGCTGACAGCTCTTGAAAATGGTACGCTGACGGTCTCCGATCCGACGCAGGGCGTTTCCATCGCCGCCTGGGATGTCGAAAATCCGGATGAAGCGAATACGGACAGCAAGCCCGGCACCGATATCGACACCAGCGGCTGGAACGACTTTCTCAACGCGCATCTGAAGCGCGGCGATGATGCCTCGTTCGTCAAGCAGGCCGGTCACTATGTGGATAAGGTCGACAACAGCAATGCCTATTTCGGCCAGATCGGCTCTAACTTCTACTATCTGACTTGGCCGCAGGCGGCAGCCAAGTAATCCGGACCGTCGATTTTCGGGTCGATGCGTAGATTTAAAGAGTTAGAGCGTCCCTAATGCGTCCGAATGGGCGCACGGCGCTCTAACGGCCGTTTCTCATTTCACGGAAACTTCCGCCGTCGTCTTCAGCGTCGGCATGCGATAGTCGTCGATACGGCCTGCCGGCGCCGGTGCCATCTCTCCCTGTTCGACCAGCAGATCACGTGGCGATTTGGTCAGTGTTACCGGCGGCGTCTTGCTGGCGCCAAGCAATTCCGCTCCACCATCGAGGTTCGGGTCGGACAGGCTGATCGGCTGCGTGTGTTCCACCGGATTGGTGGGCAGCGTCAGTGCCGGCAGGTTGCCGGGGTCGAGGCGCACGAGATCGGGACTTGCCTGGGTGCCGAGGAGGCGGCGCGCCGGTTTTTCCACGTAGAATGCGAGCTTGCGGCGGCCGGCCTGGGTCAGGTTGATGCCGTCAGTGGTGCGCAGGCGCACCTGCTGGCCGTTGACATCGGAGCCGGTGACGATGAACTTGCCGTTCTCGTCCACGAAACCGTCCCAGATGTCGACGAATTCGCCACCGATGCTTTCCATCTGGTTGCGGTAGAGCTGGTTCATCTGAACGGCATCGGCCGTCATCGAATCGGATTCAAAGGCAGGAAGTCCGACCCAGAGCAGCGGGATCTTGCGGCTTGTGATCTCTTTGCCGAAGGCCAGCACGCGGCGCTGATACTCGGTAAACCAGCCGTCGGTCCGAAATTTTTCCTTGCCGGCATCGGTCACCATCTGCTGGCGATCATTGGCGCCGATCATGACAACGACCATTGCCGGCTTCAGCTCGTCGATCATCTTCGGCAATTCGCCGGGCCAGTTGTAATAGTCGTCGCGCACGAGGCCGGAAGAGACATTGCTGCGGGCCTCGACTACGACGCCGGGCGAGGTTTCAAAGGCGGCGGTGAGGCCGTCGCCCAGGCCGCCGGCGAGAAAATCACCGACGATCAGGATTTTCTGGGCATTGTCCAGCTTTTGGACCACGGGTTCAGCGGGCGCGACCGGCGCCGTGCGCATTGGCGTCACGGCCTTCTGCGCGGGTGCGCGCCTACGTTGCTGCTGTTGCCGCCGCGGTTGGCCGCGCATTTCGGGCTGCGGGTTCTCATCGATGTAACGGCGGCCGAGAAAGAAATCGAGGATGGAGCGGCGTTGATAGCGAAGCTCCTGCGCCTCAGCATAGTCGGCCGGCAGCATCGAACCAAGGCAAAGGGAAAGCGTGGCTGCGGCAAGCGCAAGCCCACGAATCCATCGGGTCCGGTCAATTTGTCTTGTCATCGGGCAGTTCCGCATCTGCCGGGCATCTTGCATAGGCAGCTGCTTTCCGTCCACACCACCAATATTATTTAGGTCAGGCTTTCCCCGCTTCTACAGCATCGGCCCGAAAATCGGAATGATTTTCGGAAAGCACGATACGTAGATTCAAGGAGTTAGAATGTCCTTTGTGCGTCCAAATGGACGCACGACGCGCTAACGGCGCAGCGCGTCGAGAAGCGAAAGTGAAGGCTCACCATCCGGCTGCATGCCGATGCGCTCCTGAACAGCGGCGATGGCTGCCTTGGAGCCGGAGCCGAAATTGCCGTCGACATCACCACTGTAATAGCCGAGCGTCTTCAGGCGTGTCTGCAATTCGAACTTCTCGGTGATGTCGAGCGCACCTTCCGGACGCGGCCAGCGCTGCTGCATTCCGCCAAAGCCGGCAATCTGGTCTGCAAGCAGGCCGACGGCGAGCGCATAGCTGTCGGAGGCATTGTAGTTCTTGATGGTGAAGAAGTTCGCCGTCATCAGGAAGCCCGGACCATCGCTACCTGCCGGCATCTTCAGCATGGCGCGGGTGTCGCCATCCTTGAAAGGCTTGCCATTCGGACGCTTCAGGCCAAGGGCTGCCCACTGGGCGAGCGTGCGCGTCTTGCCGACCTGCTGTGCGGCAGATGCCGGTACTGCGACTTCGTAGCCCCAGGTTCTGCCAGCGTCCCAGCCGTTCTTCATGAGGAGATTGGCCGAGGTCGCCAGCGCGTCGGGCACGGAATTCCAGATGTCGCGATGGCCGTTGCCGTCAGCGTCCACCGCATAGAGAAGATAGCTTGTCGGGATGAACTGGGTGTGGCCCATGGCGCCAGCCCATGAGCCGGTCATTTCCTTGGCGGGCACATCGCCATTCTGCAGGATCTTCAGGGCTGCGATCAACTGCTTCTTGGCAAACTTGGCACGCTTGGGATCGGCAAAGGCAAGCGTTGCCAATGCGCGCGGCACATAGTGAAGGCGCTCATCCTTAGCGAGAACTGCCCCGTAATTTGATTCCATCGACCAGATGGCGAGCAGAATCGATTTGTCGACGCCGAAGTGGCGCTGGATCACATCCAGCGTCTTGGCATGCTTGGCGGCCATCTTGCGGCCGATTTCCACAGTGTAGGGATTGACGCGGGAATCGATGTAATCCCAAATCTTCGATGTGAATTCAGGCTGATAAGTTGCCTTTTCCAGCACTGTGGGGTCAGGTTCGCTTACCCCGGAAAAGGCTTTCTGATAGGTTGCCTTACTGATGCCACTCTGCGCGGCAGTTTGGTAGAAGTCCGCGATCCACTTCTGGAACCGGGCATCAGCTTTTGCGTTATTGGGGGCCAGTCCGGTCGCTGTGGCGACAACGAGGGCGAGAGCAAGACCACGAAGGGAGTTTATATATTTCTGGGTCATCGGCAGTCGTATCCGTCATCTTCAGTTTTAGCCTGGGCGGTACGTCATGTCCGTCCTACGCCGAAATTACAGGAACGGAGTCAACAAATTCTTTACCATGCCCGGCCGGTCCAGTCACCATTTGCAAAACGGTAGCAATTCTATACTAGTTCAAATCGATGTAGCGTTTCGTTAAAAGCGGTATAGTCAAAACAGGAGGTCGGTGTGGCTCTGAATAAGAAAGTTCGCAAGGCAGTATTTCCAGTCGCAGGTCTGGGAACGCGGTTCCTTCCAGCCACTAAAGCGGTTCCAAAGGAAATGCTGACGGTCGTCGATAAACCAATCATTCAGTATGTTGTCGACGAAGCACTTGAAGCAGGCATTGAACATCTGGTTTTTGTTACTGGTCGTAACAAGCATGTCATCGAAGATTACTTCGATATTCATTTCGAACTTGAGCAGACGCTCAAGGAGCGCGCCAAGAAGGCGGAGATCACCCTGCTGCAGCAGCAGCTTCCCAAGGCAGGCACGGTGAGCTTTACCCGTCAGCAGGAGCCGCTCGGCCTCGGCCACGCCGTCTGGTGCGCCCGCGAGATCGTCGGCGACGAACCTTTCGCACTGCTTCTTCCCGACATGATCATGAAGGATCAAAAGGGCTGCATGAAGGGCATGATCGAGCTCTACGAACACAGCGGCGGCAATATCATCGCTGTCGAGGAATGCGCTCCCGACCAGGCTCACAAATATGGCATCGTCGGCGTTGGCGAAGCTATCGGCGAAGGCTTCCGGATCACCGGCATGGTTGAAAAGCCTGCCAAGGGTACGGCTCCTTCAAACTTCTTCATCAACGGTCGCTATATCCTGCAGCCGGAGATCTTCAAAATCCTGGAAACCCAGGAACGCGGCGCAGGTAACGAAATCCAGCTCACCGACGGCATGCTGAAGCTGCTCAAGGAACAGGACTTCGCTGGCTATCACTTCAAGGGTGAAACTTACGACTGCGGCGCCAAGGATGGCTTCATCCTCGCCAACGTCGCCTTCGCTCTTGAGCGTGCGGATATCCGTCCGACGGTTGAGGGCGGCTTCAGGGACCTTCTCGCCGGCCTGAACTAAGGCCCTTCAGCGCTTCACCTTGAGACCGACGCCGGCTCGCCATTGCTGCGAGTTGTCGCCTTCCTTGCGTGTCGTCAGCTCGTAGCCAAGCGTGCTGGTGAAGTCGAGGTAGCGGTTGATGTTCCAGACAAGACCTGTCGAGGCGGTGTAAACCGTCTCGTCGCTTATCGTGCTGCCGCTCGGATAATCGCGCAGCGTCACGCCACCGATGACAGTGGCCACCAGATTGTCGCGCAGCTGATGATCGACCGTGGATGTCAGCTGATGCGAAACATAGCCGCTTTCGCCCGCTGCGGTGGAAGGCTGGATGCTGGTCTGGAGGTCCAGATTGACATTCGTTCCGCGGATCGGCGACCAGAGCAGGCTAGCATCGAGTGTCGCCGTATCGATCGATTTCAGCCTGTCATCATCGAAATCCGCCGTCGCATAACCGACCGCGACCTCGCCCTTGAGTTTTTCGCCCATATCGACCTGAACGCCGCCCTTGGCGCCGTAGCTGTCCCCCGAACGCCGATAACCGGAGGAATCGGTGCGTTCATCATAGTTGGTCTTGCCGATCGACGCCTCGATGAAGGGAATGAGTGCCGGCGAGAGTTCATAGCCGATTCGGCCGCGCACCGTGCCCGTGGTCTGGTTCCGGTCACTCATGGAGACTGTCGTGCCGTTGGAGAGTTCGGCATCGGAATAGATCGAGCGCGAAAGCGCAACGGCGGCGGTTCCACGCAGGATGCCGAAGTCGTGCTCGATGGAGGCGCCGCCGGTAAATTCCTGCACATCGGATTGCTGATCGGCGTTGGTGATCGCATCCGGATCATCAGTGTCTTCGCGGTAGAAATTATAGCCACCAGTGATGTGGCCGACGGTGTCGCGCGTCAGGTCCAGGCGCAGATCGCCGTTGATCTTGAAGGATGGCTGTTCTTCACCTTCGCCGCTGATGTTCTTTTGCCAGGCGCCCTCGGAGGTGACGGTCAGCTGATGCCGGCTCCAGTCGGAGGTCAGCGTCGCGCCCATATCGGTCTCGAGGAAGCCGCGGCTCTTTTTCGTTCCACCGTCCTTCGTGGTCTCGGTATTGATCGTTTGGGTGACGCTCGGGCGCAGGACAAAGCTGCCGAGAGGGATGCCGGGCGTCTGCTCGGTCGAGATACTTTCCGGCACCTTGCGCGCCGGCGTTTCGTCCAGGCGCGGTTCGCGGGTGTTCAGCCTGCGCATATCCTCGTCGAGGATCGCGCCGGTAACCTCATCGTCGGGCTGTGTTGTCGGAGTGCGGCCAGCCGCTGCATCCGAATCCTGATCCCGGACATTGTTGGCAGGAGTGGTCGCGGCATCGCCCGTATCGCCGAAATCCGGCGCCGCATTGTACGTGGTTGCGCCCTGTGTGGCTGTCGTGCGGGAATTTGCCGTGCTTGCCGGTGCTTGTTGAGACGTCGTCTGCTGTGCGAAAGCGGCGGGCACGAACAGCAGGCCGATAGCCGTGATGGAGACGGCACGGCTCATGGCGCGGAGCGGCGTCACACTGCTCGTCTGTTTTCCCTGGCCCATTCAATCCGCGCCTGAAATGCTTCGAAGTCTTACCCAAGCGTAAAGCCTTGTGGTTAACCATTCGTTGCCGTGCGGGCTGCGCGTTCATACATGGGAAACATTGTCGGGTGGACAGGTAAAGTGAAAAGGTCTAACGCATTGCCATGATCAGGAGAGCGGTAAAACTCGTCGAAAACAGCGTGCTGGAGTCGGGCAAGCGCACCGTCAGCATCGAAAGACGTGCCCTTGAGGCGTTGGAACGTGCCTTCGATGATGGGCTGGCCGGCCCCTTCACTCGTGCGGTCGAGATGATTGGCGAGAATACCGGCCGTGTGATCGTGACCGGCGTCGGCAAGAGCGGCCATATCGGCACGAAGATCGCGGCTACCTTCGCTTCAACGGGAACGCCCGCTTTTTTCGTGCATGCAGCGGAAGCCAATCACGGCGATCTCGGCATGATCGCCGGCGACGACGTCGTGCTGGCGATTTCCAAAGGCGGCGAGAGCGCGGAACTGAAGAGCATCATTTCCTACACACGGCGTTTTTCCATTCCGCTGATTGCCATAAGCTGCAGCCCACAGTCCTCACTGGCGACCGCCGCAGATATCGCGCTGCTGATCCCCAATGAGGAAGAGGCCTGCCCCAACGGGCTGGCGCCGACCACATCGACCATGATGCAGCTTGCGCTCGGTGATGCACTGGCGATTGCGCTTCTGGACGCGCGGGGTTTCACGGCGACAGATTTCCATGTTTTCCATCCTGGCGGCAAGCTGGGCGCGAGCCTGATGCATGTTGCCGACATCATGCACACCGGTGACCGCCTGCCGCTGGTTGCGCAAGGCACGTCGGTGCCGGCGGCGATCAAGGTTCTGTCTCACAAGCATTTCGGGTGCGTCGGCGTGCTTGATGCGGAGGGCCGGCTTTGCGGCATCGTCACTGATGGTGACATGTCCCGCAACCTCAGCCGCAATCTCGCGGAGTTGACAGTCGATGACATCATGACGCGCGCGCCGAAGACGGTCAGGCCGACGATACTGGCGACTGCGGCCTTGGCACTGCTCGAACAATACAAGATCGGTGCGCTTATGGTCATCGATGACGAGCAGCGCCCAATCGGGCTCGTTCACTTCCATGATCTCTTGCGGATCGGTGTGGCCTGATCAGGTTGGCTCGACCGTCAGGTCGCGGCCGTTGCTCGAAACCACTTTGACCTGCGTTCCGGCCGGAAGATCCGGCCCCATGACCTGCCACGTCGTGTCATCGAGACGAATGCGGCCGCGGCCTTCGCGGATCGGCTCGCGCAGCGTCGCGGTACGGCCAACGAGGCTCGCGCCGCGCTGATTGAGGAACGGCTCATCCGTCGTGGCATTGCGCAGTGTCAGCCGCCGGCCGATGAGCGTGGCTGCGACCGCGAGGATGGCGAAGAGGATTGCCTGAAGCTCCCAGATCCAGAAAGCGGCATCCCAGAAGAGCAGCGACAAAACACCGACGGCAAGTGCGGCAAGCCCGATCCAGACCAGGAAGAAGCCTGGCACGACCATCTCGGCTGCAAGCAGCACGAGGCCTGCCACCCACCAGCTCCACGGCCCAAGTTCGCCGACGATCTTCGCCAGCATGGCTTACCGCTCCGGATTGGGATTAAAGGGATTGGCCGGAGCCGGGCCGACCGACGGCGTGGAGCGCGCCGGAACTGCCCGGGGAGGCGGCGGCGGATTGTTGCCTTCCCCAAAGACCTCCCGGGCAATCGCGCCAATGCCGCCAAGTGAGCCGAGAATGGAAGACGCTTCCATCGGCATCATGACAATCTTGGAATTTGGCGCCGAGCCGATCGAAGCGAGCGCCTCGGTGTATTTCTGGGCAACGAAATAGTTGATTGCCTGGACGTCGCCGGCGGCGATCGCTTCCGAGACCATCTTCGTCGCCTTGGCTTCGGCTTCTGCCAGGCGTTCGCGCGCTTCGGCATTGCGGAATGCGGCTTCGCGCTGGCCTTCGGCCTGAAGGATGGCGGACTGCTTGGCGCCTTCGGCTCTCAGGATCTGCGCGTTGCGCGAACCTTCAGCTTCCAGCACCTGGGCACGCTTCTCGCGCTCGGCCTTCATCTGGCGGGCCATCGCGTCGACGAGGTCGCGCGGCGGCTGGATATCCTTGATCTCGACGCGGGTGACCTTGATGCCCCAAGGCTGTACGGCTTCATCCACGACGCGCAGCAGCCGGTCGTTGATCGCATCGCGATTGGAGAGCAGCTCATCAAGATCCATAGAGCCCATGACGGAGCGAATATTGGTCATGGTGAGGTTCAGGATAGCATTTTCCAAATTGGAAACCTGATAGGCGGCCTGAGCGGCATTCAGCACCTGGTAGAAGGATACGGCATCGGCTGAGACCGAGGCATTGTCCTTGGTAATCACCTCTTGGGTGGGCACGTTCAGCACCTGCTCCATCACGTTCATCCTGGCGCCGACGCGTTCGATGAAAGGGGTGATCAGGTTCAGGCCGGGTTCCAGCGTGCGCGTATAGCGGCCGAAACGCTCGATCGTATAACGGTAGCCCTGCGGAACCGTCTTGATGCCCGCAAAGAGCACCAGGATGACAAAAACCACCAATACGATCACGACGATATCGAAGCCGCTCAGCAGCATGTATTCCTCCCTAAGCCCACCTATCTGACGTGGTGAGTTATCACGTTCTTTGCAAGGAAGGAATGACGGCCTCGCCTGTCAAATCAGGGTGATAGGCCGGCATCATCGAGGTCGCTCTTTGTGATGTAGCCGCCCATCAGGCAATTGGTGAGAAACGGCTGATCGTCCGGCTTCAGATTGCTGGTTTTGACATCGCGGAGGCGAAGCTGACATGCGACCTGACCGACGATGCCTTTGGGAGGGGCGTTGGCATAGACCCGCTGATAGTGCTCCCACGCAAGATAACCGCCACCTGCAATGACGAGCAAGCAGGCGAGGACAATCAATTTTCTGAAACCCGAAATCATAAAGTACGTCCAGATCGATAAAGCAGCAGGCCACGAATTTGCGGGCCGCAGCCGCGCCTCTGGCGCGATTGCGATCGCCTATCGGCCATTCTTTAGATCTGGCGCGCGGGATATTTTTATCTATTGCAGGGCGCCAGAAAATCTGGGGCCGCGTCTGTCATGCCCAGCCCAACAACTCACGGCGCACGACTTTTTCCAGCACCTGCATGCCGTCCTCGCTGTCATTCAGGCAGGGAATATGCGTGAACTGCTCGCCGCCATTGTGCTTGAAAGAATGGGCGGCCTGTTCGGCGATCTCTTCCAGCGTCTCCAGACAGTCGGAAACGAAGCCGGGGTTCATGACGGCGATGCGCTTGACGCCATCCTGCGCCAGCTTCTCGACAGTCTTGTCGGTATAGGGCTGCAGCCATTCCTCTGGTCCGAAGCGGGACTGGAAGGTGACCATGAAATTTTCCTTTGTCAGCCCGAGGCGCTCGCGCAGCAGGCGGCCGGTCTTCTGGCACTGGCAGTAATAGGGATCGCCCTGCTGGAAATAGGAGAGGGGAATGCCGTGGAAGGAGGCGAGCAGCATCTCGGGCTTCCAGTCGAGGGTGGCAAGGTGCTGTTCGACGGATTTGGCGAGCGCTTCGATATAGGTCTCGTCGTCGTGATAGTCAGGCACCGTGCGCAACGCCGGCTGCCAGCGCATGGTCAGAAGCTTCTGGAAGGCCTTGTCGTTGACGGTTGCCGTGGTAGCTGCCGCATATTGTGGATAGAGCGGGAAGAGCAGGATGCGGTCACAACCCTCGTCCTTCAGCGCTTCGATACGCGAGGGGATCGATGGCGTGCCATACCGCATTGCCCAATCGACCTTGACGTTTGGCACGTCGCGCAGCCGTTCGGCCATGAAGTCCGATTGGTTGCGGGTATAGGTGCGTAGCCAGCTTTCATTCAGATCCTTGTTCCAGATCGTCTCATAGGCCTTGCCCACCTTCTGCGGGCGCGTGTTGAGGACGATGCCGAACAGGATCGGATACCATTTCCAGGGCGACCATTCGATGACGCGCTTGTCGGTCAGGAATTCGCGCAGGTAGCGGCGCATGGAGGTGTAATCAGTACCATCCGGCGTACCGAGATTGACCAGCAGGACGCCGACCTTGCCGAATTTGACGGCGGGATGGTCCGCCGGGCGGAGTGTAGTATCTGTCATTCTGGCCCCAACGCGCTTTCGTGTCTCGCCGGCTCATACGCAGCCGGCCGATCACGGTTCACCCTATAAGAAGAAAAGCCGGCCCGGGGAACCCCGGACCGGCTCTGATGGTCGGGACAAATCGTCTTACTTGGCAGGAACCTGGATTTCCTCGCCGACCCGCAGATGGCGCGGGTTCGGGCTACCATTGGCTTCCGACAATTTGCGCCATTCGGCGCCATCGCCGTAAAAGGTCTTGGCGAGATCCCAGAAGGTATCGCCGGCAACGATGACGTGGGTCGAGGGCGTGGCCGGTGCGGAGGCTGCCGGGACAGGCGCCGGGGTCGGTTCAGCCGAAGGGGCCGGTGCTGCAGGAGCTGGGGTCGGTTCGGTAGATGGAGCCGGGGCCGCGGGTGCAGGGGCTGCAGGGGCCTGCTCTGCGGAGGGAGCAGGTGCCGCCTGCGCAATTTCAGTGATGCGGCCGTCCGTATAAGGCTTATAGGGCGAGTGCGCGGCAATATATTCGGCTGTCACGTCGGCCAGGTCCGGACCGTAGTCATAGGCATTCTGGCCGTCTTTGAAGGCGACATAGCCATCGCCGCCGGCGCGCATGAAGTTGTTGGTGGCGACGCTATAGGTCTTGGCATTGTCGATCGGTACGAAATTGTCGCCGTCCTTGACCTGGACGTCGCTGACGCGGCTGCCGACCGGCTTCGACTGGTCGAAAGTGAATTTCAGACCGGCGACCTGCGGGAAACGGCCGGCGCCCTGGTCGATCTGGCTGACGCCGTTTTCGAGCGCCTTGATGATATCGGCGCCGGTCAGCTGGAAGGTTGCGAGCGTGTTCTGGAAGGGCAGCACGGTGATGACTTCGCCCTGGGTGACGTCGCCGCCGTCGATGGAGGCGCGCAGGCCGCCGCCGTTCTGGATGGCAATGGTCACGCCCTGGTTCTTGCTACGGTCGAGGATAGCATCGGCCACCAGATTGCCCATCGAGCATTCCTTGACGCGGCAGACCTTGCGGTCGCCCTCGATGGGGCCTTCGGAGGAGCCGATCACCTTCTTGCGCAGGTCTTCAATCGGCTTTGCCAGTTCGACAATGCGTGCCGTGACAGCCGGATCGGGCGTGAAGGAAGAATCGATCAGGATGGGATCACCCTTGGCTTCCTTGACGACGCCATTATCATCGAAATTAACGACGAGATCGCCGAGATATTTGCTGTAGGAGGCTGCCTGCACCACCGGTACCTTGTAGCCGCCGGGATTGTCGACCATCGTGGGATAGGGGCCTTCGGCCTTCGGATCGGTGTTCGACAGCAGGCTGTGTGAATGGCCGCCGACGACCACATCGACATCAGGGATCTTGGCGATCATCGCGAGGTCGCGCGGGTAGCCGACATGGGTGAGCGCAATGATCTTGTTGACGCCTTCGCCCTTCAGTTTCTGAACCTCTGCCGTGATGCTCTGGACGTCATCGGCAATCGTCACGTTCGGGCCGGGCGAGGAAAGCTCCGGCGTGTCATTGGTGACGGCGCCGACGATACCGATCTTCTGGCCGCTGACATCAAGCACGAGAGAAGGCTTGACGCGGTCGCCAAGCTTGGAGGCAGCACTTGCCTTGACGTTGGCGGTAACGACGGGGAATTGCACCTTGTCGAGGAAGGTTGCGAGCCCATCCTCGCTGTCGTCGAATTCATGATTGCCGACCGTCATGACGTCGAACTTCATCAGGTTCAGCATTTCGGCTTCAGCCGCGCCCTTGTAGGTCGTGTAGAACAGCGAGCCCTGGAAATTGTCGCCGGCGTTGAGCAGCAGCACGTTCTTGCCCGTCAGAGCCTGACGGCGCTGGTCGATGGCGGTCTTCAGGCGGGCGGCGCCGCCGAAGCATTCATTCTTGCCTTCTTCCTCGGCCGAGCAGGTGGAGTCGAACTTGTTGATCGATTCAATGCGTGAATGGAAATCGTTGATGTGAAGAATATTGAGTTCGTAATCCGCGAAAGCGGCGCCTGTGCTCAGCGCCAGCATGGACGCGGTCAAAAAACCGAAGCTGAAAGACTTCGTCATCCCTGTTCTCCTGATTAAAAGGGCGAAGATCCCCCTGATCCTCGCCAGTCCCTTCCGTAGTCAGCCCGGGCGGTTTCCCGGCATGCGGATGTTCCATCAGACGATGCACCGCCGCAAGGGAAAGCTGGGCCAGGGGAGCCGCTTTCCAAGGGGGAACCGGGCAAAAAAGCCGACTGGTTATCCAACGCATTCTCCGGCGGCAGCGCTTCGGCAGAGTTCGCGCATGGCCTCTGCAATATTCGGAAATGTGGCGAGCGCGATGATCAAGCAAAGAAGGGAAACGATGCGGTGAAAGCGCCGGCCGGCCCGATAGGCAAGGACTGCGCCTGCGCCGTAGATCAGAACTGCTGGCACGGCGAAGATCAGCACCTGCAGCGGCCCGTCGCAATCGAGGGCAGCGATACCTTGGGCACGATAGACATTAGCCGGCAAAATGACCGCAAGTGCGGCAAGCGGCGTTGCGAGCAACAGGACGAGGTAACCAGCGAAAGCCCGCATGGTGCTTAGCCTTCACCCCATCTGCTTTTTTCAGCTGCGGCGGGTCAGGACAAACTGTGCGCCGGCATCCGAGGTGCAGTTCAGCTGGCTCGTCGAAACGAGGGCGCAATTGACCTTCGACTGGGTGTTGCGAACCAGCGAGGTCATGTTGATTTCCACCAGCGTCGGCGAGGTATTGGTATAGGTGCCGGAGGCCAGAAGCTGGTTGCTGTCGGTCGTGCGCGTCGTGAAAGTGCCGGACTGGAAGGTGGAGACGATGCCGTTCGGATCGGCCCAGGTTCCTTCGACACCGGTAGGAGCGGGTGCTGATGTAACGGGGAGGGGGCGCGGGCCGGAGGAAACACAGGCGGCAAGAGCTGCCGATGCAACCGCAAGAACGAGACCAGTTCTGACTTTCATAAGGCTTCTCCCGGCGAATCTAAGCGGTAGCTTTCCGCGACAGTCCGCCAAAAACATGGCGCGGGCCTTTCGCGAAGGCAAGCCTTCGACGGAGATCGGCCGGCATTTAGACAGCAGGCGTTACAAAAATGCCCGCCTAACAGCGGGCATCTTCGAAAGCGATAGGTCAGGGTTCAGCGAACGAGGATGTTCTTGAACTGCCACGGATCCTTGGTGTCGATGTCTTCCGGGAACAGTCCCGGGCGGCCATCGAGCGGGGTCCAGTCGGTGTAGTGGCCTTCGACCGGGCCGAGATATGGCAACTGCACTTCGAGGCAGCGCTTGTAATCCATCTCGTCGGCTTCGACGATGCCGGCCTTGGGGTTCTCAAGAGCCCAGACCATGCCGGCGAGAACGGCAGAGGTTACCTGCAGACCAGTCGCGTTCTGGTAGGGGGCGATACGGCGGGTTTCTTCCAGCGACAGGCGCGAACCATACCAGTAGGCGTTCTTGTCGTGGCCGTAGAGCAGCACGCCGAGCTCGTCGACACCATCAACCAGCTCGTTCTCGTCGAGAACGTGGAGAACCGGCTGCGCCTTGCCGCCGTTGCCGAACATCTCATGCAGCGACAGAACGGCGTCGTTGGCCGGATGATAGGCATAGTGGCAGGTCGGACGATAGGAGACGTCGCCGTCCTTGTCCTTAACCGTGAAGAAGTCGGCGATCGAGATCGACTCGTTATGGGTGACGAGGAAGCCATATTGCGGGCCGGGTGTCGGGCACCAGGTGCGCACGCGGGTGTTGGCGCCGGGCTGCTCCAGGAAGATGGCGGCCTTGGAGCCCTTCTTATGCTTCTTGGCGTTCTTCGGCATCCAGTTTTCGTGGGTGCCCCAGCCGAGTTCCGCCGGCTGCAGGCCTTCGGAGATGAAGCCTTCGACCGACCAGGTGTTCCAGAAGACGTTGAGCGGCTTCGGGTGGATGGTGCGCTGCGTGTCGCGTTCGGCGATGTGGATGCCCTTGACGCCGACCTTCTTCATGAGCTTTGCCCATTCTTCGCGGTCGTCCTGGCCCGGTTCGTCGAACTTCAGGCCCATATCACGGGCAAGGTTCAGCAGACCCTGTTTGACGAACCAGGACACCATGCCCGGATTTGCGCCGCAGGTGGAAACGGCGGTGGTGCCGCCGGGGTTCTTGGCCTTTTCCTTGCGAACGGTTTCACGCAGCGCGTAGTTGGTGCGTTCCTCGTTCTTCATGTCCTTATCGAAATAGAAGCCGAGCCAGGGCTCGACGACGGTATCGATATAGAGCACGTCAAGCTTGCGGCAGAGCTTGATGATGTCGAGCGACGAGGTGTCGACCGAGAGATTGACGCAGAAGCCCTGGCCTTCGCCTTCAGTCAGGAGCGGCTTCAGCAGCTCCTTGTAGTTGTCCTTCGTCACATGCGCCTGGATGTGCTTGACGCCGTGCTTTTCCAGAATGTGGGCATCGTCCGTGCGCGGGTCGATGACAACCATCCGGCTCTTGTCGAATTTGAAGTGGCGCTCGATCAGGGGCAGCGTGCCGCGGCCGATGGAGCCAAAGCCGATCATGACGATCGGACCGGTAATTTCGCCATATACCGGATAGTTCTGTTCCGTCATTCTTTTCTCCTATTGGAAGGGAACGAAGGCTTTCAGCCTAAAGAATTCATGTGAAAATGCCGCGAAGCTCGCGAAGTGACCGGCTCTAATCACAAAATGGCGTCACAATAAAGAGCGTTCCCCTGTAAAGGTCAAATATCGGGGCTGCAAAGTGCCCGCAATTTCCGCACGAGTTCCGTCCGCTGCAAGGTCAGCCCTTTGTAGGCGGTCTGCTGGTCGTCGAGCGCTTCCAGTTGATCGGCAAAGCTGGCTGCGAGTTTCCGCGCCTGCGGATGCCCGGCAATGACGGCGATCGGATCAATATAGATGCGGATGGTGAAGAGAATGTCGCCCGAGACAGGCAGCTTGCGAAGGGTCTGTCGCTCGACGCGGACGAAACGCTCTTCAAGCGTGAAGGCCTCGGCGTAAGGCGGCCGGCTATGTTTCGAGACGGGAAGGAAGAGATCGGTCGTGGTGTTGACCGACCAGTTCAGCCGCTCGACCGGCTGGGCACTCTGCAGGCCGTCGAAGATGCGGGCAACCAGTGTGGCATTGCGCGTGCCTTCGCCGAAGCCCGGCACATCCGCATGGATCTCGTGCATCGGCCGGCCGAATTTCTCATGCAGTGACCACGAGGAGGGAAAGGCGACATGGGCCGCAACGAGATGCCAGCCATCGGCCTTGCGGCGCATCAGAACGAGATCATCCTGGATGAGTGGACCGGCCTTGAAGAGAGGCGGCAGATCGGACGTATCCTGCCGGAGCATCGCCGGATGCCGATCGGCAAGGTGAGCGAGAAGAATATCCAGCGCCTCCTGCTGGGCTGCTTCTGTCCCATCCTCTGCGACGAAGATGTCGTCGAGGCGCTCGCCCGCCAGCCGCGCCTTTTCCTCGAGGTAGCGGTTGAGATCGTCGTCAGGTTCGATCCAGCGGGCGGGATCGAACGGCATCAGGCCGATCGTGAAGGGCCGGACCGAGCCGTCATAGGGCGTGTAGGTCGGACGTTTCATCGCCGCTCCTTTTCGAGCCTGACGATTTGCCGGGTGCGGTTTGTAACTCAGCGCTTCAGAGCCTCCAACCCTTCCGTCACCGTCGTCAGCGCGACTTCTGTGATGTCATATTCGGCAACACCATGGATGGTGAAAGGGTCGGCTGCGACATAGGCTTCAATTTGGGCGCGGTCGCCGATGGCGAGAACGACTCCGCCGGTGCGTGGTACCTTCCGGCCGGAAGCGAGGAACCAGCCCTTCGCATATCCTTCCTTCACCCAGACCATATGCGGCTCCATGTGCTTGTCGGCCTCTTCATTGGGCTTCACATAGGTCAGGGAGAGGATCAGCATGGTCAGTCCTTTTGCAGCGTGGCGCGGATCAGGCCGCGTAGCGAATTTCCAACGTAAAGCATACCCTTGTCCAGATCATCGAGCGTGATGCGACCGACGCGGGCCTTTCGCTGGCAGATGAGCTCGGTGCGGAGCACGCCGGCGAGCAGGCCGCAGGAGATCGGCGGTGTCCTGAGAATGCCGGAGCCGTCATCAAGGAAGACAGACGTAATGGTTCCCTCGCAGACGTCCTGCCGTTCGTTGAGCAGGATGACTTCATCCGCTTGCTGCGGCGTAAACTCGGCGCGCGCCGTTTCGTACACAGCCCGGCATGTGGTCTTGATACGCAGTAGCTTGTCGGTGGAATCGAGACGCGTGCTGGCCATACGGAGTCTCCAGACCGCGTCTTGTGGCAGTGGCGTGAAGGGCGCGGTGGCAATATCGATCCGGCCCTGGCCGTCGAAAGTCAGCCTGATACGGCGCGGCTCCTTATCATCCTTTACCGCATCTTCCAGCTTCGCGACCACATCCATCGGCTCGGGAAAACCGATGCGGCGGGCGGAGCGGGAGAGGCGGGCGAGATGAAGACGTAGGCGAATGAACCCTTCGTCCGGTTGCCAGCGCAGGGTTTCGATCAGCGAAAAGTCCGTCATCGGGCAATCCATTGGTCGCCGATGGCGAAGCGGGCCTTGAGCAGGCATTCCTCATATTCTGCTTCAGCCGTGGAATCGAAGACGATGCCGCCTCCGACATTGAAGACTGCTTTACCGCGGTCAAACAGCGTCATGGTGCGGATGGCGACGGAAAAGCGCATCGCTCCGTCGGGCGAGATCATGCCGATTGCGCCGCAATAGGCATCGCGCGGACCATCCTCGAGGTCGTGGAGGATTTCCATGGCGCGGATCTTCGGCGCGCCGGTGATCGAGCCGCAGGGAAAAAGGGCGGCGAAGATGTCGCGGATGGAAAGATAGGGCAGGAGCTTCGCCTGAACGTGGCTGACCATCTGGTGGACGGTGGGATAGGTCTCGATTTCGAAGAGTTTTGGAACATCGAGCGTGCCGACCTCGGTGATGCGCGAGATATCGTTGCGCAGCAGATCGACGATCATGCGGTTTTCCGCTTGCGTCTTGATGTCGGCCTTCATGGCTTCGACGATTTCGGCATCTTCGGCCGGTGTCGCACCGCGTTTGGCCGTACCTTTCATCGGGTGCGTCTCGATCCAGCCATCTTCGTCGGTGCGGAAAAACAGTTCCGGTGAGCGGGAAAGAATGATGGGACCGCCGAGATCGGCAAACGCGCCGTATTTCACGGGCTGGCGGTCGATCAGCGACCAGAAGGCGGCCAGCGGATCGCCGCTCCAGCGGGCTTCGATCGGCATCGTCAGATTGGCCTGATAGATATCGCCGAGGCGCAGATGCCGGTGGAGGCGTTCGAAACGCTCTTTATATATAGCGAAGTTCCAGGCTGCCTTCGGTGCGGTCAGGAATTCCTCGTTGTCGTGGCGCTGCCGTGGCCTTGCGAGAGGATGATCGTCTGGCTGCGGCGCATCGAAGACACCGAACAGCAGCAGCGGTGTCTCGCGGTTCTCTTCCGCGAAGGGAGCAAGCTTTTCTTCGAAGAGATGGCCGGCCTCATAAGCGATGTAACCGGCAAGCCATTTGCCGGCCTGTCGCGCCTCTTCCATCCGCTTGAGCGCCGGCAGGAATTCCGCCTTCGTGCGGGCGGTGATCATGTTTACCGGGCCGGCGAAGAGCATGACTTCGCCGGTCGTGTCGTCCCGGAACAGGATGAAGGGTTCGGACGCTGCCATTGCCTTTCCAGCGAAGCTGCGGGTTCGGGCGGTCTTATGCCTTGTCCAGTGCCTCGAGCTCGTCGATCAGGCCTTCGATCATCGACAGGCCCTTGCTCCAGAAGGAAGGATCGGTTGCATCCAGGCCAAAGGGCTTCAGCAGTTCGGAATGATGTTTGGTGCCGCCGGCCTTCAGCATCTCGAAATACTTGTCCTGAAAGCCCTTCTCGGCCTTCTGATAGACGGCATAGAGCGAGTTCACCAGGCAGTCGCCGAAAGCATAGGCGTAAACATAGAAGGGCGAATGGATGAAGTGGGGAATATAGGCCCAGTAGGTCTCATAACCCTCGGAAATCTTGATCGCCGGGCCAAGGCTTTCCGACTGGACGGAAAGCCAGAGTTCGCCGATGTCGTCGGCGGTCAGTTCGCCGGCTTTGCGGGCGGTATGAACCTTGCGCTCGAACTCGTAGAAGGCGATCTGACGCACGACCGTATTGATCATGTCTTCGACCTTCTGGGCAAGCATGGCCTTGCGTTCGCGGTTGTCAGTCGTCCGGTTCAGCAATGCCCGGAAGGTCAGCATCTCGCCGAAGACGGAGGCGGTTTCGGCAAGCGTCAGCGGCGTCTGGCACATGAGGGCGCCTTGCGCGCCGGCAAGAACCTGATGCACGCCGTGACCGAGCTCATGGGCGAGCGTCATCACATCGCGCGGCTTGCCCATGTAATTGACGAGCACATAGGGATGGGCCGATGGAACGGTCGGATGTGCAAAAGCGCCGGGCGCCTTGCCGGGGCGCACGGGGGCGTCGATCCACTGTTCGTCAAAGAAGCGCTTGGCGATTTCAGCCATTTCCGGCGCGAAATTGCCATAGGCGGACAGTACCGTGTCCCTGGCTTCGGACCAGGAAATGATGGCACCAGAGGTTTCCGGAAGCGGCGCATTGCGATCCCAGAAGTTCATCTGCTCCATGCCGAGCCATTTCGCCTTCATCTTGTAATAGCGATGCGAAAGGCGCGGATAGGCTTCCTTCACCGCCGCAGCGAGCGCATCGACCACTTCGCGCTCGACGCGGTTCGCCAGATGGCGGCTGTCGGCAATGTCTTCGAAGCTGCGCCAGCGATCGGAGATATCCTTGTCCTTGGCGAGCGTATTGGTGATGAGCGTAAAGATGCGGATGTTGGTCTTGAAGGTTTCCGCGAGCGCCATTGCCGCCTTGCGACGCACCTCCGGATCCTTTTCCTGCAGCATGTTCAATGCCACTTCGAGCGGCAGCTTCTCGCCGTCGATCTCGAAGCGCAGCTCCGCCATCGTCTCATCGAAGAGACGGTTGAAGGCGGCAGCTGATGTCATCGACTTTTCGAGGAACAGCTGCTCGAGCTTATCTTCGAGCTGGTAGGGCTTGTCCATGCGCAGGTCGACCAGCCAGGGGCGGTAATGGCCGGCAAGCGGATCGTTCGCCATGCAGGCATCGATCACTGCATCGTCGATGCGGTTGAGTTCGAGAGCGAAGAACAGCAAGCGGCCGGAATAGTCGGTAAGCTTGGCCTGGACGTCGCCATAGAGCTTGCCGTTTGCCGGGTTGGACGTATCCGAGAAATAGGTAAGGCCAGCGAAAGAGCCGAGGCGGCCCATAATATCGTCGAGCGCCTCATATTCCTTCAGTGCCTGGCCGATGCCTTCCTCGCCCTTCTTGGCGGCTGCTTCGGCAAGTTTGCCCTTCCATTTCTCTTCGAAAGCGGAAGCGGCCTTGCCGGCTTTTTCCATGTCGGCGACGAAGGCGGTGGAGGTGGCCGAGGGGTAGAGATCCTGCAGCCGCCAGGAGGGAAGCTCGCCCAGAGCCGGGTCCGATGCTGCAGCGGGAGCCGTTGCCGAAAGGTGAAGATCGGCGTGCGCAAGCATATATCTCATGGGGCGGTTCCTCTTCCTCTTTTATAACAGGTCTGACTGTCTACAGCATCGGCCCGAAAATCGGAATCGATTTTCGGAAAGCCTGATTGCGCAGTTTCAAAAAGAGAGACGTCCTTTGCGCGTCCGAATGGACGCGCGGCGCTCTGGGCGCCGAAAGGTCCAGCATCAAGGGGTTTTCGGCGTGTGAAAGGGCCCGTAACGGCACGAAAACGGCCTGTCAGAACAGTTAAAATGCAATTGTTTCTCAAAACAGGATGTTCAAGCCTTTCTGTCAGAGTGCGCTCTATGGTTTCGCATGAAGTGAGGCGACAATGACCGGTTACAATGAGCTCAAAGGGGCAGGGCAGATCCTTGTGGTCGAGGACGATCCCGTCCAGCGCCGTCTGCTCAAGAACGCGATCGAGCGTAGCGGCCATGTGGTGCATCAGGCCGAAAACGGCCGCATCGGGCTGGAGATGGTGAAGCGCGATCCCGGCCTTTTCAACGTCATCGTGCTCGATTTGATGATGCCGGAAATGACCGGCCTCGAATTCCTCGAAGCACTGCATGATTTCGGCACCCAGATTCCGGTCATCGTCCAGACGGGGCAGGGCGGCATCGAAACGGTGGTGCAGGCCATGCGCGCCGGGGCTTTCGATTTTGTCGTCAAGCCGGTTTCTCCGGAGCGTATCAACACGTCGATTTCCAATGCCATGAAGCTCGACCAGCGTGAGGTGAAGGCCCGTACCGGCCGTCGTTCACGTTCGGGCTCCGTCGGCTTCGACGACATCGTTTCGGCAAGCCCGGCGATGATTCGCGTCATCGATCTGGCGCAGCGCGCCTCGCAGTCCAACATCCCAGTCGTGCTCGAAGGCGAATCGGGTGTCGGCAAGGAGTTGGTGGCACGCGCCATCCAGTCGGGGGGCGATCGCGCCACCAAACCGTTCGTGACGGTCAATTGCGGCGCCATTCCGCACAATCTCGTGGAAAGCATCCTCTTCGGTCACGAAAAGGGTGCGTTTACCGGCGCGACCGAAAAGCATATCGGCAAGTTCATGGAAGCCGATGGCGGCACCATCTTCCTCGACGAGATCGGCGATCTGCCGCTCGAGGTGCAGGTGAAGCTGCTGCGCGCCGTTCAGCAAGGCGAGATCGAGACCGTCGGTGCGCGCACTGCGCACAAGGTCAATGTTCGCCTCATTTCGGCGACGAACAAGGATCTGATCGAAGAGGTCAAGAATGGCCACTTCCGCGAGGACCTCTACTATCGCCTGAACGTCTTCCCGATCACCATTCCGGCGCTGCGCAAGCGCAAGGAGGACATTCCGCATCTGGTGCGCGTCTTTGCCGACCGCTTCTCCAGCGAACAGAAGAACGGCCGCCGCATGACGGTCAATGCCGGCGCGCTGGCATTGCTGACCGCCTATGACTGGCCGGGCAATATCCGCCAGCTCGAAAACGCGATCTTCCGCGCCGTCGTGCTTGCCGAAGGTCCGGAGCTGACTGAGGCGGACTTCCCGCAGATCGCCGCCCAGCTTCCGAACTACGATGTCGTGGACCATCTGGCGCTCGTTGCCGACAATTCCCACCTCGATCCTGACGCGGAATTCCCCGAGGATTATCAGGCGGAATCAGTCGCCGAGACGATGCGCCGCGGGACCGAGGCTTCCGATAATGCGATATCAAGCGTCAATCAGTCTGGTGATGTTCGGCGTCTTGCCGATGTCGAGGAAGAACTGATTCGTTTTGCCTTGAAATTCTACCGAGGACAAATGAGTCAAGTGGCAAGAAAGCTAGGTATCGGGCGATCCACACTTTATAGAAAGCTCAAGGACTACGGTATCGACCCCGATAATCCTCAGAAAGATGCGGCATAAGCGCATTTTTATTAAGAATAAGGCAACCACATTTGGTTACCGTCCATAAATCACTTGTTAGCAGCTCGTTCACTCTATAAAGAAAAGGTTGATCATGTGTGGCATTTTTGCCATCGTGTGACCGCATTTGACAGCCATTTGAGACAGCATTGGACATTGACTGTCTGACGGGGATCGAGTTGCAGAATCTGAATGGGAATACCAAGCTTTCGCGCTTGAGTTGGCGTTTGTGCGCCAAGATTGGCGGAAAGGCAATTAGGACGGCAGCGGCCGCCCTTCTTGCACTCGCGGTTTCCTCACCGGTATTCGTAAGCACACCGTCTCAGGCTGCCGGGGATACCCGCAGCCTGAAGCTCTATTTCATTCATACCGGCGAAAAGGCCGTCATCACCTACAAGCGAAACGGCAAATTCGACCCCAAAGGTCTCGAGCAGCTCAACCGTTTCCTGCGCGACTGGCGCAAGAATCAGCCGACGAAGATGGACCCGCGCCTCTTCGACCTCATCTGGGAAGTTTACCGCCAGTCCGGCTCCAGGGATTACATCAACGTCGTCTGCGGTTTCCGCTCGCCTGCTACCAACGAGATGCTGCGCGGTCGTTCGCGTAAATCCGGTGTCGCCGAAAAGAGCCAGCATATGCTTGGCAAGGCGATGGACTTCTTCATTCCAGACGTAAAGCTCGCCACGCTGCGCGGTATCGGCATGAAGATGCAGGTCGGCGGCGTCGGCTTCTATCCAAAGTCCGGTTCGCCTTTCGTGCATATGGATGTCGGCGGCGTTCGCGCCTGGCCGCGCATGAGCCGCGACGAACTGGTCAGGCTCTTCCCTGACGGCAATACCATTCATATTCCCGCCGATGGCAAGCCGCTGCCAGGCTACCAGCAGGCAATGGCCGATTACAAGCGCCGCATGGCGAACGGCAGCCAGATCATGATGGCCAGCGCCGGCGCTTCCGTTTCCGATGACGAACCTCGCAAGCAGAAGACGCTGTTTGCCTACCTCTTTGGTGGCGGCGCTGACGAGGAAGAGGATAATTCGGAGGATAGCACACCGGTGGCTGTCGCCAAGGCGACGCCGCCGAAGGCTGAGGCTGTCCCAGCAGCTGATGAACCGCAGCCGCAGACCGAAGTTGCGAGCGTGAATGCACCAGTGCCGCAGGTTCGCCCGGCCTTCAGCAACCAGCTTGCCGGCAACGAGGTTGCCAATGCCCTGGTGCCGCCATCTGCAGGCAATGCTGCCCAGCAGGCGCTTGCCGCCATGCCCGCAGGCCAGCCGCAGGAACCGGAGCATTTCGTCGATCTCAGCGGTTACAGCATTCCGGTTCCGTCACTCCTTGGGCAGCGTCGTGCGCCGGGTGATGCCGAACTTGCCTCTGTCGACCCGAGCCCGATGTCGACGAGCGTTCCGACCCCCGCCGAACGTCCGGCCGTTGCCGAAAACCTGCTTGCTGCACAGAATGCCGATCCTGAAGCGGGTGAAGACGAGGCTGATCAGGATACGCTTTCGCCGGCTATGGCGGCAGCACTTGCAAAGCAGCAGGATCAGAGCGGTGGCACTGAGGTCGCTATGAACGCACCTTCTGAGCCGCAGACCGTGGAGCAGGCAATCAACGCCGCCGCGCCGAAGAATCCGCCGGCACTCGACAAGCCGCCACTGCAGCTTGCGGCACTTGCTCCGATGACGAAGTCTGCAAGCTTTGCTGCTGCTCCCGCGGCGCCGAAGCCTGTCATCGTCGACAGCCCGGTCGCGCAGGGCCTTCCCACCAAGGGTGGTCGTCCGACGAAGCAGGAAGCTGTAGCCGCCGACGAAAGCCGCCAGACGGTGCGTACGGAGCCGAAGCTGACCCAGAAGATGATCTCGCAGTGGGCTCTTACCAATGCCCGCCTGGAAATGGCGTCCAAGAAGGTGCAGGCACCGCGCTTCGTCAGCCAGGAGCTGCGCGCCCAGCCAACCTCGGTTTATGCCGAAGGCTTCCAGAAGACTGCTTCGATCGACCCAGGTCGTTTCAGCGGCACGGCCGTCAATTTCATGGAAGTGCGTAAGTTCAACACGCGCTGATCCGGCCATATTTCGAATAAGCAAAAGCCGCTGGATCGTCTCCGGCGGCTTTCGTTTTTGGGCCGGAGGCACGGCGAAAATCGGCGCTGGTACTTTGATGAGATCAAAAGAAAAGCCGCCGAAGCGGCGGCTCTCTGAAAATGCGGTTGGATGATCCTCAGCCTTCCGGCGGGGATTCGATCATGCCGAGAGCGTGCAGGTAGGTATCGAGGATCGCATCTTCTTCCATGCGTTCCTGCTCGTCCTTCTTGCGGAGCGCAACGACCTTCTTGAGGATCTTGGTGTCGAAGCCCATGCCCTTGGCTTCGCCATAGACGTCCTTGATGTCGTCGGCGATGGTCTTCTTTTCTTCTTCCAGGCGTTCAATGCGCTCGACAAAAGCGCGAAGCTGATCGCGAGCGACGCCATGTGCATCAGACATCGTGTTCTCCTGATTTCGGGATATGCATTCGGGTTGCCAGTGACTGCCGCGAAGTGCCGCCAGCGTCAAGACGATTTGAGAGCGGGTGGACTATTTGTGCGGGTTGTTCACCTCAAAAGTCGCCTTTTGCACAGGCGATGCTTCTGTCTGGTGGATGTTCTTCCAGTCTTCGTAGGGCATGCCGTAGACGATCTCGCGCGATTCGTCCTTCGTCATAGTGACGCCTCCGGCCTCCGCGGCTTCGCGGTACCAGTTGGAAAGGCAGTTGCGGCAGAAGCCGGCGAGATTCATCAGATCGATGTTCTGCACGTCGGCGCGTTCGCGAAGATGCGTGATGAGCCGGCGGAAGGCGGCTGCCTCGAATTCCGTCTGTTGTTCCTTGCTGAGCGTGGTCATGGGCCAAGTCCTTTCACTCAATAGGGGCCGGTGCGTGAAGCGTGCACGCTGTATGCATGCAGCGCCGGATCGGCGTTCATCTCCGCAAAGACGGGTGCCAGGCGCGCCGCCCATTCCTCGATTCCGGCCTCGTTGCCGATGAGGTCCTGGCGTACTTCCAGAAGCGCGTGCGGGATGCCCGTCATCATGCAATGACGGTACATGGTGTCACCCTTCAGGGCACCGTCATAGGGTTCGTTGTCACCGACGACGAGATCGGGATCGGCCCGCAGTTTTTCAAGCAATGGGGCAACGGCGCGGTGGTCACTATCCCAGAGCACTGCTGCATGCCAGGGGCGGGGAACACCCTTCCAGGCAGGCGTGAAGGAGTGGAGGGACAGGACCAGCGGCGCTTTGCCGGTCGCGTTCGCCACCCTATCGATCGTCTCCGACACGGCATTGTGATAGGGTCTGTGGAAGGTTTCGATCCGGTAGTTCCACTCCTCCTCAGTAATCGGATGGTTGCCGGGGATGACGGCGCCGTCGGAGATTTTCATGATCAGCGTCGGGTCGTCCTCGCCGCGGTTGGGGTCGATCAGCAAGCGCGAAAAACCGCCGAGCACGCCCGGCACGCCCAACCATGCACACAGCTTGCGGGCAAGGCCCTGAATGCCGATGTCATAAGCGATGTGCCTGGAGAAGGCACTTTCCGGCAGGCCGAGCCGGCCATATCGTTCGGGCAGACGGTTCATGGCATGATCGCCAAGGATCACCATGCCTTTGTCATGTTGGCCGGATAGGATTTCGAAGGATTGGAAGTGATCCATCAGGAAATTGCCAATTGTCATTTCGCGTCTTCGCCCAGTGATTGCATGCGCGTTCGGCCGGTTCAAGCGTGATGGGCGGACCAACGCGACAAGATGCGCCCGATCGGCGGTTATGAAAGGAAATATAATCGATTAGCATTGCGTTGACTTTCGCCTGATGGCGGCGCAAGAAGACACGGATAACGAATAACCGTGGAGCTATTTGGGAGCCGTGTTGATCCAAGCCGCGCCAAGTTTCCTCACGCGGTCCGGGCCGTTGGTCCGTCTCGCATTGTTCGCTCTTGCAGCCGTCTCGCCGTTCTTCATTGCCGATGCCGCGCGTGCGGATTTCCGTGTATGCAACGGTACGCAAAATCTGGTTGGCGTTGCGATCGGATATAGAGCGAAGGATGGCTGGGTCACGGAGGGTTGGTGGCAGGTGCCGGCAACGACCTGCGCCACGCTGATCGAGGGAGAGCTACAGTCGCGTTATTATTACCTCTACGCAGAAGACGCCGCCCGGGGAGGCCGATGGACGGGTGACGTGCAGATGTGCGTGGCGGAAAACGAATTCAAGATCACGGGTGTGCAGGACTGCTACGCCCGGGGTTATCAGAAAATGGGATTCAAGGAATATGATACGGGCCGCCAGGGAAGCTGGATGGTTCAACTCTCCGACACCCCAGGGACGCAAGAAAGCCAGAATTGATGAAGCGTAACCGCAAAGTTAAAATCCTCGCCACCCTCGGCCCCGCCTCCTCCGAGGAGTCGATGATCGAGAAGCTGCACCAGGCGGGTGCGGATATCTTCCGCATCAATATGAGCCATGCGAGCCATGACGTGATGCGCACACTCGTGCAGCGTATTCGCGCCGTCGAAGCCCGCTCGGGCCGGCCGATCGGTATTCTGGCCGACCTGCAGGGTCCGAAGCTTCGCGTCGGGAAGTTTGCCGATGTTAAGGTCGAGCTGAAGCCCGGCCAGACATTTACGCTCGACAACAACGATACCCCCGGCGACAACACCCGCGTGTTCCTACCGCATCCTGAA
The DNA here is from genome assembly GCF_056755015.1 of Rhizobium sp. KNZ14-9A. Classification (NCBI taxonomy): domain Bacteria; kingdom Pseudomonadati; phylum Pseudomonadota; class Alphaproteobacteria; order Hyphomicrobiales; family Rhizobiaceae; genus Rhizobium; species Rhizobium sp. KNZ14-9A. The sequence goes on from NZ_JBPGXB010000002.1 coordinate 4,547,230, forward strand.
ATTCTCGAAGCCGTTCAGCCCGGCCATCGCCTGCTGATCGACGACGGTAAACTGGCTCTCCGCGCAGAAAAGTGCGACGGCAAGAGCATCGTCACGACCGTCATTGCCGGCACCAGCATTTCCGACCGTAAGGGCGTCAGCCTGCCCGACACGCTGCTTGGCGTGGGCGCGCTGACCGACAAGGACCGTACCGACCTCGACGCAGTTCTCGCGACCGACGATGTCGACTGGGTGGCGCTCTCCTTCGTCCAGCGTCCCGACGACCTTGCCGAAGTGCGCAAGATCGCCCGTGGCCGCGTCGGCATTATGTCGAAGATCGAGAAGCCGCAGGCTTTGGAACGCATCGAAGAAATCATCGAGCTTTCCGATGCGCTGATGGTTGCCCGCGGTGATCTCGGCGTTGAAATGCCGCTCGAAGCCGTTCCGGGTATCCAGAAGCAGCTCATTCGCTCCTGCCGCCGTTCGGGCAAGCCTGTCATCGTCGCCACGCAGATGCTGGAATCGATGATCTCCTCGCCGGTTCCGACACGTGCCGAAGTTTCGGACGTTTCGATCGCCGTCTTCGAAGGCGCGGATGCAATCATGCTGTCGGCCGAGTCGGCTTCCGGCGCTTATCCGGTCGAAGCCGTCTCGATGATGGCCTCGATTGCGAGCACCGTGGAGAAGGATCCGCACTATCCGGGCATCATCTACGCGCAGCGCGCCCAGCCGGAAGCAACCGGCGCCGACGCCATCTCGCTTGCCGCCCGCCAGATCGCCGAGACGCTGAAGCTGTCGGCTATCGTCTGTTACACGTCTTCCGGCACGACCGGCCTGCGCGCCTCGCGCGAGCGTCCTCAGGTGCCGATCATCGCTCTGTCGCCGATCATCAAGACGGCGCGCCGTCTGTCCGTCGTCTGGGGCATGCATTGCGTCGTCACGCATGACGCTACCGACCTCGACGACATGGTCAACCGCGCCTGCCGCATCGTTGCTGCGGAAGGTTTCGGCAAGCCGGGTGACCGCATCATCATCTCCGCCGGCGTGCCGCTCGGCACACCTGGCGCGACCAACATGCTGCGTATCGCCTATATCGGCTCCGACGGCCAGAGTGGCATCTGATCGCTTTCAGGCCTGAAAAACAAAGCGCTCCTCGAAAAAGGGGCGCTTTTTTTGCTTTCCGATTCTGCCTTTGGTGCTCTTAGCCGCGGGAGAGGTGACCGACGCGATAGATCTGGTTGGTGCCTGACGCGGGCGGGGCTTCCGCACAAAGTCCAAAACGGACCATCGTCCAGTCATGCGGGTCAAAGGCGGTAATGCGGGCGAGCAGATGTCTGCCGCTGGCTTCCTGCTTTGCCAGATCAACCTCTTGCTGCTGTAAGTTGGGCAGAGAGACATGCGGTTCGATAGGGAGGTGTTCGCTGTAAGCAAAGCGGGCGTTGGCGGGGTCCGGTGAGACATGCGTATGCCAGACGATCCAATGGCGAATGAGCGGCCGACCGAAGGCGTCCGTCAGCGCGGCAAAGCCGGGACCGCAGATGAAGTTGCTGGCGCCTTCCGGCTGATCCCAGAGATAAAAGGGCGAGTACAGATTTTCCCGGCTGCCGAATTCACCGCGGCGAACGCTCAGAAAAGCCTTGAAACCGAGGTGCGGGAAGCCGTCCATCGCCGGCCCCTTGTCGCAGATGCGGCGATCGATGATTTCCATGTCGTAATCTGCCGGCAAGGTGAAGGAATATTGCATGGCCATCATGGCTGTGTCTCCTCAGACCAGTCGACGAAGCGTCCCTTCTCAAAACCCTGGATGCTAAGATATCCGAAAGGGCTGTCAGCCGTTGCCCCGTGCCAGTGAAGCTCGTCCGGGGCGAACCATATTGCATCGCCGGTTCTGACTTCCTCGACGGGTTCACCCTCCCGCTGCACGACACCGACACCGGAGAGGACATAAAGAAGCTGGCCGCGCGGATGCGTATGCCAGTGTGTGACCGTGCCCGGATCGAGGGTTGCGCGCATGGCGGTGTTCTCGCCATCGATCTCGCTGTCGAGCAGCATTTCGACCCAGAAGGGTGCATTCGAAATGCCTTCGGGAGAACGGACCGCACTGCCGGGACGGCGGATCGTCATCGTCCTCGGATTGGCGGTGCTCATGCCGGAACTCCCCTGGCGCGCGCTTCCCATCCGGGTTCGGCCATCTGCGCCAAGCCGTCGCCGAAGGACCATTCGTCCGGTTCGCTGGTCGAGATGACGATCATCACGTCTTCGGGGCGCAAGCCGGGCGATTGTTGGAGCAATTCGACGGTTCGGCGGAAGAGAGCCTTGCGCATTTCCGTTGTGCGCGGCTTGCCGGTCGTGATCGAAATCAGCACGAAATCATCCGAGCGCGGACCGGCAAGGTAATTGCGATCGAAGATCAGTTCGCCCGGCTCATGCTGGTGGATGATCTGGAAGCGGTCGGCCGGCGGCACATTGAAGGTCTCGACCATGGCCTTGTGGATGCTGTCCGAGAGCGCACGCAGATAGTCCGGCGATTTGCCCTTCAGAAGGGAAATGCGAGCGAATGGCATTGGATGCCTCCTTGTTCTTTGTCTTGACAGGAGAAGCATGCCACGACACCATGGTGCGGAAAATCAGAATTTTATGGATGAATTATCCTGAAAATCGGGATCGTGAAATGCGACGGATTACATTCGACCTGGATGTGCTCAGGACATTCGCGACCGGCATGGATCTCGGCAATTTCGCCAGGGCAGCGGATCGCCTGGGGCGCTCGACCTCGGCGGTCAGCGCACAGCTTAAGAAGCTGGAGGAGCAGGCTGGCACGCCGATTTTCCGCAAATCCGGGCGCGGACTGGCGCTGACGGAAGCCGGAGAGACGATGCTTGCATACGCCCGGCGATTGCTCGATCTGAACGACGAGGCAGTCGCTGCGGTGCAGAGTGTCGAGCTGGAAGGCTGGGTGCGGCTCGGCCTGCAGGAGGACTTCGGTGAGAATTTGCTACCCGAGGTGCTCGGACGCTTTGCTCGGGCGCATCCGAAGGTGCGGATCGAAGCGCGTGTGGTGCGCAATGCCGAGCTTCTGGAACGGGTGACGACGGGGAAGCTCGATCTTGCGCTCGCCTGGAGCACCGGCACTTTGACCGCCCATTGCGAGCATATTGCCGATGTGCCGATGCGCTGGATTGGCCCGGCGAATGGCTTGCCGGCATGGGCGGCTGGAGGCGGCGAACCGATGCCGCTTGCCTCGCTCGAGGCGCCCTGCCTGCTCAGGAATGCCGCGACGAAAGTGCTGGACGAGGCGGGTATCTCCTGGCGGCTGTCTTTCGTCAGTCCAAGCCTCGGCGGCCTCTGGGCGGCAACCGCTGCAGGACTGGGTATTACGGTGCGCACGCCTATAGGGCTGCCGGCCAAGGTGCGGATGCTGGCGTCAGGCGAAGCCGGCCTGCCGGAACTGCCGAAGCTGGGGCTGGTCTTGCATCGAGCGGAAGCGGAGCCGGATTCTGCAACGAGCCGGCTGGCGGAACTGGTGCTGCAGTCGGTGCACGAGGCAGTGCGAGATATTTCTATTCCCTCCGATCAGGAGAAGGCGCTGCGAAGGTTCGGGTGAAGTGTTGACCCTCCCCTTGGAAGCCGGTAGCCTCTCATCGCTATGAAAATGATCGCTCTCAACATCGCTACGGTCTTCTTCTTGAGCCTTTAAGGCTCTGCCCTCGGGCAAAGGAAGGTGCGGCCGCTCCACCAGCCTGCTGGCTGGGTCCGTTGCCGTGGACTGTAACCACCCTGCATTCGGCCGATGGACAATGCCGGCAGGGTTTGGCGATAGAGAGATATTTCATGACATCCACTGGTTACCCGCCGGCGCTTAGCGCCGCGCAGATTGAGCAATTCATCGAAGACGGCTTCGTACGGATCGATGATGCTTTTCCCCGCGACGTGGCCCAAGAAGCCCGCGCCATCATGTGGCGGGACATTCCCTTCGATCCCGATGATCCGAAAAGCTGGGTGCGGCCGGTCGTCCGGCTTGCCGGCTATGGCGGCGGGCCGTTCGAGACGGCGGTCAACACGCCCCTGCTGCATTCGGCTTTCGATCAGCTCGTCGGCAAAGGACGCTGGGAACCACGCAGCGGTCTTGGCAGCTTCCCGGTCCGCTTTCCGCATCCGGACGATCCCGGCGATGCCGGCTGGCATGTGGATCTGAGCTTTCCGGGGGACGAAGGCGATCCGAATGAACAGCGGGATTTTTCCGCCTGGCGGGTGAACATCACCTCGCGCGGACGGGCACTCCTGATGCTCTTCCTGTTCTCCGATGTCGGCGAGAATGACGCGCCGACGCGTATCCGGGTTGGGTCGCACAAGGATATCGCGAAGCTACTGGAGCCGGCTGGCGAGGCCGGCATGGCGCATCTGTGGCTGGAACATGTCGGTGAGGACAGGCCGCTTGCGCTGGCAACGGGGCAGGCGGGCACGGTCTATCTGTGCCACCCTTTCCTGATCCATGCCGCGCAGATGCATCGCGGCAAGGAACCGCGCTTCATGGCGCAGCCCGGCCTCGCACCTTCAGAACCGTTGAAGCTTACGCGTGAGGACGGCGCCTATTCGCCTGTCGAAATCGCCATCCGCAGGGCGCTTCAGCAAGGTTGAGGGGTATCGCAAAACCGCTGCACAGTTTTGCGCGGGATCACAGATGTGGAGGAGGTTGCTTCGTATCGGAACCTCCTCCACTTCGAGGAACCTCCTCCACAAGATGCCCATGTTCGCGAAAAGGGCGCTATTTTTGCGTCCGAACGGACGCTCGGTGCTCTCGGTGGAGGAGGTTCATCTCAAGTGGAGGGGGGGTGGAGGAGGTTACCTCCGCCCGTTCAAGTCATTGATAGATATAGATTTAAATCGAGTGGAGGAGGTGGAGGAGGTTATTTGGTCAAACATGCCGGAAGTCATTTATGCCGGCACTTATAGAGGCGGCATCGCAACGCTTACGGCTACTCTTGGAAATACGCTTTCTACCTCCGCCACCCCCGCCGCAGCCGGAGAGGATGCATCCAATTTTGCCGGGTGCATCACGCCAGCAGTTCCTGCTGTGCCGCCCGGCGGATCGCCTGCGGCGGCTGGCCAAAAGCCCGCAGGAAGGCGCGGCGCATGCGCTCGCGATCGGCAAAGCCGGTCTCGCGGGCGACGACCTCGATTGGATGGCGGCCCTGCTCCATCATCAGGCGGGCCGCCTCCAGCCGCAGGTTCTCGACAGCCTTGGCCGGCGACTGGCCTGTTTCGGCGCGGAAGGCACGACTGAACTGGCGGGGGCTCAGATGTGCAGCCTCGGCCAGTTCCTCGACCGAGAGGGTGGATTTCAGATTGCTGCGGGCATGCGCAAGCGCCTTCTGGATGCGGTCGGATTTCGGCTCCAGTTCCAGAAGGGCGGAAAACTGCGACTGGCCGCCGGCGCGACGATGATAGACGACCAGCTTGCGGGCAACAGCGCGGGCGATCTCCAGGCCATGATCTTTCTCGACCATGGCCAGAGCCAGATCGACACCCGCCGTCATACCTGCCGAGGTCCAGACGGAACCGTCGATGATGTAGATGCGGTCCTCTTCCATCCTGATTTCAGGGTAACGGCTCTGCAGTTCGCGGGCGAGATACCAGTGGGTCGTGGCGCGGCGGCCATCAAGAACGCCGGCATCGGCAAGCAGGAAGGCGCCGGTACAGATCGAGGCGAGGCGGCGGGCGGCGGGGAGGGCGGCGCGAATGAAATCCACCTCGGCTTCGCTGGGCAGCTTAATGTCAGGCGCGCCGGCGACGATCAGCGTGTCGAAACCGGGATCGCCGAAGGCTTCGGTTTCGACGATCATGCCCAGCGAGTTGGCGATGGGACCGCCGGTCTCAGAGAGATAATGGATGTCGTAGACTTTCTCGCCGATCTCGAGATTGGCGAATTCGAAGGCCGAGACGGCAGCGAGGCTCATGATTTGGAAACCGGGAAAAAGCAGGAAGCCGATTTGCTGCATGGTCATCATGTCCTGAAAAGTGGATGTCTTAAAAGGTGGCATATATGACATTTGGGACATCGGCAATCGGGCGTAAAACTCTCCTCAAGCGCAAGGCAATCGGGCTGGCGCACGAAATGGAGAAACGATCATGGCACAAGAACATAAGGGTACGGCGCTGGTCACAGGCGCCTCTTCGGGCATCGGCGCGATCTATGCACACCGGCTGGCGAAACAGGGCTACAATCTCATCCTCGTCGCCCGCAATGGCGAGCGGCTCAAGGCGCTGGCAAGCCGGCTGACCGATGAGACGGGCCGGACCGTCGAGACGCTTTCCGCTGATCTCGGCAAGAAGGACGATCTTGCCAAGGTCGAGAAGGTGCTGAAGGAAGATCAGAGCATCACCATGCTCGTCAACAATGCCGGCTTCGGCGGCACGGCGCCGCTGCTCGCGTCCGACGTCGACAAGATGCAGGAAATGATCGAGCTCAACGTGACAGCATTGACGCGGCTGACCTATGCGGCAGTGCCAGGCCTCGTTGCCCGCGGTGGCGGGACGATCATCAACATCGCCTCGATCGTGGCGATCGCGCCCGAGGTCCTGAACGGTGTCTATGGCGGCAGCAAAGCCTTCGTGCTCGCCTTCAGCCAGTCGCTGAAGCACGAGCTTGCCGACAAGAATATCCGCATTCAGGTCGTGCTGCCGGGTGCCACGGCGACCGAATTCTGGGGCATTGCCGGCACTCCGGTCGAGCACCTGCCGGGCGAGATCGTCATGTCGGCGGAAAACATGGTCGATGCCTCGCTGGCAGGTCTTGCCGAGGGTGAATTTGCGACGATCCCGGCGCTCGAAGATGCCGGCTTGCTTGCTGCCTATGAACAGGCCCGCCAGGCACTGATGCCGAACCTGTCACGTTCGGCTCCGGCTCCGCGCTACAAGATCGCCTGAAGACGATCGATAGCGAAGACATCGTCCGTGGCAGGTCGCTGCGGACGATGTTTTCTATTGGGGGAGATCCGTGCGGAAGGCCGCTGCGATATTCTCAGCGAGGCGATCGTGGATCGTGGCCCTGCTCGTTCCCTCGGGATCGTCACAGAGAGGTTCTTCATCTTCTTCCTGAAGGATCGCAGCGCCTCCCGGCTTGCATTCGCTGAAGGCACCATATTGCGAAGTATCGCCCAGGAGATCGTAGCGCGCGTTGGGTATAGTGTCCTTTAGGCCTGATATCCGCAGCCCAGGCCAGATGGTCGCCGGCGTGCCGAGATTGATGAGGCGGACCGGGATCGATATGCGCTTGAGGCTTTCGGGTGTGAAACTGGCGCCGAATTCAGGATCGATGACGACGACCGCCTTCACCCGCGTGTCTAGATGAGAGCGGCTGAGTTGCTGCCTGTCGACGGAGTGGAGATCGATACCGGCTCTGGCGAACTCGGCGCAGTCTACGCCGGTGCCATTGGGACCGCAGGAACGCGCAAAGCTTTCCGGATCCAGGCTGCCGCCCGCAAGCGAAAGTGCGGATGTTCCGCCGATGAGGAAGCCCAGCACGCCGATACGGTTTCGGTCTATCTTTGCAGGTAGTGCGCTGTCCTTCTCGATCGCGGTCAGGGCGGCTAAGAGATCGGCGGGCCGGAGCCAAATTTCATGAATGCTCTCCTCGCTCGTCATTGTCTGCGGATCCGGCTGGCGCATCATTGCCACCACGAAGCCTTTCGAAGCGAGGCGCGACGCCATCCAGGCGCCGATGAAAGGGCCGGATTTCAGACCGCCATGCGAAAGCAGGATCAGCGGAAAATCGCCGGCAGCGGCCGGTGCGTCCCGTTGCGCGGTCTCGCCTTTGAAAAGCGGACTGTCTCCGATCAGGATGGGCGTTCCGCCGGCTAAGGCCGGATACCAGAGTGAGATCTCCATGGTGCCGTGGCGTTCGGACACCGGAACCGAAAGAAAGGACAGACCGACAGGGTCGGCCGCATGTGCCGGAGTGTTGGCAGCAAGAAGGCAGGCCGACAGCAGCAGGGTGAGAAGATGTCTCATGGAAACCTCGGAACGAAGACCGCCATATGGCGGCGAGACGAGGTTTTCGCTGTTTTTCAGGTGAGCGAGACCCCGATCATGATCGAGGTCGTCGCCGATCGCGATCAGGGTCTTCGAGAGCGTTGTCGAGCGTTAGCCGAAGCGTTCGAGTGCAGTGGTGAACACGTCGGCGTCGATATTGCCGCCGGAGGTGACGACGACGGCCGTGTCGCTCTCCATCTGGTCGCCATGGAAAAGTGCGGCGGCAAGAGCGACGGCTCCGCCCGGCTCGACGACGATCTTGAGGCGGGTGAAGGCGAGGGCTACGGCGCGCAACGCCTCATCATCTGTCACGACAATACCCTGTCCGGCCAGACGCTTGAGGATCGGGAAAGTGATGTTGCCCGGTTGCGGCGTGACGATCGCATCGCAGATCGACCCGCTCATGGTGGCATTGCGCTCGATCTTGCCCGATGCAAGCGATCGCGTGGTGTCGTCGAAATTTTCCGGTTCGCAGGGACGGACACGGAAGCCCGGCGCACTCGCTTCCAATGCCAGGGCGATGCCCGAACTCAGGCCGCCGCCACCGCAGGGAACGAGGACTTCGGCATTCCTGACGCCTTCCTCCTCTGCCTGTTCGGCGATTTCCAGCCCGGTCGTGCCCTGGCCGGCAATGACCAGCGGTTCGTCGAAAGGCTTGATGAGCGTCAGTCCGCGTTGGGCCGAGAGTCTCGCGCCGATCTCGTCGCGGTCTTCATTGGCGCGGTCATAGAGCACCACTTCGGCGCCGAAGGCGCGCGTATTGGCAATCTTCAGCTTCGGCGCATCGCTTGGCATGATGATGACGGAGGGAACGCCGTGCATGCGTGCGGCCAGCGCGACACCCTGGGCATGGTTGCCGGAGGAGAAGGCGATGACGCCCTTCTTGCGCAGTTCCGGATCGATGCCCGAGACGGCAGACCAGCCGCCGCGGAACTTGAAGGAGCCGGAATGCTGCAGGCATTCGGCCTTCACGAACAGCCGCCGGCCGGCGATTTCATCGAGGAAGGGTGAGGAGAGAAGCGGCGTGCGCCGCGCATGTCCGCGCAGGCGGGCCCTGGCGGCAACGATCATTTCAATGGAGGCCATGGGAATCTCTTCTGCTTTAATGCCGCTCATGCATAGAGCGCGCATCTTTGCTTGTGAACGGCGACTTTGTCACGGTGACATGAATATGACATTGGACGCCGCGCCACTCGATTCCCGCGGGACACGCCGCTTTCTGTATTGTGTGGGGTTTTCGCCATTCATGCGCGCGAATTCGCGATTGAAATTGGACTTGCTGATGAAGCCGGAGTCGAACATCACCTGCGTTATCGGATGATCGGTGCCGACCAGCTGCTCGCAGGCGGCGCGGATACGGAAGTCGTTCACATATTGCGAGACGCTCATGCCGTGGATGCGGTTGACGGCCGTGGAGACGCGCCGGGCCGGGAGATTCATCTTGCGGGCAATGCGGGTGAGATTGAGATCGGGATCGCGATAGAGCTGACGGGCGCGCATCAGCGTATCGAGGGCAGCGGCGACGGCACCGTCTTCTTCCGTTGCCGGTGGCGGCGGTGGCTCCTCAGATGTTGCTTCCATGCTGCTGCCGCTACTCGCCACCGAAGCGGCGGTGCCGAGGATCAGCAGCGCGATGACGTTGCCGAGTGCGACGATCGCACCCGCATGAATGCCGCCGGTCTTGGTGAAATCGAAGCTGATGATGACGTCGGTGACGGCGGAGGCGATGAGGGCAAAGCCGGTTATCTGCAGCGAACGATAGGACAGCACTGCACCGTCGAGGCGGGAGGATACGAGAACATCAGGTCCATGCCGGGCAAGCCAGAGCAGCGCGCCGCCATAGAAGAGGAAGATCAGAATGATGGCGAGACTGATCGGCTCTGGATAGAGCGCGATCAAGACTGCGATTGCGGCTGTCGGCAGAAGATGTGGCCAGAAACGGGAAAGGGAGGGTTGCTCTTCCATGGCGAGCCCCTTGAAGCAGACCCAGGCGAGGGCCGCGATTGTTGTCGCGATCAACGATTGAATCGGCATGATCGCGATGACATCGTAACCCCAGCGGACGCCGATCACTATGGACTGGAGGATGTAGAACCCGATCAGCAATAGGAAAGGCCGCTTTTCGGCAAGCGCCCCATCTCCCTGCCGCAGCATGCGGATCAGCAGGATGGCAAGCAGCAAAGCCACGACGAAGGGCAAGGGAACGAAGATCATCGGCGATATCCGGTAGCAATAATGATCCTCAGAATGAACCCGATTGCGTTCGCGGTCGACCCGGATCGTGATCGAGGTCTCGAAATAGGGGCTGAAAATCCATTCCTGAAAGTGTCCTCGACGGGAGGGCTTCATTCATGGACGGATTCCGATGATCATTCTTCTTGTGATGCCGGTGCTTCTGGTAGTTTCTGCGGCCGCTCCGGACAAGGTATCGACAACTGCAATTCCCGATCTTTCCGGCGTGCGTGCGATTGCCATCAGTGGTGACGCAAGCTCGATCAACATCACCACGCGAAGCGACCAGTCCTATGGCGCATCGCTCAGCGGGCGACGGAAGGGCTGGTTCTCGTCCTGGTATTCAAGTTGGTATTTTGCCGATTGCCGCGACAATAGCGCCATGCGGGTGGAAGGCACAGTTTTGCATATCGATATCGCCGCATCGTCGTGGCTGGACCCGTCAGATTGCATGATCGAGGTCAATGCCAATGTGCCTGCTGGTGCTGCTCTCCGGATCGATCAGAGCGCTTTCACGGCGAGGCTCACTGGGCATTTTTCCGAGCTTGCGATTGCCGGAAAGGCGGCCGACATCACATTGGACGGCCATGCTGGGGGCATCGATATTCGCGCAGACGCCGTGCGGGCTTCCCTCGATTTCGACAGGGTCGAAGCGGACGAGAGAGTATCGATCCGCGCTCGTGCTCTCGATGCCTATCTTGGTTTCGGAGACAACGCGTCGGTCGATTACAAGGTGACGGCAAAGGCTTCCTGGGTCGATGCCCTGAAGCCAAGCGTGTCGGGCGCGATGCCACGCGTCGAGATCGATGGCGATTTCGTTCGGGTCAGGATCCGCTAAGCGGCTGTTCAATAACCGTTGGCTGAGCCTTCGGTCGCGCGGTTGTCCATTGCGCCGTTGTAGCGGGCGCCGCCGCCCTTCTGGATGGCTGCAAGGCTCTTGCCACCGACGAGAATACCGGCGGCCTGCCCCCAGACCGGTGCATCATTTCCGCCATCAAGCTTGTAGCCCATTGCGGCGAGCGCCTTTTCGGTATCCGGCGAGAGCGCAAAAGGCTCCAGGTAGACGGTGTCCGGCTGCCACTGATGATGGACGCGCGGTGCGTTGACCGCCTGGCTGATGTTCATGCCGAAATCGACGACGTTGAGGATTGCTTCCAGGGTGATCGTAATGATGCGCGAACCGCCGGGGCTGCCGATCACCATGAAGGGCTTGCCATCCTTGGTGACGATCGTCGGACTCATGGAAGAAAGCGGCGTCTTCTTCGGCGCGATGGCATTGGCCTCGCCCTGTACGAGGCCATAGAGGTTCGGCACGCCGGGCTTGGAGGTGAAGTCGTCCATCTCGTTGTTGAGCAGCACGCCGGTGCCGGGTGCAACGACGCCAGCGCCGAAGGAGCCGTTCAGCGTATAGGTCACGGCGACTGCATTGCCCTCGTCGTCGATGATCGAATAATGGGTCGTCTCGGTGCTTTCCTTGCCGCCCAGCGGCTTCAGATTGGCCGAAGTGCCGGCCCTGTACGGATCGATCTTGGCACGAATTGACGCCGCATAACTTCTGTCCAGCAGTTTGGAGACGGGATTGTCGATGAAGTCAGGGTCGCCGAGTGCGGCGTTGCGGTCCACATAGGCATAACGCATGGCCTCGACCATGATGTGAACGGTTTCTGCCGATCCGTAGCCGAGATAAGAAAGCGGATAGCCTTCGAGGACGTTCAAGATCTCGCAGATGATGACGCCGCCGGAGGAGGGCGGCGGCGAGGAAATGATGTCATAGCCGCGGTAATTGCACTCGATCGGCTTCAGTTCCCGCACCTTGTACTGCTCGAAATCCTCCTTGGCGAGAATGCCGCCCTTGGCCTGGCTGGCATTGACGATTGCCTCGGCAGGCGCACCTTTGTAGAAGGCATCGGGGCCTTTTTCGGAGATGGATTGCAGGACAGCCGCAAGATCCGGCTGCACCAGCTTTTCGCCCGACGCATAGGGGCTGCCACCGGCCTTCAGGAAGATTTTGGCGGCCTCTTCATCCTTGGCGAGCCGTTTGGCGCTGGTCGCGAAAGTGGCTGCATCGCCCTGCTCGAGCGTAAAGCCTTCCTTCGCATATTTTAAAGCTGGGGCGATCAGTTCTTCACGCTTCCTGGTACCGTATTTCTCGCGGGCTGTCTCAAAGCCCATGACCGAACCCGGTGTGCCGACGGCGAGATAACCGTCGAGACTGGCGCGTGGGACAATGTCGCCTTTAGCATCGAGATACATGGTCTTGGTTGCCGCAAGCGGTGCGCGTTCGCGGAAATCAAGGAAGGTTGTTTTTCCATCCTTCATCCGGATCGTCATGAACCCACCGCCGCCAAGATTACCGGCTGTCGGATAGACAACGGCCAGCGCGTAGCCCACCGCGACCGCGGCATCGACGGCATTACCGCCACTCTTCAAGACATCGACGCCGACATCGGTTGCCAGATGCTGGGCGGTGACGACCATGCCATGCTCAGCTTCGACAGGTGCCGGCGAGGCGGCAAAAGCCGGCAACGGCGCAAGGCAAAGCGAAATGGCGGCGAGAATGGCGGCGGAGTGTCTGGGAAGGCGATCCATGAATTTCCCCTCAAAGGACGGCGATGGGAAAGATATGGCGTCGCTTCTGCGGCAGACAATGATCAGGCAAGAAGCTCGGCGAGTTTCCTGTTCGTGTCGTGTTCGTCGAGAGGCGTGTAGACGATCAGCTTCATATCCGGCTGGCTCATCAGCGTAAGGCCGGTATGTTCGAAAGACATCAGGCCCTTGACCGGATGGTTCAGGCGCTTCACGCCGGTGAGCGGAGCCACAACCTCATGGCGCGTCCACCAGGCGCGGAATTCCGGGCTTGTCTGCTTGAGCAGGGCGATGAGGCGCTCGAAATCCGGGTCGCCGGCATAGCGGGCGCTGTCGGCGCGGAACATGGCGAGCGAGACGCGGGCGACGGCCTCCCAGTCGACCAGCAGGCTGCGATGGAGATCATCGGCAAACAGCCGGTGCATGGTGTTGCGCTCGTCCGGCCCCAGCCGGTCATACCCGCCGAAGAGCAGATCGGCGGCACGGTTCCAGGCCAGCACGTCCCAGCGGCGACCCAGCACATAGGCCGGCTGCTGAGTCAGATTATCCAGCATCCGGCGCAGCGGCTCATCGACCACTTCCGCCGCTGACGAAAGCGGCTGCGGCGACTGGCGGCTGTTTAGGGTGAAGAGATGCAGGCGTTCGGCCTCATCAAGACGAAGCGCATCCGAGAGCGCATTCAGCACCTGCGGGGAGGGGCGGATGTCGCGCCCCTGTTCCAGCCAGGTGTACCAGGTGGTGCCGACACCGGCGATCATGGCGAGCTCTTCGCGCCTGAGCCCCGGCGTGCGGCGGCGAAAACCGTCGGGCAGGCCGACATCGGCCGGGCGGAGGCGCTCACGGCGCGAGCGCAGGAAGGCCGCGAATTCGCGACGGCGGGCTTCGAACGTGTCCAGCTTCTGATCCATGGCGACGATCATATCAGTATCGATACCAGGATAAAATCAGGCCTGTTTGCGATTTTGGGACTCCGCAAGATGAGAGCACTCCCGGCAATGAAAGCCGGAAGTTCGATCATCCAAAAGAGTATTCTCATGTCATTGCAGCACGCAGTCGTTATCGGCGGCTCTTCGGGTATCGGCCTTGCCTCAGCGAGACTGCTTCTGGAACAAGGATTTAGGGTCACCATCGCTGCGCGAGACGAGGCGAAGCTCAAGGCATCGGCTGATCATCTTTCCGGCGAGATCGGAATGATTGCCATCGATGCCCGAGATCCCGCCACCGTGAAGCAGGCCTTCGAGAGACTCGGATCCTTCGATCATCTCGTGCTGGCGCTGGGCAGCGGCCATGGCGCCGGTCCTTTCGCGACGCTCGACATGGCCGACCTGCTCGCCGGCTTCCAGACGAAGCTCATCCCGCATGCGGCGACGGCGCAGGCGGCTCTGCCGTCCCTGCGGCCAGACGGCAGCATTACTTTCGTGTCCGCCGTTAGTGCGCAGGCCGCGATGCCGGGAACCGCAGGCCTTGCCGCTGTCAACGCAGGGATCGAGGCGATGGTGCGGGTGCTTGCTGCCGAGTTGAAGCCACTGCGCGTGAATGGCGTTTCGCCTGGCGTGATCGATACGCCGTGGTGGGATTTCCTGCCCGCCGAACAGCGTCAGGCCGTGTTCCAGGATTTTGCCGGGCGCACCCCGGTCGGTCGCATCGGCCAGCCGGATGATGTCGCCAAGGCCGTCGCTTTCCTGGTCTCGAACGGCTTCATGAGCGGTCACGTGCTGACCTGCGATGGCGGCATTCACCTCGGGGCTTGAACGCTCAGACAGTCCCGTCAACGGCTTCCTCGGGTGCGAAAACCATTCCGGTCAGGTCCTTGTCCTTCAGGGCCGCCCATTTCAGCAGGGCGTCCAAGGCGGGGCAAAGGGCCTGACCCCAATCCGTCAGGCGATATTCCACCTTGGGCGGAACCTGATGATGGACGATGCGCAGCACGATACCGTCGTTTTCCATCTGGCGGAGCTGCTGGATCAGCATCTTTTGCGAGATGGCAGGAATGGCGCGTTCGAGATCGGAAAAACGCAGCACCTTGCCGCCGAAGAGGTGGAAAAGAATGATGAGCTTCCAGCGCCCTTCCAGAATCTTCAGCACGTTTTCGACGCCGGTCGCTGCGGAATAGGGTGTCATTGCAGTACCTTACTTTCAGGTAAGTACCTGACTTTTTTGTAGGTTCTTGTCATCTGGTAAGCCTATGCCCATTCTTTTTGCGAAGCAACCGAAGAGGAGTTTCCGAATGAGTATCGAGCTTCCGAAACCGCTGGCCGCCTATTACGTCGCCAAGAATCAGAAGGATATCGACGGCATGCTTGCCTGCTTTGCGGCAGATGCCAGCGTGCACGATGAGGGCGAGGACAGGCGCGGTCATGTCGACATCCGCGAATGGATGGAGGAGACGACGCGCAAATATGGTGTGACGGTCGATGCCAGGAAGATTTCCGGCGACGCAGACAAGCCGGTTGTGGCTGCGCTGGTCTCCGGGAATTTTCCGGGCAGCCCTGTCACACTATACTATCACTTCACGCTTGCCGGCGGTGTAATCACGCATCTGGAGATCAGTGCGTGACTGTCGTACCGGCATTTTCGTTCGATCCGAACGAGTTCACCGGCAAGCGCGTTCTTGTCACAGGCGGCACGAAGGGCATGGGCGAAGCGATCGTGCGGCGACTTTCCGCAGCCGGCGCACGCGTTGCGACGACCGCACGTTCGCCGCTGCCCGAGGGGCAGACTTCCGCGCTCTTTGTTCAGGCGGACATCAGCACGGCGGAAGGCGTGAATAGCGTCGCGTCGAGGGTGCTGGAGGTCTTCGGCGGTCTCGATGTTCTCGTCAACAATGTCGGCGGTTCATCGGCACCAAGCGGCGGTTTTGCTGCGCTGACGGATGCACATTGGCAGGCGGATATCAATGCCAATCTGCTCGCGCCGGTGCGGCTCGATAGGGCATTCCTCCCCAGCATGATCGAGCGCGGCCACGGCGTCATCATCCATATTTCCTCGATCCAGAGGCGGCTGCCGCTATATGAAGCGACACTCGCCTATGCGGCGGCCAAGGCAGGATTGTCGAATTACAGCAAGGGATTGTCGAAAGAGGTCGGGCCGAAGGGCGTTCGGGTGAATACGATCGCGCCGGGTTTCATCGAGACCACGGCTGCCACCGCCCTGATCCGGCGCATCGCTGATGAGGCCGGCACCGATGAAGATGGTGGCCGCAGGCTGCTGATGGAATCGCTGGGCGGCATACCGATCGGCCGGCCGGGCCGCCCGGAAGAGGTGGCGGAGCTCGTGGCGTTCCTGGCCTCGCCCCGCGCCGCCTCCATTCATGGCGCGGAATATACGATCGACGGCGGTACCGTTCCAACCGTCTGATTGATGGAAGAGCCGGCAAGCCGCTCTTCCGCCTTGCGGGCAATCGCCGCAAGGTCACGCACCTTGCCGGCAATCTTCTCCATGGCGGCAATGGCGACGTCGGTCGCAAGATAGTCAGGCTTGTGGCCGACGCCCCTAACCATGATAAGTTCCGACCCCTTGATATCCCGCGCCAATCCACGCGAATGCAGATGCTCCCAGACGATCTCGTCCTTGTCACCGGTGATGATGACGGTTGGCGCTGATATTTCGGAATAGCGTGGCGCGTTGGCCGTCAGATATTCATGGAGCCGTTTGAAGTCGGTGGCGTTGTTGTAAAAGGCGCGCGGCCGCAGCACCAGCGACGGACCAGTCTTGGCGACGTAATCGAGAGGCCGGGGATTGGGATGAAAGACGTTCAGCGTGCCGCGTTCCAACCGCCGCAGGCCGAGGGGCACGACGACCGCATGATTGAAGAGCCAGCCGACAAGCGGTGTTGTTGCGACATGATAATACCAATCGATGCCGCCCGGCCATGGATGAGAGGCCGGCGCGAGGAATAGCAGGCCGGCTGTCTTCTCGGGATGGTGGACACCGAAGGCCGCTGCGATTGCGCCGCCGAAGGAATGGCCGATGATAACAGCCTTTTCGATGCCGCGCTTTTCCATCAGCTTGGCAATGGCATCGGCCTGGCCTGAGGGCAGCGCGTTTTCCGGCCCGCCACGTTCCGAGTAGCCGTGACCGGGTCGATCGACGAAGAGCATCTCGGCGCGGCCCTCCAGTGCTTCGCGGAAGGCGCCGGTCTGGTCGAGCAAATTGCCGCTTGCTCCATGAATGAAGACCAGGGGCGGAAGATCGGCGGTGTCGGGGCGCGGAACATGCACGGCATTCAGGCTATAGCCGCCGATATCGGTCAGTTCGCCGATATTGGGATAGGCGTGTTCGAACTGGCGGGCCTTGTAGGAGGAATAGCCGATGGCGGCGGCGATGGGGGCGAGGAGGGCAGAGATTTCGGCAAGCATGGCACTAACCGCACAGTGACGATATCATTGAGCTAAGATTGTGCGCCTTCCTACGTCGTCAAGTGCGCGCCGGATCTGTCAGGTGCGGCTGCCGGCAAGCTTTTCCGAGAGCGTGCTGACCTGCTCCTGCGCGGTGCGATCGGCGGGGTAGACATCCAGAACGCGCTCCCAGGCCTTGAGGGTGATCTGGTCATTGCCCGTGGTGGCGAGGATAGCCGCCATGCCTGACAGGGCGCCGAAATGGCGGGGCTCGATCTTCAGCACCTGTTCGATGTCGGCCATCGACTTGCGATAGTTGCCGAGCACGAAGTTCAGTGTTGCACGACGGTTCCAGCTTTCGGCATAGGTGGGTTTCAGGGCGATGGCTTCATCGAGAAAATCGAGCGCTGCCGGATTGCGCTTTTCCTCGATCGCCTTGTCGGCCCATTGCATCAGGAGATTGATCGTCGCGCTGTTGGAATCGTTCCATTCCATGCGGATCTGATTGGCGATGCTGCTTGCCTTGTCGGGGTCGCGCTCACGCTTCAGCTGCCCATAGAGCTGGTCGAGACGTTGCTTTGGAGACGAATCGGAATCGGCCGGCTGTTCGACGATAACGTCTTTCTGCTGAGCCATAGCGGGGAGAGCAGGAGCGAACAGGGTGAGGGCAAGCGGCAGCGCCGCTGAGGTCAAGGCAAAAAAGCGCATGGCGGACATATTAGCCCGCCATCGCTGAAGATCAAACAAATTTGGCGTGATCACCGAAGCGACCAACCGATATGCCCACCTGAGGGCAGGCAAACCGGATACGCGCAATCAGCCCTGACGAGCCTTGTAGCGCGGGTTCTGCTTGTTGATGATGTAGATGCGGCCCTTGCGGCGAACGAGACGGTTGTCACGATGACGCGCCTTGAGCGACTTGAGCGAATTCTTGATCTTCATTTTTCTGATCCGCGATGTTTCTGGGGGAATTCACATTCGCCCGTGTCTTTTAACAATCAAAAGCGCGCCGGCTGGGCGCGCTCTTTAGGTGGGGGAGCAGATAACCCGACCTCCGCCTTGTGTCAACCACGTGAAGGCTTTTTTCCGTGGGTTTCAGGTGCCGGCCGGGCAAACGGCTCAGCAGGCTTTGCCCGTCAGCGTCGTCACGTGGCCCATCTTCCGGCCGACGCGCGCCTCGGTCTTGCCGTAGAGGTGCACCAGCGTGTCGTCACGCTTCAGCCAGTCCGGAACGGCAAGGATATCGTCGCCGATCAGGTTCTGCATCACACAATCGGAATGGCGGCGCGGATTGCCGAGCGGCAGGCCGGCGACGGCACGGATATGTTGCTCGAATTGCGAGACGACGCAGGCGGCTTCCGTCCAGTGGCCGGAATTGTGTACGCGAGGCGCCATCTCGTTGGCGATCAGGCTGCCATCGGCCAGCACGAAGAACTCGATGCCGATGACGCCGACATAATCGAGCGCGGTGAGAATCTGTTCGGCAGCCTTGCGCGCCGCATCGGCGGTGGCGGCGGAGATTGTCGCCGGAATTGTCGACGTATGCAGGATGCCGTTGCGGTGCACGTTTTCGGCCGGGTCGAAACAGAGCACAGTACCGTCGGTGGCGCGGGCGGCGATGATCGAGACCTCGCGTTCGAAGGCGACGAAGCTTTCGAGGATGAGCGGCACCGAGCCAAGTTCCGCATAGGCGCCCTCAGCATTATCGGCTGCTGACCGGAAGACCATCTGGCCCTTGCCGTCATAGCCGAGGCGGCGGGTCTTGAGCACGCCCTGGCTGCCGAAATCCGCTAGCGCCGAATCGAGATCGGCCTGACTGTCGATGGCATGGAAACGAGCCGTCGGGATGCCGCAACCATTAATGAAGCGCTTTTCGACCAGCCGGTCCTGCGCAGCTTCCAATGCCCTCGGCGGCGGATAGACGGGCACGCTCTTTGCCAGCATTTCGGCAGCGGCGACAGGCACGTTCTCGAATTCGTAGGTTACGACATCGCAGAGCCCAGCCAGTTCGGCGAGCGCTGATGGGTCATCATAGGCAGCGACGATCTGCTGGTTGGCGAGCTGAGCGGCAGGGCTGTCGGCCTGCGGCTCCAATATGATTGTGCGGAAGTTCAGCCGGGCTGCGGCCATGCCAAGCATGCGGCCGAGCTGGCCGCCGCCGATGATGCCTATTGTCCTGACCATCAGAGATCGTCCATCGGATATTCGGCGACGGAGGCGCTCTGGCGCTCGCGCCATTCGTCGAGGCGCTCTGCGATTTCCTCGTCCGAGAGGGCAAGGACTGCCGCAGCAAGAAGTGCCGCATTGATCGCGCCGGCCTTGCCGATGGCAAGCGTGCCGACGGGGATGCCGCCCGGCATCTGAACGATGGACAGCAGGCTGTCCTGGCCGGACATTGTCTTTGACTGCACGGGCACGCCGAAGACCGGCAGCGGCGTCATTGCCGCCGTCATGCCCGGAAGGTGCGCCGCGCCGCCTGCACCTGCGATGATGACCTTGAAGCCTTCGGCACGTGCGCCCTTGGCGAAGGTTACGAGCCGGTCGGGTGTGCGATGAGCCGAGATAATGCGCGCATCATACTCGATTTCCAGCGCCTCCAGCGTATCGGCAGCATTCTTCATGGTTTCCCAGTCGGACTGGCTGCCCATGATAATGGCGACTGGTGGTCTGTCTGTCATCGTCACAATCGTTCCTTCAGGCGATGATATCAGGGATGATCTGGTCTTCTAATTTGGAGAGCTTGTCCTTGATGACCAGCTTCTTCTTCTTCATGCGCTGGATGCGCAGGGCATCGCAGCCCGTCTCAATCATGGCGTTGATCGCGGCGTCGTAATCCTCGTGCTCCTGGCGCAGACGCGCCACCATGAGCCTGATTTCCGCCTGTTCCTGATCGGCCATTTATATTCCCCATAATCGTCTTCGGACCTTGTCCGGTCTGCCGATAATTTCCGCAAGCTCCTATCACCAAATAGAGGTAACGGGAAGTTAGTGTTGATCATGAATTTGCCGCTTAGTCTCCATCTTTTGGCCTTCGACAAGCCTTTAAAAATGTGTCACAGTCCGCTGGTTGACACCTTGGATCTCCAGCAATGGATGGCTGGGGAAGGGTAAGAGGAAGGAAGGGTCAAATGACTGTTCAAGCTCATCTTGAATCGCTCCAGAAAAAGCATGTCGCTCTCGAGGAGGAGTTGCATGCCCTGAGAACATCTCCCTCTATTTCCGATACTGAACTTGCCGAATGCAAGCGCCGTAAGTTGCGCATCAAGGACGAGATCGAGCGTCTCAAGTCATCCGTCCATTGATCTTTCCAGGCTATCGCCGGACATCTGTCTTGTGAAAGAAAAGGTAAATTCCCCAATTTTCTAGACCATCAAGCAAGACCCGGTGAATAACCGAAATCAAGCGCCAGTCCCTTGCATGCGGCATCGGGCTGGCGTTTTTACGATGAGGGGCGCCTTAGGCCCAGAACTGATCCAGCCAGAGATTGAGCTTGTCGAAGCCACGGTTATTGACCGTGTAAATGCGCTTCGTCCCTTCCGAGGTCACGGAAACGAGGTTGCTTTCGAGCAGCGCTTTCAGGTGTTGCGACACGGCAGGACGACTGATCGGCAGGCCCTCGGCAAGCTCATTGACCGTCTTCGGCGCGCGCCGCAATTCCTCCAGCAAGAACCGCCGGTTCGGATCGGCAATCGCAGCGAAGGGGTCCGTGTTCGACATCACAAAAAGCTACGTCAAACAGGCTCTTGCAGCAAGGAAATTGTGCATCGCAACGGAACACAACCCTATTCGAGCAAGCCTTCGCGCAGGATGAGGAAAGCAGCGATCAGCGCCATGGCATAGATGAAGGGGTAGAATATCTGCGGCTTCATGCGCCGCACACACCATGCACCGGCAATCGTTGCCAGCGGGGCGAAGGGCAGGAGCGTGGCAGAGGCCAGAAGGTTGCGGGTGTCGAGCTGGCCGAGCGCAAAATACGGAACGAGCTTTACAGCGTTCAGAATGGCGAAGAAGCGCACGCTGGTGCCGGTGAATTCGCGTGGCGGCAGCTTGAGCGGCAGGGCGTAAATCTGGAAGGGCGCGCCGCCGGCGTGGGCAACGAAGCTGCCGTAACCGGAAAACGTGCCCCAAAGGCTTGCCAGTACCGGGCGCTGGGGTCGCGGCGGGATGGCTATACCCTTGCCGGGGCCGAAATTGTTCCAGAAATAACGCAGACAGAAGGCAACGGTGACGGCGCCGATGAGAATGCGCAACATGCTGCCCGGCACGAGAGCGGAGGTGGCCCAGCCGAAGGCAATGCCGAGAAGGCCGCCAGGCAGCATGATCTTCAGCGTCGTCCAGTCGCCGTGCTGGCGCCAGATGACCAGCGATATCATGTCCATGAAGACGAGGATGGGAAGCAGGATCGCGGCGGCTTCGACGGGTGCTACGACGAGGGCGAGAAAGGGAAGGCCGATCAGCGACAAAGCGTCGCCCATCCCGCCTTTGGCAAGCCCGACAAGAATGACAGCCGGGATTGCGGCGTAGTAGAATGACAGATCTTGCGGCATGCTTTTGAAGTTCCTCCCCTTGCAAGCCCCCTCTATCGGAATTACTCACTCAAAACGAGTGCGGATCCGCCATAGAGCAGGAAAAACCGCCGCAGATGGAAAGACTTCATGACCGAACCGGAAAACCGCTGCCGCCTTGTTCTCGTTGTGCCCGATATCGCCGATGCCGATGAAAGGGCGGCGATCGTTGCCGATGCGTTGAAGGGCGGTGATGTCGCGTCCGTTATCCTGCCGCAATACGGTCTCGATGACGGCAGCTTCCAGAAACACGCTGAAAAGCTCGTGCCCATCATTCAGGACGCCGGTGCCGCGGCGCTGATTGCCGGCGACAGCCGCGTCGTCGGTCGTTCGAAGGCCGATGGCCTGCACATCGCCGGACCGGCAAGCGAGATTGCCGATGCGATCGATCGTTATGCCGACAAGCTGATTGTCGGTGGCGGCAATGCCGCCGACCGGCATACAGCGCTCGCAGTCGGCGAGGAGCGGCCCGACTATATCTTCTTCGGCAAGCTCGACGGCGACATCAAGCCGGAGGCGCATCCGAAGAACCTGGCGCTTGCCGAGTGGTGGGCGTCGATGATCGAAATCCCGTGCATCGTCATGGGCGGCACTGATCCGGCTTCCGCGCTTGCCGTTGCGGAGACTGGGGCCGAGTTTGTGGCGATGCGCATGGGCGTATTTGCCGAGCCGGCTCAGGCGCCCTCGATCGTGGCTCAGATCAATGCCTTGCTTGACGAAAAAGCGCCACGGTTTGAGGATTGATATCGCGCTTATGCCGATCCCCGCCCGCTTTTCGAGATGCGCTCTCCTTTGTATGACCGTCTTGCTGGCGGCCCGGCCGGAATTTGCGGCGGCGCAGGCAAATGGGGCGATTGCCGAGCCCTCGGCGACGCCCAGCCAGACATTCCGTACCGATCGACCGCAGCCGCAGGGTATTGTGCCGTCCGATGGTGTCGGGGTTTTCGATCGTATGGGTGCGAAGCTGCCCGACCTGCCACCTGAAAAGGAATATAAGGGTCAGATCGATGAGGCGTTCGGCGCCTATCAGCGCGGCTATTATCTGACCGCTATGGACAAAGCGCTGCCACGGGCGCAACTCGGCGATCCAGCAGCCCAGACCCTGATCGCCGAAATTCTGTCGCAGGGCCTCGGCGTTAAGCGGGACATGAAGAACGCTGCCTTCTGGTACGGCAAGGCGGCGGAGGGCGGCGATCCGACTGCCATGTTCAAATATGCGTTGCTCCTCATGGAGGGCAATAACGTCACGCGCGACAAGGCGAAGGCCGACGAATATATGCGCAAGGCGGCCAATGCCGGAAATTCATCCGCAGAATTCAATTGGGCGCAGACGCTCGTTGCCGACAATCCCGGCGACAAGGGATTGAAACTTGCCCTGCCTTATTATGAAAAGGCGGGGGAGCAGGGCGTCGCAGACGCGCAATATGCGGTAGCGCAGATCTATCAGCAGGTGCCAGACCTGCCCGAAGACAAGAAGCAGCTGGCCCGCGAGTGGATGGCGCGCGCGGCGCGGGCGGGCTTCGATACGGCCCAACTTGACATGGGTATCTGGCTGGTCAACGGCGTCGGCGGGCCGAAGGATTACGTGCGCGGCTTCGAATGGCTGAAGATTGCCGCCAATAGGGGCAATGTCGCTGCACAAAACAAGCTCGCGCATCTCTACATCAACGCGATCGGTACGGCGCCAGATCCGGTCGAGGCTGCCAAATGGTATGTCCTGTCGCGGCGCGCAGGGTTGAGCGACCCCTCGCTCGAGGATTTCTATCTCGGCATCGAGGACGACCAGCAGAAGGCGGCGATCGAAGCGGCGAACAAGTTCCGCCGCATCAACTAACCCGCGGTCTTTCTAGAAAAGGGCGTCCTCAAACAGATCCTCGTCGCTCTGGGCCTTGGCGGGCTCAGCAGGAGCCGCTGCCGTTGTTTCCTCGGTGGCGGGAATGATGTCGCGATGGACATTGCGTTCCTGCACCATTGTGTAGAGCTTGAAGATCCTGTGGTCGAGCGGGGCGATTGCCTCGGCAATGTCGGAAATATCGGCGATCTGGTCGCCGGCCACCGTTTCCAGCACGTCGGCGCAACGGGCGAGCACGTCGCCGAGATCATGCTGGAAATCGAGCTTGCCGATCAGCAGGTTGATCCTGGTTGCGACCTCGCGGCCATGTTCGGCAAGTACCTTGAGCTCGTCTTCCATCAGGTTGGCAGCAGCGCGGATCGTGCCGACGGCCGAGGTGAGGCTTTCGGCAAGGCCTCCATTCTTGGTGCCGGCGGCAGGAGCGACACGTCCGGCCGAAGCCTCGAGCGCCGGCAGGCCATTGACGATGGCATCGGCTGAATCATCGAGCTTGCCGGCAAAGATGCGCAACTCGGCGGTGACGACGTTGATCGACTTGCCTTCTTCACCGAGACGGCTGCAGCGCAGGTTGGTATTCAGCGCCATATAGTGGATATCAGTCTTGACCGCGCGGATCGCCTCGATGGACTGCAGAAGGGTTGCGGCCGTGCCGAGCGTCGACTGACTGACCTGGTCGGCTTGACGGCTCGCCGTATCGACCTGCTTGACGATCTCGTGGGCAGCAGAGACGCTTGATTCCAGCGCACGCATGAAATTGCCGCCGCTGCCGTCGCTCTGACCGCTCATCTGGTCGCGCAACCTCAGAATTTGCTGCGTATCCTGGCTGAAGCTCGCGATGGTCTTTACGACATTGCGGGAATCCCGTTGGAAGTCGGTGCACATGTCTGCCATCTGCGCGGCCGTCAGGTGGTGAATGACGTTCTGCAGCCGCTTGTGCGCATCGCCATCAAGCTTGGCGCCGTCTTCGCTCGCGAAGAAATCCTCCAGCAGCGAAAAGGTGTTCTGCACATGCTCGATGCGCTGACGGGTGATATCACCGATCTGCAGCGCCGAAAGCGTAGATGCGACCTTGCCCTGTACGCCGCGAGCGATGGCGCCTACGTCTCGGGCGATGGCGCCGAGGTTCTGGCGGTGATCGGCAATCTTCTTTGCGTCGTCCTTAAGCGCCCTGGCGACGGCAGGAACCGTGTCGGCATAGCTTTTGGAGAGACTGTTGCCAAAGGAGAGGGCGAGCTTAACCTCCTTCTGCAGGCTGTCGAGATGGGTGGCGAAGCGATTGACTTCGTCCGTCCCCGAATAGATGCGCTCGAGGATTTCCTGGGCGAAGCCCGCGAATTCGGCGAGACCGGCACCCGTTATCTTTACCGTGACCGCGAAGGTGCGCAGGTAGCGCATCGTTTCCTGCATATCCGCGACATGCCGGTGCAGTTCCGAGCCGGTCTGGGCAAGTGCCGCCAGAGCCTGCTGGCGGTTTTCCTCAGCGCCAGGAAGCTCGATCAGATTCTGGACCGTTGCATTGAGATCGGCGCTGGTGTCACTCGCCTCATTGTTGTCCAGCGCCTTGGTGATCTGGTCCAGTGACGTCAACAGACGATTGAGGACATCCATCACGGACAGCAGGACGGTGCCACCTTCGAGGAAGCGTTCCTCGACCTGGGTGCGGGCCGATTCCAGGGTACGGCTGATATCCGAACCTGATGCGTAGTGCGCAGTCTGTGCCGATGCCGTCGCGTTTGCCACTTTTGTACCTTTACTTATAAACACAGGCAATTTGACTCTATTTTTACGGGCAGGATGGAAACGGCAGGTAAACGCCACAGACTCGTAAACGTTGTGATTAACAACCTATGAAGGCATTCGGCAAGAATTGATAGGTTCTGCGGCGGTTCCAGCTTATCTATCTGTTTTTTCGTGGTATTTTACCATATGAGAAAGCTTCAGTATAAGTTATCCTGGATGATAATTCAGGGAGTCCAAACTCGCGGTAATTGCACTTTCCTACAACCGACGTTTACGCACTGTTAAGCCTGTCATGAGAGTCCTTTTATGGTCGTTAAGTATTTCTCCGACCATGGAGGCTGCATTGGATACTCAGGCACAATATTGCGAATCTATATCCCTTCCGAAAGTTCTGAGCATTCGTAATGCTTCGGAAGTATATTTGAATATTATTGATCGATTTCGCGGCAATAATAACATTACTCTAAGTCTTCCCGAAAACGCGGAAGCGGATCTGAGTTTTCTTCAGCTCATCGAAGCCGCCCGCCGTCAGGCAAAGGCCGAAGGCAAGACTTTTACCCTTTCGGCTCCGGCCAGCGGTCCGCTTCTCAAGGTCCTTGAGCGGGCCGGATTTACCGAGGCCTTCGATGAAGAAGACAAGAAGTTCTGGTTGCATAAAGAGGTGACGTTATGAGCGCAAACATCCTGACCGTCGACAATTCCGCCAGCATCCGCCTGACTACAAAGGTCACGCTGACCAATGCCGGCTACACGGTCACCGAAGCCGTCAATGGCGCCGAGGGTCTGGCAACAGCCAAGAGCGGCAATTTCGACCTGATCGTCACCGACCTCAATATGCCTGTCATGGACGGGCTGACGATGATCGAAGAATTGCGGAAGCTGCCCGCCCAGGCCGGCGTGCCAATCATCTTCCTGACGACCGAATCCGACGCGGACCTCAAAGCCCGTGCCAAAGCCGCCGGTGCCACCGGCTGGCTTACAAAGCCGTTCGATCCGGAAAATCTCGTTAAGATCGTGAAGAAGGTTCTTGGCAGATGAGCTCGCTTGATCCAGTCGCAGTATTCCGTACCGAAGCGGCCGAATGCCTCGAGGCGATCGAAGCCGGCCTTCTCGACCTCAACCACGACCTCGAAAACAAGGACCTCGTCGACGCCGTGTTCCGCGGCCTTCATACGTTGAAGGGCTCGGGTGCGATGTTCGGCTTCGAGGCGCTTGCCGCTTTCACCCATCATTGCGAAACGGCCTTCGACCGTGTCCGCAAGGGTGAGGTTCCGGCAACCGCCGAGCTCGTCGCCGCCGTTCTTGCCGCGCAGGATCATATGCGCGCCCTCGTCGAACAGCCCGATGCCGATCACGGCGATACCGGCCACAAGCTGCTTGCCCAGCTCCAGGCCGCCGTCGGCGGCAAGGCCGAAGTCAAGGAGGCTGTCGCGCTTGCCGCTGCAGCCCCTGCCGTCGCCGCTCCCACCAAGAAGAAAACGACCTGGCGCATCCGTTTCAGCCTGCCGGCAAATTCCATGGCCAACGGCACCAACCCGCTCGGCCTTCTGGATGAACTGCGCGATCTCGGCGAATGCACAGTCCGCGCAAACACATCAGGCATTCCGCCGCTCGATAATCTGGTCCCGACTGAGCTCTACGTTTCCTGGGACGTCATTCTGACAAGCGAACAGGACCGTTCGGCCATCGACGACGTGTTCATCTTCGTCATGGATGACATGGAGCTCGACGTTCAGGAAATCGCCGGCCCGCAAGCCGCACCGGCCGAGACAAAGACGGACGTCGCTCCTGCTCCGGACGTTCCGGTTGCCGCAGCACCTGTCGCACCGGTGCCCGCCGCTGCTCCAGAATTCCGCCCGGTCGAGGCGGTTCCGGTGAAGCGTGAAACGCCAGCGCCTGTTCAGGCGGCAGCCCAGGCAAAGGCACAGGAAAACGTCCGCGTTCCGGCAGAGCGGCTCGACGAGCTGATGGACCGTGTCGGCGAACTCGTCATTGCCCAGTCGCGCCTCAGTCAGCTGGCAAGCTCCAGTTCGGATATTGCCCTACGCTCGGTTTCGGAAGAAATCGAACGTCTCTCCGGTGAGCTGCGCGACACGATGATGGTGCTGCGCATGGTGCCGGTCGGAACGCTCTTCTCGCGCTTCCGCCGCCTCGTACACGATCTCGCCCGCGAAACCGGCAAGGTCATCGAACTCGTCACCGAGGGCGAAACGACCGAAGTCGACAAGACCGTCATCGAGCGTCTTGCCGATCCGCTTGTCCATCTGGTCCGCAACTCGATCGACCATGGCCTCGAGCCGCCAGCCGAACGCCTCGGCGCAGGCAAGACGGAAGCCGGTACCGTGACGCTGTCCGCCCACCAGTCCGGCGGCGAAGTCATCATCTCGATCAAGGATGACGGCCGCGGCATCAACCGCGAGCGGGTTCGCGCCAAGGCGGAATCCTCGGGCCTGATTGCGCCCGGCCAGCCGCTTTCCGATCAGGAATTGCTGCAGCTCATTTTCGCGCCCGGCTTCTCCACGGCCGCGCAGATCACCAATCTCTCCGGCCGCGGCGTCGGCATGGATGTCGTCAAGAAGACGGTCGAGGCGCTGCGTGGTGCGATCGAGATCGTCAGCCTGCCGGGGCAAGGCTCGGAAGTCTCCCTTCGCATCCCACTGACGCTCGCCATCATCGACGGCCTGCTGGTGCGTGTCGGCTCCGGCCGCTACGTCATCCCGCTCTCGGCGGTCGAGGAATGCCTTGAACTGTCGCTGGAAGAAGATCTCCGCTCGCGTGGGCGCAGCTTCATCTCGCTGCGCGACAGCCTGGTGCCGTTCCTGCGCCTGCGCGATCTCTTCCGCACCGGCACCAAGCCTGATGTCCATCAGAAGGTGGTCGTCATCTCGACAGGCACCGAACGTGTCGGCCTCGTGGTCGACCAGATCATCGGCGACCACCAGACAGTCATCAAGTCGATGTCGAAATTGCACAACGACGTGGCGACCTTCTCTGGCGCTACCATTCTCGGCGACGGCAGCGTCGCCCTCATTCTTGACGTCGGGCACCTCGTTGCCGCGGGTCAGCAACAGGAGGCGCAATTGCGCGTGGCAGGATGAGCACAGCAGCAACAGCCGAAAAATTCGACAAGCACTGGAATTACGCCGAGGAAATCGAAGTTCTGACCTTCGATCTCAATGGCGAAACCTTCGCGCTGGAAGCGGTAATCGTCCAGGAAATCCTGGATCTGCTTCCCGAGACGGCGGTGCCGGGCAGCCAGCCCTTCGTCGCCAGCGTCATCAATTTCCGCGGCAAGGTCATTCCGCTTGCCGATCTTCGTCTCGCCTTTGGGATGGAAGCTTCGGAAGCGACGATCGACAGCCGCATCATCGTCATCGAGGTCGATCTGCAGGGGGAGCAGACTCTCGTGGGAATGCGTACCGACAAGGTGAACGAGGTGACGACGCTGACGAAAAGCGCCAGCGAACCACCGCCAAGCGTGGGTATGCGTTGGCGCGCGGATTACATCAACTGCCTGGTCAAGAGGGGGGGCGAGTTCATCATCCTTCCGAATTTGCAGGCGATTTTCTCATCGAGGCATGAGACGGCGGGGGCCGTCAACTAGCCGGGGGCCAATCATTGAGGGGTTAAAACGATGCGATTGACGATCAAGACTAAGCTGGTGACCGCGTTCACCTTTATCATTCTCATGCTCATGGGCACTGCTGCCTATGGTATCTTCAGCCTCGGCTCGCTGAACGATACGATCGGCAACCTTCTTGCCGGTCCTGCCGCGCGTCTCGACCTGGCGCAACAGATCAATATCGCCCAGCTCGAAGCCATCCGCCAGCAGAAGAACCTTCTGACCGCACGCAATGCCGACGACGCTTCCGGTGCAATCGAAAAGGGCAACCAGGCCCGCAAAAACTTCGCCGACGCATTCGCTGCCGTGACGAAGCTTGCGACCGAGGAAGGCAAAGCGCGTTGGGAACGCGTTGCCGAACTCTCCAAGGCATTCAATCAGGCAGACGACCAGATCCGAGATTTCATCAAAGGCGGCAATATGGACGGCGCCAACACTGTCTCGGTTACGACGGCTCGCCAGGCAGCCAACGATATTGACTCCACGCTCGATGAAATTCTGGCGCTCGAAAAAAAGCGCATGCAGGATGCGGATGACAACGCTGACCAGCAGTATGCCACGACGCGCACGATGATGATCGCGGTTGCCGGAACAGCGTTGCTGATTGCAGTCCTCACTGCCTTCTGGATCGCGAATACCATCAGCAAGGGTCTCAGCCGCGCCAACACCGTTGTCCGCGAAGTTGCCGAAGGCGACCTGACGAAGATGGCCGAAATCACCACGCATGACGAAATCGGCGAACTGCTCGGCAACGTCAATATCATGATCGAACGCCTTCGCGGTGTCGTTGCCGATGCCCTGTCTGCCGCCGACAACGTTTCTTCGGGCAGCCAGGAACTGTCGGCCAGCTCCGAGCAGGTCTCGCAGGGTGCGACCGAACAGGCGGCTTCGGCTGAAGAGGCTTCCGCTTCGATGGAGCAGATGGCTGCCAACATCAAGCAGAATGCCGACAATGCCGCCCAGACCGAGAAGATCGCCCGCCAATCCGCCAAGGACGCGGAAGCTTCCGGCGATGCTGTCAACCGCGCCGTCGATGCGATGCGCACGATTGCCGAGAAGATCGGCATCGTTCAGGAAATCGCCCGCCAGACCGATCTGCTGGCCCTGAACGCCGCCGTCGAAGCTGCGCGTGCCGGTGAACACGGCAAGGGTTTTGCGGTCGTCGCCTCGGAAGTGCGCAAGCTTGCAGAACGCAGCCAGTCGGCAGCCGCGGAGATCTCCTCCATGTCGAGCGACACGGTCAAGGCCGCCCGCGATGCCGGCGAAATGCTTGGCCGCCTGGTTCCGGATATCCGCAAGACTGCCGAACTCGTCTCCGAGATCAGTGCCGCCTGCCGCGAACAGGATATCGGCGCCTCGCAGATCAATGAGGCGATCCAGCAGCTCGACAAGGTGACCCAGCAGAATGCCGGTGCTTCGGAAGAAATGTCGGCTACTTCTGAAGAGCTTGCTGCTCAGGCCGAGGAACTGCAGGCTTCAATCGCCTTCTTCAAGGTCGATACGGCAGGCGCGACCCGTGCTGGCGTACGGAAGACCGCTGCAAAGACGGCTGCCAAGGTGGTCAAGGCTCCGGCCGCTGCCCCACGCAAGCCAGCTCCGGCTACGCAGAACCACAATCACGGCCACACCGTCGCTTCCCAACAGGCACGTGCCAAGGGCTTTGCTCTGGACATGTCGATGGGCGGCCCCGACGCCGGTGACGACGATTTCCGCGAAAGCGCTTAAGCGGCTTCGCAGTCAACCGAAACTCTCCGCGGCCGCTTCGGCGGCCTCGGACCGAAATATCCCGCAACGTGTGTATGCGTTAGCGTCGTGATCACTAGATGTCCGACTGCTGGGAAGTGAATCACTCGCTGTCCCCCTTTTTTGGCTCTTCATTGGTTTTACTTACTGGCGATCTGCTCACGGGCCGCCTTGCGAGACAGTATTTTCCGCTTTCAGGGGATAGAGATGCGTTTCACCATTAAAATGAAGCTAGGTATTGCTTTTGGTCTCGTAATATTACTGGCGCTTGGGATGGCAGGTCTTGCCATTTCCAATCTTTATTCACTCAATGCCGCCATCAGCGATATCGTTGCTGGTCCTGCCAAGAACCTTTTGAATTCGGGCGGGCTTTCTGATGCGGTCGCCGCATCGATCCGCGCCGAGAAAAATGCCATTATGAACACGGATCCGGCTGCCATCACCGGATATCGGGACACGGTCGCGCAGGAACGGAAGACTATCGACGACCGGCTGTCCGAGCTCGACAAGGAGACCAATCCGGCAATCGTCAGCAAGCTCGCAGAATTCCGTTCGGTCTATCCGAACTGGACACGGATGCAGGACCAGATCCTTGATCTGGCGACCCAGAACACTGCTGAAAGCAACGCGCATGCCGCTCAGATCTCTATGGGCGAAGGTGCCAAGATCACCGATAATCTCCTGAAGATCCTGGGCGAGCTCAACAATCATATCGTTGAAGATCTTCACGCCACCGATGTAGCGACGAATGTCCAATACGACAATTCCAGCAGCGCCCTGATCGGCATGGCGGCGGTGCTGTTCGTTTTCTCGACGGCCATCGCGGTCTGGATCGCTTTCGGTATCAACCGTGGCCTGAAGAAGGTTGCCTTCATCGCGGAAGCCGTCTCGAAAGGCGATCTCGAGCAGAAGGTCGAGATCAAGACCAATGATGAGATCAAGGATCTGATCGACACGGTCAATATCATGACCGCCAACCTGCGCAGCACTGCGGCCCTTGCCGACAAGATCGCCATGGGGGACCTCTCGATCGACGCAAAGCCGCTGTCGGATAAGGATGCTCTCGGCATCGCCATGCAGAGCATGGTGACCAACCTGCGCACAACTGCCGAAGTGGCCAACCAGATCTCGAACGGCGACCTGACCGTTTCACCGAAGCCGCTTTCGGAAAAGGATGTGCTCGGCACTGCGCTCGAGCAGATGGTCGAGCGCCTGCGCGGCGTCGTTGCCGATGCGATTTCGGCTGCCGAGAACGTCTCTGCGGGCAGCCAGGAACTCTCGGCCAGTTCCGAGCAGGTTTCTCAAGGTGCGACGGAGCAGGCCGCCTCCGCCGAAGAGGCTTCGGCCTCGATGGAAGAGATGGCCTCCAACATCAAGCAGAACGCCGACAATGCCGCCCAGACCGAGAAGATCGCCCGCCAGTCGGCCAAGGATGCGGAAGCCAGCGGCGAAGCCGTCTCCCGCGCCGTCGATGCCATGCGCACGATCGCGCAGAAGATCGGCATCGTCCAGGAGATCGCGCGCCAAACCGACCTTCTCGCGCTGAACGCTGCCGTGGAAGCGGCGCGTGCCGGCGAGCATGGCAAGGGTTTTGCGGTCGTCGCCTCGGAAGTGCGCAAGCTTGCCGAACGCAGCCAGTCGGCCGCCGCCGAAATTAGCGCCATGTCCGGTGATACGGTGAAAGCCGCCCAGGAAGCGGGCGATATGCTCGGCCGCCTGGTGCCCGACATCCGCAAGACGGCAGAGCTGGTTTCCGAGATCAGTTCGGCGTGCCGCGAGCAGGATATCGGGGCTGCCCAGATCAACGAGGCGATCCAGCAGCTCGACAAGGTGACGCAGCAGAATGCCGGTGCCTCCGAGCAGATGTCCGCAACCTCGGAAGAGCTCGCCTCCCAGGCCGAGGAACTGCAGACGTCGATCGCCTTCTTCAAGGTGGACATGGCCGGTAACCGCCAGTCCCGCGCGCCGGCCGCCCAGGTTACGGTCCGCAGCCCGGCTCCGGCAGCAATCCGTAAGCCTGCCGGCAAGAAGACCACTGCCGCCAATACGGTTGCCGCCCAGCAGGCACGCGCCAAGGGCTTTGCCCTGGATATGTCGATGGGCGGCCCGGACGCCGGCGACGATGATTTCCGCGAAAGCGCCTGAGCGCTTTCTCGCTCCAATACCGTCAGGGACCAGGCTTATGGCCCCTGACACAAGCATTCGGTGCCCAGGAACGCCGGACGCAAGATCGCAATTTCTTCGATAACTGTCTTCGCCTCCGGAATGTTTTTGCTGCGTGACGCCGCGCCCAGGAAACCACCGGTCCACATTTATTCCGTCGCTTTCAAATAGGGGTATTGCGATGCGTATCACGATCAAGCTCAAGCTCGCAGCCGCGTTCGGCTTTGTCATATTGTTGCTAGTGGGTAGTGCAGTCTTTGGAATTATCAGCCTCAGCTCCCTGAACGATGCCGTCGGCAACCTGATCGCAGGTCCTTCAAAAAGACTGGAGCTGGCTCTGGAAGCGAAAGCTGCCGAGCTCGATGCTATCCGATGGCAGAAGAACGCCCTTTTGGAAATGGATCCTGAAGCAGCCAGGAAACACTACGAAAATTCGGCAAAGAGCATGGATGAATTGCTCACATTCTCGACAGGCGGTCAGCAGCTTGCAACGGCTGACGGCAAGCCTACGTGGGACAGGCTGGTCGAGCTGAGCAAACGTTTCGTGGAAGGTTCCAACAAAGTCGCCTTGATCCAGGAAAATGGCGACAGGGCAGGGGCCACGGCCTATTCCGGTGGAGAGGTTCGGGCCATCGTCACAGAATTGGAAGACGTCTTTACGACGCTTGTCGCGCTTCAGCAGAAGTCGATGACGCAAGCCGACAACGATACTGAAGTCCTCTACAGCAACACCAGAAACTTGCTGATCGGCATCGCCATCGGCGCTTCCGTTATCGCTTTTGCCGCCGCACTGTGGATCGCGCTCGGCATCAACAGTGGCCTGCGCAAGATTATGAACGTCGCTAGCGCCGTCGCCATCGGCGATCTGAACCAGAAGGTCGAGATCAAGAGCAACGACGAGATCAAGGATCTGGTGAACACGATCAACGTCATGACGGATAATCTGCGCAATACCGCTGGCATCGCAAACGAGATTTCGAATGGTGACCTCAGCGTTACACCGAAGCCGCTCTCCGACAAGGATACGCTCGGTATTGCCATGCTCGGCATGGTGAACAACCTGCGCGCTACCGCCGATGTTGCCAACCAGATCGCAGAAGGCGACCTCTCGGTCGAGGTCAAGCCGCTTTCGGCCAAGGATACGCTCGGCATCGCGATGCAAAGCATGGTTGCCAACCTTCGCATCACTGCCGATATTGCCACGCAGATTGCTGCCGGCGACCTGACGGTTTCTCCGAAGCCGCTTTCAGCCAAGGATACACTCGGCACCGCGCTGGAACAGATGGTGGAGCGTTTGCGCGATGTCGTCGCGGACGCAATTGCGGCCGCCGAGAATGTTTCGGCCGGCAGCCAGGAACTTTCGGCGAGCTCCGAACAGGTATCGCAGGGCGCCACCGAGCAGGCTTCGGCGGCCGAGGAAGCCTCCTCCTCGATGGAAGAGATGGCCGCCAACATCAAACAGAACGCCGACAATGCCGCCCAGACGGAAAAGATCGCGCGTCAATCCGCCAAGGATGCGGAGATGAGCGGGAGCGCCGTTTCCCGCGCCGTCGAGGCCATGCGTACGATCGCCCAGAAGATCGGCATCGTTCAGGAAATTGCCCGCCAGACCGACCTTCTCGCACTCAACGCTGCGGTGGAAGCGGCTCGTGCCGGCGAACACGGCAAGGGTTTTGCAGTCGTCGCTTCGGAAGTGCGCAAGCTTGCAGAGCGCAGCCAGTCGGCGGCAGCGGAAATCAGCGCCATGTCGAGCGATACCGTCACTGCCGCCCAGGAAGCCGGGGACATGCTCGGCCGCCTGGTGCCTGACATCAGAAAGACGGCGGAACTCGTGGCGGAGATCAGCTCTGCATGCCGCGAGCAGGATGTCGGTGCGTCGCAGATCAACGAGGCGATCCAGCAGCTCGACAAGGTAACCCAGCAGAATGCGGGTGCTTCCGAGCAGATGTCTGCAACCTCCGAAGAGCTCGCTGCCCAGGCCGAGGAACTGCAGACGTCGATCGCCTTCTTCAAAGTGGATACGGCGGGTGGCAAGACAATGGCGACGGGTGGCCGCCAGGGTCGCGCACCGGCTGCCAAGGTGACCACGCGCAGCCCGGCTCCATCTGCACCTCGCAAGCCGGTCGGCAAGGCGGCTGCCGCCAACGGCATTGTCGCTCAGCAAGCCCGCGCCAAGGGTTTTGCCCTGGACATGTCCATGGGCGGACCGGACACGGCGGACGATGATTTCCGGGAAAGCGCGTAAGCGCTTCCCGGCGGACAGGCATTGGGGCCGCGGCAACAGCGGCCCCGTTACGGCCGGCGCATGGAAGCGCCGGGGCACACCGGCTCGGCCGGCAACGCATGAAGCGTTTTTACGGCGGCACAATGTGTCATTTCGCGGGATATCCGCTGCAGTCCTAAAGGGGTCTTGGAATGCGCTTCACGATCAAACTCAAACTGGGCCTGGTGTTCGGTTTCATCGTTCTCCTGACCTGCGCCATGGCCGGTCTTTCGATCTACAATCTCTCGTCGCTGAATAGCGACATCTCGGTCATGGTTGCCGGTCCGGTCGCCAATCTGCGCGATTCCGGTGATCTCTCCGATGCCGTGATGCGTTCCATCCGCGCCGAAAAGGATGCGATCATCAATACCGATGCGACCAAGATCGCCGGCTATGTCGATGAGATCTCGCAGCAGCGCGAGCAGATCAAGACACTGCAGGCTCGCCTTGCCACTTCGGAAGACCCTGACATCAGGAATGGCATGGCTCAGTTCGGCGATCTCTACGGCAAGTGGACGGCGCTGCAGGATCGTGTTGCCGACCTCGCCAAGCAGAACACCACCGAATCCAACACCCAGGCCGGCGTCATTTCGATGGGCGAAGGCCAGGCGGTGACGACCCAGCTTCTCGGCATTCTCACCAAGCTGAACGACACCGTGACCGGCAATGTCGCCGAAACCGACGCCGCTACCAACGACCAGTATGCCCAGTCGCGCAACATGCTGGTGATGATGACGATAGGTCTGATCATCATATCCTCTGCTGCCGCCATCTGGATCCTGCTCAATATCTCCCGTGGCCTCAAGCGTGCAGTCCAGCTCGCGGATGCCGTCAGCATCGGCGATCTCGAACAGGACATCGAGCATAAGAGCAATGACGAAATCCGCGACCTGGTCAATTCCATGACGAGGATGACCGGCAACCTGCGTAACACGGCGCAGATCGCCAACCAGATCTCGAACGGCGACCTGACGGTGTCTCCGAAGCCTCTGTCCGAGAAGGATACGCTGGGTATTGCTCTGGAGCAGATGGTGGAGCGCCTGCGTGGTGTTGTCGCCGATGCGATTGCCGCTGCGGAAAACGTCTCGTCCGGCAGTCAGGAACTCTCGGCCAGCTCCGAGCAGGTCTCGCAGGGTGCGACCGAACAGGCGGCTTCGGCTGAAGAGGCTTCCGCTTCGATGGAAGAGATGGCCTCCAACATCAAGCAGAATGCCGACAACGCCGCCCAGACCGAAAAGATCGCCCGCCAGTCCGCCAAGGATGCGGAGAATTCCGGCGATGCCGTTAACCGGGCTGTGGCTGCGATGCGCACGATTGCCGAGAAGATCGGCATCGTTCAGGAAATCGCCCGCCAGACCGATCTGCTGGCCCTGAACGCCGCCGTCGAAGCTGCGCGTGCCGGTGAACACGGCAAGGGTTTTGCGGTCGTCGCATCCGAAGTCCGCAAGCTTGCAGAACGCAGCCAATCGGCAGCCGCTGAAATCAGTGCGATGTCCGGCGATACGGTGAAAGCTGCGCAGGAAGCCGGCGACATGCTCGGCCGGCTGGTTCCGGATATCCGCAAGACTGCGGAACTGGTCTCCGAGATCAGCGCCGCATGCCGCGAGCAGGATATTGGTGCAGCCCAGATCAACGAGGCGATCCAGCAGCTCGACAAGGTGACCCAGCAGAATGCCGGCGCCTCCGAAGAGATGTCGGCGACCTCCGAAGAGCTGGCGACCCAGGCTGAGGAATTGCAGGCCTCGATCGCCTTCTTCAAGGTGGACACGGCCGGCAACCGCCTGTCCCGCGCTCCGGCTGCCAAGGTCACGGTGCGCACGCCGGTTCCGACCGGAGGTCGCAAGCCGGTCGGCAAAAAGACCACGGCCACCAATACGGTTGCCGCCCAGCAGGCGCGCGCCAAGGGCTTTGCCCTCGACCTCTCCATGGGTGGGCCGGACGACGGGGATGCCGAGTTCAAGGAAAGCGCCTGAGCATCCAGGTCCTTTCAATATGTTAACAGGCGTCTCCGATAATGGGGGCGCCCGAATCCAAGGAAAGCGGTTGATCATGGCAACAACATCTCTGGAAGCCCAATTCGTGACCTTCAGCCTCGGCGAGGAGATCTTCGCCGTTCCAGTGGAGGTGGTGCGCGAAATCCTCGACTATGCGGAAGCATTCAAGATTCCGAATGGTCCCGACTATCTGCTCGGCCTGCGCGACGTGCGCGGCCAGGGTGTTCCGACGATCGATCTGCGCCTGAAGCTCGGCATGTCGAAGACAGTGCCGACGCCGCACACGCGCGTGCTGGTTCTAGACGTTCCGATGGAAAATCGCCTTCTGACGCTCGGCCTCGTTGCCGATCGCGTTTTCGAAGTGACGCCCTTCCGTCGCGAGCAGATCGAAGTCCGCACCGGATATCGGCGTACGCTGGCGGTCGGATTATATTGCTGGTGTCGTGCGCCGCGAGAACGGCTTCGTCGTCATCGTCGACCTTGCCCGGCTTCTGTCGCGCGAGGATGCCACTGTCCTGCAATCGGCCGCCTGAGGCCCTCAAGACCTGTTCGGAGCGTCGCGTTTTATGAGTATGGCAGCGGTAGAAACCCAATTGCCGGGTGACAGGATCAGCAAGCGTAATTTCGACAAGCTGGCACGGTTCATCTATGACTATAGCGGCATCAAGATGCCGCCGACGAAGCTGACGATGCTGGAGGGCCGGCTGCGCCGGCGTTTGCGCGCCACGCGCCATGCGAGCTTCGACGACTATTGTGATTTCCTGTTCAACGAGGATGGTCTCGAGCAGGAGACTGTCTACCTGATCGACGTCGTGACGACCAATAAGACCGACTTCTTCCGGGAAGCCAAACATTTCGAATATATGCAGATGGTCGCCCTGCCGACGCTCGCCGACAGCGGCCTGCGGACGATCCGCACATGGAGTTCTGCCTGCTCGACGGGTGCAGAGCCCTATACGATGGCTATGGTGCTGGCCGAGTTCGTCGAGAACCGAAGCGATGTCTCCTACAATGTGCTGGCGACCGATCTCTCCACCGATGTGCTGCAGACAGCGCGCAAGGGTATTTATGCGGAAGATCTGATCGCTCCGGTGCCGCGCGACCTGCAGAAGAAATATGTTATGGTTGCCAAGCAGCAGGGTCGCCGCGAGGTTCGCATCTCGCCGAAGCTGCGCAGCCGTGTCGGCTTTGCCCGCATGAACCTGATGGATGAGAAATATCCTATTGGCGACATGATGCACCTTATCTTTTGCCGCAACGTGCTGATCTACTTCGACAAGCAGACGCAGGCTGGGGTGCTCACCCGTCTCTGCAATTGCCTCGCGAAGGGCGGTTACATGTTTATCGGTCACTCGGAATCGATCACCGGCTTCGACCTTCCCTTGAAGCAGGTTTCGAATACGGTGTTCCAGCGCATCTGAGGGGATACTATGGCCAAAAAAGTCCGCGTCCTCATCATTGACGATTCCGCCAGTGTCAGGCAGACGCTGGCACGGGTTCTGGAAGAAGACCCGGAGATCGAAGTCATGGCCGTGGCTTCCGACCCGTTCATGGCGGCGCGCAAGATCCAGGAAGAGATCCCTGATGTCATCACCCTTGATGTCGAGATGCCGCGCATGGATGGTATCACCTTCCTGCGCAAGCTCATGTCGCAGCGGCCGATCCCGGTCGTCATGTGCTCCTCGCTGACGGAAGCGGGTTCGGAAACTCTGCTTCAGGCGCTTGAGGCGGGTGCTGTCGACGTCATCTTGAAATCCAAGATCGGTGCGGCAGATAGTCTGGCCGATGATGCAATGCGCATCCGCGAAGTGGTCAAGAGTGCCTCGCATGCGCGGCTTACCAATGTGCGCCGCGCTGCAGGCAGCATCCGCTCGGCTTCGGCAGAGGGGCCGGCCAAGAAGCTGACGGCCGATGCGATGTTGCCGCCGCCGACCGGTCGGGCGATGGCGAAAACGACGGAAATGGTTGTCTGCGTCGGCGCTTCAACGGGCGGAACGGAAGCCCTGCGCGAGTTTCTGGAAGCGCTGCCGGCCAATGCGCCGGGCATGGTCATCGTCCAGCACATGCCGGAAAAATTCACAGCGGCTTTCGCCAAGCGCCTCAACGGTCTCTGCGAAGTCGAGGTCAAGGAAGCGGCCGATGGCGATCCGGTATTGCGCGGCCATGTGCTGATTGCGCCGGGCGACAAGCATATGCTGCTGGAGCGCCAGGGCGCGCGTTATTACGTGTCCGTCAAGCCGGGGCCGCTGGTTTCCCGCCACCGCCCGTCCGTCGATGTGCTCTTCCGTTCCGCTGCCCGTTCGGCCGGTTCGAACGCGATGGGCATCATCATGACCGGAATGGGAGACGATGGTGCGCGTGGCATGCTGGAAATGCATCAGGCCGGCGCCTATACCGTCGCGCAGGATGAAGCGACCTCGGTTGTTTTCGGCATGCCCAAGGAAGCGATCGCCAAGGGCGGTGTCGACCGAATTCTGCCGCTCGACCAGATCGCCCGCGAAGTGCTGATCACACAGCAGAAATCCTGAATTTCCGAGCATTGAACAATGGAACGGCGGCGTATCTGCGCCGCCGTTCGCTTGTCTGAATCAGGCCAGATAGCCGCCGTCGATCGTCAGGCTGGCGCCGGTGATGAAGGAGGCCTCGCGACTGGCGAGATAGGCGGTGAAGCTGGCGATTTCCTTGTCCTCGCCGATGCGGCCGAGCGCCATCAACTGTTTCAGCATCTCATGGCTGGCTTCGTTCG
Source organism: Rhizobium sp. KNZ14-9A (assembly GCF_056755015.1). Lineage (NCBI taxonomy): Bacteria > Pseudomonadati > Pseudomonadota > Alphaproteobacteria > Hyphomicrobiales > Rhizobiaceae > Rhizobium > Rhizobium sp. KNZ14-9A. The sequence continues at coordinate 4,587,083 of NZ_JBPGXB010000002.1, forward strand.
AGTTCATGTCCGTCGCCGTCGGGCCTGGCTGAATAGTGTTGACGGTGATGCCGCGCGGGCCAAGATCGCGGGCAAGGCCGCGTGTCATGGCAGCGACCGCACCCTTGGTCATGGAATAGACCGAAGAGGTTGGAAAGCCGCTCCGCTCGGCGACGATGCTGCCGATGGTGATGATGCGCCCGCCTGCTTTCATGTGGCGCGCGGCCGCCTGCGTGCCGGCGAAGACTGCGCGGACGTTGACCGCAAACATGCGGTCGAAGTCTTCGAGGGGGAAATTCTCTACTGGATTCAACATGAGAATTCCGGCGCTGTTGACGAGAATGTCGATGCCACCGAACGTCGAGACAGTCTCATCGACCGCATCTTGAACGGCCTTCGGATCAGCGCTGTCTGCCTTGATGGCCAGCGCGTTCGCACCCTTCGCCTCTATTTCGGCAACGATGGCCTTCGCCTTGTCGCCGGAGGCGGAATAGGTGAACGCAACGTCCGCGCCGTCGGTGCTGAGGCGGCGGACGATTGCGGCACCGATACCGCGCGAGCCACCGGTTACGAGGGCGATCTTGCCGGAGAGTGGTTGGAACATTGTGGTTTCCTTCCTTTTTTGGACTGTTTAGTCTTGAATTGGGCATGCGAAATCGGGTTTGGACTTCCAGGTTTTACCGGAGGCTTCGAATGGCGAGGCGGGCTATCCCGCGAAGCGCTTCGGGGGAGGCGCCATTGCGGGCGCTGACCTTCATGCCTGACAGGGTCGAGCCGAGGAAGTACACGGCATCGGTGGTATCGACATCATCTGCAACCTCGCCCCGCTTCTTGCCTTCCTCAAGGATTGTCTGCACGGCGGATGAAAGCAGGCGGGATGCCTTGTCTGTCAGATCAGAGACCGCACTGTCCGTGCGACCGAACTCGCATACGGCGCTGACACCAAGGCAGCCACGGCCGGCTTCGGTTTCCGGACGGGAGGCAAAGGCGATGAGCGTCTCTTCCAAAGCTTTCAACGGTGTCGTATCGCGGTGCAGATCGGCCACGAGTTGAGAGACGCTGTCGAGATTGTAGCGGTCGAGCGCTGCCAGATAGAGGCTGCGCTTGTCGCCGAAAGTATCGTACATGCTTTGCCGGCTGATCTTCATGGCCGACAGCAGCGCATCCGTGGACGTGCCCTCGTAGCCGTGTTCGGTGAACACGGTGATGGCCGCCTTGAGTGCGGTGTCGCGATCGAATTCCTTATGCCTTGCCATGATGCCTCAATAAGGTTTCTAGACTGATCTGTCCAGAATAATTTAGGAACTATCCTTTCGTGCTGCAACCCTGCCATGCGGCATTCCCCTTGAAATTTCCCCGATTTTGTGGTCTTGAGGCCGCCAATCTATGCAGCGCTGTCGCTTCCGGCGTTCAGGGACATATCCCGCCCCTGACAGCGCGTCCCGTATTATCCAAGGAAAATGCCCACATGGCCCGTTCAGCTCTTCTCAATGTCATGGTTCAGGCTGCCATCAAGGCAGGCAAGTCGCTGGGGCGTGATTTCGGGGAAGTGCAGAACCTGCAGGTATCCGTGAAGGGACCGGGCGACTTCGTTTCGAATGCCGACCGCAAGGCCGAAAAGATCGTCAAGGAAGAGCTTCTCAAGGCTCGTCCGACCTATGGCTTCCTTGGCGAAGAGAGCGAAGAGATCAAGGGTACCGACGGTGCGCACCGCTGGATCGTCGATCCGCTGGATGGCACGACCAACTTCCTGCACGGTATCCCGGCCTTTGCCGTTTCCATCGCGCTTGAGCGCAACAATGAGATTGTCGCAGGCGTGGTCTTCAATCCGGCGACGGACGAGCTCTACACTGCCGAGCGTGGCGGCGGCGCGTTCCTCAACGATCGCCGCCTGCGCGTCGCCTCGCGCCGGGTGCTCTCCGACAGCGTCATCGGCTGCGGCGTGCCGCATCTTGGCCGCGGCAATCACGGCAAGTTCCTGATCGAACTGCGCCATGTCATGGGCGAAGTCGCCGGCATCCGCCGCATGGGCGCAGTCTCGCTTGATCTTGCCTATGTGGCCGCCGGTCGTTTCGACGGTTTCTGGGAAGTGGCGCTGTCGCCCTGGGACATGGCGGCCGGTATTCTGCTCATCCGTGAAGCGGGTGGTTATGCGACTGACTGGGACGGCGGGGCGTCAATTCTGGAGACCGGTGCGATCATTGCCGGCAACGAGCACATCCACAAAGCGCTCACGGAAGTGGTCAAGCGACCGGTTCCGACCAAGTGACGATCTGGGCAACAGCCTGTTGTAAAGTCCGGCTTTTCGCCCGCGCATACTTCAATTTGGCACAATGTTGATCTAGTCTTCGGCTGTAATGAGTCCGGAGGCCGAGGAACCTATGGAAAATGTGAATGTGGCCGAGTTCGGCTCGACCGAGAAGACGGCCGGTGGCTACGCTTACAAACTCTCCAGCCCCATGTCGTTCTTCTGGACGATGGTGTTGTTCCTCATCATCGTGGGCTTCATAGCGGCGATCCTGTTCCGGCAGACACAGACTGCCTTCATGCATAACCCGGGCCTGAATGGTCTCATCGTCGGCGTTCTTGCCGTTGGAATCATTCTCGTTTTCAATCATGTGCTGTCGCTTCGCCCGGAAGTACGCTGGTTCAATTCTTTCCGCGCTGCTGGCAGTGCCGACAAGGTGAACCGCAATCCGCGGCTGCTCGCGCCAATGCGGGCGCTGATCGGAAATCGTAGCAGGTCGGGGGTTGCATTATCGACCACCGCGCTGCGCTCCATTCTGGATTCGATTGCCAACCGCCTCGACGAATCGCGTGACGTTTCCCGCTATCTCATTGGCCTGCTCGTCTTCCTCGGCCTGCTCGGTACCTTCTGGGGCCTTATCGGCACGATCGGCTCGATCAGCTCTGTCATCCAGTCGCTCGATGCCGGCTCGAATGGCACGGGCGATGTGCTTTCGACGCTGAAGGAAGGGCTTGCGATGCCGCTTTCCGGCATGGGCCAGGCTTTCTCGTCTTCGCTGCTCGGTCTTTCGGGTTCGCTGATCCTCGGGTTCCTCGATCTGCAGGCCGGACGTGCGCAGAACCGTTTCTATACGGAGCTGGAAAACTGGCTCTCCTCGGTTACCGATGTCGGCTCCGACATTCCGGTGCCGGCGCTGGATGGCGTTTCCGGTGGCTCATCGGAAGATATGAAGGCCCTGTCGGAATATCTGCGAAAGGTCGCCGAAGGGGACGGCGCGTCCAGCCAGCGGTCGGTTGCCGCGATGGCAAGCCTTGCCGAAGGCATTCAGGGTCTCGTCAAGAACATGCGCAACGAGCAGCAGATGCTGCGCGACTGGATCGAGGTCCAGCAGGACGAGGCAAAGGCGATGCGCCGCACGCTCGATCGGCTGGCTGAACGCATCGGTGTGCAAGACCGCGGCAGCGACAGAGTGCGCGAACGGTCCGGCCAGGTCGAAAAGAGCGAGGGCAAGTAAGCCATGCCTCTTGGCCGCAACCGCCGCCAACGCGCGGTGGACTACTGGCCGGGCTTCGTCGATGCTCTATCGACGCTGCTCATCGCCATCATGTTCATCCTCACGGTTTTCGTTGTCGGCCAGTTCATTCTCAGCCGCGAAATCAGCGGCCGTGACGAGGTGCTGACGCGTCTGAACGGTCAGATCAACGAGCTCACGCAGTTGTTGGCGCTCGAGAAGGGCAGCAATCAGGATCTTCAGGATTCGGTCGCCAATCTGCAGGCGTCGCTTGCGAGTGCCGAGGGCGAGCGTACGCGGTTGCAGGCGCTTCTCAGCGCCGGTACGGGCGGCCAGAATGCGGCAAAGCAGCAGATCGGAACGCTGACGCAGCAGCTCGATGAGCAGAAGCAGGTCAGCGACCGTGCCCTCAGCCAGGTCGAGCTCCTCAACCAGCAGATCGCGGCGCTGCGCAGCCAGATCGCTGCTGTCGAGGCAGCACTTCAGGCTTCCGAGGAGAAGGATCAGACTTCGCAGACGAAAATCGCCGACCTCGGCCGCCGCCTGAACGTGGCGCTGGCTGCGCGTGTGCAGGAACTCAATCGCTACCGCTCGGACTTCTTCGGCCGCTTGCGCGAAATCCTGTCCGATCGCGAGAACATTCGCGTCGTCGGCGACCGTTTCGTCTTTCAGTCGGAAGTGCTGTTCCCGTCTGGCGGAGCCGACCTCAATCCGGATGGCCAAACGGAAATGGCAAAGCTTGCCGCCGCCTTGCTCGACCTTGCCAAGGAAATTCCGCCTGAGATCAACTGGGTGCTGCGTGTTGACGGGCATACGGACAATGTCGCGCTGTCGGGCTCAGGCCGCTACCGCGACAACTGGGAGCTTTCATCCGCCCGCGCGATTTCGGTCGTGAAGTTCCTAATCGCGCAGGGTGTGCCCGCAGACCGGCTCGTTGCGGCAGGTTTTGGCGAATTCCAGCCGATCGCACCCGGCGATACGCCGGAAGCGCGCGCCACCAACCGCCGTATCGAGCTCAAGCTGACCGAGAAATAACGGCCTGAAGTTTGCCAGTGAGGAAGGTGCGGACGGCGGGACTGTCGCTGAGGCCGATCGCTATCCTGTAGGCTTCTACTGCGGCATCGCTTTCGCCAAGGTCTGCCAGCAGATGCGCCCGCACCGCCCAGTAAGGCTGGTAGCTGGCGATGCCCCGTCGCTCCAGTCCGTCCAGCAGGGCGATCGCCGGGGCTGCGCCATCGACCCTGCCGACGACGGCGGCATGGCTGACCTTTGAGCCGAGTGTCGGTTTCATCGCGATGAGTGCCCGGTAGAGGGTAATAAGCGCCTTCCAATCCGTCGTGCCCGTCCGGCGGCGCGTGGCGTGGACGGCCTGGATCGCCGCCTGGCACTGGAACGGACCGAAGCGGTCGAAGGTGCCCGCCTTGCGCAGCAACGTGTCGGCTTCTGCGAGCATGATTTCGTTCCAGAGACCGGTATCCTGCTCCTCAAGCGGTATGTAAGCGCTATCGGCATCACGCCGTGCGTGCCTTCTCGCCTCGCAATAAAGCATTAGTGAGAGCAGCCCGATGACCTCCGGCTGCTCGGGCAGCATGGTCATGAGTGCGCGGCCAAGCCAGATCGCCTCATCGGTCAGGCCCGTGCGACTGTCTCCTTCGCCATCGAGCCCATCCCAGCCGAGCCCATAGGCGGCATAGATTGCCGAGAGTACGCCCGCCAGCCGTTCCGTCAGGATCTGCCGCTCGGGGATGGCGAAGGGAATGCCGGCGTCGCGGATCTTGACCTTGGCCCGCACCAGGCGCTGGCTCATGGTATCCGGCAAGACGACGAAGGCCTGTGCGATTGTCTTCGCATCAATGCCGAGCACGGTCTGAAGCATCAGCGATGTGTGAACGGACCGGTCAATTGCCGGGTGCGTGCAGGCAAAAAGAAGCTTCAGCCGTTCATCGGAAAAGTCGGCGTTTCGTGCATCGTTCATACGCTCCTCGGCCTCCTCGACGGCCAGCGCAATCGTTTCGCTGGCATTGTCGCGGACAGTTCGATGGCGGGCAGCCTGTATGAGGTTGCGGCGGGCTGCGGTGAGCAGCCAGCCCTCCGGATTGTCGGGAATGCCCCGCTCGGGCCAGACCCGCAACGCGGCCGCCAGCGCATCAGACAATGCGTCCTCCGCCGCCGGAACATCGCGGGAGCGAGCGGCAAGGAAGGCGATGAGCTTGCCGTAGGATTGCCGTGCCACCTTCTCGGCAGCACGGCCCGCATCTGATGTCACAACGGCCTCACGCGACCTGCAGCCGGGGCCGTATTTCCACCGAGCCCTGTTCGGAGACGGGAACGCGCGTGGCCCATTCGAGCGCCGTATCGAGATCGGGCACGTCGATCACGTAGAAGCCGCCAAGCGATTCCTTGCCTTCCGGGTACGGGCCATCCTGTACATCATGGTCGTCGCCCTTGCGACGCACGATCGTGCCTGTCTCAGGCGGGGTCAAGCCGGCACCGGCGGTCAAGATTCCGGCTTGCACCAGTGCCTTGGTGTAGGCCGTCCAACCATCGCGGTAGGCAGGGTCGCTGCGGCGGATGAAGTCTTCTGCGGATTCACGGATGATAAGTGCGTATTGCATCGGAAACTCCTGATCCTCTAGGGGCGTTTGACCGGGCAGGCAGCATCTAAAGCCGAATTCGCCCATGCTGCAATGCTTCGGTGGCGCGGCCTCAAGCCGTTCCGAAACAATGAGGTCTCAGTCGTCCTCATTTCGACATTGCGGTCGAAAAAATTGATCACATGGAAAAGTGCGCGAAAAATACGCTGAGCGGAAAGTGCTGGAGGCGACTGATGCCGCCTCCGCTTCAGTCAGGCTTCCGCCTTTGTCTGATCCACTACGTCAGCGCCAGGCGAATTCTTCTTGATGGATTCGATGGCGTTCATTGCAGATGCCTTCGCCTTGTAGCCTTCGGACGAGAACATGGTCTCGCCGTTCGACGCCTTGAAGCGGAAGCGGAATTCACCGGCCTTATCCTTGTAAACTTCAAATCTGTACATGGATCCCTCCTGGTAAGCTGAAATCATGCATCAGCCTCCCGAAAGCTAGCTCAGAATTGTGAGCTTTTCCACTACCTTAATTAGAATTCAATTGCATGGCGTCCAATTGCCGCCGGTTGGATCGGGCGTGAGAAAAGGGGCTAACGGCACGCTGTCCCCTTCCGTTGTGCTCATTCCATCTGGATATGGGCGCCGTCCACGACCGGTTTCCATTTCGCAAGCTCGGCCTTCACGTGAGCGCCGAGTTCTTCCGGCGTGGAACCGACGATCGTTGCACTGAATTCCTTCATCCGCTCGGCAACGGCCGGATCGGTCAACGCCTTCTTGGCGGAGGCGTTGAGGCGGGTTATCACATCGGCCGGCGTATTGGCCGGTGCAAAGAGCGCATTCCACGTATAGGTCTCGTATCCGGGAATACCGGATTCGGCGATGGTCGGAATATCGGGGAAGGATGACGCGCGTTCGGCGGTCGTTACGGCGAGTGCCCGCAACGTGCCGGCCTTGATGTGGCTAGACGACGAGGGCAGGTTGTCGAACATGATCGGCACCTGGTTGCCAATGACGTCGTTCAGTGCCGGTCCAGCGCCCTTATAGGGAATATGCTGCATGTCGACGCCGGCCATACTTTTAAAAAGTTCGCCGGAAAGATGCAGCGGTGTGCCGTTGCCGGATGAGGCGTAACTGTATTTGTCCGGATCGGCTTTCAGGAGCGCGATCAATTCCTGCACGTTCTTTGCGGGCAGTTCCGGATTGACGACCAGCACATTCGGAACGACCACGAGCAACGAGATCGGCGCGAAATCCTTCTCGGCATCATAAGGCGTCGATTTCAGGATCAGCGGATTGAGCGCGTGGGTGGCGACAGTGCCCATCAGGATCGTATAGCCGTCCGGCGCAGCACGCGCGACGTTGTCAGCGCCGAGATTGCCGCCGGCTCCCGCAACATTCTGCACGATGACCTGCTGGCCGAGATCTTCGGACATTTTCTGCGCGACGATACGCGCGACGACATCGGTCGAGCCTCCGGCCGCGAAAGGCACGATCATGGTTATGGATCGGTCAGGAAAGCTCTGGGCCGATGCGGCCGTTCCTGTGGCCGCTGCGAGCAGGCCAAAGCCGAGCGCCAGGCTCATGCGACGGGTAATATCAGAAAGCGCCATTCGAATCTCCTCCCACAGATTTCAACAGCAAGGGCCCCTACCTCGGGCATAGGGAGGTTAGGGCAGGTTGCCGCAAAGGCAACCGCGTCCGGGGAGCTATGCGATCAGACTTTAGTCGCGATGACGTATGAGGCAGCTATTTGGCGGCTGCCAGCACATCCTCGTTGGCTGCATCGAATTGCAGGCTGGCGAGCTTTGCATAGATGCCGCCGTGCCGGATCAGGCTCTGATGTGTGCCTTCCTCGACGACACGGCCCTGATCCATGACGAGAATGCGGTCGGCCTTGAGAACAGTGGCGAGACGGTGGGCGATGACAATCGTAGTGCGGCCATGCATAAGCCCGTCAAGCGCCCTCTGCACAAGCGTTTCGCTCTCGGCGTCAAGGGCCGAGGTCGCTTCGTCCAGAAGCAGGATAGGTGTGTTCTTCAGGATCGCGCGGGCGATGGCGATGCGCTGGCGCTGGCCACCGGACAGCGTGATGCCGCGTTCGCCGACCTGTGTATCGTAGCCTTTGTCCAGCCGATTAATGAACTCATCGGCCTGGGCCGCGATCGCGGCGGTGCGTACCTGCTCGCGCGTGGCGCCTTGAACACCGAAAGCAATGTTGTCGTGGATCGAGGCGACGAAGATGGTCACATCTTGCGGCACGATAGCAATGCGCTGGCGCAAGGCGTCCGGATCTGCCTGGCGGGCGTCGATACCGTCGATCTTCACGCTACCCTGTTGCGGATCGTAGAAGCGCAGCAGCAGCGAGAAGACCGTGCTCTTGCCGGCGCCGGATGCACCGACGATTGCCACCGTTTCTCCGGGCAGCACCGTGAAATCCAGTCCGTGCAGGGCCGACTTGCCTGGACGAGACGGATAGGCGAAGTGCACGCCGTCGAATTCCACGCGGCCCTGGGCAGGCGAGGGCAGTGGCTGCGGATTTGCGGGGGCCGTGATCGGCGAGACTTCGTCGAGAAGCTCAGTCAGGCGGTCAGCTGCACCTGCTGCCTGCGAAAGCTCGCCCCAGACTTCCGAGAGTGCGCCGAGCGATCCGGCTGCGATGACCGCATAGAGCAAAAACTGCCCGAGCGTGCCGGCCGAAAGCGTGCCGGCGAGGACACTATGGGCGCCAAACCAGAGAACGGCGACCACGCTGCCGAAGATCAGGGTGATGGCGATGCCCGTCAGCAGGGCGCGGGAGGAGACGGCGGAACGTGCGGCCTGATAGGCGGATTCGACAGCCGAGCCGTAACGGTCCGCTGCGGCGGTTTCGGCGTTGAAGGCCTGCACGGTGCGGGTTGCAGCGATCGTCTCATTGGCGAAGGCGGAAGCCTCTGCCAGTGTATCCTGTGCCGCGCGGGAGCGCTTGCGCACCGATCGCCCGCCGGCGACCAGCGGAAAGACGATGACCGGGATCGCGACGATGACGAGGCTCGAGAGCTTCGGCGAGGTCACGATCATCATACCGAGCGCACCGATACAGAGGATCAGGTTGCGGAGCGCCACGGAAGCCGTGGCGCCGACGGCCGATTTGATTTGCGTGGTGTCGGCCGTCAGCCGCGAGACGATCTCGCCCGACTGGTTGACGTCGAAGAACGAGGGTGAGAGCCGTGTGACATGAGTAAAGACGTCACGGCGCAGATCCGCAACGATGCGTTCGCCGATGGTAATGACGAAATAATAGCGAAGAGCGCTGGCGACGGCGAGCACGATGGCCATGATCATCAGCATGGCAAAGTAGCTGTTGATGAAGGTACCATCGGCCTGGGTGAAGCCGTGGTCGATCATGCGGCGCACGGCAAGCGGTATAGCAAGCGATGTGACGGCGGCGAGCGCCAGCGAAACCAGAGCGCCCGCGACTAGGCCGCGATAACGCGCCACATAAGGTGTCAACCTGCCGAGCGGCCTTAGCGAACGCGACTTCTTTTCCCCAAGCTCTGCCTGCTCTGCCAAATCGTCTCCGATCGCCCTCAAAGACCGCGTATTGCGGCTCCTTGGCCCTTGTTATCCCGGCGCCCTTCATGTATAGGCACCGCATCCTAATGGGAAGCCGTAGCCTTCACGACTGCGGCTTCATTTATTCAATCGGTTCTTTCCCCGCAACTGTCTGCGGCAAATTGAACCCCGGCATCGCAGGAAGATTGTCATGAAGGAAGGCATCCATCCCGACTACCACGTCATCAAGGTAGTCATGACCGATGGCACCGAGTACGAAACCCGCTCGACCTGGGGTTCGGAAGGCGCTGTCATGAACCTCGAAATCGACTCCAAGTCGCACCCGGCCTGGACCGGCGGTAACCAGCAGCTGATGGACCGCGGCGGCCGTGTTTCGAAGTTCAACAAGCGTTTCGGCGGCCTCGGCCTCTAATTCGCATCCGCTTGGCGGAATATTCAAAAGCCCGGTCTTGTGCCGGGCTTTTTGTTTTTCGGGTCTGTACCGGTGAGCAAACAAAAAACCGGCCGCGCTGCCGCAGCCGGTTCCATGAAATTCTATGATGGATGCCAGATCAGTTGTTGCCGAAGGCCGTCTGCAGCAGGGAAAGCTGAGCCTGGACGCTGTTCTGGTTGTCCGGGACGATCGCAGCTTCTGACGGGCGATAGATTTCGCGGTCGAGCAAGGCGATGCGGTTCTGCAGGCGAAGCGAGCGCTCTACGAGATCGCGGAAGGATTCCGGCAGGTCGCCCCAGCCCGGAGCGTTGCGGTCGACATTAAAGCCGTCGAGCCGAACCTTGTTCTTCTCGGCCAGAACCTGATCGCGAGACATCTCGCCATTGTTGACGGCGCGTTGAAGGAGCAGCCAGGAAGCCATCTGCATGAGGCGGGTGGTCAGGCGCATCGATTCAGCCGCGTAAAGGACCGAGGCCATACGCGGCAGCACCTTGGAGGCTGCGCGGCCCTGGCCGTCGAGGTAGGATGCGGTTTCTTCGACCAGCGACATGCCCTCTGCATACAGCGTCTTGAACTGCGAGGATGCGGCAGCGCGGCCCGCAAAACTGATTGTATTCAATCCAAGTTCCGACATCTAAAGAATCCCTGTTGCACGCATCTACTATCAGGTAACGCCGGTTTCCGCGGAAAAGTTTCCCAGGCCGGTCTTTATGATTTCAAGATGGTATCTTTAACCTAATTGCGCAAGCCGTTTCTTAAGAAAAGGTTAATCTCCACAGTTTCGTGGAAAGATCTAAGGCAGCGCGAAAAAGAAGAGCCGCAAAAGCGGCTCTCAAGGTAAAACAGGGAGAAAAATCAGACCAATTCACCGCTTGGAAAACTGTCTGAGGTTCAGAAGGATCTGAACAGTTTGAGTAATATCTTATAAAGCTTAATTTTTTATTAATGTCGTTCCAATTTAAGACTTAGTGAAAGTAATTTCGAAGCAATAGTTGCTCGTTCACAGTCTTATGATCGGAAAAGGCTTTCGGCGGCAAGCCGGCCGGAAGCCTTCTTGGCTGCCTCGGCTTCGAGCCGCGCGATCTCGGTTTTCAAGAGTTCCACGCGCGCCTTCAGCTCGTCCACCGAAAGCAGGGAGAGATCGGAGCCGATCTCGTGTGCGGTCTTCTTCTGCGGCCTGTCGTCATCCATCAAGCTCATTGTCGCTCCTCCTTTAACCGTGTCGCGATCTTCCAGGTTCGCCTCCACGCTTTAAGTCTCCGTTTCCGGCATGTCGTTATAGCAAAACCGCTGCACAGTTTTGCGCAACATGCGTCAGTTCGTCAGCCGAACTTTACAGCAGGATCGCCGGTTTCGGGAGACTTGTTGGAGCCGCGATCGGCAAGCGACATGCTTTGCGGCGTGAGAGTAGGAGATGTTGCTGTCGGGATCGTCGTATAGGCATCGCGGTCGCTTGCCGGAATGGCTGCGCGAATGCGGCTCCTGACGATGGCATAGCCGGTAATCAGAAGATGGGCGAGCGCCGTCACCAGGAAGAGCGCATGCGGGCTGATGATCGACATGACCGGACCGCCGATCGTCGGACCGATGACGGTGCCGATGCCGTAAAGAAGCAGCAGGCCGCCCGAGACCTTTACGAAATCCTCCGACGCGGCAAAGTCGTTCGCATGGGCGACGGCGATCGGATAGAGCGTATTGGCGACGGCGCCGTAGAGGATGACAAGGCCGATCAGGAAGACAGGGGATGAGGGGTGCAGCACGAAGATCAGGAGGCCGGCGAGCGCTGCGATGGCTGACATGGCCGCCAGCACATAACGGCGGTCGATGCGATCGGAGAGGCGCCCAGCCGGAAGCTGCATGATGGCACCGGCAAAGATGGTGGCACTCATCATCACCGCAATCGAGGTGTCGGAGAGGCCGGCACCCGCGCCGAAGACGGCGCCGAGTGTACCGTAGGCACCGTTGGCGATGCCGACGAGCAGGATGCCAAGGCAGGAGACGGGCGAATTGCGATAGAGCGCAGGCAGATCGAGTTTCACCGCTTTCAGTGGCTGCGGCGAAGCGGCGGTCGAGAGCGTCGTCGGTAGCATGGCGATGCAGTAGAAGATGCCGCAGATCATGAAGAGCACCGGTGTGCGCACGTCTTCCAGCGGAATCATCAGCTGGCCGCCCACGACGCCCAGAAGGGTGATGCCGATATAGAGCGAGAAGATCGCGCCGCGGCTTTCATTGTTCGCCCGCTCGTTCAGCCAGCTTTCGATGATCATCGAGGTGCCAGCGGTTGAGAAGCCGGTGACAGCGCGCAGGATGACCCACCAGACCGGGTCGATAATGATGCCGCTGACCAGCGCGATGATGGCGATAATGGCGATGAAGCCGGAGAAGGCGCGTACATGGCCGACGCGGCGCACCATCTTCGGGGCGACAAGGCAGCCGATGACGAAGCCCGCCGCCCAGGACGTGCCGAGCAGGCCCAGTGTGGTCGTTGCATAACCTTCCAGGTTTCCGCGTACGGGAAGCAGAATGCCCTGCAGTCCGTTGCCCATGAAAAGGAAGAGCGTGCCAAAGAGCAGCGCAGCGACGGACAGCAGATTTCTTGTCATATCCCCAGACTCGGCGTGTTCGCTTTGAAAAAGGACATAAGGCGAGACCTGTATCTGCCCAGTCCATAAGAATGTTGATTGTGTCCCGGAATGCCTTTACGGCGAGTAGATATTCTCTGTTCGCGTGAAAAAATGTCCGTCCTGTGACATTCTGATAGATGGAAAAAATAAAGCCATGACAAAGCTGATAGCTTTGCTGCTCATCCTTGCCATGGCAATCCAGATCATCAAGCCGCTCGGCTATCCGGGGCTGCGCCGCCGGATGGATTTCTGGAAGATCGCGCTGATTGCCTTTGCCATCTGGGCGGTGGCGCTGCTGGCGCGCGATTTCCTGGTGCAATAGGCAGGTTCAGCCCTGCAGGATGATCTCGCCTTTCATGACCGGCACGCAGGTTCCCGAGATCGTCACGTCGGTGACTGTGCCGGCCTTCTTGACCACATCAAGTTCGATGATGCTGCGCCGGCCCATTTCCACACCCTGTTCGATCGTCACGTGCCGGCTGATGTCCGCCTCCGGCAGGAGTGAGACGAGATAGGCGGAAAGGGCTGCCGAAGCGCTGCCGGTCGCCGGATCTTCGATGACGTTGTCCAGCGGCGCGAACATGCGGGCGCGGATCTTCCATGGCGTAGCGGAGGGGCGAACGTAGAGAAACAGAGAGAAATCATGGCTGCCGGTCATAGACTTGGCCGCAGCCTGGAAGCCGTTGATATTAGGGCTTGCCGCGGCCAGAGCCTCGAGGCTTTCGAGTTCGGCAACGGCAAATTTCAGGCCGACGGAGACGACGACCGGGGCATGCGTGTTCTTGCGGATCGACGCCGGGTCGATGGAGATGCAGCTGGCAATGACCGCATCGGGTATCGTGTCTTCTACTTCAAGCGGTCGTGGAGCGCGGATCGTCGCTGCGGTGACACGACCTTCGCTGCGCTGCAGGGCGACCTCAACGAGGCCGGCCTTCTCCTCGAACCGCAACGTATCGCCGATGGGGCGGCCGAAGATTTCACTCTGCTGACCGAGTACATAGGCGGTGCCGACATTGGGATGACCGGCAAAGGGTATCTCCATCGTCGGCGTGAAGATGCGCACCCTTGCCGTGTTTTGAAGGTTTTCCGGAGGAAGCACGAAGGTGACTTCTGAATAGCCGAATTCGGCGGCGATCTTCTGCATTGCCGCGTCGCTGATGCCCCTGGCGTCGCTCATGACCGCGAGCGGATTTCCCTCGAAGCGGGTGGAGGTGAAGACGTCGACGGTGATGTAGGGCAGGCTGTTCATGGCGGCTCCAATGGTTAAGGCGCCATGATTAGCGAGGCCAGCGATTGCGGCGAAGGATTATCTTGTCGCCATGACAAATCGCCTTCGCGACAGGCAGGCACAATAAAACAGGCGGCGAAGATGTTCGCCGCCTGTCTCATTCTCTCAAGCTTCAAAAGCTCATGCAGCCTTTTCGAGTTCGGCCTTCCAGTTGCCCTTGGCGGCGAGGCTGTTCATTTCGGCGCGATGAGAGAATTCGCGCTGGCCGGCGGCGACGTTTTCCTGCTTGCCGTTCCAGGCCTTGAGCGCGCTGTCTTGCAGGGCGCGGCCATAGGAGAAGGTGACAAACCAGGGCAGCTCATAACCGGAGTTGATTGCGGAGAGATGGGCGGTGGCCTCTTCCGTGGTTTGGCCGCCGGAGAGGAAGGCAATGCCTGGAACGGACGAAGGGACCGTGCGCTTCAGGACCTGGACAGTGCGCTCTGCAACTTCGGCGACGGAGGCCTTGCGGGCATTCTTGCCGTCGATGACCATGTTCGGCTTCAGGATCATGCCCTCGAGGCTGACACGGGCATCGGCCAGTTCCTCCAACACGATGCGCAGCGTGGCCTCAGTCACTTCGGCGCAGCGGTCGATATTGTGGTCGCCCGGCTTGCCGTCCATTAGGCATTCCGGCTCGACGATCGGCACGATCTTGGCTTCCTGGCAAAGCGCGGCATAGCGAGCCAGCGCCTGGGCATTGGCGCGGACGGAACCGCGGCTCGGCAGGGTCTGGGAGATGGCGATGACGCCGCGCCACTTGGCGAAGCGGGCGCCTGCCTCATAATATTTGGCAAGGCGATCTGCGAGGCCGTCGAGGCCTTCGGTAACGGTTTCACCCGGGTATTTTGCCATCGGCTTGGCGCCGATGTCGACCTTAATGCCCGGGATGCTGTCGGCAGCCTTGATGATGTCGACGAAGGGCGTGCCGTCGGCGGCCTTCTGATACAGGGTTTCCTCATAGAGGATGACGCCGGAAATGTACTTCTTCATCGCTTCGTCGGAGCGGAAGAGCATCTCGCGATAATCGCGCCGGCTGGTTTCGGTCGATTCAAGATTGATCGCGTCGAAACGCTTCTTGATGGTAGCGGTCGATTCATCGGCTGCAAGCAGGCCCCGACCACCAGCAACCATCTTAACTGCAATGTCTTCCAATCGTTCGCTCATCTCGTTCTCTCCACAATGAAACCCGGTAGAATTGATAATATAGAACCCGGATAACAGAAGTTTATAGGGAGAAAAAAGGGAGTGCTAAGTCATTGAAACGATTGAAATGATTTCAATCGTTTGAAAGTTCGGGAATTTTTTCTCTTTGTGGGCAAAAGACCGCGGAAGCGTTTGCTCCGCGGTCTATCCTGCTGGAATATCTGCCGAATCGGCTTATCGGTTAGCGGAGAGAACGGCCACACCCGGCAACTCCTTGCCTTCCATCCATTCAAGGAAGGCGCCGCCCGCGGTCGAAACATAGCTAAACTCTTCGGCAACGCCGGCATGGTTCAGCGCCGAGACCGTATCACCACCGCCTGCAACTGACGTGAGCTTGCCGGCCTTGGTGCGTTCGGCGGCGTATTTCGCGGCCGCGACGGTCGCTGCGTCGAAGGGCTCGATTTCAAAGGCGCCGAGCGGACCGTTCCAGACGAGCGTAGTGGCGCGTTCGATCCAAGCCTTGACGGCATCGACCGACTTCGGACCGACATCGAGGACCATGGCATCGGCCGGAATCGCCTCGATGGAGACGATCTCATTGGCAGCACCTGCCTTGAACTCACGGGCAACGACGCCGTCTTCCGGCAGGACGATCGCGCAGCCGGCGGTGGCGGCTTCGATCATAATCTGCTTGGCGGTATCGGCGAGATCATGCTCGCAAAGCGACTTGCCGACATCGGTGCCGCGGGCGGCGATGAAGGTGTTGGCCATGCCGCCGCCGATGACGAGCGCGTCGACCTTCTTCACGAGATTCATCAGGAGGTCGATCTTGGAGGAGACCTTGGCGCCGCCGACGATTGCGACGACCGGACGGACCGGGTTGCCGAGGCCCTTTTCCAGTGCCTCGAGCTCAGCCTGCATGGTGCGCCCCGCATAAGCCGGCAAATGATGGGCAAGACCTTCGGTGGAGGAGTGGGCGCGGTGCGCGGCCGAGAAGGCGTCGTTCACATAGATATCGCCGTTTGCGGCGAGCGCCTTGGTGAAATCTGGATCGTTCTTTTCCTCGCCCTTGTGGAAGCGGGTGTTTTCCAGGAGCAGGATATCACCATTGTTCATCTTCGCGACGGCGGAAGCGGCTGCCTCGCCGATGCAGTCGGATGCTGTCAACACGGCATGGTCAAGCACCTGCTCGACGGAGGGGGCAACCAACGAAAGCGAGAATTCAGCCGAGGGGCCATCCTTCGGGCGGCCGAAATGGGCGAGCAGGATGACCTTGGCGCCCTTTTTCGACAGTTCAAGGATCGTCGGTGCGACGCGTTCGATGCGGGTCGTGTCCGTAACCGTGCCATCCTTGACCGGGACGTTGAGGTCGACGCGGACGAGAACGCGCTTGCCGGCGATATCGTTGAGGTCGTCGAGGGTCTTGAAAGCTGCCATGGGAGGATCCGTTCGTGGTTGGCGTAAATTGCGCCGACCATAGCAAGGATCGGGGGAGACGCAAGGCAGTCGGGGGCCGTTTTAGCGCGGGCTTTCGTCACGTCCGGCGGCGCTTTCCGCAGCCGTTGCCTCATGCTTTTTGCGGCCCTTCATACGCTCGCGGGTGCGCTGGATAATCTCGCGCAGATTGATGAAGATCGGCAGCGTAATGGCTGGCTCCACGGCCTCGAGCGACATGCCGACGGAGGTGATGTGATCCTGGTCGTCGAGGTCGCGGACGATGAGGATGAGCGAGCCGAGACGGACGCGATCGGCATAATCCGCCTTGCCGCCGAGACGCTGTTTCATCAGTTCGGCGATCGTCAGACCCTTTTCGGATTCGTTGAGCAGGCCTGGACCATAGGCGGCATCGAGATCGGCTGCGGGACGGGCCGGCGACAGCGCAAAGGCGCCGAAGAATTCCGCATCGTCCTCATCGACGGGTGCGCGGCTGGCGAAGAGCCGGTCGAGCAGGCGCGAATAGCTGGGTGCGATGAAAAGGTAGACGAGATCGTTTTCCCGGAGGCGGCCGGCATATTGATAACGCATCGACTTGCCGTCGCGGATCACGAGCGAGGGTGCTGCCCAGCGTGGGATGCGCTCGCCGCGCAGAACCGGGCTGTCCTTGACGACGCGATAGGAAAGCAGCTCGTGATTGGCGGCGCCCGGCAGGTCGACCTCAACCTTGTCGACCGCGCCGATACGCGGCGGGATGATTAGGCCGAGGCGCTTGGCAACCGGTTTGATCGTCCAGCCCTGTACGAGCAGCGAGACGAGCACGATGATGAAGGCGGTGTTGAAATAGATCTGGCTATGCTGCAGCCCGCCGAGGATCGGCATGATGGCAAGCAGGATGGATACGGCGCCGCGCAGGCCGACCCAGGCGACAAAACCGATTTCCTGCTGCGTATAATCGAAAGGCAGCAGAGACAGCCAGACGGCGAGCGGCCGGGCGACGAAGATCAGAAACAATGCCAGCAGGATCGCCGGCACGATGATGACAGGAAACTGTGAGGGCGTCGCCAGCAGGCCGAGCACGAGGAACATGATGATCTGGGCAAGCCAGGTCATGCCGTCCTGAAAGCGTCTGATGGTACCGATCGCCTGCATCTTGCGGTTTCCTGCATAGATGCCGGCGACATAGACGGCAAGGAAACCGCTGCCGCCGACAGCACCGGTGAAGGAGAAGACGAGCAAGGCGAGCGCCAGCACGAAGATCGGTGTCAGGCCACGATCCGTTTCCAGCCGGCCGGCGATCAGCACGATCATCATGCCGCCGAGCAGGCCGAGGATGACGCCAAGGCCCATCTGCTGGATGAACATGGCGAGCATGCCGATATTGATGCCGGCGTAACGTTCGCCGCTCGCGAGAACCTCGACCAGTGCGATAGTCAGGAAAATCGCCATCGGGTCGTTGGTGCCGGATTCAACTTCTAGCGTGGAACGCACCTTGTCTCTGATATTGATGCCGCCGATGCGCAACAGGAAGAAGACGGCGGCGGCATCGGTGGAGGCAACGATCGAGCCGAGCAGCATGCCCTCCAGCCAAGTGAAGTTGAGCAGCCAGCGGGCGGCGAAGGCGAAGAGTGCTGCGGTCAGAAGCACGCCGATCGAGGCCAGCGTCAGCGACGGCACCGCGGCGATGCGGAAGGCCTGCATCGGCGTGCCGAAACCGGAATCGAAGAGGATGATCGCAAGGGCGATCGAGCCCAGAACATAGGCCAGATAGTTATTGCTGAATTCGATGCCGAGACCATCGACACCGGCGGCAAGCCCGATCATCAGGAACAGCAGAAGGAGGGGGGCGCCGAAGCGGAAGGCGAGAAGGCTCGAAAAGGCAGCAAGAAGCACAAGCGCTGTCGCAACGAGCACCACTATGTAAAACGCTTCCATGCCCTACCCCTTTCGCCTCATCACGCCATCCCGAAGCCGCCCCCGGCCTGTCCCTTGCCCCTCCGCGCCCAGTGCGATCTTTTAGTAAACGGCAAAATACAGCAGAAGGGTAGGCCTTGCGGCTTAACCTCTACTGCATCGCTGCATCATGCTGCTGGACAGCCCTTGGGGTGAGGACCAGTGAAGAATGCTACGGGAAAAAGTCTGTATAAAGAATGTAGAAGCAATTCAGGCGAGAGGAGGGCGGATAGGCCGAGTGAGGGACTTTTTATTGAGCTGACCGCCAGAGACCGCTTTTATCTTTGCTCACCTGATATTGCTTCTGAATTCGATCCACCGGCGTACCGTCGTTCAGCGGCACTTTCTCCAACATATTATAGGTGCGAAAACCCATCTTCTCGTAATAGGCCAGCCCGCCAGTATTATCGGCGCGGATGGTCGCACGAATGACTTTGATGTTGCGCTCTTCGGCGGCAGAAAGCGTTGTCGCAAACAATGCGGTGCCAACGCCCGGTATCTTCGGGTTCAGGCGCGCGAAGGTTCCGATATCGGCCCAACCCTTGGGCAAGTCGCCGTAACTGCTGAGGAACTGGAAGCCGGCAAGCCTGGCTTCCGCTTGCGCCACATGGCATGCGAGGGGGAATTCTCCTGCTATGAACCAGTCGGCCAGCAGTTCGGGCGAAAAGGGATCCTCGAGGGCGGTCGTGCCGCCGGCTTCGATGATTTCATTGATAAGTTCGCTTAGCTCCTCCGCGTCATCAACAGTCGCCTTGCGAATAATCAGTTGCGCCATGCTCCTCCAGCCTCCGATCGATCACCCGAAATGAAAACGGCCCGGTTTCCCGAGCCGTTTCCTGATTTCTCTGCCGTCAAGCTTAGATGAGCTTGGCGAAGGCGACAGCCGTGTCGGACATGCGGCTGGAGAAGCCCCACTCGTTGTCGTACCAGGACAGGACGCGCACGAAGTTGCCTTCCATGACCTTCGTCTGATCGGTTGCGAAGATCGAGGAGTGGCTGTCGTGGTTGAAGTCGCGGGAAACGAGCGGCTCATCGGTGTAGCCGAGGATGCCCTTCAGCTTGCCGTTTGCAGCAGCCTTGATCGCTTCGTTGATTTCGCCGACGGAGGTGGCCTTTTTGGCAACGAACTTGAAGTCGACGACGGAAACGTTCGGCGTCGGAACGCGGATCGAAGTGCCGTCGAGCTTGCCCTTGAGGTGCGGCAGCACGAGGCCAACGGCCTTTGCGGCGCCCGTCGAGGTCGGGATCATGGAGAGGGCAGCAGCGCGGGCGCGATACAGATCCTTGTGCATCGTGTCGAGCGTCGGCTGGTCGCCGGTGTAGGAGTGGATGGTCGTCATGAAGCCGTGGTCGATGCCGACGGCGTCATCCAGAACCTTCACGACCGGCACGAGGCAGTTCGTGGTGCAGGAAGCGTTGGAGATGACCAGATGCTCCTTGGTGAGCTGGTCATGGTTGACGCCGAAGACGACAGTAAGGTCAGCACCATCGGCAGGAGCCGAAACGATGACGCGCTTGGCGCCAGCCGTCAGGTGAGCGGCAGCCTTGTCGCGGGCGGTGAAGATGCCCGTGCATTCCATCGCGATATCGACGCCCAATTCCCCATGGGGAAGGGTAGCCGGGTCCTTAATGGCGGTAACCTTGATCGGCTTGCCGTTGCCGACGGTGATCGTGTCGCCTTCGACCGTCACGGTCGCCGGGAAGCGGCCATGGATGGAGTTGTAACGGAGCAGGTGGGCGTTGGTCTCGACCGGGCCGAGGTCGTTGATGGCGACGACTTCGATATCGGTGCGGCCAGATTCGACGATGGCGCGAAGAACGTTGCGGCCGATACGTCCGAAACCGTTGATGGCAACCTTGACTGTCATGTGCATTCACTCCCTAGAGGTGGGGCTTGCTGATACTAGATGAGGAAGTGCCCGAAGGCACCCCCCGTTAATGCTTGGGCCGTTAAAGCTTGGCTTCCGCAGCGGCGACGACGGCGTCAGCCGTGATGCCGAAGTGCTCGAAAACCTTCTTGGCCGGACCGGATGCACCGAAGCCCTTCATGCCGATGAACGAGCCTTCCGGACCGATAAAGGCATCCCAGCCCTCGCGAACGGCAGCTTCGACGGCGATCTTGACCGGCGAGTTGCCGATGACTTCCTTGCGGTAGGCATCCGGCTGCTCGAAGAAGAGTTCGGTGCAGGGAACGGATACGACGCGGGTGCTGATACCCTTGGCTTCCAGCGTTGCGCGGGCGGCAACGGCGAGTTCCACTTCGGACCCCGAAGCGAAGATCGTGACCTTGGCGTCGGCATTGCCGGCGAGCGTATAAGCGCCGAGTTCGCAGAGGTTCTTCTCATTATACTCGGTGCGGACCGTCGTCAGGTTCTGGCGGGTAAGGGCCAGACCGGACGGACGATTCTTCGTCTTCATGGCAATCTGCCAGCATTCAGCCGTTTCGACGGCATCGGCCGGACGGAAGACCATCAGGTTCGGAACGGCGCGCAGGCTGGCAATCTGTTCGACCGGCTGATGGGTCGGGCCGTCTTCGCCGACGCCGATCGAGTCATGCGTCAGCACGTGGATGACACGAATGCCCATGAGAGCGGCGAGGCGGATCGGCGGGCGGCAATAATCCGAGAAGATCATGAAGCCGCCGCCGTACGGGATAAGACCACCGTGCAACGAGATGCCGTTCATGGCAGACGCCATGCCGTGCTCGCGGATGCCCCAGTGCATGTAGCGTCCGGCAAAATCCGTCGGCGTGATCGAATGCATCTGGCTGGTCTTGGTATTGTTCGACGGAGTGAGGTCGGCAGAGCCGCCAAGCGTTTCCGGCACGAAGCCGTTGATGACTTCAAGCGCATCTTCGGATGCCTTGCGGGAGGCGATCGTCGGCTTGGTCTCGGCGAGCTTCTTCTTGTAGTCGTCGATGGCCTTGTCGAAGCCTTCTGGAAGGTCGCCGGCAAAACGACGGGTGAACTCGGCCTTAGACGGCGACTTGGAAAGCGTCTCTTCCCATGCCTTAACGATATTGTCGGAGCGGGTGCCGGCAGCGCGCCATGCGTCGAGGATGTCGGAGGGAACGACGAAGGGCTCGTAGTCCCAATTCAGCGCCTTGCGGGTGGCAGCGATTTCGTCGGCGCCGAGCGGGTTGCCGTGCACCTTGTGAGTGCCCTGCTTGTTCGGAGCGCCAAAGCCGATGACCGTCTTGCAGGCGATGAAGGTCGGGCGGTCGGACTTGTGAGCGGCTTCGATCGCATCGGCGATGGCGGCCTGGTCGTGACCGTCGATCTCGATCGTGTTCCAGTGAACGGCCTTGAAGCGGGCAACCTGGTCGGTCGAGTCCGACAGCGATACGGCGCCGTCGATGGTGATCGAGTTGTTGTCCCAGAAGAGGATCAGCTTGTTGAGCTTCAGGTGGCCGGCAAGCGCGATCGCCTCATGGCTGATACCTTCCATCAGGCAACCGTCGCCATTGATGACGTAGGTATAGTGATCCTGCAGGTCCGGACCGAATTCGTCGCGCAGCTTGCGCTCGGCGATCGCCATGCCGACGGCATTGGCAATGCCCTGGCCAAGCGGGCCGGTGGTCGTTTCGATGCCGGTGGCGTGGCCATATTCCGGATGGCCGGCGGTCTTGGAGCCGAGTTGGCGGAACTGCTTCAGGTCCTCGACCGACATGTCCGGATAGCCGGTCAAATAGAGCAGCGAGTAGAGCAGCATCGAGCCGTGGCCGGCAGAGAGAACAAAGCGGTCGCGGTTCGGCCAGTGCGGCTTCTGGGGATCGAAGCGGAGATATTTGGTGAAGAGGACCGTTGCCACATCCGCCATACCCATCGGCATGCCCGGGTGGCCGGAATTCGCCTTTTCGACGGCGTCCATGGAGAGGAAACGGATCGCATTCGCCATCCGGTCGTTTTGTTCGCGTGAGGTCATGGCTTTTCCGCTAGTTCCGGGTTTGAGGATGGCCTCGAGCCTGCCAAGACCATCAATGAGAGCGGTCGAGACATAGCAGTTGGAACGGCCAAGTCAACAAAATGGAAGCCGTTTGGCGGCCGGGTGCGACGATTTTTGACATTTGACCGTTATGTTTTACAAAAGACAAATCTTGTGTGGCAGGCTTGTGTAAATCGCTCATCCACAGAATAGGGCAGGGGGTAGCCGAGGGGCTTTATTGACGCGCTCCAACCTAGCTGCATATCCTCTTGAAAATACAGGGTCGGCGGCAGAGGCCGATTCGCGGGTCTTGTGCGGGGAACCGGAAAAGACATGACGCCTAACGGCAAAACCATCGAAGCTGCGCTTACGGAGCTGAAACAGGCAATCTCGGGCCTCGAGAACGCCGTCGACATGCGTATCGAGCGCCAGCGCGAGCAAGGCGAGATCGAGGGCGAGGTTCGCCGCGTGCATGCCGATCGCTCGCGTCTTGCCCAGGAGCTGGACCAGGCCGAATTCCGTGCGAACCGGCTGGAAGAGGTCAATCGCGAGGTTTCGCGCCGTCTGGTGACGGCGATGGAAACGATCCGCGCGGTTCTTGACCGCTAAGAGGACTTGAGAACATGGCGCAGGTAACGGTAACGATCGACGGCAAGGCCTATCGCATGGCCTGCGAAGAGGGGCAGGAAGATCATCTGACTGACCTCGCGGTTCGTTTCGACCGTTATGTCGGCCATCTCAAGGGGCAGTTCGGCGAAATCGGCGATCTCAGGATCACCGTCATGGCCGGAATCATGGTCATGGACGAGATCTCGGAGCTGACGCGACGTGTTGCCGGGCTGGAATCCGAGCTGGAGACGCTTCGCAGCAATCGGGACACGGTAATTGCCGCCACCGCCCGCACCGAAGAAGGTATTGCAGTGGCGCTTTCGGAAGTCACGAGCCGTATTCAAGGCATTACCGACAAGCTGAACGGCCGTACGCCAGCCGAGCTTAATTAATTTGGGAGAGCAGTGCTGACCCACTGGTGCGGTGCTGCAAATGTCCCTATATTCGTTCACGCGGTCTGTGCTTCTCGACAGGAACAATGAATCCTCGGGGCCATACCCGATCCTTAGGGAGCTGTCCCTGTCCGGGCTCGTGGGTCTGGACATACGGCGCCCACCTACTTTCGTAGGCGCCCAGGATCGATAGTTTCCACCGGTTGTGTGGATCGCGCTCTTCTCTTTTCGGCGGCTTCTTCGTGAGCCGCGCCGATATCTTCCGACAAGTCCAGTTTTAATCGCCTGGTGGCTCGCTCCAGCCGATGAGCTTCGCCCAGTCGTAGGCGCCTTCCACGATGATATCGAAGACCGGATCCTTGATGTCGTAATAGGCATCGACATTGTCGGGGAAATAGCCTGCGAGGCGTTGCTTGATCAGCCCATAGGCGGCAGCGGCCGTCGGATGGGCGCGCAGGAAATCCCGGCAGAGAAGCGGATAACGCTGGTTGAAGCGGCCTTTTTCACGGATATGGATATTCGCAAGCCGGCCCGTACTTTTGAAGAACAGCTTTCGCAACTCGCCTTCCGCCAAATCGAGACCCGGCGGGCAGTGGTCGGTCGCGAACGCGCGACGCTTGAAACCTTCCCTCTCGAATGCGGCATCGTCGACCAGATCAAGAGCATCGACGCTCACCTGAATATCGATGATGCCCTTCGCCGGAAGGCCCGGCACAGCGGTAGAACCGATATGATGGATCGCTGCACCTGATGGTGCCGCGCGCAGGAGAGCCTGCTTCAGGCTTACGAAGTCGTCGATCCAGCTTTGTCGTGGCGGAAGAATTTCTATCGGCATGGAGCGCTCGCTATCGTTGCCCTGTGACAGTGCGATGACGGTGGTCTTCAGCTATAGTCGGCCTATCGGATGTTCTTAACTAGAAAATCAATGAAGGCGCGGATGCGTGCCGCGAGATGCTCGTGACCGGGATAGACGGCGTGGATGAGTTCGATATCCTCGGCGTTATAGGCTTCCAGCACAGGCACCAAAGCTCCAGCATCGATATCCGGCTGCACATGGAACTGACCGACGCGGGCGAGGCCGAGACCGGCGAGGCAAAGGCTGCGTGCAGTTGGCCCGTTATTGGTTTCGAGGTTGCCGAAGACTGGTCTTGAAAAGCGGTCGCCGTTGCTGGGATCGCGGAATTGCCATTCCTCTGAGGTCGAGCGGAAGCTGAAGGTCAGGCAATTGTGGCGGTCGAGATCGTCGGGGTTTTCCGGCATGCCTTCCCGTTTCAGATAGGCAGGTGAGGCGACGATGACGCGGCGGCTTTCGAGCAGCTTGCGCGCCTTCAGCGAGGAATCGCGTAAGGCGCCCGAGCGAATGGCGATGTCGGCGCGTTCGCCGACGATATCGATGATGCCATCGCTGAGTGCGAGGTCGAGATCGACCTCGGGATAGAGTTTGAGGAAATCGGGCACCAGCGGGACGATGTAGCGAACGCCAAAGGCGACGGAAGTGCTGACGCGCAGGCGGCCGCGCGCGACCGTCGTGCCGCCGGCTGAGACGGCGCGTTCCGTCTCCTCGATGTCGGAGAGGATGCGGCGGGAGCGTTCAAGATAGATTTCACCCTCCGGCGTCAGCTGCAGGGCGCGGGTGGTGCGCACGAGAAGACGTGTGCCGAGGCGATCTTCCAGCCGCGTGACGAGCTTGCTGACGGCAGAGGGCGAAAGCCTGAGCTTGCGGCCGGCCGCGGAGAAGCTCTGCAGTCCGGCCACCTGTACAAAGACATCCATCTCGCCGACGCGGTTATCCATCTGCTTCCGATCTTGAATTGAATTCACAACTGTTGAGCTATTATAGGCGATTATCGAACAGGTGCGCCACGCCCATATTCCGACCCGAACAAGAACCAAACCATCGGGTCACTCTCATGCCACTTGCTCTCTTTGCGTTGACGATCGCGGCCTATGCGATCGGGACCACGGAATTCGTCATCGTCGGCCTGCTGCCGACGGTTGCCAGCGACCTTCACATCACTCTGCCGCTTGCCGGCCTCATCGTCAGCGTCTATGCGCTGGGTGTCACCTTCGGCGCACCCATCCTGACCGCGCTCACCGGACGGATCGAGCGCAAGCCGCTCATGCTTGGGTTGATGGCGCTCTTTATTATCGGCCACATCATCGCGGCGCTCAGCCCCGGTTATGAAGTGCTGCTGATTGCCCGCGTCGTCTCGGCCTTCGCGCACGGGGTGTTCTTCTCCGTCGGTTCCACGATCGCTGCCGATCTGGTGCCGGAAAACCGCCGCGCATCGGCCATCGCTATGATGTTCATGGGCCTGACGGTTGCAATCGTCACAGGCGTTCCGCTCGGCACCTTTATCGGCCAGACTTTCGGCTGGCGCACCACCTTCGCTGCCGTTGCCGGCCTCGGTGTGATCGCTTTCGCAGGCATCGCCTTCCTGCTGCCCTCGAACCTCAAGAAGGCGGCGCCGGCCAGTATCGGCGAACAGATCCGCGTGCTTGCCACGGGCCGGCTGTTGCTCGTCTATGCGATGACGGCGCTGGGCTACGGCGGAACCTTCGTCGCCTTTACCTTCCTTGCGCCGATCCTCGAGCAGATCACCGGCTTTGCCTCCTCGGCCGTCGGCCTGATCCTGATGCTCTATGGCGTGGCGATTGCCGTCGGCAACGTCGTTGGCGGGCGAATCTCCAACCGCGATCCCGTCAAAGCACTGACCTTCCTGTTCATCGCCCAAGCGCTTGTGCTGGTTCTCTTCGGCTTTACGGCCGTCTCGCCCTGGTTGACCATTCCGACGCTTGCGATCCTTGGCTTCCTGTCCTTCGCCAATGTGCCCGGCCTGCAGCTCTATGTCGTGCAGCTTGCACGCCAGCTGCAGCCGAATGCCGTCGATGTCGCCTCAGCGCTCAATATCGCCGCCTTTAATCTCGGCATTGCCATGGGCGCCTGGATCGGCGGCCTGGTGGTCGAGTCTCGTTTCGGACTGGGCGCCACGCCCTTCGTTGCGGCAGGCCTCGTCGTCGTTGCCCTTGGCCTTACCATCCGCAGCGGCGCCCTCGACCGCCGCTCCGGCCCGGCTGCAGCCGTTGCCTGCAGCGCGGCCTGATCTCTCCTCACTCGAAAGGAAACAGCATGAAATTCGTCAGCGCCAACGGCGCCTCCATTCCCGCCCTCGGCTTTGGCACGTTCCGCGTGCCGGGCCCGGATGCCGAACGCATGGTCTCGCACGTGCTCGCCAACGGTTATCGCCATATCGATACCGCGCAGATCTACGGCAACGAGGCCGAGGTTGGCGAGGGTATCCGCCGCTCCGGCGTCGCCCGTGGCGATATCTTCCTGACCACCAAGGTCTGGGTCGAGAACTACAAGCGTGCTGCCTTCATCGCTTCGGTCGACGAAAGCCTGAAGAAGCTGAAGACAGATTATGTGGACCTGCTGCTGCTTCACTGGCCAAACGAGGCCGTGCCGCTTGCCGAGCAGATCGGCGCGCTGAATGAAGTCGCGAAGGCAGGCAAGGTGCGCCATATCGGCGTGTCGAACTTCAACACGGATCTGATGCGCCAGGCCGTAGCGCTTAGCAGCCTGCCGATCGTGACGAACCAGGTGGAGTATCATCCCTATATCGATCAAACGCCGGTGCTGCGCGCTGCAAAGCAGCTCGATATATCCGTGACGGCCTACTACGCCATGGCTGACGGCAAGGTGCTTGAGGATGCGGTGTTGAAGGCGATTGCCGCGAAACATGGCAAGTCGATTGCCCAGATCGTGCTCCGCTGGATCATTCAGCAGGATCTGATCGCACTTTCAAAGACCGTCTCGGAACAACGCGCTGAGGAGAATGCAGCGATCTTCGATTTCGAACTCTCTTCCGAGGATGTGGCGGCGATCCATGGGTTGGCGAAACCCGATGGCCGTATCGTCAGCCCGGAAGGGTTGGCGCCGGCCTGGGACAAGGCAGCTTGAGAACGGGCGCTTCGGCGCCCGTTTCCCTATTTGCAATAGCTCAGGCAAGTTCGGCGATATCTGCGACGATCACCGGGTCGCCCCGCCGCAGACGGCCGGCCTCGCGGTCCGTATCAGCGGCGCTGGAGCGGGTAAGGCCCATCCTCGAAAATCTGGTCGTGATAGCCCTTTGCGCCGACGACCAGAGCGAGCGGACTTCTCCATTCCCTGCCGTCGCGCAGGCAATCGAGCACGTGCCGAAAATCATACTTCGGGTGCCAGCCGAGTTCCTGCCGGGCCAGCGCATTGACATAGACACGGTCGAAGTGCGGAAACATCGTCCAGCCGCGCTCCGCGTAAAGCGCGGCCATGCCGGGGAAAAGGCGCTCCACGGTCGCGAGCGCATCACGGCGCAGGTCGGCGAGATCGGCTTCGGTGAAGGGTGCCGTTGCCGAGATGATGTACCGGCCGTAGCCAATAGACGGCGCTCTTTCCAGTGCCAGCAGATGGGCGTCGACCACATCCTCGATATCGACGCGCCGATAAAGCAACTCGTTGGCCTGGGCATTTTCGGCGGAATAGTGGTTGCGGCTATCAAGGTCGTCGTCATTTTCCGGGAAGAAACGCGAAGTCCTTAGAATGACGACAGGCAGCGACATGTTGCGCGCGAAGAGTTCGCAGATGCCTTCGGCGGCGATCTTCGTCACGCCGTAGATGTTGCGGGCAACGGGCAGAACATCCTCGGTGACCCAGGCGGCCGGTTCGCCTGCGGCTGGGCGCAGGGCTGCTCCGAAAGCGCTGGTGGTGCTGGTGAAGACGAAGCTTGTTACGCCAACGACGACTGCCTGTTCGAGCAGGTCCATCGTGCCCGTGACGTTGGTATGGATGAAATCCTTGTTGGTGTGCGTTCCGACATGCGGCTTGTGCAGCGTGGCGGCGTGGATAACGGCGGTGATGCCTGTCATCGCGCGGCGGATGAAATCGGGATCGGTGATCGATCCGGTCATATCGGTAAAAGGCGAGGGTTTGATATCGATGCCGCGCACCCGACGGCCTTGATCCCTCAACGTCCGCATCAGCGCTTCGCCCAGATGGCCGGCGCTTCCCGTCACCAGTATCGTCATTCTGCGTCTCCAGACAGTTGGCGACGGACGCTAACAAAGGCCGCTTCGGCGGGGCAACGCATAATTTATGCAGCAGGATACAGGAATTCTGCAGGCTCAGCCGACTGTCGTAACCAGCCTTGCGGCGCTGCCATCGGCCAGGAAGATGCGCTCCCAGAGCACACGCCCGGCGGCAATAGGCAGGTGCGGATTTCCGTTAGCGCCTGTCTCCAGTGTCAGCGAATTTATTTGGCCCTCATGCCAGCCGAGGCCGACGAGTTCGCCCTCCGTCTTTACGATCTCCTGCGACGCATAGGAGAACAGAGGCCTGTCCAGAAAATCGGAGAGCGGCAGGCGCCATTCGCTCTGCCGTGCACTGGAAGCGGCAAGAAGCCTGTGGGTGCGGTCGCAGATGAGATGAACCTTGCTTAGGGAATGTTCGACCAGCCGTTTCAATGCGGCATCGGCGGAGGATAACGGGGAAGCAAAGATGCTTTCCAGCCGCATTGCCTGAGCGACGGTGACTGGCAGGATGCCGCGCTCCCAGCGGGAGACGGTCGCCTGGTTGACGGCGAGCAATTCCGCCAGATGCTCCTGCTTCATATTGCGCAGCTGGCGCATGCGACGGATGGCAGCTCCCGATATTGGCATGGTTCCTCCCTCGCCTTTCATCATAGAACCGCGACGATTGCTTCCGCAAGCTAGTAGGAAGGACTGTCGAGGTCGCTCTTCAGCCGGTCGAGAATGGACAATGCGTGGCCGGCGTAGGCGCTGATCCAGCGGTCGTGAATCTGCTTGATCGGCAGGCTGTTCAGATGGTTCCAGCGCTCCCGGCCTTCTTTCCTGGCGATCACCAGATCGGCTTCCTCCAGCACCTTCAAATGCTGCATGACAGTGCAGCGATCCATCTCCGGGAATGCTTCGCAGAGCGCGCCGGTCGTGCGCGGCCCATCCTTCAGAAGATCGAGAATATCGCGGCGGCGGCGATGCGCCAGCGCCTTGAAAATGGGGTCGTGATCCGATTCGCTTGACATGTTATGTTTTTATAACATAATTGAGATGGATACAACGGAGAAGAGGAGGAAGTCGCATGTCCCTCAATATTCGCGTCTCGGGCCGCATCGGCCGCCCGGTGGCTGATGTCTTCGATGCGGTCGTCAATCCGAAGAAACTGTCGGGCTATTTCACCACAGTGGGCGGTGCCAGCGCGCCGCTGGGGCAGGGTACGACGGTGACCTGGTGGAAAGATGTGCCGGTCGAGGTGGTCGAGCTCGTGCCTGACAGCAAGATCGTACTGCGCTGGGATGGCGCAACGGACGAGGAGAAGAAGCCTTACAAAACCCTCGTAGAGATGAATTTCAAACCGCTTGATGACGGTGGCACCATGGTGACCATCGCCGAGGATGGCTGGCATGAGGATGAGCCGGGGCGCCGCGGAACCTACCAGAATCTCGAAGGCTGGACGCAGATGTTCTGCTGCATGAAAGCCTTCGTCGAATACGGCATCAATCTGCGCGAAGGCATGTTCCTCAGCGAGATGCGGGGTGAGCAGGCCAAAGCGCAGGAAGGTTGAGGGGAAGCGTCATGAACGACCTGATCTATGGCGGCGTTGATGTCGCGATGAAGGTTCCGCCGCATCAGTATGAAGCCACCGTTTCCTTCTATCGCGACATTGTGAAGCTGAAAGAAATCGAAGGGGACGATATCTC
The DNA here is from genome assembly GCF_056755015.1 of Rhizobium sp. KNZ14-9A. Lineage (NCBI taxonomy): Bacteria > Pseudomonadati > Pseudomonadota > Alphaproteobacteria > Hyphomicrobiales > Rhizobiaceae > Rhizobium > Rhizobium sp. KNZ14-9A. The sequence goes on from NZ_JBPGXB010000002.1 coordinate 4,617,211, forward strand.
CTTCGAGCTTGGGCCGATCCGGCTTTGGATCGACCGTGTCGAGACCATGAGCCAGGCTGAGCTCTGGCTGGAATTCATGAGGCCGGATTTCGACCGTGCCGCGGAGTACCTGGAGAAGGCCGGTGTTTCGCGCTGCGATCCCATCGAGCCACTGCCACCCAATCTTCGCGGGGGCTGGATACTCAACCCAACTGGCATCGTACATCTGGTACGGGAGACAAGCCGCAATTAGCGGCGAGCTGAACCGGTGCGGAGCAGCCAGAAGATCATATAGCCGCCGATGAGGCGGCTATATGTCTGTTGGAGGGTTGGAATTACGCTCTAAAGACGGCAGATTGCTGAGTGCGGAAGGCATAGCCCTGCGCAAGGTGCAATAGACGCACTCGCTTTCGTGACAGAGACTTCGCTTGCCTGTCACGATGCGGGTGTTAGTTTCCGGAATCATATCGATTAAATCCCAGGAGATTTCAGATGCAGCTTGGCATGGTAGGTTTGGGCCGTATGGGCAATTACATGGTCCAGCGCTTGATGCGGGGCGGCCACGAATGCGTGGTCTATGACGCCAAGCCGGAAAGCGTCGCCGAGCTCGTTGGTCTCGGCGCCGACGGTAGTAGCTCGCTCGAAGAATTCGTCTCGAAGCTCGCGCGTCCGCGCGCCGTCTGGCTGATGCTGCCGGCTGCGATCACCGACAAGGTCATCGCCTCGATCGTTCCACTGCTGCATGACGGCGATATCCTCATCGACGGCGGCAACTCCTATTATCATGATGACATCCGCCGTGGCGCGGAACTCATCACCAAGGGCATCCACTATGTCGACGTCGGCACCAGCGGCGGCGTCTTCGGCCTTGAACGCGGCTATTGCCTAATGATCGGCGGCGAGAAGGGTATCGTGCAGCATCTGTCGCCGATCTTCGCAACGCTGGCGCCGGGCAACGGCACCGCGGAAGCCTCGCCGAACCGCACGCCGGAAGCTGCAGCTCTCAGCACCGCCGAGCAAGGTTTCCTGCATTGCGGCCCGCATGGTGCCGGCCACTTCGTGAAGATGGTTCATAACGGCATCGAATATGGTCTGATGGCCGCCTATGCCGAAGGCCTCAATATCCTGAAGCACGCCAATGTCGGCGCCCTGACGCATGAGGCCGATGCCGAGACGGCGCCGCTCTCCCATCCGGAATACTACCAGTACGATTTCAACCTGCCGGAAATTTCCGAAGTCTGGCGCCGAGGAAGCGTCATCACCTCCTGGCTGCTCGACCTGACGGCCGATGCTCTGCACAAGGACCCGGCCCTTAACCAATATGCAGGTCGTGTTTCGGACTCCGGCGAAGGCCGCTGGACGATCATGGCTGCCATCGACGAAAGCGTGCCGACCCCGGTGCTCAGCGCCGCATTGCACGGTCGTTTCTCCTCGCGCGACCAGGACGAGTTCGCCAACAAGGTGCTTTCTGCCATGCGTGCCGGCTTCGGCGGCCATGCCGAGAAGCCGCACAAGTAATCTAAGCGCATTGTTTTATGTCAGCCGCCGGTCCGCGAGGTTCGGCGGCTTTCTTTTGGTCGTCACTGCGGCCTAGACCGTTTGTTCGTCTGGCTTTTCGGCTGCAGCACTTGCATAAATGCCTGACGTGTAAAACCGGAGGCGGGCATGGGGCGAATTTCTGCGATCGGCATCTGCGGCATCATGCTGTGGCTTTCTCTTTTCAGCGCTGTTTCCGCACAGACGACGCCGGCAGCTTCCACCGACGTTGCGCCACCGCCTGCCCAGGTGCGGCAGATGATGGAGCTGATGCAGACGCCGGAGGTCAAGCAATGGATGGCGACGCAGATGGCGGCGCCGGCAGCTTCTGACGGCAATGATCAGGAAATGTCGATATTGTCCGACCGCCTTCAGCACGCCCGCCGACACATCGCCATGGTGTCTGGTGCGGCCATGACGCTGCCATCCGAAATCGCGCGGGCTTCATCGCTTTTTCTTGGCGAATTGAGAGCGGCCGGTCCACTTCGCATGGCGGCGCAATTCCTCGCCATCCTCGTCACCGGATTCATCGTCGAAATCTTGGTGCGGAGGGCCGTGCGTGAAAGGCGGGAGCGAGCAGCGCAGATGACCGGCACGCGGCTGGCCGCGCGCGTTATTCCCGCCATCGTCTTCGGCCTCGCAACGGGGCTTGCGTTGGTCAGCTTCAACTGGCCGCCGGTCAGCCAGAATATCGCGATCGCCATCGCCATCGCTGTCGTCGTGCAGCGTTTCGCCGTTTCCATCGGTGGTGTCATCGTCGATCTCGTCACCCTGCCGCGTGGCGAGGGCGAGACCGTTGCGGTTGACCCGGCCGTCGCGCAATTCTGGTTTCGGCGCTGCACGCTATTCGTCATCTATTTCGTTTTCGGCTGGGTCGTTCTCCAAGCGATGGAGCCGCTGGGCTATTCGATGGCCACGCGATATCTGGTCGGCTATGTGCTGGGCATCGGTCTTTTCCTGATCGCGACCGAAGCAGTCTGGTCACGACCGGGAAATGAAACGCGGCGCAGCCATGCCGTCACCTGGCTGCTGACCCTTTATTTCGTACTGCTCTGGGGCATCTGGGTCTTGAGCTTCGATTGGCTCCTCTGGGTCTTGATCTATCTCCTGCTGCTGCCGCGAGTGCTTGCCGTATCGACGCTCGCCGTCAAATCCTTCCACCATGCCGAAGCGGGCTTCCTTGCCCAGCGGCGTATTGCGACCGTGTTGCTTGATCGCGGTGTGCGGGCTCTGATCATCGCCTTTGCGGCGATCTGGCTTGGGCGCATGCTCGGCGTCGAAACTGCTATGATGATGACGTCGAACGAAACGATGATCGACCGGGTGGTGCGCGGCATCATCGGCGGCATTGTCATCCTGCTTGCGGCGGACCTGCTCTGGCATCTCGTCAAGGCCTATATCGACGGCAAGCTACTGGATTCTCCCGTCGATGGCCCAATCGGCGACGAGGAGAAAGTCAAGCGCGCTCGTCTGCAGACGTTACTGCCGATCTTCCGCAACATCATCGCGGTCGTTATCGCCCTGATCGCGGCCCTTATGGTGCTCTCGGGCGTCGGTATCGAAATCGGACCGCTGATTGCCGGCGCCGGTGTCGTCGGCGTTGCGGTTGGCTTCGGCGCGCAGACCATCGTCAAGGATGTTATCAGCGGCATGTTCTATTTGTGGGACGATGCCTTCCGCGTCGGCGAATATATCGAAAGCGGCAGCCACAAGGGCGTCGTCGAAGCCTTCAGCCTGCGTTCCGTTAAACTCCGCCATCACCGCGGGCCGCTGACGACGGTGCCTTTCGGGGAGCTTGGGGCCGTCAAGAACCTCAACCGCGATTGGACGATCGACAAGATAAGCCTGAACGTGACCTACGACACCGACCTCGTGAAAACGAAGAAGATCATCAAGCAGATCGGCCAGCAGCTTCTCGAAAACCCCGAGTGGGGTCCGAATATTATCGAAACGCTGAAGATGAAGGGTGTGGAGCAGTTCGGCGAATTCGCAATCGAGCTCAGACTTTCTATGATGACCAAACCGGGCGAGCAGTTCGTCATCCGCCGCAATGCGCTGGCGATGATCCGCAATGCCTTCAAGGAGAACGGCATCGAATTCGCTGTTCCGACCGTGCAGGTTTCGGGCGAGCGCGAGGTTGAGGCGAACGTTGCCGCAGCGCGTTATGCGGCTCAGGCCCGTGCCGGGGGTGAACCGGCGGCCTGATCTTCAAACGCAAGACAAAGCTTACGAAACTGCAATGCGATCAAGCCTGTGCACTGCGCAAATTTGCCCCAATTGAGGATGAAGGAGGCGGCAAGTGCGCGGGTGTGGGTAGCCGCAACATGGTTCATAGAGCTTGCATGTTGCTTATGTTACGTCTCTCGAAAGAGATTCCCGCCAGATTGGCAATTGCAGCAGGTACGAGATGTCGGGTCACGGCAAGTTGGAAGAGAATTCAGAGACTGATGAGGGCTTTTCCTTTGGCGCAGTTTTCCGGCGCTATCGCACTCCGCTGACGGCTCTTGCCACGCTCCTCATTTTTTGCCTTGTCGGCTACGCGATCATGCAGCTGACAGATGAAGTGCGCTATGACGACGTCGTCGAGGCCCTGGCGGAAACCCGGCTGAGTTCGATCCTGCTCGCCTTGTTCTTTACCGCGCTGAGCTTTATGGCACTCGTCTTCTACGATCTCAACGCAATCGAGTATATCGGCAAGCGGCTGCCTTTCCCGCATGTCGCGCTCACGGCCTTCAGTGCCTATGCGGTCGGTAACACCGCTGGTTTCGGCGCGCTTTCGGGTGGAGCGATCCGTTACCGCGCCTATACGCGGCTTGGGCTTTCGCCTGAAGATATCGGCCGCGTCATCGCCTTCGTGACGCTGTCCTTCGGCCTTGGCCTTGCTGCCGTGTCGGCGATCGCGCTTCTCATCATCGCCGATGAGATCGCGCCGCTGATCAGTGTCAGCAGCCTGTGGCTTCGTATCATCGCGGCTGTCATCTTGGCGATTCTCGGCTCCCTCATGGTGCTCGGCCGCGAGGGCCGGGTGATCGAAATCGGGTCGATCGCACTTCGCCTGCCGGATTCGCGCACCTGGTCGCGTCAGTTCCTGGTGACTGCCTTCGATATCGCAGCTTCCGCCACGGTGCTTTACGTGCTCCTGCCGCAGACGGCGATCGGCTGGCCGGTGTTCCTGGCGGTTTATGCGATTGCCGTCGGGCTTGGCGTGCTGAGCCATGTGCCGGCGGGCCTCGGCGTTTTTGAAACAGTCATCATTGCTTCGCTCGGCAGCGCGGTAAATATCGATGCCGTTCTCGGCTCATTGGTGCTCTACCGTCTGATCTATCATGTGCTGCCGCTCTTGATCGCCATCCTTGCGGTCTCCGCCACGGAGCTACGCCGCTTCGTGGATCATCCGGCTGCTTCCAGCGTTCGGCGCATCGGCGGGCGGCTGATGCCGCAGCTTCTTTCGGCGCTGGCGCTGCTCCTGGGCGTCATGCTGATCTTTTCGAGCGTGACGCCGACGCCCGATCAGAATCTCGAATTCCTCTCCAATTATCTGCCGCTGCCGATGGTGGAAGGCGCGCATTTCCTCTCCAGTCTGCTCGGCCTTGCACTTGTCGTTGCCGCCCGTGGCCTCGGCCAGCGGCTTGACGGTGCCTGGTGGGTGGCGGTGTTTTCTGCCGTTGCCGCTCTGACGCTCTCGCTGCTGAAGGCGATTGCCCTTGTCGAGGCGGCCTTCCTCGCCTTTCTGGTCTTCGGCCTATTCGTCAGCCGCCGGCTCTTTACCCGCCATGCTTCGCTTCTCAACCAGGCGATGACGGCATCGTGGCTGATGGCGATTGCCGTGATCATCGTCGGCGCGGTTGTCATCCTGCTGTTCGTCTATCGCGACGTGGAATACAGCAACCAACTCTGGTGGCAGTTTGAATTCGCGGCGGAAGCGCCGCGCGGACTGCGTGCCGTACTCGGCATCACCATCATTTCCTCGGCGATCGCCATTTTCAGCCTGTTGCGGCCGGCGACCTTCAAGCCGGAACCGGCGGATGAGGAGGCGGTCCGCCGCGCTGTGGAGATCGTCGAGAAACAGGACAGTGCGGACGCCAATCTGGTGCGCATGGGCGACAAGTCCATCATGTTCTCGGAAAAAGGCGATGCCTTCATCATGTATGGCCGGCAGGGCCGCTCGTGGATCGCACTGTTCGATCCGATCGGCGACGATCATGCCGTGCAGGAACTGGTCTGGCGCTTCGTGGAAGCGGCGCGCGCCGCCGGCTGCCGTGCCGTCTTTTACCAGATCTCGCCGGCGCTGCTCTCGCATTGTGCGGACGCGGGCCTGCGCGCCTTCAAACTCGGCGAACTTGCAGTGGCTGATCTGCGTACCTTCGAGATGAAGGGCGGCAAATGGGCGAACTTGCGCCAGACCGCAAGCCGCGCCCAGCGCGACGGTCTGGAATTCAGTGTTGTCGAACCCGTCGATATCCCCGGAATCATCGACGATCTCTCGGCCGTTTCCAACGCGTGGCTCGAACATCACAATGCCAAGGAGAAGGGCTTCTCGCTCGGCGCCTTCGATCCGGACTATGTGGCGTCGCAGCCGGTCGGTGTTCTCAAGAAGGACGGCCGGATCGTTGCCTTTGCCAATATCCTTGTCACCGCGGCGAAAGAGGAGGGGACGATCGACCTGATGCGCTTCTCGCCTGATGCGCCGAAGGGGTCTATGGACTTCCTGTTCGTGCAGATCATGGAATATCTGCGCACCCAGGGTTTTACGCATTTCAACCTCGGCATGGCGCCCCTCTCCGGCATGTCGAAACGCGAGGTGGCGCCCGTTTGGGACCGTATCGGCGGTACCGTCTTCGAACACGGCGAGCGCTTCTACAACTTCAAGGGGCTTCGCGCCTTCAAATCCAAGTTTCATCCGCACTGGCAACCGCGCTATCTTGCGGTTTCAGGAGGGGGCAATCCGATGATCGCATTGATGGATGCGACATTACTGATCGGCGGCGGATTGAAAGGGGTAGTGAGAAAATGATGAAAAAGTTACTGTTTGCTGCTGCGTGCGTCAGCATGCTCGCGGCTGCGCCGTCTTATGCTGCGGATGAAACCACCCAGACCTTCGAGACTGGCCTTATTCCTTCGCCGCATATCTTCCTGCCGCAGGGCGAGGTGAAGGGCGCCGTCTTTCTGATTTCGGATGCAGCCGGCTGGGGAGACAATGAAAAGACCGAAGCAGACCGTCTGGTTTCGCAGGGTTCCGTCGTCATCGGCGTCGATTTTCCGTCCTATATGGAAGCGCTGAACCGCTATGACGTCAGTCTCAACGACGGCTGCATCTACACGGTTTCCGATATTGAGTCGCTCAGCCAGCAGGTGCAGCGCGCCGCCGGCAACAGCCCCTATCACCTGCCGATCGTTGCCGGCATCGGCGAAGGCGGTGCGCTGGCGCTTGCCATTGCCGCACAGACACCCGATGCGACGATCGGCCAGACATTTGCCGTCGATCCGCATGCCGGCATTCCGTTGAGCAAGGAGCTCTGCACCCCGGCCACGAGGAAGGTGGTCGGCGACCGCAGTGTTTATGGGCTCACCGATGGCGCCCTGCCGGATCCTGTTATCGCCACCTTCACGCCTGCTGCCGATAAGGACGGTCGCGCTCACGTGGAGGATCTGAAAAAGGCGCATGAGGCGATCGATATCCGCGACTCGTCCGATGATGCACAGACTGTGTTTGCCGATACGCTCGACGATCTGGTGACGGCTTCGGGCGCCTTCGACAATCCGCTCGGGCTGCCGCTTGCCATTCTCGACGCCAAGCCGAACCTCGATACGATGGCCGTGATTTATTCCGGCGACGGCGGCTGGCGCGATATCGACAAGGAAGTAGGCGGCATGCTGCAGAAGGAAGGCATTCCCGTCGTCGGCATCGACTCGCTGCGCTATTTCTGGACGGAGCGGAAGCCGCAGGAAACGGCCGACGATCTCTCCCGTATCATCGAATTCTACCGCAAACAGTGGAAGGTTAAGCACGTCTTGCTGATCGGCTATTCCTTCGGCGCGGATATCCTGCCCGCTACCTATCAGCTTCTGAAACCTGCCGAAAAGGCGGCAGTAGCGCAGATTTCGCTTTTGTCGCTATCGCACCAGGTCGATTACGTCATTTCCGTCATGGGCTGGCTCGGCCAGAAGACGGATGGGGCAGGCGGCGATCCCATCAAGGATCTCAAGGGCGCCGATTCGAAGCTCGTCCAATGCGTTTACGGCAAGGATGATGATGACGACGTGGCTTGCCCCGCCGTCAAGGATGTTGGCGGCGAGGTCATCGAGCTGCCGGGCGATCATCACTTTGACGAAAATTACGATCTTCTGACCAAGACGATCATTAATGGCCTGAAGGCGCGCCTCAAAGGCTGAGTATTTCTGGCTCAGCAATTCCGAACGCAAAACCGCTGCGCACTTTTGCTGGAATTGCTTTAACGCATCAGCATCTGTTCACTCCAGCCAAGGGCGGCGATCTCGCCGCCCCGAAACCTCGCATCGTCGTCGACGATGAATTCGTCGAGTTGCGGCGGAGCGACGCTGCTGCCGGCCAGCATGGCATGCACCTGTCCGCGGTGATGCGTCTGATGTTGGAAAAGGTGGCTTAGTACATCCTCCATACGCTCTCGCTGGGTGCGGCCATCGCGCTGAAGCTCCACGGTCGAAGCAAGTCTCTCGGGTGTCAGCCCTTCGCAGATTGCAACAAGGCGCTGGTCGACCTTCGCCTGTTCTGCGGAGAGCGATCGGATATCGTCAAAGGGTTCTTCGATGTCGAAAGCGCTAAGGCCGAGCGTACCGCCTTCCAGCCCATCGACATAGAACCAGTCGACTGTGAGGATGTGGTTCAGCGTCGATTTGATCGACGGGAAAAAGCTTGTGCGCGTGGCCTCGAATTCACCGGGCTTGAGGGTTGCGCAGGCGGCAAGAAGCCGGTTGTTCGCCAGGGCATTGTTGTAGGCGAGCTTTCGGAACATGCGACAGGGGTCGAAACTCGGCATCGCGTCTCCTCCTCCTTGGAGCATTTCCGGTTATCTCCGAACCACGGAAATACTTTATCTCTTTGTTTTCATGCAACTCTGAGCGCAAAACCGATTTCACACTCTTGATGGAATTAGTCCTTGTCGTCGAGATCGCCGTCGCGCCACACGAGATGACGGGGCGAGGCAGGCAGGTTTTCAATCTCGCCGGCAAGGAAATAGGGCGGAATGTTGAGCGCGGTCAGGGCCTGGAATGTTGCGGGTACCCATTTGAATTCCAGATGGTTGTCGCCATCCTCCACCCGATGAATGATCTCGTGCGTGCGGAACGGGAAATTCTCGGGTATTTCCATGAGATAGTAGAAGCCGAGTTCGTGCCACTCGCGGCCTTCATAGTGGAAGAAGTTCTCGACAATCCAGAGCAGGCGGCCGACGGTCACGTCGACACCGAGCTCCTCCATCATCTCGCGCTTCAATGTTTCCTCCGAGGTCTCGCCAATCTCGGCCCGACCGCCGGGGATGGTCCAGAAAGGTTCGTGAACCGCGCGATGGACAAGCAGGTGCCCGTCACGAAAGCCAAGCCCCGCGATGCGGTAATTGAAGCGCTGACTGCCTGCATTGAGACGAACGACGGTTCGCTTGGGCATGACGTTATCCGAGATCGATGACAACAATTTCCGGCGGAACGCCGAAGCGGATAGGCGCCATGGAGCAGCCGAGCCCGCCGGAGACGATAATATTACGGCCGTTTTCGACGATATGGCCATAGGCATAACGGTCGCCATAGCGCGAGGGCACGACTGGCGAATAGCCGAAAAGGCGGATCTGTCCTCCATGCGTATGGCCGGACAGTGTCAGCGATACTCGTTCGGGCACGCGTGGAAATATATCGGGCTCGTGGGCAAGGAGGATAACGGGCGCGTCGTCGGAAACCTGCGCAAGCGTTCCGCCGAGATCGTCGAGGCCTTGCATCCGGCTGCGGCCCCATTTCCTGCCCGGCAGGAGCGCCAGCTGGTCCTCCAGACCCGCCAGCCAAAAGCCATTCCCGTCCTTTTCCAACCGGGTGGCACGGTTGCTGTAAACGGAGATGCCCGCTTCGGCCAAGGCTCTGTGCCCGAAAGTATCGCCTCCGCCAATCTTCTGTGCGGTCCTGTCCTCCCACCAATCATGGTTGCCCATGATAGCATGGACGCCGAGCGGGGCCTTGAGCGTTGCCAGCGCCTTCGACCATTCACTGGAATGGACATAGCGCGTCACCATGTTCATGCCGGCCGCGTAATCGCCAAGCAGGAGCGTGATATCACCTCCCAGTTCGTTGGCGTGGGCGCAGATCGAAGCGATGCGGGCTGTGGACATCCAGGGTTCGCAGGCGTGAAGATCAGCAAGTGCGACAAGCCGCAGCTTGAGGCCGGGCGTCCACCCTGGCGGAGTCAGCGCGTAACGGGAAATCGCAGGCCGGGCGAGTGGTTCATAGGCGAAGGCATATCCGCCGAGTGCCGTGAGGCCGGCAAAGCTGCCGCCCATGAGTTTGAAAAAGCTGCGCCGGCTGATCAATCAATCGTCCTCCCGGAACAACCCGAACTGAGCAGCCTCCATATCCTTCGGCGGCTGCATGCCGAGATGTTTCCATGCGATTGCGGTCAGAACGCGGCCGCGCGGCGTGCGCTGGATAAAACCCTGCTGGATCATATAGGGCTCGATAATGTCTTCGATCGCGTCGCGCGGCTCGGAGAGGCCGGCGGCGATGGTTTCGATGCCGACCGGGCCGCCGCCGAAATTGACGGCGATCATGTTGAGGTAGCGCTTGTCGAGCTGGTCGAGGCCCATATTGTCGACCAGCAGGCGAGTGAGAGCCTCGTCGGCGATCTCGCGGGTGACAGCTTCGGCCCTTGCGACTTCGGCGAAGTCGCGCACGCGGCGCAGCAGGCGGCCGGCAATGCGCGGGGTGCCGCGGGCGCGCCGCGCGATTTCGCGGGCGCCGTCATCGGTCATGCCAAGGCCCATCAGGCGGGCGCCGCGGCGGACAATCAGCTCCAGTTCCTCCACCGTATAAAAGGAGAGACGCACCGGTATACCGAAACGGTCGCGCAGCGGTGTCGTCAGCAGGCCGAGGCGGGTGGTGGCGGCAACGAGCGTGAATTTCGACAGGTCGATCTTCACCGAGCGGGCGGCAGGGCCTTCGCCGATGATGAGGTCAAGCTGGAAATCCTCCATGGCTGGATAGAGGATTTCCTCGACCGCCGGGTTGAGGCGATGGATTTCGTCGATGAAGAGAACGTCGCGCTCTTCGAGATTGGTCAGCAGAGCGGCCAGATCGCCGGCCTTTGCGATGACGGGGCCGGAGGTCGAGCGGAAATTGACGCCGAGCTCTTTTGCCATGATCTGCGCCAATGTCGTTTTGCCAAGGCCGGGCGGGCCGACGAAGAGAACGTGGTCCAGCGCCTCACCGCGGTTTTTGGCCGCTTCGATGAAGATCTTGAGATTGGCGCGCGCCTCCGCCTGGCCGGTGAACTCGTCCAGAGACTGCGGGCGCAGCGTGGTGTCGAAGTCTTCGCCACGCTTTTCCGGCGTTATCAGGCGGGCATCAGTCATTGGGTATTTCCGTTAGAAGCTTGCTCAAGTCCATACACCAAGCGGCCTGCATTGACACCCTGTGGGGCCATCAGCGTGAGAGTTCCCGCAGGCCGAGGCGGATCAGCTTGGCGCTATCCGCATCTTCGCCGGCCGTCTTCATGGCGGCGGCAACCGCATTGGCCGCCTGATCACGCGAATAGCCGAGATTGGTCAAGGCCGAAACGGCGTCGGCAACGGGGGCTGCGGCCACGCCTTCGCCGATCTCCTGCTTGAGGCCGATATTGATCGCCTCGCCGGCAAAGGCGGGCGCCTTGTTCTTCAGTTCGGTGACGATGCGGACAGCAACCTTGGGGCCGACGCCCTGAGCGCGCGAAACGGCGGTTTTGTCCTGCAAGGCGATCGCGTTGGCAAGTTCCGACGGCGTCAGCGTCGAGAGCACGGCAAGCGCCACTTTCGCGCCGACACCCTGCACGCTCTGCAGCAGGTTGAACCATTCGCGCTCGAGCTGCGTCTGAAAACCGAACAGCTTGAGCTGGTCCTCGCGCACATAGGTCTCGATAAAGAGGATGCAGGCTTCTCCGACAGAGCCGAGCTTCGAGAGCGTGCGCCCCGAGCAATAGGCGACGTAGCAGACGCCATGCACATCGACGAGCACATAGTCATCGCCGATCTCGTCTATGGTGCCTTTCAGCTTGCCGATCATGATCTTGTTCCGTCAGGGATGGGTTGCGGAAGCGCCGGCAATCGCCTGGCGCATGCGGTTTGCGCCGCGGTGATGGGCGTGACAGATGGCAATCGCCAGTGCGTCGGCGGCGTCGTTGCCCTTGAACTCGGCCTTCGGCATCAGGATCTTCAGCATCATGTGGATCTGCTGCTTTTCGCCGTGACCGACACCGATGACGGTCTTCTTCACGGCGTTCGGCGCATATTCCGATACGGGCAAACCGGCACGGGCCGGCACCAGCATGGCGATACCGCGCGCCTGGCCGAGCTTCAGGGTTGCGACGGCGTCCTTGTTGACGAAGGTCTGTTCGACGGCCGCCTCTTCCGGCTTGTAGGAATGGACCACATCGGCAAGCCCATCATGCAGCTGGCATAGGCGCGAGGCCAGGTCCATGTCCCCATCCGAAGTGACTGTCCCCGAGGCAACAAAGCGCAGCGAATTGCCGAGCGTATCGATGATGCCCCATCCCGTGCGGCGAAGGCCGGGATCGATACCGATGATGCGAATCGTGTTTTGCATGGTTCACCCTATAGCGATGGTGAAATAAGTGCCATCGATATGTGAACAAAACAAAAACATGCCTTGTTTTTGCGGGACCGCATTTACCGCGAATTAAACCGAATGCCTGAATTCTAATCCATCAAATGTGAGAGGAGCCGGCTTTCGCAAAGCTTAAGGCTTCCGATGCTCTGTTTGCAGTTCAACCGGTGGGTGATGTCTCCAGGATGCCACTCGCCGGCGTCGCCGTTCCGGAAGGGTTCGTTTTCATGGCTCAGAGATTTCAGTCCCTGTCCTTCAAGGTGATAGCCACCTTCATCCTGCTGACCACGCTTTCGGTCGCGGTGATCAATATCCTCGCCTATTTCGCCAGCAGCCGCGTTTCCGACGAACAGGCGCTGAAGGCCAAGGAGAGCGTGCTGATCTTCCGCGGCGACATGCTGCAGGACCAACTCGAGCAGCTTGAGAACCAGGCAACCTCGATTGCGCGCATCGAAGCGCTGCAGATGTCGATCACCAACCTGAAGAGCGGTTGGAAGACGATGGAGAAGAGCTCCGGTGATGCTCGCGGTGAGCTGAAGAAGGTCTTCATCACGAACAATCCGAACACGGCCGACCAGCGCGAGAAGCTCGCAAAGCCGGAGGGTCCGAGCGGTTTCTATTATTCGAGCCATGAGAAGACGCAGGGCGAAGTGGCGCGTGACCTCGCCGATACCGCCTTCAACGACCTCTTGATCGTCGATCTCGACGGCACCGTGCTCTATTCCTACAAGAAGAATGACGACTTCGCCGAAAACCTGAAGTCGGACGCCTGGAAATCGACCGGCGCGGGCATCGCCTATGCCAAGGCAATCGAAAACACCACCAAGGCGACGGACGATTCCGCGCCGACGGCCTTCTCCGGCTTGCGTGTCGATGCCGGCAGCGGCAAGTCGGCGATCTTTTATGCCGTGCCGATCGTCAAGCTCGGCCAGGCGAAGGGGCTGATGCTGTTCAAGGTGCGCGACGATGTCGTCACCAGCATTCTGGCAAAGGGTATCGTGTCCGGCAGCACGGCAAAGACGGCCATCATTTCGGCTGATGGTTCGGCCGTTGGTCTCAATGCATCCGGCCAGCTTGCGACGCTCGATGCTGCACCGTTCACCTTCATCAAGGACGCGCTTGCGAGTTCTGCGATGACGGTTTCAGATTTCGATCGCGCCGACGGTGCGGCACGCGCCTACGTCCGCGGTATCGATTATCGCGGTGACCGTTTCCTCGTCGTTGAAAGCGTGCTGCTCAGCGAATTGAATGCCGGCTCTATCGAGGTCGCCACATTGCTGACCTCGATCGGCATTGGCGTTCTCGTTGTCATGGCGATTGCCACAGGCCTTATCACCAACTTCCTGTTCTCGCCGCTTGCCCGTCTTGCCGGCGTGACCCGCGAAGTCGCAGACGGCAAGCTCGACGTTGAGATCGGCAGCCAGAACCGCAAGGATGAGATCGGCACGATGGCGAAAGCGCTTGCTCGCTTCAAGCAGTCGCTGATCGAAGGCCGCGAGCTCGAAGCTGCGAGCGAGCAAACGCGCATGCGGACTGAAAGCGAGCGCCAGCAGAATCTGGCTCAGCGCGAGGCGGAGGCCCGCAGCCTGCAGGATGTCGTCGCGGCACTCGACGAGGGGCTTCACCATCTGGCGAGTGGTGATCTGGCCTACCAGATCGAAACCCGCTTCCCGAGCGAGCTCGAAAGCCTGCGTGTGAACTTCAACGAGGCCCTGGCGACGCTCAACGAAACGATGACGGCGATCGGCGGCAACTCCATGGCCGTCCGGGCCGGTTCCGAGGAGATGCGGACGGGTGCCGATGAACTGGCCGGCCGCACCGAGCGCCAGGCAAGCTCGATCACGGAGACGGCCAACGCGATCAGCGCCATCACCCAGTCGGTGCGCGTACAGATCGAACGCGCCGAGCAGGCCGCGCGCATCGCCCGCGATGCCAAGAAGGAGACGATCGGCTCCAGCCAGATCATGCGCGAGACGATCGCGGCGATGGAAGCGATCCAGGCGTCTTCACGGCAGATCAACACCATCATTTCGGTCATCGACGATATCGCCTTCCAGACCAATCTGCTGGCACTGAATGCCGGCGTCGAGGCGGCACGCGCCGGCGAAAGCGGCAAGGGCTTTGCGGTCGTGGCCATGGAGGTACGCGAACTGGCGCAGCGGTCTTCGAGCGCTGCCAAGGAAATCTCCAGCCTGTTGCAGAAATCCACGCATGAGGTGGAAAGCGGCGTGGCGCTCGTTGAAAGGGCCGGCGTTGCGCTGACCGGCATCGGTGGTCATGTTGAATCCATCAACGGCCAGATCAACGAGATCATGGAATCCACCCGTGAAGAGGCCGACACCCTGCGGCAGATCAACAGCTCAGTCGCCGAGCTCGATTCCATGACGCAGCAGAATGCGGCGATGGTCGAGGAGACGACGGCTGCAATCCACCGTCTGGCAACCGAAGCTGTGGAGATGGACCGCCAGCTCGGCAATTTCACCCTTGCTGAAGGGTATCAGCAGCAGAGCGCCGACATGCATCTGCTGCGCAAACGGGCGTGATCGCATCATGCTGATCCGGTTCGAAAGACCCGAGGATGCGGATGCCATTCACGAGCTGACGCGGGTGGCGTTCGAGCCGATGCCTTACAGCAACAATACCGAAGCGCGGATTGTCAGGGATCTTCGCGCGTCTGGTGATTTGATACTATCTCTCGTCGCGGAAGAGGGCGGGGAGATCATCGGCCATGTCGCTTTCTCGCCGATCACGATCGGTGATATCGAGGATGGATGGTATGGGCTCGGGCCGATTTCGGTAAAGCCGGAGCGGCAGCGGCAGGGGATCGGCAGAGAGCTGATCCTAAAAGGGCTCGATCTGCTGAGAGAGCGTGACGCGACGGGCTGTGCGCTGATCGGTAATCCCGCCGTTTATCGCGGCGTCGGCTTCGAGAGCGATGGAAAGCTGACATATGGCGACCTCGATACGCGATATGTGCAGCGGATCGTCTTCAAGGGGCCGCCACCTTCTGGCGCACTGAAATTCGCACCTGCTTTCGACGAATGATAGCCACTCATTGCGGCTGCTTTTGTTTGCGCTGCGATTTGGAATAGCGCCACGGCGAACCTACATAGACCACACCCCCATTCTTGCGCGGCAGGTTTCCATGGTTCCCTTTTCCATTCTCGATCTATCCCCTGTGGCCGAAGGCACGACCATCAGCCAATCCTTTGCAGCGTCGAAGCGCATGGCACAGAAGGCCGAGGAGTTCGGCTATACGCGTTTCTGGATGGCAGAGCATCACGGCATGCCCGGCGTCGCGAGTGCGGCGACGTCAGTCATCCTTGGGCAGATCGGGGCGGTGACGAAGACCATCCGCATCGGCTCGGGTGGCGTCATGCTGCCGAACCATGCGCCGCTCGTCATCGCCGAACAGTTCGGCACGCTCGAAGCCTTGTTTCCCGGTCGCGTCGATCTCGGTCTCGGCCGCGCGCCGGGAACGGACATGCGCACGGCGCAGGCGCTCAGGCGCAACCTCGACGCCGGTGCAAATAGCTTCCCCAATGATGTGGTGGAACTCCAGCAGCTTCTCGGTACGCCGATCGAAAACCAGGCGATCCTCGCCGTACCCGGCAACGATTCACACATCCCGATCTGGCTGCTCGGCTCCAGCCTCTACAGCGCCCAGCTTGCGGCCATGCTCGGCCTCCCCTTCGCCTTTGCTTCGCATTTTGCGCCTGACATGCTGCTTGATGCCATCGCGATCTATCGCGACCGGTTCCAGCCCTCGTCGGAACTCGACAAGCCCTATGTGATGGTCGGCGTCATGGGTGCGGTTTCTGAGACGGACGAGGAGGCGCAGTATCACTTCACCTCGGCTCAACAGCAGTTCGTCAATCTGCGGCGCAATGTGCGCGGGCCTTTCCCACGGCCGGTCAGGGATATGGATGCCTTCTGGTCACCGATGGAAAAGATGAATGTCGAGCACACGCTACGCTACGCCGTCGTCGGTTCGCCGGTCACGGCCGAAGCCCAGCTCAATGAATTCCTCAGGGAGACGCAGGCCGATGAGGTCATCATCTCCATGCCGATCCATGATATCGAGGCGCGGTTGAAATCGGTGGAGCTCTTTGCTGGGCTTGGCAACTTCATGCGGGCTGCGGCCTAGCCGCCAGAGCATCCCAGCAAACAAAAACCCGGCGGAATGGCCGGGTTTGTCGATTCAATATCCTGGATGGCTTTAAGCCGAGAGCTTGGCCAGAACTTCTTCGGAGACTTCGAAGTTCGAATAGACGTTCTGGACGTCGTCATCGTCTTCAAGCGAGTCGATCATTTTCAGCAGCGACTGCGCCCTCTCTTCGTCGACCGGTACGTTGTTCTGGGCGCGCCAGACTGCCTTCACGGTATCGGCTTCGCCGAGGGATGCTTCGAGCGCCTTGGCGACTTCGCCGAGGGCTTCGAAGGCGGTGGTGATGTAGTGGCCTTCCTCGTCGGTCTCCACATCATCGGCGCCGGCTTCGATCGCGGCTTCCATGACCTTGTCGGGATCGCCGGCGGACAGCTTGTAGGTGATTTCGCCGACGTGGTCGAAGGAGAAGGAAACCGAGCCGGTTTCGCCGAGTGCACCGCCGGCCTTGGTGAAGATCGAGCGGACGTTGGAGGCGGTGCGGTTGCGGTTGTCGGTCAGGGCCTCGACGATGATCGCCGTGCCGCCTGGGCCGTAGCCTTCGTAGCGGACCTCGTCATAGTTCTCCGTATCGGCGCCGGAAGCCTTCTTGATGGCGCGGTCGATATTGTCCTTTGGCATGGACTGGGCCTTGGCGTTCTGGATCGCCAGGCGCAGGCGGGCGTTCATCGTCGGGTCGGGCAGGCCGGCCTTGGCGGCAACGGTGATTTCGCGCGCGAGCTTGGAGAACATTTTCGAGCGCACGGAATCCTGACGGCCCTTACGGTGCATGATGTTTTTAAACTGTGAATGGCCAGCCATGGCACCCCTGTTCACGTCTCATTGTTCGGAATGGGCCGCCTTATAAGATCGGAAAGGGCGATATTCAAGGAAAAAGCAGCTTTTCGATCCTTCCCTGGCGGCGTGGTGGTGGGCGGAACAAAGCCGAGGAGATGACGTTTTCAACCGACAACACCAGCAGGAAAGGAACGGCAATGGCAAGCTTCACTGAAGCCCGGGAACAACCGGCACGTCAGCTCTGGGATCAGATCAACGATATCAATGCCGGCATGCTTGGTCTTTCAGGCATCGATATGCACATGCAGCCGATGGCACCCAACGTCGATCCGACCACCAATACGATCTGGTTCTATACCAAGACGGATGCCGAACTCGTGCAGATGATCAAACCAGGCAGCCGCGCGCATTTCTGCGTCATCGGCAAGAACCATGATTATCATGCCTGCCTGTCCGGGGTTATCGAGGTGCACCCTGATCCCTCGAAAATCGAGGAGTTTTGGAACTCGGTCGTTGCCGCCTGGTACGAAGGTGGCAAGAAGGATCCAAAGCTGACGATGCTCTCCATGCATGTCGATGACGCCGACATCTGGGTCTCGACCGGCAGCAAGCTGAAATTCGGCTGGGAAATTGCTAAGGCCAATTTCGATGAGGAGAAGATGCCTGACGTCGGCATCAAACGGCATCTGCAATTTGCGTGAGCAAACAGGCCCGGCATGGTCCGGGCCTTTTACTGCACGTCCTTCATCACATAGATCAGAGGCTTTTTCGGCAGCGTGCGCAGCGAAACGGTGATGCTGTTGTCGGGCGCGTAGTTGATGTCGAAACCATTGCCGAACATCGAGATGAAGGCGTTGACCGGCGGGCCGCGGCGATGCATCGGCAAGATCAGCGACGAGCGCAGCCGCTTGATGACGCGGCTCATACTGTCTGCACCCATGGTCAGGCCGCCATCGACCGGCACCATGACCACATCCAGCCTGCCGATTTCAGTGTAATGTGTGTCGGTCAGCTCATAATGCAGGTGGCCGAGATGGCCGATGCAGAGGCCGGCGATCTCGAAGATGAAAATGGAATTTCCGTCCTGCTGCGATCCGCCGAGCCCGTAGCTGAAGCGGATATCCGTCGTCACATTGCGGATATAGGCATCGCCGACGACAAGATTGATCTTCGCCTTGTCGCCGGGAATATCGCTCCAGCCGTGCAGAACATGCTTGATGCCCGGGTCCGGCGTCAGCGTGTAATGCGTCTGATGCGCCTTGTTCATGGTCACGACATCGGGTGTCACCGCGGGTTTGTACCAGCCGTTATAATCGGTGGCGATGACAATGCCGCCGGGTGTGTCGATCTCGAAGGTAGAATGGCCAAGGTAGGTAAATTTAACATCTTCGTCCTCGGACACCGCCGGGATTATCGGCGCCGTAACGGAGAAGCTGGCGAAGGTCGCCTTGGGGATAGTCTGCGCGATAGCCTGGCACTGGCTGACAGGTCTGCGGTTTTCCTGGGCTGCGGCAAGGCGCGGTGCGGTGAAAACCGCTAGGCATGCGATAGCGAGGACAAGACAATGCGGCTTCATGCCACCCCTCCGGCGCTTTCACGACGCCCGCGAGGATGCGGCATGCGGTCGCAGCGGTCCAGCCGGCGCATGCTCACAATTGCGTGTTGCAGTGGCCTAGCGCCAGAACTCCGGGATCGTTTCGGCAAGCCGCGGGCCAAGGCGCAGCGGGGCGATCTTTTCGGCCAGACCCGTCGCGTCCGAAATTTCCACGCCGACGCCGCAGATGGTGGCGGGGCCGGTGGCCGCTTCCATACGGCCCTTCGGCATCTTGGAGATGAAGCGGTTCAGCGGTTCTTCCTTGTCCATGCCGAGCGAGGAATCGTAATCGCCGCACATGCCGGCATCCGACATATAGGCGGTGCCGCCATTCAGGATCTGCGCATCGGCGGTCGGCACGTGCGTGTGGGTGCCGACGACGAAGCTGGCGCGGCCATCGACGAAATGGCCGAAGCACTGCTTTTCGCTCGTCGCTTCCGCATGGAAATCGAAGATGATGGCATCGGCCTGCTCCTTCAGTGGGCAGGCGGCAAGGATCGTCTCAGCCGCCTTGAAGGGGTCGTCGAGCTCGGGATGCATGAAGACGCGGCCCATAATGTTGGCGACGAGCACGCGCGCGCCGTTGCGCGCATAGAAAAGACCGGAGCCACGGCCGGGCGTTCCCTGCGGGTAATTTGCCGGACGCAGAAACTGGTCATGGCGGCCTGCGAAGGCGACGGCATCCTTCTGGTCCCAGACGTGATTGCCGGTTGTCACCACATCGGCGCCGGCATTGATCGTTTCCAAAAAGATGTCTTCGTTGATGCCGAAGCCGCCGGCGGCGTTTTCGCCATTGACGATGACGAAGTCGAGCTTCAGGTCGGAAACCAGACCGGGCAGGCGGTCCCAGACCGCCGTGCGTCCCGTCTTGCCGACCATGTCACCCAGAAATAGCAGTCGCATTCCCTATCCAATCCGTGAGGTAAAATGGCGCAGGCCGCTTTCCGTCAGGATGGCATCCAGGCTTATGTCATGCGGCTCAGCCGGTACCTCTGCCACTTCCTGGCAGTCAAATGCAATGCCGATCAGCTTCGGCGACAGGCCTTTTTGCCGGAGACGGCCGATTGCACGGTCATAATGGCCGGCGCCGTAGCCGATGCGGTGGCCGCGGGAATCGAAAGCCGACAGCGGCACGAGCATGATTTCGGGGTCGAGGATAGCAGCGTCTTCGCTTGGGCCGACCGTGCCGAAGCCGGTGCCGATCAGTGCCGCGCCGTGGACGAGTTCGCGGAAGACGATGGTCTGCTTGTCGACGATTGCGGGCACGCAAAGGCGGGCGCCGCGTCCGCGCCACCGCGCCATCAGCGGCTGCAGATCGGCTTCCGAACGGATCGGCAGAAAACCGGAGATGATCGTGCCGGGCGTAAAAGCAATCGCATCGCCGGCATGGGCTGCCATGTCGAGGCTTTTGGCTGCGCGCAGATCCGTCGGGATCGCATCCCTGAGTGCCAGACGCTCAGCGCGCAATTGAGCCTTCAATTCCTTGGGCGTCATCTCAATTCCATATCGTTGTCCGGCGAACATAACCGCTTGTGGCTGATTGCAACAGGTGAAAAGGGTCTATTCCTCGCCTGATTGCGCCTCGTTCTCGATATGGGCATAGGCGAGTTTCAGCATGATTTCCGACGCTTCCATCAATGTCCTGCGCTCTTCCGGCGTCAGGTGGTCGTCCATCGTTTTTTCCAACCAGGCGCGGCGAGCGCCTATGTCCTCGGACAACACCGTGCGGCCGTGAGGAGTGATCGACAGTTCGATCTCGCGGCGGTCGGTCTCGCTACGCATGCGGCTGATCAGCCCGTCGCGCTCAAGGGCCGCGATGATACGGGTGACCGATTGAGGCTGCAGATGTTCTTCCAGGGCCAGCCGCCAGGCGGGCATCGGCCCCAAGCGATGAAGCGTGGCGAGGATCGCAATGGTCGACAGGCTGTGCGGACCTTCGGGGCGCGCAGCCCGCAAGCGGCGGCCGAGCAGGAGGACGGAACGCAAGATGCGTGTCGCAGGTGCGTCGCTGTTACTAGACATATCGTACGCAGTGCGTATTATTTCTTTGATGCCCAATTCCGGGTCTGAGAAACGATTGATGGAAAAGACACTCAATCACGTAGCCGGAGCCTTTCGCTGGTCGACTGAAAAGGAAGTGACGGCGATCGAAATCGCCGTATCGGCGCTTGCCATGGCCGTTCCGGCGCTGCTTGCGGCGAGGGGCCATCATACGGGGCTTGGCCTGATCGGCGGCATGGCGATGAGCGGGACGGTAGCGCATGGCAGACTGAGGACGCAAGCTGCGAGCGCAGGGGCCGCATTGCTGGTCCTAGTGTTTGCGACGGGGCTTGCCTGCGCGCTCGGACGGCTTGGCTGTGCTTGGCAGATGGGCCTGTTGGTGATTGCCGGCATTGCCGGTATCGTCGGTGGTTTCGATCGCGCTATGGTCGCCGCCTCTATGCGCTTCGTCTTCTATCTCGTCATGGTCGGCGGCATCGTCTCTACCACCACGGCAGATCCGCTGCTCATCTTTGCCATTGTCATCGGCGGCGCGTTTTTCGCTGTCGTTCTCCACATGATGATGGCTGGGGTCGTCGCGCATATCCGCCGTCGCGCGGCAGAGCCGGTCGAGAATGAACGCAAGCCGACCGCCAGACAGAAATTCAACAGGCTGCGGCGTTCTCTGACGGAGCCAGCAGGCTGGCAATATCCCGTCCGGTTGGTTTCCTGCCTGGGCGCCGTCTCGCTCATCCACCTGTTCTTTCCCGATCACGATGTTCACTGGGCGGCGCTGGCGCTGGTGCTGCTGATCGAGCGGCGGCCGGAACGTTTGCCACTCAAGACGACGCAAAGAGTGATCGGCGTTCTCTTCGGTGTCTGTTGTGCGGGATTGCTGTCGTTTCTTACCTTGCCAGCCTGGGCCGATGTGCTTGTTGTCGCCGTGCTCGGCGGTAGCAGGCCCTTCCTGCGGGCCAGGAATTATCTCGCCTATTCGATCGTGATGACGCCGCTGATGATGATGGCCATGGGAACCGCCGATCATGCCCTGCCGGCTTCCGCGCTGTTGGATAGGCTATTTGCGACTGTCTTTGCCGCCTGCCTCGTGCTGCTCGTCAACCAGGCAACGATCCATTTTCTGCCACAGACGGCAGCGCCTAAGGCTTAGACGACGATGCTCGAGGGAATGGTCGCCGTCGGCACGGCAGCCGACAGGCCGGTCACGGCTGATTGTGCTGTTCCGATTGCACCTTCGGCGGCGGCGTCGCGGTTCTTCTCGCGCAGATCGCGCATGGCCTTTTCGAGGATTTGCTTCAGCTCGCGGACGACGGACTTGAACTCTTGCATCGTCTTGCGGTCATCGGCGGAAATTGCCGACGACTTCGGACCGTCTTCGACGATTTCCTGATAGGCCTTGCGGGCATGAGCCGCACCGTCTGTTTCCGCCGTGTCCGTGCCGTCTTCCACTGCTTCCGTTGTCGTTTCGGCACCCTGCGCTGCCTCGGTGGAAGCTGCTGCATCGCTTGCGACAACGTCGGCCGTTGCATTGGTGGTGGCATCGGTCGTCGCAGCGGTGGAAGCTGATATGGCTGCTGTGCTGGTCGCAGCACTTGCATCGGAAGAGCCGCCGGTTGCAACGGCCGAGGCAAATTCGGAGGCCGCGGCGCCAACCTTACGTGCGAGTTCGGCGGCGAGACGCGCAATCACTTCAGGCGGGAAGCCCGCCGTCTTCAGCGCCTGAAGCTCCTGCTTGGCTTCTTCGAGCTTGCGCTGGGCGCGGCTCTTCGCATCGTCGGCGGAGCTTGCCAGCGAATTACGCACCTGTTCCAGCGCCAGCGACTGCCGCTGGATCTTCAATACGCCGGTATCGGGCTCGTTGCTCGTGGACGAAACGCCGGATTGTGCCGGCTGAGTGCCGCGCAGAAGGGTGGACGCCGAAACGGTTGCGAGCTGCATAATATACCCCCGATTACATTTGGGGCGCACTCTGCCAGATCAGACTTGCGTGGAACTGGGGCGCGGAACCCCTTGTTTCCCAGCCAATTGCTGCATCGTTTGTTCGAAAAGGGGCATGCCACCGGGCTTCCAGCCGAGCGCGCGGATCTTACTCGTGTTCATGGTGCAAAGCTCTGCCTTGTCCGCTGCTTCGGGCAGCGAGAAGGGACAGTCGACGTGATGGCGGATCGGCGAAAGGATATCCCTCGTATCGACGGCGATATCCGAAACGTTGAAGACTTCGCCGGAGATTCGGGCGCTTTCCGTTTCTAGCATCAGTCGCACGACACGGCCGAGATCGCGTCCATGCACCTCGGTTCCCGCGCGTGAGGAAACAGGCTGGCCGCTCAGATAGTCATCGATCAGTCGATCCCATTTGTTTGGAGAACCGTCACTGTAAACACCTGTTGCCCGCAGGCTTGCTCCTGCAAAGCCTGGGCCGGAAAGATGGGCGAGCGCCCGCTCCGCATCGAGCTTGACCTGCCCGTAGAGGGTTTCCGGCGTGGCGGACATGGTTTCGAAAAGCTCGGTGCCCGGTGCATGCTCGCCATAGACGGCGCGACTGGACATGAAGATGCAACGGCGGGTGCCTGCGCGCTTTGCCTCCTCGAAGAGTTTCACTGTGCCATCGAGATTCAGGCGGTGAAACGCCTTTGGATCATCGCCTTCGCCGCCGCGGTATTTTCCTTCGATGTGGCTGAAGGCGGCGTGTACGAAAAAATAGGCATCATCGAAGGCGCCGATATCGTCCTCGTCCGGATCGAGCGAAAGCGGGGCGAAATCGACGGGACGAGAGAAGAACCGGGGAAGTGGCGCACGCCGTCCGCCGATAATGACCTGATATCCAGCAGAAAGCAGCTCTTCGACGATATAACGTCCGACGAGGCCCGTTCCGCCTGATACCAGTACTTTCATGCCGCCTCATCCGGATTGACCAGAGATGCAATCTCCGGCACGTGGCCGCCAATATGGAAACAATGCCACAAATCGATCAAAGGTTGTAGCCTCTTTGCCTTAGGATGATCTTTTTCCCAAGGTTTTTCATACTGATAGTGCAGGATAGAAATGCTCTTCCAATCCCACAGGGCCGGCATCGTGAACCAGACATATTGCAGCATGTTGAAATAGACCGGCAGACCATGCCAACCGGGGAAGAACGTCTCGAGGAAGGTCTGGTCTGTGCGCCGCCAGAAGATGTCGGGCTGATCCAGAACTGCAAGCATCTGCCGGAAGGTCTCTTGCGAAGGGCGGGCAACGAAGACGCCGGAGTTCATGCGGTGGAAGTCGGCAAGGCTTTCATAGACATTCGGCGCCGCGGAGAATTCCGGGTAGGCGAAGAGCTTGTCGACATTCTTCAAGACGATCGCATCGGCATCGATGAAAACGCAGCGCTCATATTCGACAAGCTGCCAGAGGTGGAGCTTGCAGAAATTGTCGAGCGGCGAATGAAAGGTCGGCTTGCGGCCTTTGGTGAAAGGTGCTGCGGAGTGGAGATTGCCGCGCGCATGCCGCTCGTTGAAAGCATCCGACAACGGCAGATGCTCGACTTCGATCAGCCGGCAGCCGAGAGCGTCCAGCGGGGCGAGGGTGGCCGCGTCGACTCCGCCGGTATGAAGAATGACGATGGAGGCGTCCGTGCCGGTGCGACGCAGCGAGTTTGCCAGTGCCGTCGCGCCCATGGCGTAATCGGCGTTGGTGACGAGAGTGACGTAGGCGAAGTGCGGGGCAGGGGTCATGGATGCGGGGTACTTTCCTGAACGGCCTCGCTCCGGCAAGGCCGTTGCTTCGAGAAGAAAGCACCACTCATGATACGGACTTCAGCCGCTTGCCTTCCGGGTCGTGATTAATTGTCGCGGCGATATCCTTCGTCCAGGCGGAGACGGCCGGGACGCGGGAGCGGTCGACACGGTAAGCGAATTTCTTGGCGACTTCGACGATTTCGTCGAGCAGGCCTGCCTTCAGGGTAATCGGATCGAGGCCGAGGCTGAGGAACTTGTCGTTCCTGACGACCAGATCGTTTTCGGCAGCTTCCTTGCGCGGATTGGGTAGCCAGACGACTTCGGAACCAGCCATCTTGGCGATCATCTCGGCGAGATCGCGCACGCGATGGGTCTCCGTCATCTGGTTGAAGATCTCGACGCGTGAGCCGCGGGCGGGGGGATTCTTGAGTGCCAGTTCGATGCAGCGGACGGAATCCTGGATATGGATAAAGGCACGCGTCTGGCCGCCGGTGCCGTGGACGGTCAGCGGATAGCCGATGGCGGCCTGAATGAGGAACCGGTTCAGTACCGTGCCGTAGTCGCCATCATAATCGAAGCGGTTGATGAGCTGCGGATGGCGGCGCGTCTGTTCCGTATGCGTGCCCCACACGATGCCTTGATGCAGATCAGTGATCCTGAGGCTGTCATTCTTGGCATAGAACTGGAAGAGCAGCTGATCCAGGCACTTGGTCATGTGGTAGATTGAGCCGGGATTGGATGGATAGAGAATCTCCTGGGAGGCAGTTTCGCCATCCATCGTCTCGATGCCGACAGGCAGATAACCTTCCGGGATGGCGGCGCCGACTGTCGAATAGCCATAGACGCCCATGGTGCCGAGGTGGACCAGATGCGCATCGAGCTGCAACTCGACCAACGCATTCAAGAGATTATGTG
Source organism: Rhizobium sp. KNZ14-9A (assembly GCF_056755015.1). Taxonomy (NCBI): domain Bacteria; kingdom Pseudomonadati; phylum Pseudomonadota; class Alphaproteobacteria; order Hyphomicrobiales; family Rhizobiaceae; genus Rhizobium; species Rhizobium sp. KNZ14-9A. The sequence continues at coordinate 4,642,724 of NZ_JBPGXB010000002.1, forward strand.
TGGCGCTGACATTGTTGTTAACAGTGTAATTCTTGTGCCGGTCGCTCTTCATCGAATAGGGCGCAGCGCGCTGCTCGGCGAAATGGATGATCGCATCCGGCCGGTTTTCCGCGAGCCACTTCTTCAGGAGCTCGTAGTCCCGAGCGAGGTCGATCAGATTGAAATGAATGCGGCGGCCGGTCTCGGCATGCCAGATGCGGGTGCGCTCCTGAATGGAGTCCATCGGCGTCAGCGACTGGACGCCGAGCTCGGTGTCGATCCAGCGGCGGGAGAGATTGTCGAGGATGTGGATGTCATGCCCGGCATCGGAGAGATGCAGCGAGGTTGGCCAACCGATGAAACCGTCTCCACCCATCACCGCAATCTTCATGCCACTGGCTCCTCATCGGTTGTTTTCCATCGGGATAATTAGGAAATATGACAATTGTTCAATGCTTGCCTGTCGAGAAGTGTTGCGTCAAAGAGGGCCGGAAAGTTTGGAGAAAATTATGGCGGAACACGGTTTTTCTATTTCCGGCGAGCTCACCGACGTGGGGCATCGACTCGTCCAGCGGGTCTATTATGAAGATACGGATTTCTCCGGTCTGGTCTATCACGCACGCTATCTGCATTTCCTCGAACGGGGCCGCACCGACTACCTGCGCTGTCTCGGTGTGGAGCAGCGAGAGCTCGTGAATGCGGACGAGGAAGGACTCGTCTTCGTCGTCCATCGCATGGAGATCGACTTCAAAAGCCCGGCCCGCATGGACGACATTTTGACCGTGATCACACACACAGAAAAGGCCGGCGGCGCGAAGATGGTGCTCAACCAGGAAATCCGCCGCGACGATACGCTGCTGATATCAGCCAAGGTGATCATCGCGGTGATCAATGCCAAGGGCAGGCCGCGCCGGTTGCCGGAGACACTGGCAAGGCAAATGCTCATTCCCGAAAGCTGAAAATAGCCGGGATATGCCTGCGTTTCCTGCGTCAAACTGCCGGAATCGAGGGCTTGTAAAAACTTGAATTTTATGTGAAGGAATTGCCGCGCTGCAAGATGAGCGCTGTGTTCAGCAACCGGACAATGTCCGGTCAAGTTATCCAGGAACAAAATCTCCCGCGACATTCCCGCTGTCATAGTCTGGCACTAACGATCTATTAACCATAATGGTGTCTTACTTGCGGAGTCGGAGTTTGTGCGACGCACGCCTTCCTTTGACCAAATTTGACGGCAAGAAGGCGGAAGAAGAGCTTGGAAGCTTGACCAGGGCTTTGGGCGGCGGCCGCCAGACATTCTTGCGTGATCACTTCGTGCCGCCCGGTCAAGCGCCGGGCGTTTGGATTCGGGGATTTTGGATCTATGGAACAAGTAGGATTGGCAGCAGCCACGACCGACGTCAGCCTCTGGTCGCTTTTCATGCAGGCCGGCATCGTCGTCAAGCTGGTCATGCTCGGCCTTATCGCCGCTTCGGTGTGGACCTGGGCTATCGTCATTGACAAATATCTGGCCTATGGCCGCGCCCGTCGCCAGTTCGACAAGTTCGAACAGGTCTTCTGGTCTGGCCAGTCGCTGGAAGAACTCTACCGGACGCTTTCGGAGCGTACAAATACAGGCCTCGCGGCGATCTTCGTCGCGGCGATGCGCGAATGGAAGAAGTCCTTCGAGCGCGGCGCGCGTTCGCCGATCGGCCTGCAGATGCGTATCGACCGCGCCATGGACGTGACGCTCGCCCGCGAATCCGAATTTCTCTCTGCCCGTCTCGGATCACTGGCGACGATCGGTTCGGCCGGTCCGTTCATCGGTCTCTTCGGAACGGTTGTCGGTATCATGACCTCGTTTCAGGCAATCGCCGGTTCGAAGTCCACCAACCTCGCGGTCGTCGCACCCGGTATCGCGGAAGCGCTTCTCGCAACCGCCATCGGCCTCGTCGCCGCTATCCCGGCGGTTATCGCCTACAACAAGTTCTCCGCCGACGCGGGCAAGCTCTCAGGTCGCATGGAAGGCTTTGCGGATGAATTCTCCGCCATCCTTTCGCGCCAGATCGACGAGAAGCTGCAGCCGCGCCAGGCTGCGCAGTAACGGAGTAGACGATCATGGGTATGGCTGTAGGCGGCAATAGCGGAGGGGGCGGCGGACGCCGCCGCCGTGGTAGCCGCAACAAGGGAGTTATCTCCGAAATCAACGTGACGCCGCTCGTCGACGTCATGCTGGTGCTTCTCATCATTTTCATGGTGGCGGCCCCGATGATGACGGTCGGCGTTCCGATCGATCTGCCGGAAACGCAGGCCAAGGCACTGAATTCTGAGACGCAGCCGATCACGATCTCGGTCAAGAACAGCGGCGAAGTCTATCTGCAGGAAACGCCGATCCCGGCCGAAGAAATTGCTGCAAAGCTGGAGGCGATCGCCACTACTGGCTACAACGAGCGCATCTTCGTGCGCGGTGATGCGACGGCGCCTTATGGCGTGATTGCTGACGTCATGGCCCGCATCCAGGGCGCAGGCTTCAAGAATATCGGCCTCGTGACGCAGCAGAAGAAGGACCAGTAACGCTCAAGATGAAGACCAGCGTCGTCACATCTGCGGTTCTGCACGGGCTGGTGCTTACCTGGGCGCTGGTGTCGCTCGGCGCGCCGGAATCCTTCAAGGTGGAGGATTTCGAGGCGATGCCGGTCGACCTCGTGCCGGTGGAATCCATCACGCAGATGCAGCAGGGCGACAAGAAGGCTCCGAAGAAGGAGACGTCTGCGCCTGTACCGACGACACGGCCGCCGATCCCGCAGCCGGCCGAAAATGCCGGCGACAACAATGTCGACCTGAAGACGACGCCGGTTCCGAATGCTAAGCCGAGCAACAGCGAAGCCGCCGCCGCGAAGTCGAGCGAAAAACCGCTGCCGCAGATCGATCCGACGCCGAACGATGTCAAGGAAGTCAATAAGGAAGAAACCGACATCGAACAGCCGAAAGAAGTCGCTTCCATTCCGCAGACTAAGCCTGTGGATGTGACGCCGCCGAAGCCGGAGGAAAAGCCACCGGAAGAACAGGCCAAGCCTGAGGAACCACCTAAGCCGGATGCGGAAGCTTTGCCGGACAAAGTGCCGACGCCTGTCGTCAAGCCGCAGGTAAAACCGCCGGAGCAGAAGCCTGCTGAGAAACCACCGGAGAAGCCTCAGGACCAGCCGAAGGCCGCTGAAAAGCCCACCGACAAAAAGAAGGACGATCAGAAGCGCGAAGTGGCCAAATCCGCTTCGTCGATGAAGAGCGACTTCAACGCGGATGAAATCTCGGCACTGCTCAATAAGACTGATCCGTCTGCCGGTGGCGCCAAGCGCTCAACGCAGGAAGCGTCTCTTGGTGCGAAGAAGGCCACGAACGGCGCGTCGAAACTGTCGCTCAGCGAAATGGATGCTCTGAAGAGCGCAATCGCCGGCAACTGGTCAGTCATTCCCGGCATGGAAGGCATGGCGGATGTGCGCATCAAGGTTCACATGAAGCTTGATCAGGACGGTAACATTATTGGCGAGCCGGAAGTCGAGGCGACAGGCGGTGATAATGACTCGACCCGCCGCGCGCTCGCCGGCGGTGCATATCGCGCCATCATGAAGTCAGCACCATTCTCAAGCCTGCCAAAAGACAAATACGACGCCTGGAACGAAGTCGTCGTCAATTTTGATCCGAGCGATCTGGGAATCTAGATGCTGACGGACCTGTCCCACGGCAACAAGAACCTTGCAGCCGCCATCGCGCTCGGCGCGATTTTGGGTTGCGCCTGCGACGCTGCGGCACAGTCATCCATCAGAGCCACCTCCGATAGTCCGGCAGCAGAAATGCGCCAATTGGTAACGACCTATTTCAATGTTCCTCCGGACTTGCTGGACGGTGCCAAAGGCCTCATCACAGTCCACGTAAGACTCGACAAGGCTGGCGCGGTCGTTGGTTCGCCTGAGGTGACAGCCAAGGGCGGCAGCGACGCTCAGCGAAAAGGTCTGTCGGCCGCGGCTCTTCGCGCGGTGCTACGCGCATCGCCATTCACCATGCTTCCGAAAGAAAAATACGAATCCTGGAAAGAAGTCGTCCTGCGCTTCGAACCCGGCGATCCGACTCCATAGATGCTGAAAGGCTGTTTGGTATGACAAAGTGTTCCTTCTTCCGCGCCATCATGGTCGCTGCCGGTCTGATGACTGCGGCCGCCTTTGCGACGCCAGCCAACGCCCTTGTTGAGATCAACATCAACAAGGGTAACGTTCAGCCGCTGCCCATTGCGGTGACGGACTTCCTGCAGGGCAACATGGGTGCGCAGGTTTCTCAGGTCATCGCGGCGGATCTTCAGCGCTCCGGTCTGTTTGCGCCGGTCAATAAGACGGCCTTCATCGAAAAGATCTCTAACCCCGATGCCTCGCCGCGCTTCGAAGATTGGAAAGTCATCAATGCGCAAGCGCTGGTCACCGGTCGTGTCACCCAGGAAGCGGATGGTCGCCTTCGCGCCGAATTCCGTCTCTGGGATACTTTCGCCGGCCAGCAGATGACCGGCCAGCAGTTCTACACGCAGCCTGAGAATTGGCGGCGCGTCGCCCATATCATCGCTGACGCGATCTACAAGCAGATCACCGGCGAGGAGGGCTATTTCGACACCCGTGTCGTCTTCGTTTCCGAATCCGGCCCCAAGCAGCAGCGCAAGCGCCAGCTGGCGATTATGGACCAGGACGGCTTCAACGTGCGCATGCTGACCGACGGCAGCGACCTCGTGTTGACGCCGCGCTTCTCGCCGAACCGGCAGGAAGTCACCTACATGTCCTTCGCCAACCAGCAGCCGCGCGTCTATCTGCTGCAGCTCGAAACCGGACAGCGCGAAGTCGTCGGCAACTTCCCGGGCATGACTTTCTCGCCGCGCTTTTCTCCTGATGGCCAGAAGGTCATCATGAGCCTGCAGCAGGAAGGCAACTCGAACATCTACACGATGGACCTGCGTTCGCGCACGACGACCCGTCTGACATCCACGGCTGCGATCGATACGTCACCTTCCTATTCGCCAGACGGCAATCGCATCGCCTTCGAAAGTGACCGCGGCGGACAGTCGCAGATCTATGTCATGAATGCCGACGGTTCGGGCCAGACCCGTATTTCCTTCGGCGATGGCCGTTACTCCACGCCGGTCTGGTCGCCGCGTGGCGATCTGATCGCTTTCACCAAGCAGTCGGGCGGCAAATTCTCGATCGGCGTCATGAAGCCGGATGGTTCGGGTGAACGCATTTTGACGACCGGTTTCCACAATGAAGGCCCGACCTGGGCGCCGAATGGCCGCGTCATCATGTTCTTCCGCCAGGCGGCAGGTGCGGGCGGTCCGCAACTCTATTCGATCGACCTGACTGGCTACAATGAACAGGCCATCAAGACGCCGGCCTACGGCTCGGACCCGGCCTGGTCGCCGCTTCTGGAGTAGTGGAGGGGGAGAATATCGCCTTCATGTCGCCGCAAAGTCCTGAAAATGGGCGATGCAGGGACAAATCAACGAATCGTTAACCATAATCTTTGATGGCCGGTTAACCGAGTGCGGTTACTGTCCGGAAACCCTGATTGAAGTCGCAAGGAGACCCGGCCATGAGCCGAATTCACACCCCGGCAATGAGCCGCATGCAGAATTTCGCCCGTAACCCCGTCATGATCGCGCTTGTCGCCGGCCTTGCTCTCGCAAGCTGCGCCAAGAAGAACGTGCCGAACAGTGCCGGCGAGCTCGGCCTCGGTGCAGGTGCGGCAACACCTGGCTCCACCCAGGACTTCACGGTCAATGTCGGCGACCGCATCTTCTTTGATACCGACTCCACTTCGATCCGCGCCGATGCTGCCCAGACGCTCGACCGTCAGGCTCAGTGGCTCGGTCGCTACCCGAACTACCAGATCACGGTCGAAGGCCATGCCGACGAGCGCGGCACGCGCGAATATAACCTCGCTCTTGGCGCTCGCCGCGCTGCAGCCGCCAAGGATTATCTCGCTTCGCGCGGCGTTCCGGCCCAGCGCATGAAGACGATCTCCTACGGCAAGGAACGTCCGGTCGCCGTCTGCGACGACATTTCCTGCTGGTCGCAGAACCGCCGTGCCGTCACCGTTCTCGGCGGCGCAGGCATGTAATTCACGGCAAAAGCCGGAATTTGACGAGGCGGCTCCTTGCGGGCCGCCTTTCTTTTTGACCACACTTTGGCCAGACTCCGTTGCTTTTTGAGAGCAATTGGAAAAATCTCCTGTCGTGCCATCGGGGCGCGAAGAATCACTGGGACAGGACGATACAAATGAAGAAACTAGTCGTGGCAGGCATGCTGTGCCTTGCGGCCGTGACCGGGAGCGAGCGAGCGGCATATTCCGCTTCGTTCTTCGGCTTGCACATCGGCGGCCAATCCGCGCAACAAAGCCAGCCGGCAGCGCCTGTTGTCAAGGTGCAGGGCAGCGACGCGGAAATCCGCATCCAGCAGATGGAAGAGCAGATGCGGCAATTGAACGGCCGTATCGAGGAGATGAGCTATCAGCTTCTCCAGATGCAGGAGACAATCCGCAAGCAGCAGGAAGACAATGAATTCCGCTTCCAGCAGCTCGAAAAAACCGGAGGCGGCGCAGGAGCCGGCGGTGCTGCCAAGACGCCGGTGAAGAAGAGTGAAGCCGACGTCGCTCCACCGGCATCAGGCGGTGGCGATGATATCGCGAAGGTCATTCAAGCCCCGCGGGGAGCCGAAACGGCTCCCTCCACCGGCGTGCCGGCCAATGAAGGCCTCGGCCAGCCGCCGCGCGAGCTGGGCTCCATGGATTTCGACCAGAACGGCAATCCTGTCGGCAATTCCATGAACCAGAATGCGACGGTCGGTTCCGCACCGCTGCCGGATGCGGCCGCGCCGCAGCAGACCGCTTCGCTCGGCAGCGAGTCCGACCAGTACAAGGCGGCCTATGGCCACGTGCTTTCCGGCGACTACGCTACGGCGGAGCAGGAATTCACGCAGTACATCTCCCGTTATCCGAACAGCTCGCGCGCTCCGGATGCCAATTTCTGGCTCGGCGAAGCACTTTATTCGCAGGGCAAGTTCAACGAATTGGCCAAGACTTTTCTGAATGCCCATCAAAAATACGGCACATCCGAAAAGGCGCCTGAGATGCTGCTGAAGCTCGGCATGTCGCTTGCCGCACTCGACAATACCGATACTGCCTGCGCGACCCTGCGCGAAGTCAGCAAGCGGTATCCGAAAGCCTCCCGCGCCGTCATAAACAAGGTTGCGAGCGAACAGAAGCGTCTCGCCTGCTAGGGTCTTCCGGTTTGTTTCCGGAAGATCCGATTTCTCCCGAGGCGGCAATCGACCGTTTCCTTGCTTCGCTGAAGACACCCGCGCGCATTCTTGTCGCGATCTCAGGCGGAAGCGATTCCAGTGGCCTGCTCCTCTTGCTCCATGAAGCGCTGAAGGCCGCACCCAATCTTTCCATTTCCCTTTGTGCTGCGACAGTCGACCATGCGCTGCGCCGCGAATCCGCGGATGAGGCCTGCCGGGTCGCAACTCTCTGCGCATCAATAGGCATTCCGCACCGGACGATGGTCTGGCAGGGGGAAAAGCCGAAAACCGGTATGATGGCGGCTGCCCGCGAGGCGCGTTACGGTCTTCTTGCCGAGGCGGCGGAAGCCTTCGATGCTGATCTCATCGTGACAGGACATACGCTGGACGATCAGCGCGAAACGCTGCACATGCGTGGAATGCGGACGGAGCAGATTTCGACCGGCATTGCGGATGCAGTGCTGTTCGACCGGCATTTCTGGATCCTGCGGCCGCTCCTTTTTCCACCCGGGTAGATATCCGTCGCTTTCTAACCGCGCGCAGCGTGGCGTGGATCGACGATCCCAGCAATGAAGATGTGAAATACGAGCGTGTGCGGACGCGCCGGCAACTTTCCGCTGAGGGCGCTGCCGAGACGGATATCTGTCGTGTTTGGGAAGAGCGGCTGGCTCTTTCTTCTGACGGAGCCGGATGGGTGCATCGCCATTTCAGGCTTCATGGCGGTTTACTCGGGCAGGTGATGCCCGGTGGGTTGAAGCAGGATCGCAGAGTTCTTGATTATGCGCTTGGCCGTCTGACGGCCGTTTTTGGCGGGCAGTCGTTTGTGCCGGGAAGGAAACAGATGGAGCGGCTTCTTGCATTCGCCACAGGTGGTAAGCCGGGGCGAATGACTGTCGGCCGTGTGGTATTCGATTTGCGGCGTGACGGGCTTTATCTGGCACGTGAGAGCCGCGGAATCCTGCCTCTGGTGCTTCGGTCGGGAGAAGCCGGTGTTTGGGATGGAAGATTTGAAGCGAGAAACAGGTCGTCAGAGACCATAGAAATTACGACGCGCGCAGGCTCGGTGAATGAGGCAACGATGCGTAGAGGGTCTTCCGCGCCCGACTTGGGCTCGCCGGATTCCGATGACAGGCAGGACAATGGGGATTGGAGCCAGGGTCTTCCCAAGGCGGCGTGGAAACGGGCTGCGGCTTCTGGGCCGGCCATATCCGCAGGGCAAGGCCTTTTATTGCCGGAATTCGCCCGATCCGTCGATTTGACGCCCCATTTTGCAGCCTTCGACCGCTTTTTGACACGATTTGATTTCACCTTTGCCGAGAGGCTTTCGGCAGTTTTCTCAAGGGTGCCCTATGCGGAGCCGCCTTTAAGAAGTATTGACGGAAAAACGATCTGACAGAGTGGATCGCCTTGGCAATGGCCTGGCGCAACCCTATGTTAGAGACCAAATATGACGGCCGCCATGAGGCGACTGTCCAGTGCTGGGGAGTTCAATGAACCCTAACTTACGTAATTTCGCCTTGTGGGCGATCATAGCGCTTCTGCTGATCGCCCTCTTCAGTATGTTCCAGACGGCTCCGGCGCAGACGGGTTCGCGTGAAGTTCCTTATTCACAGTTCCTGCGTGAGGTCGATGCGGGCCGCGTGAAGGATGTTGTGGTCACCGGTAACAGGCTGACCGGAACATATCTGGAGAATAACAATACCTTCCAGACCTATTCGCCTGTGATCGACGACAATCTGCTGGAGCGCCTGCAATCCAAGAATGTCGCTGTCACTGCGCGCCCGGAAACCGATGGTTCCTCCGGCTTCCTGAGCTATCTCGGAACGTTGCTGCCGATGCTCTTGATCCTTGGTGTCTGGCTGTTCTTCATGCGGCAGATGCAGGGCGGTTCGCGCGGCGCGATGGGCTTCGGCAAGTCCAAGGCCAAGCTTCTGACCGAGGCGCATGGCCGCGTGACCTTCGACGACGTTGCCGGCGTCGATGAAGCCAAGCAGGACCTGGAAGAGATCGTTGAGTTCCTGCGCGATCCGCAGAAGTTCCAGCGCCTCGGTGGCAAGATCCCGCGCGGCGTGCTGCTTGTCGGCCCTCCGGGTACCGGTAAGACGCTGCTCGCCCGCTCGGTTGCCGGCGAAGCCAACGTGCCGTTCTTCACCATTTCCGGTTCGGACTTTGTTGAAATGTTCGTCGGTGTCGGTGCAAGCCGCGTCCGCGACATGTTCGAGCAGGCGAAGAAGAATGCACCCTGCATCATCTTTATCGACGAAATCGACGCCGTCGGCCGCCATCGTGGCGCCGGTCTCGGCGGCGGTAACGATGAACGCGAACAGACGCTGAACCAGCTCCTGGTCGAGATGGACGGTTTCGAAGCCAATGAAGGCATCATCCTGATCGCCGCGACCAACCGTCCTGACGTTCTCGATCCGGCGCTGCTGCGTCCGGGCCGTTTCGACCGCCAGGTCGTCGTTCCGAACCCTGACATCGTCGGCCGCGAACGCATCCTGAAGGTTCATGCCCGCAACGTTCCGCTGGCACCGAATGTCGATCTCAAGGTTCTGGCTCGCGGTACGCCCGGTTTCTCCGGTGCGGACCTGATGAACCTCGTCAACGAAGCCGCCCTCATGGCCGCCCGCCGCAACAAGCGTGTCGTGACCATGCAGGAATTCGAAGACGCCAAGGACAAGATCATGATGGGTGCGGAGCGCCGCTCTTCGGCTATGACCGAAGCGGAAAAGAAGCTCACCGCCTATCACGAGGCCGGTCATGCCATCACCGCGCTGAACGTCGCCGTCGCCGATCCGCTGCACAAGGCAACGATCATTCCGCGCGGCCGTGCACTCGGCATGGTCATGCAGCTTCCCGAGGGCGACCGCTACTCGATGAGCTACAAGTGGATGATCTCGCGCCTCTGCATCATGATGGGCGGCCGCGTTGCCGAAGAACTGACCTTCGGCAAGGAGAACATCACTTCGGGTGCTTCCTCCGACATCGAGCAGGCGACCAAGCTTGCCCGTGCGATGGTCACCCAATGGGGCTTCTCCGACGAGCTCGGCCAGGTTGCCTATGGCGAGAACCAGCAGGAGGTCTTCCTCGGTCATTCTGTTTCGCAGTCGAAGAACGTCTCCGAAGCGACCGCGCAGAAGATCGACAACGAAGTGCGCCGTCTGATCGACGAGGCCTATACGCAGGCTCGCACGATCCTGACGGAAAAGCATGACGAGTTCGTCGCTCTCGCCGAAGGGCTGCTCGAATACGAGACGCTGACCGGCGAAGAGATCAAGGCTCTGATCCGTGGCGAAAAGCCTGCGCGCGATCTTGGCGATGATTCGCCTCCGAGCCGCGGCTCGGCCGTGCCGAAGGCCGGTGCGCGCCCTGCTTCCAAGGGTGATGAACCCGAGGGTGGGCTGGAACCACAGCCTCACTGAAATTGAACAGGAATTTGCTTAAAGGGCCGGATTTCCACAGGGAATCCGGCCCTTTTAATATTAGTAACAGGATATAATCAGTTTTCTTGGTAATTTACGTGCCGGTTACGCGATTTTGTGGCATTCCGCTGACTAAAGACAAGGTTTCGGGCGCAGCACCATTCTTTGAAGCCGGATTCTTGTTTGAGGAATGCCTAAGCTTCTACGGCGCGCGGAAAGCGCAGGAGTGCATATGAAAAGACGCTATTTTGGGACGGACGGCATCCGAGGCCAAGCCAATATCTTCCCCATGACGCCGGATCTCGCGATGCGGGTCGGCATAGCTGCAGGAACGATCTTCCGTAACGGCGCCCACCGTCATCGTGTGGTGATCGGCAAGGACACGCGCCTGTCGGGATACATGCTGGAGAATGCCCTCGTGGCCGGCTTTACCGCGGCGGGACTGGACGTGTTCCTGCTCGGTCCTATTCCGACACCTGCGGTTGCCATGCTGACGCGTTCGCTGCGATGCGATATCGGCGTGATGATTTCGGCCTCGCACAATCCGTTCCAAGATAACGGTATCAAGCTTTTCGGCCCTGATGGTTACAAGCTCTCCGATGATATCGAAGCGCAGATCGAGGACCTGCTGGACAAGGATCTATCGGGACAGCTTGCCAAGGCTGAGGAAATCGGCCGAGCCAAGCGTGTCGATGGCGATATCTACCGCTATCTCGAGCACGTCAAACGCACCTTGCCGCGCGACGTGACCTTGCAGGGCCTCCGCGTCGCGGTCGACTGCGCCAACGGTGCGGCCTACAAGGTGGCGCCCGCCGTTCTCTGGGAGCTCGGCGCCGACGTGGTGACGATCGGCAACGATCCGAACGGCACGAACATCAACCTGAATTGCGGCTCTACCAGCCCGGTCGCCCTGCAGAAGAAGGTCGACGAGGTGCGCGCCGATATCGGCATTGCGCTCGATGGCGATGCGGACCGCGTCATCATCGTCGATGAAAACGGCTCGATCGTCGATGGCGATCAACTGATGGCCGTCATCGCCGAAAGCTGGGCAGAGAGCCAGCAGCTGCGCGGCAACGGTATCGTTGCGACCGTCATGTCCAATCTCGGCCTCGAGCGCTTCCTCGAGGACAAGGGCCTCGGCCTTGCCCGTACGAAGGTCGGCGACCGTTACGTCGTCGAGCATATGCGCCAGCACAATTACAATGTCGGCGGCGAGCAGTCTGGCCATATCGTGCTTTCGGATTACGGCACAACAGGCGACGGTCTCGTTGCCGCCCTGCAGATTCTGGCGGCTGTCAAACGTACTGGTAAAACGGTCAGCGAAATCTGCCGCCGCTTCGAGCCGGTGCCGCAGCTTCTGCGCAATGTCCGCATTACCGGCGGCAAGCCGCTGGAGGATCTGCAGGTGGTCAAGGCGATTGCCGATGCGGAAGCCGAGCTTTCCAAGAACGGCCGCCTCGTCATTCGCCCGTCCGGCACCGAGCCGCTGATCCGCGTCATGGCGGAAGGCGACGACCGTGCGCAGATCGAGCGGATCGTCAACGATCTCATCGGCACGATTTCTAGCGTACGCAGCGCCGCCTGAAAGCGCCGCAAAAAGGATTGAAAGCCGGCCTCCGCGCCGGCTTTTTTATTGGCGTTGCGCGAGCCAGACCGTGTGATTGCCGCAGGCCGGGTCTTCCGCCTTGTGGGCGACGACTGTAAAGCCGTGTTCGGTGAGCAGGGCGCGATATTCATCCGGGCCGAGGCTGCTGTGATAAAGTGGTTCACCGACGAAAACGCCCATAGCTTCGCCATGTGCTGGGCCGCTGGTGAACATCAGCGCGGTTCCCGGCTTCGAATGCGTGCGAAACAGCGGGAACATGCGCCGCTGGTCCTCGAAGGGCAGATGGAAGAAACTGTCCCAGGCAATCAGCCCATCGAAACTTCTGCCGAGCGACAGGCGGCGCATATCTGCGACCTGCCAGTCGGAGTTTGGAAAGCGCGTCCGGCACATGTCGATCAGGCTGGGCGAGGAATCGATACCGGTCACTGCGTGGCCGCTTTCGATGAAATGACGCGCGAGAGGTTCGCCGGAACCGCAGCCGATATCGAGGATTGACCCGCCTTGTGGTATCAGCGTGGTGAAGCGATTCAGCCAGCTCCGTTCAAAAAGGGTCTTGCCGCGGCTTGTATCCCAGACTTTGGCATGCCGTTCGTAGAGATCGGTAATGGTTTCGGCGGCCTGCCTGTTGCTGTTCTGCATACGCTGGCTGATCCTCTGTGGAAAAATCTTCGATTTGTCTTAAGCGGTTCGATCCCAGATGAACATGCGGGGTGATGCGGTTTGCTCGTCTTTGCTCATCCGTCGTTCGCAAGCGTGAACGTTCGCCGGGCTTTTTATTCGTTGTCTTCCCGATCTGGGAAGTCGAGACGGGCAGGTTACTTTTCGAAACATGTTCTGCTGTGAATATTCGCATTACTTCTTATGGTTAAGCAGCTTTTAACGTTTCCGATTCATTATCCATAAAAAGCATATCCGTTTTGGCGGCCTGCAACGCGCCGACGCAACCGACTGGAGTGAATCCATGAAACGAACTTTGTCCGGTATCTTCGCCGCGCTGTTGATCGCGTCGAATGCCTATTCTGCCGATCTTGCTCCGGTCGAACCCATCCCGGAACAGCCGCCGGAAGTCGCCGTGAGCGAATCGACCGGCTGGTATCTGCGCGGTGATGTCGGCTACGCCTTCACCGACCTGCGTGGCGCGAAGTTCTTCCAGGGCAGCAATGCTCTCGAAGCCGACTTCGACGATGCGGACCTTGAAGATGCCTGGACGGTCGGCGGTGGTGTCGGTTACCAGATCAACAGCTATCTGCGCACCGACCTGACCTTCGACTATCTCACCAAGTCTGACTTCCGTGGTTCGACGGTCGGCGGCGGCGCTGACTTCGGCGCCTGCGTGATCGCATGTACGTCGAGAGACGTATCGTCGATGACGGCCTACACGCTGCTCGCCAACGCCTATGTGGATCTCGGCACCTACGCATACTTCACGCCTTATGTCGGCGCCGGTATCGGCGGTTCCTACGTCAAGTGGAAGGACCTCCACAACGTCGCCTGCGCCGATGATGGCAGCGGGTGCGATGATGAAGTCGTCCATGGCGGTCGCGGCGGCTGGCGCTTCAGCTACGCCCTCATGGCCGGCGCCTCGATCGACGTGACCTGCAACGTCAAGGCCGATGTCGGCTACCGCTATCTGCATATCGATGGCGGCAACATGTTCGGCTACAACGAAAACGGCGGCCCGGGTCGCGACCGTGGCGTCAACGTCCACGAAGCCCGTGTCGGCGCGCGCTATCTCTTTGGCGGCTGCGCTCAGCCGGTTGCCTACGAACCGCCGGAAATTCCGCTGCAGCAGCCGGTCTACAAGTAAGCCATAGCTTCAAGGATTATCGAAAGCCGCCCGCAAGGGCGGCTTTTTCGTTTCAACGGGTGTTTCTGGCGACCATTGCCAGAATGATTTCGAAAAGTTCGCTTTCAGCCTCGCTGGCACTGATCTCGCCGGTTGCCGCAGCATAGGAGAGAGTTTCCGCAGCGCCGAGCATTGCCCAAAGGCTGGCTGACGCGATTGTCCCTGCACCAACGAAGGGAGTAAGCACGGATCTGCACTGGTCCATAAAAACCACCTGACACTTGTGCTTGACCTTTTCCAGCTCCGGAGAACTTGCCAAAGCGGCGATGACGTCAGGAATTTCGCGCCCCTGTGTGAGAACGCAATCGATAAAGGCGGCCGCCATGACCTTGGCCTTGTCGCTCAATGCAGGTCCGCTTTCGCGAAGCGCAGTATCCATCAGCGCCGTCTGCCTATCGTCGAATTCGCGGTAGAGTTCCGCAAGCAATCCCGGCCGCGTGCCGAAGTGATCATAGACGACAGGCTTTGCCACACCGGCTTGTTCGGCGAGGCGCCCCAGCGTCAGCGCGTCCGTTCCTTCCGCCCTGATCAATCGCCACGAGACATCCATCAGCTGGCGATGGCGTTCTTCTCTCGAAAGCCGGCGACGGGGGCGAGGAAGAGCGTCGATGTGGTCTTTGTCGGTGCTTGACATCGTAACCTACGAAAAGTAACTTACTAAAAGTAGCCTACGAAAAGTATATAGGCGATTGGCTTTGCTCGCAATCGCCGATCAGGAGGTTTCGACATGCATGCACTCATCGTTCTCGCTCATCCCGATTTCGGCTCTCTCAGTCACGCCATTGCCGTGGGGATTGCCGAAGGTATAACGGCTTCAGATGCCGCTAACTCCTTCGAGATCGCAGACCTGACGAAAGAGGCTTTCGATCCCAGATTTAACGAGGCCGATATTGCGGCTCATCGCCGGAAAGCCGCGGCACCTGCCGATGTCGCCGCCGAGCAGGCAAGGATCGATCGCGCCGATGCGCTCGTATTGGTCTACCCTGTCTATTGGTGGTCCATGCCGGCATTGATGAAGGGCTGGATCGATCGTGTCTTTGCCAATGGCTGGGCTTATGACGACACGTCTGGCAAGGTTGTGAAAAAGCTTAGACATCTACCAGTCCATCTCGTTGGCATCGGCGGTGCGGATGCCGGCACCTATGAGCGGCACGGCTATTTCAGCGCCATCAAGACGCAGATCAATCATGGCATTTTCGACTATTGCGGTGCTCCTGTGGTGACGTCGGAACTGCTTCTCGACTCGGATGCAGGAAATGGTGCCGCGCATATTGAGATGGCGCGCCGCATTGGCAGCGATATCTTCAACGCAGGCCATCGCGCCGCCAGCGGCGCGGTTTAACCCGAGCTGTGATCGCTGCTGCGGCAAAATAGCCTCCAGAAACGACATCTCCCGCTTGACTATGACCGGCTTCACCCATAAACACGGCGGCGGGACACTCCTCCCCAACGAGGAGCCATCTATCTGGAAGGGTAGCAATATGGCAAATACCGCAAAGCCGGACGTGCGTCCGCAAAACACTCATTTTTCTTCTGGCCCCTGCGCGAAACGTCCTGGTTGGACGCTCGAAGCCCTTTCCGATGCGGCCCTTGGCCGTTCGCACCGCGCGAAAGTCGGCAAGGCCAAGCTGAAGCAGGCGATCGATCTCACCCGCGAAATTCTGGAAGTGCCTGCGGATTACCGCATCGGCATCGTGCCGGCTTCCGATACCGGTGCCGTCGAGATGGCGCTTTGGTCGCTGCTCGGCGAGCGCGGCGTCGATATGGTCGCCTGGGAAAGCTTCGGCGCCGGCTGGGTTACCGATGTCGTCAAGCAGCTCAAGCTCAAGGACGTGCGCAAGATCGAAGCCGGTTACGGCGAACTTCCCGACCTTTCCACCGTCGATTTCGACCGTGACGTGGTCTTCACCTGGAACGGCACCACTTCTGGCGTCCGCGTTCCGAATGCCGATTTTATCCCGGCTGATCGCAAGGGCCTGACGATCTGCGATGCGACCTCGGCCGCCTTCGCGCAAAACCTCGATTTCGCCAAGCTCGACGTCGTCACCTTCTCCTGGCAGAAGGTTCTGGGCGGCGAGGGTGCGCATGGCATCCTCATCCTGTCGCCGCGTGCCGTCGAACGGCTCGTCTCCTATCAGCCGGCATGGCCGCTGCCGAAGATCTTCCGCCTGACTTCGGGCGGCAAGCTGATCGAAGGCATTTTCCAGGGCGAGACGATCAACACGCCGTCGATGCTCTGCGTCGAGGACTATATCGATGCGCTTCTCTGGGCCAAGCGGCTCGGCGGTCTCAAGGCTTTGATCGGCCGCGCTGACGCCAATGCAAAGGCTATTGCCGATTTCGTCGCCGCAAACGACTGGATCGCCAATCTGGCTGTCAAGCCGGAGACCGAATCCAACACCTCGATCTGCCTGAAGATCGTCGACAAGGATGTGGCTGCTCTCGATGCCGATGGTCAGGCGAATTTCGCCAAGGGTCTCGTCGCTCTCCTCGAAAAGGAAGGCGTCGCTTACGACATCGGCGCTTACCGTGACGCTCCGTCCGGCCTACGCATCTGGGCTGGTGCCACGATCGAAACCGCTGACATGCAGAAGCTGATGCCTTGGCTTTCCTGGGCCTTTGAAACCCAGAAAGCAACGCTTTCCCAGGCTGCTGCCTGACGTGATCGCATCCGGCTCCGCCTGATGGCGGAGCCTCGCATTCCGAATTCATTCATCGCTGAACTCTTTGAAGGAGGCCCTCATGGCACCTCGCGTTCTCGTATCCGACGAACTGTCGGAAACCGCTGTCCAGATTTTTCGCGATCGCGGCGTCGAAGTCGATTTCCAGCCGCAGCTCGGCAAGGACAAGGACAAGCTGTTCGAAGTCATCGGAAACTATGATGGTCTCGCCATCCGTTCCGCCACGAAGGTGACAGAGAAGATCATCGAAGCGGCCAAGAACCTCAAGGTCGTCGGCCGTGCTGGTATCGGCGTCGACAATGTCGATATCCCGGCCGCATCGCGCCGCGGTATCATCGTCATGAACACGCCCTTCGGCAACTCGATCACGACGGCTGAACATGCGATCGCCCTGATGTTTGCGGTTGCCCGCCAGCTTCCGGCTGCCGATACGTCCACGCAGGCCGGCAAGTGGGAAAAGTCGAAGTTCATGGGTGTCGAAATCACCGGCAAGACGCTCGGCGTCATCGGCGCCGGCAACATCGGCTCCATCGTCTGTGCCCGCGCCATTGGCCTGAAGATGCATGTCATCGCCTATGACCCGTTCCTCTCCAAGGAGCGCGCCGAGGAGATGGGCGTCACCAAGGTCGAGCTCGACGAACTGTTGGCCCAAGCCGATTTCATCACGCTGCATGTGCCCATGACCGACAGGACGCGCGGCATCCTGAACAAGGAAGCGCTTGCCAAGACCAAGCCCGGCGTTCGCATCATTAACTGCGCTCGCGGCGGTCTCGTCGATGAGGCAGCCCTTGCCGATGCCATCAGGTCCGGCCATGTCGCCGGTGCCGCCTTTGACGTCTTCGAAGTCGAACCCGCCAAGGAAAGCCCGCTCTTTGGGCTGCCGAACGTCGTCTGCACGCCGCATCTCGGCGCCTCGACCACCGAAGCGCAGGAAAACGTCGCTCTGCAGGTTGCCGAGCAGATGGCGGACTACCTCGTCAAGGGTGCGGTTTCGAACGCCATCAACATGCCGTCGATTACCGCTGAAGAAGCGCCGATCTTGAAGCCGTTCATCAAGCTTGCCGATGTTCTCGGCGCCTTCGTCGGCCAGGTCACGGAAGAGCCGATCAAGGAAATCGAAATCCTTTATGATGGCGTCACGGCCAACATGAACACCCGCGCGCTGACTTCGGCGGTTCTCGCCGGCCTGATCCGTTCGCAGGTGGCCGATGTCAACATGGTTTCGGCACCGATCATGATCAAGGAAAAGGGTGTTATCCTTTCCGAGGTCAAGCGCGACAAGTCGGGCGTCTTCGACGGCTACATCAAGCTGACGGTGACCACTGAATCCATGACGCGCTCGATTGCCGGCACGGTCTTCTCCGACGGCAAGCCGCGCTTCATCCAGATCAAGGGCATCAACCTCGACGCCGATGTCGGCAGCCACATGATCTACATCGCCAATACCGACGTTCCCGGCATGATCGGCTTCATCGGCACGACGCTTGGTGCTGCCGGCGTCAATATCGCCAACTTCCAGCTCGGCCGCGACAAACAGGGGGGCGATGCTATTGCTCTGCTCTATGTTGACGCCGCGGTTGACGATGTCGTTCTAGGCAAACTCACGGCCAATGCTGCGATCCGCCAGGCAAAGCTACTGGCCTTCAACGTCGACTGAGTTTTCCTCCCAAGGAAAGACATGAAAAACCGGCCCGGTCTCTGGGCCGGTTTTTTGCATGGTTCAGTGCATGTCGTTAGTAACCTGTGATCAGTGGCGGGTGGCGTTGGTGTCGTGATGCAGGAAAGTGTCTCTGCTCGCGTCGAAAACCCTGAAGAACTCGTCCCAGGAAATGTTCTCGACAGAGCTTTCCTGCCTGCCGAAATCAACGCCGACCAGGCCGCTTTTCATCCGGGCTGGATGGCCGCCGCGTGCTTCGATCCATTCCCGGATCTTATCATGATCTGTCATTGCGGGTGTGCCCATCATCGCCTCCCTGCCGATGGGTTGTATTTTCAATCGAAAATAACTCTTTGGAAATGATTTGGTTCCGCCCGACAATCAGCCGCGTGGCCGAGCCCTTGGCTTGGCCGGCCACTGAAATTTTCAACTGAGCCGCGAAATGGCCGGTTCGAGAAACTTTCACTGCTTATTTTAAGGGCGTGCGCTCAAAGTTTAGGCCCCTTATGATTGTGATTTTATTTAGCTTTCTCGGCTATACCACTTTCAATATTGGTTCCAATTTTGCGTGAATTTCTCAATGGCCTCGTTTCAGACGATATCCGGGCAGTCCGAAGCTCTTGTTGATGATTTCCGTTCGCTGTTTACGACGCATCCCTCTCCAATGTGGGTCTACGATCCGGATACGCTACGCTTCCTGATCGTCAATGATGCGGCGCTCATGCTCTATGGCTACAGCGCAGAGGACTATCAGGGCATGACCGTGCTCGATATCCGCCCAGCTGCCGAGCGCGAGCGGATGCTCAGCGCCGTTCATGATCGCACTGACATGGAGAAGGCCGAGCGCTGGACGCATCTGAAGGCCAATGGCGAGGCCATCGAGGTTCTGACCTACGGCCGGGAAGTGCGCTTCGAAGGAAGGGCTGCGATCCTGGCGATCGTGCAGGACCGTACCGAGGTGAATGCCGCGCAGCGCCAGATCACCGATACACGTTCGCTACTGGACAGCATCGTCGACAACCTGCCCGTTGGCGTCTTCGTGAAGGATATGGAAGAGGATGGCCGCTACATCCTGCTGAACGAGGCGTGCGGCGAGATCATGGGCTTTCGTACCGGCGACGTGGTTGGAAGGACGGACCGGGATTTCTTCCCCTCTGAGCAGACCGACATCTTTCGCGAACAGGATCACGAAGCGTTCGTCGCCGGTGCGACGATCAGCTTCGAGGAGACAATGGAGCGAGCCGACGGTGGCCAGCGGATCCTTCGCACCGTCAAGCGTGCCCTGCCGGCGCCTGAAGGGAAGGAGCCGCGCTATCTGCTGGGCATCTCTCACGATGTGACGGAAGAGCGCGCAGTGGAGGCGAGGCTTGCGCATCTTGCTATGCATGACTCGCTGACGTGCCTGCCGAACCGCGCCGCCTTCTCCAAACATATCCGCAAGCAGGCCATTACCGCTTCTATCGAAAAGCCGGTGGCGCTGCTCTACATCGACGTCGACCACTTCAAGACGATCAATGACAGCAAGGGCCACGCCGCAGGCGATGCGCTTCTCTGCCAGGTGGCGGAGCGCTTGCTGGCACTTGGCGATGACGGCGACCTCGTGGCGCGTCTCGGCGGCGATGAATTCGCGGTCGTGCTGCAGCTTGTCGAGCCCGATCGGGCAGAGCGTTTCGCCGATCTGCTGCTCAAGTCGCTTGCCAGAGCTTTTGATCTTGATGGCACCCGGGAGCATGTCACCTGCAGCATCGGCATTGCGCTGGCGCCTGTCGATGCCGGCGAGGCCGATGTGCTGATGCGCCATGCCGACCTCGCGCTCTATGCCGCCAAGGAAAGCGGCCGCTCGACCTATCGTTTCTATGAGCCTGCGATGCGGCTCGAGGCCGAGCGTCGCCATCATCTGACCGGCGAACTGCGTAGTGCGCTGGAACACGGGCAGTTCGAGCTTTACTATCAGCCCATCGTCCAGCTCGAGGATGATGGAATCGGCGGTTTCGAAGCACTGATCCGCTGGCGGCATCCGGTGCGTGGTCTTGTGCCGCCGATGGAATTCATTCCGCTGGCGGAGGAGACGGGGCTAATTATTCCGATCGGCGACTGGGTGCTGCGGGAGGCCTGCCGTACGGCCGCTTCCTGGCCGGGCCATCTGAAGATCGCGGTCAATCTTTCCGTCAGCCAGTTCCGCCATGCGAGCCTGCTTTCCAGCGTTGTTGGCGCGCTTGATGAGGCGGGTCTGCGTCCCGAACGGCTGGAAATCGAAATCACTGAATCCGTCTTCCTGGCCGATGTGGCGCAGAGCCTGCCGCTGCTTCGGGCGTTGAAGGAACTCGGTGTGCGCATCGCGATCGACGATTTCGGCACGGGCTATTCGTCGCTCAGCTATCTGCGCGCCTTCACCTTCGACAAGATCAAGCTCGACCGCAGCTTCGTGTCCGGCATCGAGACCGATCCCGGCAATCTGGCCATCGTGCGGGCCGTGGCCGGCATCGGCTCCGGCTTCAATGCGGTTACGCTCGCCGAAGGCATCGAGACCGAGGAGCAATTGCAGCAGCTGCGGGCCGAAGGGTTTGGCGAAGTGCAGGGCTATCTTCTCGGCAGACCCATGCCGCAGCATGAGGCCGAAGCACTGATCTACGGACGCCAACTCAAGAAGGCATCAGCCTGAGATCATAGCATCGAAAGCATCGCCCGCCTTGCTGCGATAGCGCTCCTCATGGCGCAGGAGGAAGAAGGGACGGGGCAGGGGCGGCACATTCACCTCGGTGAGAAGACCGTTGCGCAGCTTCATGCAAACCACGCTCCGCGACACCAGCGTCGCGCCGATGCCAGCTTCAACGACGCCGACGAGCGGCTCGTTCTCCGGCAGCACCATCGCCACATCAAGCGCATCGATATCGAGGCCCGCCCTTTGCAGAAGGCTTTCGAAGGCGAGGCGGGTGCCGGACCCCTGTTCGCGCAGGACCCATTGCGTCTGAGAAAAATCGGTCGGGGCGCGTGATTTGCCGTCAGCCCATGGGTGGTTGGAAGCAACGACGACGATCATCTCGTCCAGGGCGATCTGCCTTGCCGAAACGCCGCGCCTGTCGCTCGGCCACTCGATGAGGCCTACCTCCACCTCGCCATTGGCAACGGCGTCAGACACTTCAGCAGTGTTGCCGATGCGGATTGCCAGTTCGATGCCGGGATAATTTCGGCGGAACGTGGCAAGTCGCGGCGATAGCCAATAGCCGCCGATCGTCTGGCTCGCCATGATCGTGAGCTCTCCATGCATGAGGCCGGAGAGGTCCATCAGGGCGGCCTCCGCCGCCTTTGCGCTGGTCAGTACGGCCTGTGCTTCCTTCAGGAACAACTGGCCGGTCCGGTTCAGCACGATCGAACGGCCAACCCGGTCGAAGAGGGTGACGCCGTGTCGTGTCTCCAATGCGGTGATTGCGGCGCTGACGGCCGACTGGGTCATGTTCAGGTGAGCTGCCGCCTTCGTGATGTGCTGACGCGCTGCCACCTCTACGAATATTCTCAGCTGCTCCAGTGTCATGTCGCCTCCATTAATCATTCGATTTTATCGAACGAAATGACAAAGATAAATCGTTGGAAGCGATTATTTGATGCCGGTATGAAAGCGGTCAACGAAAGGAATTCGCCATGACCGCGCTGCATCTATCTCCTTCTGTCCCGACTGTTCGCTTGCGGACGCATGTCCTGCGCCACTTCACGCCGAACTGGTTTGCGACGACAATGGGGACCGGCATCCTTGCCGTCTGCTTCGGTCAGTTTCCGGATTTGCCGACAGTCCACGCAGCAGGCGAGATGCTGTGGCTCGCGAATATCGGCCTGTTTGCAACATTGACCTGCATCTATGCCGGAAAGTGGCTGCTGTATCCCGGCGCTGCACTCAGGGCATTCGACCATCCCGTCGTTTCGATGTTCTTCGGCTGCATTCCGATGGGCCTTGCGACCATCGTCAACGGTTTCTTGATCTTCGGACCGGGCCTTTTAGGTGAGGCGAGCGTCTCTATCGCAGCGGAGCTGTGGTGGTTGGATGCAGCGCTGGCGGTTCTGGCGGGTCTTGCCATTCCACTGGTCATGTTCACGCGGCAGCAGCATGCAATCGAGCATATGAGCGCCGTTTGGCTGTTGCCGATCGTGGCCTCTGAGGTCGCAGCTGCAAGCGGCGGATTATTGGTGCCGCATCTTGCCGAAGGCGCGCAGCTTCCGGTGCTTTTTGCGAGCTTCGTGCTCTGGTCCTGCTCGGTGCCGCTGGCGCTCGGCATTCTCGTCATCCTCTTCCTGCGCCTGGCTCTGCACAAGCTGCCGCACGCCAGCATGGCAGCGACGAGTTTTCTTGCCCTCGGTCCTGTTGGTACCGGCGCACTCGGCCTTGCTCTGTTTTCCACCAATGGCGGGCAAGCTCTTGCAACCGGCGGCCTTGGTACGCTGGCTCCGGCGATCTCGGGTGCGGCTTTGCTTGGTGCTGTCCTGCTGTGGGGCTATGGCCTCTGGTGGCTTGGCCTGGCGGTCGCCATCACCATCAACCACCTGCGGCAGGGCTTGCCCTTCAATCTCGGCTGGTGGGGTTACACCTTCCCGATCGGCGTCTATGCCGTCGCGACGCTGCGGCTTGCCGGTATCTTTCCGTTGCCGGCGCTGACAGGGTTCGGGGAGGTTCTGATCGCAGCCCTTGCCGTAATTTGGGTCGTCGTCGCCATCCGCACGAGTTGCGGTGCCTATAATGGTTCGCTCTTCGTCGATCCGAGCCTGGAGAGTTGATCGCTTGGCGCTTACACAACTGCCTCAATCATTCGTTATTTTGAGAATGCTAGTCAGCATTGCATACTCTCGGCGGGGCTGAAAAAGGAGGATCACATGAAACGCTACACGCTGTCGATGATCGGTCTGGCGCTCGTGACTGCCCTCATCGCCAATCCGGGCATCGCACTTGCCTGCAACAAACTGATCGGCACCTGAGCCGATACCACCCATCCTTTTCTTAAAGGCGCAGCTCCGGCTGCGCCTTTTTTGATGCCTTTCCCTTTTCCATGCTGCGTTGCACCCTAACTGTGCGCGCATGACGGAGTTTCTGGACGATATCCGCGCAGAAGGCGTCTGGCTGCCGGACTGGCTTGCAAGTGCCATCATCTTCGCCGCGGTCACCTCAGTTGCGCTTTTTGCGCATCGCATTCTCTTCCGCCTGCTGACGCGGCTGGTTGAAAGCAAGGATCTCTTCTGGCGTTCGCTCGTCTCGCGCCTGAAGCGTGTCGTGCGGCTTGCAATGCTGGTGGCCGGCCTTTCCTTTGGGGCGACGGTCGCGCCGCTGACGGACATGCAGTCGGCAACCGTTCGTCACATCCTGCTCATTTTCTTCATCGTGCTCGTCGCCTGGATGGCCAGGATCGTCAAACATATCTGGATGACGGTCTATCTCAGGCGCTTCAAGCTCGATGCCGAGGATAATCTTCTGGCACGCAAGCACGTGACGCAGACGCGTATCATGGAGCGCGTCGCCGATCTGCTGATCGTCGTCGTGGCGATATCGGCCTGCATGATGACTTTCGATGCGGTCCGGCAATATGGTGTCAGCCTGCTCGCCTCCGCCGGTGTGGCGGGTATCGTCGTCGGTCTCGCGCTCCAGCCTGTGCTGAAAAACCTGTTTGCCGGCATTCAGCTCGCCATCACGCAGCCGATCCGCATCGACGATGCGCTGCTGGTAGAAGGCGAGTGGGGCAGGGTGGAAGAGATCACCTCGACCTATGTTGTCGTGCAATTGTGGGATTGGCGGCGGATGATCCTGCCGCTCAGCTACTTCATCGAGAACCCGTTCCAGAATTGGACGCGCGAAAGCTCGGCGCTGATCGGCACTGTCATGATTTATCTCGATTACAGCGTGCCCGTCGCCGCCATCCGAAAGAAGGTCGAGGAGATCGCGCAGGGCTCGAAGCTCTGGGATCGCCGTGTGGTCAATATCGCAGTGACCGATTTCCGCGAAGCGGTGATGGAAATCCGCATTCTCGTATCGGCATCGAATTCCGGCCGCACTTTTGATCTGCGCTGCGAGGTTCGCGAGAAGCTGATCGATTTCATCCAGCGCGAATATCCGGCATCCTTGCCGCGCATGCGGGCAGTGATGAGCGAGCCACCCGCTCGAGACCGGCGCGAGGCGGCAGAATAGATCTACCGCACCGGCGCTTCTGCTTCGCCTTCCACCGGCGTCGTAGCGATCTGGGATTGCGCATCACCGGAGGCGACGGCTGCGGGCAGAGGCACCTGGCGCTTGCGTTCGCGGATCAGCGTCAGGAGGCCTGAGCAGATGATGAGCACGATGCCGAGAGCCATAGGCAGGTCGACGCTGTCGTTGAAGAACAAATAACCGAAGGCGATTGCCCAGATCATCTGGCTATATTGCGGTGTCGCGACCAGCGTTGCCGGGGCGAGGCGGGCTGCCGTCATCAGCATGACGTTGCCGGCGGCACCAAGCAAGCCGTAGCTTGCGAGAAACAACCATTGTTGCGGCGTTGGCACGACCACTTGCGACAGCATGAGCAGGCCGCTGACGATGAGCGTGCCGAGCAGCGAGGCGCCATAAAGCGAGAGGCGCTTTTCGGCCGGGCCGAGCTTGCGCAGGATGACGATGGCAATGGCTGCCGCGATCGCTCCAATAGTCGCAGCCAGATGGCCGACGGACAGTTCGCGGAAACCCGGCCTGAGAACCACGAGCACCCCGAGGAAGCCGACGATGACGGCGGCCCAGCGCTGCCAGCGCACGTCTTCCTTCAGGAAGATCACCGAGAGGATGGTGACGAAGGAGGGCAGCAGGAAGAGCAGGCAGAAGGCTTCTGCCATCGGCAGCTTGGTGAAGGTGATGATGGAGGCGATTGCGCCGGTTGCACCGGCGGCAAAGCGCACCAGCCAGAGCGGCCGGTTCGTCGTCCTGAAAATGTCCAGCCATGAATCGCCTGGCCCCTTGATGAAGGGCAGGGCTGCCAGGCTGAGGATCGCACCCGTAAAGGCGACCTGGAAGGAAGGAACCGTGCCGTGCAGGGCCTTGATGGACGCATCGCTGAAGGCAAAGACGGCGTAGGCCGCAAATGCGACAAGGACGCCACGAAGCGTGGTGGAGGCGGCTGTCATTTATCCGAATCTTTTAAGAGGTGGGTCATTTCATCTACGTGATGAAATACGGCCCATCAAAGGTCGATTGCGAATAGCTGCAATGCGTGACCCGCGCATGACGCTGTCGGAAACGGGCCCTTGCGCGGAGACGCAATAGTTTCTATATCCGTCACCCATGCAAGCTGGCGGCCGATCCCGCCGGAACACAGGAAATCCGCCACATTCCGACGTGAGAAAAGGCGGATCGAACAGCACAGAATTTGGCAGTACTCCGTGAACACACTGGATTTTGACAAGAAGCCGGAAGACACCCGTGTCGTCGTCGCCATGTCTGGCGGCGTTGACAGCTCCGTCGTGGCCGGGCTTCTCAAACGCCAGGGATATGATGTGCTTGGCATCACGCTGCAGCTTTACGATCATGGCGCTGCGGTCCACCGCGCCGGCTCCTGCTGCGCGGGCCAGGATATCGACGACGCACGCCGTGTCTGCGAGACGCTCGGTATTCCGCATTACGTGCTCGACTACGAGAAGCGGTTCCGCGAAACCGTCATCAATCCCTTTGCCGAGAGCTATGTAGCCGGCGAGACGCCGATCCCCTGCGTTGCCTGCAACCAGACGGTCAAGTTCGCCGATCTTCTGGCGACAGCCAAGGAACTCGGCGCCGATGCGCTGGCGACCGGCCATTATATTCGCTCGCGTCCGAACCCGTCCTCCTGCAATCCTGGCCGCCGCGCGCTTTATCGCCCTGCTGATGCCGACCGCGACCAGAGTTATTTCCTCTTCGCCACGACGCAGGAGCAGATCGACTATCTGCGCTTCCCGCTCGGCGGTCTGCCAAAGTCGGAAACCCGCCGACTGGCCGAAGAGATGGGCCTTGTTGTCGCCAAGAAGGCCGACAGCCAGGACATCTGTTTTGTGCCGCAGGGCAAGTATTCCGACATCATCACCAAGCTGAAGCCGAATTCGGCTTTGGCCGGTGATATCGTTCATCTCGACGGTCGCATCCTCGGCCAGCACGAGGGTATCCTGCATTACACGATCGGCCAGCGCCGCGGCATCGGCATTGCCACCGGCGAGCCGCTCTATGTCGTCTTTCTCGACGCCCGCTCGCGCCGCGTCATCGTCGGTCCGAAGGAAGCGCTGGAAACGCATCGCGTCTATCTACGCGACGTCAACTGGCTGGGTGACGAGACACTTCAGGTCGCGGCGTCAGGCGAAGGCTTTGCCTGCTACGCCAAGGTGCGCTCCACCCGCGCGCCGGCGC
This sequence comes from Rhizobium sp. KNZ14-9A, assembly GCF_056755015.1. Lineage (NCBI taxonomy): Bacteria > Pseudomonadati > Pseudomonadota > Alphaproteobacteria > Hyphomicrobiales > Rhizobiaceae > Rhizobium > Rhizobium sp. KNZ14-9A. Next base: position 4,669,587 of record NZ_JBPGXB010000002.1, read on the forward strand.
CTGCCGTGCTGCACATCGATGCAAGTGGCGTCTATGTCGACCTGACGGTCGGCGAGGCAGGCATTGCGCCGGGCCAGGCCTGCGCGCTCTATTCGGCACCCGGCGATGACGCCCGCGTCTTCGGCGGCGGCTTCATCGAACGTTCCGAGCGCGAGCCTGACGCAGAAGCCTCGCTGAAGGCGCTGCTTTCCAACTACGCGATGGCCTGAAACAGCGAAAACGTCACTTCGGAAAGCCCACCGTTTTTCTCCATCATATGCTTGACACAAAGCGGAAGCGCACCTTATAAGCCGCACATCCCACGGACCGGAAGCGCTTCGCGAACGGTATCGTTTGACCAGTGGCGGAGTAGCTCAGTAGGTCAGAGCAGAGGAATCATAATCCTTGTGTCGGGGGTTCAAATCCCTCCTCCGCTACCACTTGTCCCCGAAATCAAAACTATCAGTGCGCGCCTGTCGCGCAGGCGATATAATTTTGCCGGAAGACGCTTCGTCATCGGGGGTGCGTGATGAAATATGCTGTTGTCGCAATTCTTCTTCTCGCTGCTGGCTGCAGCACGACGACGGAAGACCAGCCTATCCCAGGCAGCCTGACCTATGGCGGCAAGGTTATCCATTCGCCCTATAAGCCCGGCACGGTGGTGAAGCATACTTTCCTCGGCAAATTTGGCGTTCGGCAGTTCGAACGTTATGTCGTTCAGCCTGACGGCACGCTCAAGCTTGCCTCCCGTATTGAAAGCGAAGATTTCCTCTGGAACTGAAGAGGGGTGTCAGCTTCGCCTGATGTTGACCTGCGTCAAGGCGCGGGATTACGATCACTGGTGAATTCCCTTCTTATTTGAATTCAGCCAGCAGAACGGATCTCCCATGTACAATCGCATATTGCTGCCCACCGACGGTTCGGAACTTGCCGGTCGGGGTGTCGATCATGGTCTTGCGCTTGCCAAGGCGCTCAACCTTCCCGTGACCGTTATCAGCGTCATCGTGCCGCTGACCGGTTTTGCGCTGCAAGGGATCGTGCAGGCTGAGGCGATGGACAGCTATAATGAGGGCCGCCGGAAGGAGATCGAGGATCTGGAAAAGATCATCGGGGAAAAAGCGAAGAGCGCCGGTGTCGTCGCCGACTTCGTCAGCAAGGTGCATCTTTCGCCGGCAGTCGCCATTTTGGAAACGGCAGCAGAGCGGGGCTGCGGCCTGATCGTTATTTCCTCGCATGGCCGCCGCGGGATCTCGCGGCTCATGCTCGGCAGCCAGACGTCCGAGGTCCTTTCCGAGGCAGGTATCCCGGTGCTGGTGGTAAAGTAAGCGGCTTAGTTTTCCGTCAGTGCGGCGAGAGGCGCCATGCGCTCGGCAGTGTGATCTGCCGTCTTGGTGGACACTGCTCCGCTTTCCTCACCGCCGTCGTCGGCTTCGTCAGGGCTACCGGCCGTCGGTGTCATATAGAAGGCCAGCATTTCCTCCAGGCGGGAGGCAGTGAGGCTGGTGGCGAAACCCTTCATGGCTTTCCTCGGCGGTGTTTCCAGTTGTGAAATTTCATAGCCTACGTTCAGGCCGGTCTGGAACAAGGGCCGAAAGGTTGTCACCAACTTTCGAAGATCGGCATTTAGTCGCGGATAAGTTCCAGGCAGAACTCGATGAAGGCGTTGACCTTGGCCGGTACATGATGCCGGGAAGGGTGGACAGCGTAGAGGGGGAAAGTTTCGCTCGGCCAGTCCGGATAGAGCTCTACAAGGCGCCCGTCGGCAAGCAGGTCCTTGACGCTAAGGGCAAGCACCTGGGCGATGCCGGCGCCGGCAAGGCAGGCATCGAGCATGGTACCGGGGTCGCTCATCAGAAGCGATCCACGAGCGTCGAGCGGCACGATCTTCTTGCCCCTGTGCAGTTCCCATTCGAAAGTCTGGCCCGTCAGCGGATCGCGGAACTGGATGCAGGAGTGGCTGGCGATCTCGGCAGGTGTCCTCGGCGTGCCATGCTCGGCGAGATAGGCAGGTGTGGCGACCGTGAGGACGCGGGTTTCCATCAGCTTGCGGGCGATGCGTGACGAGTTCGGCTGCTGGCCGAAGCGGATGGCGATATCAATGCCGTCGGCGACGAGATCACTCATCAGGTCGCGGGTTATCAATTCGAGTTCCAGCGCCGGATAGCGGGTCATGAACCGCTTCAGATGCGGCGCCAGCACCATGCGGGAAAAGATCGGATCGACATCGACGCGCAGCCGGCCGCGCACGGTCAGAGACGCACCTGATGCAAGCGTCGCGGCCTCCTCTATCCCATCGAGATGCGGAGCGACCTGTTCGTAGAAACGGGCGCCTTCGTCCGTCAGCCGTACCGAGCGGGTGGTGCGGTCGAGCAGGCGCACGCCGACACGCGCCTCCAGCCTCGATATGGCGCGGCTGACGCCGGAGGCTGAAAGGCCGAGCGCATCGGCTGCCCTGACGAAGCTGCCGCTTTCGACCACCGCGGCAAGCGTGCTGACACCGGAAAGCAGGCGGCCGTCGAATGCCATGGGTCACTCCTGATTTGATGTCATTGATGATGTTAAGGAAGTGCAGGCCAGTCAAGAACGTCGACACCTTATCGCTGCCCGTATGGATCCAAAAACCGGCTTGATGGAACATCTTCCCTCCAATTTGGTTTCTTCCGCACAGATTGGAGGATCAAGCGATGACCCAATATGGTGACGACAAGAACCGAATCGTGGATGAGAATACCGGCATGCCACTTGGGCAGGCATCCTATGAAGAGGAGAAAGTGCTTGCCGATGAGCGGCGTAGCGTCTCGCTCTGGGGTGTGCTCGCAGCCGGCATTCTGGTCATTCTGATCGCTGCGGTGAGCTTTGCCATCTGGCCTGGTACGACCACAGAACCGGCTTCGACCGCATCCACAACGCCCAATGCGATCACCGGGCAGCCTTCGGGTGCCGGTACTTTAGACAACAATCCGGCGACCGGCTCCATCAAGCCGCTGGAGCCGACAGATCGCAACCCGACGCCTGATGGCAGCGGGCCGACGGGCGCGACTGCACCAAGCGGCACGCAGAACGGCCAGTAACTTCGCATCACGGCTGGGGAAGGGCCGCGCGGTTTCCGCGCGGCCCTTTTCATATCAGGGAGCATCCCTTTCAGGCTGCGGGCCATTTCCAGTTGCGCACGTCCGGCATGTCTTCACCATATTCGCGGACATAGGCATGATGCTCGACGAGCTTGGCCCTCAGGCTTTCCAGCACTTCAGGCACTTTCTCCTTCAGGCCCGGAACGCGCTCGATCGCCTCGATGGCGAGGTGGAAGCGGTCGAGTTCGTTGAGCACTGTCATGTCGAAGGGCGTGGTTGTCGTGCCCTCTTCGATGAAGCCGCGCACATGGATATTGCGGTGGTTGGTGCGCTTATAGGTCAGCCGGTGGATGAGGTAGGGATAGCCGTGATAGGCGAAGATCACCGGCCTGTCCTTCGTGAAGATTGCGTCGAAGGCCTCGTCCGTCAGGCCGTGCGGATGCTGATCCTGCGATTGCAGGGCGAGAAGGTCGACCACGTTGACAGTGCGGATCTTCAGCTCCGGAGTATGCCGATGCAGCAGATCGACGGCAGCGAGCGTCTCCATGGTCGGTACGTCGCCGGCGCAGGCCATGACGACATCGGGCGCGACCGTATCGTCCTCGTGGCTCGCCCAGTTCCAAATGCCGATGCCGGTTTCGCAGTGTTTCACCGCCTCGTCCATGGTCAGCCATTGTGGCTCTGGCTGCTTGCCGGCGACGATGACGTTGATGCGGTCGTAGGTCTTCAGGCAATGATCACCGACCCAGAGCAGGGTGTTGGCGTCCGGCGGCAGGTAAATACGGACGATATCGGCCTTCTTGTTGGCGACGAGATCGACGAAGCCGGGGTCCTGATGCGAGAAGCCGTTATGGTCCTGCCGCCAGACATGCGAGGTCAAGAGATAGTTGAGCGAGGAGATCGGCTTCCTCCACTCCAGTTCGCGGGTGACCTTCAGCCACTTGGCATGCTGGTTGAACATGGAATCGATGATGTGGATGAAGGCCTCGTAGCAGGAAAACAGGCCATGCCGGCCCGTCAACAGGTAGCCCTCCAGCCATCCCTGGCAAAGATGTTCGCTCAGTACTTCCATGACGCGGCCGTCGCTGGCGAGGCTCACGTCATAGGGTTCGATCTTCTCCATCCAGACGCGATCGGTGACTTCAAAGACGCTGCCGAGACGGTTTGATTCCGTTTCGTCGGGGCCGAAGATGCGAAAGTTCGCGTTGGCTTCATTGAGCTTCATCGCGTCGCGCAGGTAATGGCCGAGGATTTCGGTGGATTGCACCATCTCAGCCCCGCGTTTCTCCATCTTTACCTCATAGGTGCGGATATTGGGCGTGATCAGCTCCTTGCGCAGCAGACCACCATTGGCGTGCGGATTGGCACCCATACGGCGTTTGCCTGAGGGGGCCAGCGCCCGTAATTCAGGCTTCAGCGCGCCCGAGGTATCGAAGAGGTCTTCGGGATCGTAACCGCGCATCCAGTCTTCGAGGATTTTCCGGTGTCCGTCGTTCTCTCGGCAATTGGAAACCGGCACCTGATGGGCGCGCCAGAAGCCTTCGACCTTTTTGCCGTCCACTTCCTTCGGGCCGGTCCAGCCCTTGGGGCTGCGCAGCACGATCATCGGCCAGCGCGGGCAGGCCTGCGGAGCCTTGCCGTCGCGTGCCTGTTTCTGAATTGCTCGAATGCGGTCGAAGATCTTGTCGAAGGTGGCGGCCATCTGCTGATGCATCTTTGCCGGCTCGTGGCCTTCGACGAAGAAGGGCTCATAACCATAGCCTTCGAACAAATGCGTCAGATCCTGGTCGCTCGCCCGGCCGAGGATGGTCGGATTGGCGATCTTGTAACCGTTGAGATGCAGGATCGGCAGGACGGCACCGTCGCGGGCGGGGTTCAGGAACTTGTTGGAATGCCAGCTTGCCGCCAGCGGCCCGGTCTCGGCTTCGCCGTCGCCGATGACGCAGGCGACGATCAAATCGGGATTATCGAAGGCTGCGCCGTAGGCATGGACGAGCGCATAGCCGAGTTCGCCGCCCTCATGGATGGAGCCGGGCGTTTCCGGCGCTGCATGGCTCGGGATGCCGCCGGGGAAGGAGAACTGGCGGAAGAGCTTGCGCATGCCGTCCTCGGTCTCGGCGATGTCGGGATAGATCTCGCTGTAGATGCCTTCGAGATAGGTATTGGCGACCATGCCCGGTCCGCCGTGGCCGGGACCGCACATATAGATGACGTCGAGGTCGCGGGCACGGATGACGCGGTTCAGATGCGCATAGATGAAGTTGAGGCCGGGCGTGCTGCCCCAGTGGCCGAGCAGGCGGGGCTTGATGTGTTCCGGCTGCAGGGGCTGGCGCAGGAGAGGATTGGACAGGAGATAGATCTGGCCGACCGAGAGATAATTGGCGGCACGCCAGTAGCGGTCGATGAGTGTGAGTTCGGCGTCTGACAGAACTGCTGGAGTTGAGACATGCTTTTCCATGGATTTCTCCCGTTTAAACTTGTTCAACGTCAATTCTAGCGGCTGGCGCTGGCGTGCATTTGATCTGGATCATCAGGAGCGAAGAATAGAGAGCGTTTCCTGCGCGATGATCTGTTCCTCGTCGGTGGCAATGACATGCGCCGTTATGCGGCTTGCGGGTGTCGTGATCGTGAAGCCGTTGGCGGCATTCGCCTTTTCATCGACTGCGAGGCCGAGCCAACCCAGACGCTGGAGGACTGCTGCGCGGATCTGCGGCTGATGCTCGCCGATGCCGGCCGTAAAGACGATGGCGTCGAGCCCGCCGAGCGTCACCGACATGCGGCCGATCTCGCCTGCGATGCGCAATGTGAAGAGGTCGAGCGCCTCCTGGGCTTCTGCGCGGTCATCCTCGAGAAGATCGCGGGTATCGGCATTGATGCCGGAGACGCCGAGCAGGCCGGAGCGATGGTAGAGCAGATGTTCCACCTGATCGGCGGACTGCTTCCTCTGCTGCAGCAGATGCAAGATCACGCCGGGATCGAGCCAGCCGGGCCTTGTGGCCATGGGAATGCCGTCCAGCGTGGAAAAGCCCATGCTGCAATCGCGACTGATGCCCTGTTCCAGAGCGCAGAGGCTTGCGCCGCTACCCAGATGGGCGGCGACGATTTTCGCTTTGTTCGACAGCCTGCGGCTTACCTCCCCTGCGATGAATTTGTAGGAGAGGCCATGAAAGCCGTAGCGCTTGATGCCCTCGTCATGAAGCGCGCGGGGGATGGCGAAGCGGCGAACGAGTTCGGTCTGCGTGGCGTGAAAAGCGGTATCGAAGGAGGCCGTCTGAGTCAGATGCGGCTTCAGGTGCTTCAGTGCCCGGATGAAGCGGAGCGCCTGCGGCTGATGAAGGGGAGCGAGCGGCGTCAGCGCATCGACTGCGTCGATTGCGGCGTCATCAAGCGCTGTCACTTCGGTGAAACGGTCGCCGCCATGGACGACGCGGTGGCCGGCAGCGCGGACGGCGCCGATATCGAAATGCTCCGAGAGCAACTGGAACGTTTCGTCGATAACGGCGTGCAAATCGTCGGTAAGCTCGGCCTTGAGCGGCGTATCGAAGGTCTTCGGGCCTTCCATGATGCTGAAGGCGAGGGGCTCGGCTCGCAAGTCGATAACGCCCTTGCCGATGCGGCGCACCTTTGCATCCTCGATTGCGAAGATGCCGATCTTCACCGTCGACGAGCCGGCATTGAAGGTCAGGAGAAGGTCGGTCGACGGCATTTTGCTTGATGCTCCCCTGCGAGCGTGACGGTGACGAACTTAGCGTCATCGTGCCGGGTGGGAAGTCTTTTGCGTCCCGGCAGGCAATTTTTGGTTGCTGATTCGGTTCCGGATCCGGATGGCGGGAATGGTCGCGTCATGAGAGCTTCACGCTAGGGATTTATTAACAAACGGCAATTTGCAAATGGAACAAGGAACTATGCCATGGCCGACATTGCCCCCAGCCATAGCGACGCTTCCCATCCGCTGCATCATTCGAACTCCGCCGGCAAATGGTTCCTGCCGGTGTTCGGGCTCGTTGTGGTCTGCGGTCTCGGATATGTCGGCTATGCCCTCGCCCGTGATCTGACCGCCGCAGTTGCCGTTCCCTGGCTGCTTCTCGGCCTTGCGCTGCTGATCGCGCTCGGCTTCGAGTTCGTCAACGGTTTCCACGATACGGCCAATGCCGTGGCGACCGTTATCTATACGCGCTCCATGCCGGCGGAATTTGCCGTCATCTGGTCGGGCTTCTTCAATTTTCTCGGTGTCTTGACGTCGACGGGCGCCGTCGCCTTCGGCATCCTGGCCTTGTTACCGGTCGAGCTCATCCTGCAGGTCGGCTCCGGCTCGGGTCTGGCCATGGTCTTCGCTCTATTGATAGCAGCGATTGTCTGGAACCTTGGTACCTGGTATCTCGGCCTGCCGTCATCGAGCTCGCATACGCTGGTCGGCTCGATCATCGGTGTCGGCCTCGCCAACCAGTTCCTGGCGCCGGCAGGCTCGGCCACCAGCGGTGTGGACTGGTCGCAGGCGACCAACATTGGCCTGTCACTCCTGATTTCGCCAATCATCGGTTTCGGCCTTTCGGCCATCCTGCTCGTCGTTATGAAGTTCCTGGTGCGCAAACCCGAGCTCTATCAGGAGCCGAAGGGCAACCAGCCGCCGCCGTTATGGATCCGCGCCATCCTGATCTTTACCTGCACGGGCGTCAGCTTCGCCCATGGCTCGAATGACGGCCAGAAGGGCATGGGTCTCATCATGCTCATCCTGATCGGTCTGGTGCCGACCGCCTTTGCGCTGAACCGCACGCCTGACGTCAACTATCTCGAAGCCTACAAGTCGGCTTCGGCGCAGGTGGAAACGGCGCTCGGCAAATATATAAAGCCGGGTGTGACCGTTACCGATTTCAAGGCTGAAGTCGGCAATGCCGTCAAGAACAAGGTCTGGACGGATGCGACCACGCCGGCGCTGCAGCAGTATATCCATCAGACGAGCGCCGAAGTCGCCGCTTTCCCGACGCTGGAAGCCGTTCCGACCAATCTCGTCAGCAACGTCCGCAACGACATTTACCTGATCGGCGAGGCGCTGAAGCTCATCGACAAGCAGAAGCTGCTGCCGATGGATGCCAGCGATCTCAAGGCCGTCACCGGCTATCACGCGGCGGTGGACAATGCGACGAAGTTCATCCCCTTGTGGGTGAAGGTCGCCGTTGCGCTGGCGCTCGGCCTCGGCACCATGGTCGGCTGGAAGCGCATCGTCGTGACGGTTGGTGAGAAGATCGGCAAAACGCACCTGACCTACGGCCAGGGTGCCGCCGCGGAAGTCGTCGCCATGGTGACGATCGCCTCGGCCGACCATCTCGGCCTGCCGGTTTCGACCACGCATGTTCTGTCTTCCGGTGTGGCGGGCACGATGGCTGCGAACGGCTCGGGCCTGCAATGGTCCACCGTGCGCAACATGCTCATGGCCTGGGTGCTGACGCTGCCGGCCTCGATCGCGATCGCCTTCCTGCTGTTCGTGATCCTGCGGCAAGTCTTCTAGTTTAAAGCATTTCCGTTTTTCTTCGAAACACGGAAATGCTTTATCTCTTTGTTTTCACGCAATTCCGGACGCAAAACCGCTTCACACTTTTGCTGGAATTGCTTTATTCAGGCCGTAGAGGCCAGATTGGTATTCTGGCTTTCGATGAAGATGCCCGCCTCCGCGGCGGGCATCGCCTTGCCGAAGAGATAGCCCTGACCGATGTCGCAGCCAAGCTGCAGTAGATAGGCGAGCTGGGCGTGCTCCTCGACGCCTTCAGCCGTTGTCTTGATGTTGAGGCTTCTTCCGAGAGCGAGCATGGCGCGGACGATCTTTTCCTGCTTCTCGTCCTCCCGGCAGGTGGCGATGAAACTCTTGTCGATCTTGATTTTGTCGAAGCGATAACGGGCGAGCTGAGCAAGGCTCGAATAGCCCGTGCCGAAATCATCGAGCGCGATCTGTACGCCCGCTTTATGCAACTCATCGAGAATATGGGCCGCGATCGCCGGATCCTGGACCAGCGCGTTTTCGGTGATTTCAACTTCCAGTCGCCTGGCGGGCAGGCGGCTTGCAGCGAGCACTTTGAAGATGCGCGAGGGAAGGAGTTTATCCTCCATCTGCACGGGTGACACGTTGAAGGAAAGCCTTACATCGTCAGGCCAGGCGAGGGCATCGCTGCAGGCCTGGGTGAGAAGGTTTTCGAACAGTTCGGTGATCATGCCGGTTTCTTCGGCGATGCCGATGAAGACCGGAGGCGGAATATTCATGCCGTCCTCGTCGGTCCATCGGGCCAGCGCCTCGAAGCCGCAGAGCCTGCCGCTCCTGAGATCGATCAGCGGCTGATAGTAGGTCTTGATCGCCTTGTTCTGAATGGCGCCGCGCAACTTGGTTTCGAGCGATGCGCGTTCCGCCACCTTGTCCTGCATGGACGTTTCGAAGATCAGTTGATGATTGGGCCCGCGCGATTTCGCCTCGTACATGGCGAGGTCGGCGCGGTGAGCGGCATCCTCCAGCGGCTCTGCGCCTTCGCTCCAGCGGTCGTAGCCCACGCTGGCGCCAACCTCTACGGCAAAGCCATCGATTAGGATGGGGCGGGTAACCGCCTGGATGAGCACTTTGGCAAACCATTCCTCCCGCGCCGCTGTCATGCCGAGGGCGATGATGATGAATTCATCCCCGCCGAAACGGTAGACGCAGTCGGCATTGCCCAACGCGCAAATGCGCTTGGCCACTTCCACCAGCAGAACGTCGCCGCCCTTATGGCCGACGAGGTCGTTGACCTTCTTGAAGCCGTCGAGATCGACGGAGAAGATAGTGACGTTGCTCTTGGCCTCTTCGGGAAGATTGCCGTCCTTATCGGCGGGCTTGGGCAGGATCTTGCGTTCGAAGGCGTAGCGGTTCGGAAGCTTGGTCAGATGATCGTGGGTGGCGGTCCAGTCGGCGCGCGCCTGGGCGGAGTCGCGAAGCTGCATCTCCTTGCGAAGGTCGGCAATGCGCAACACGGAATAGATGAAGCTCATCGCGCCGGCGATGCCGAGGGCCAGCACGAACTTATCGGCACCGTAATTCTCGAAGGTGCTCATGAAGGAAACGAGCCAGTTATCGACATCCAGCAGGGTGGCCGAAATCCACAGCACTGCACCGAGCGCCATGATCGTCAGACATTGCCTTCCCGCCCTGCTCCTGAAGAATTCCGGCATGAGCTTCTCCATCTCCACCCGGGGCGGAAATATCATGAAAGTCTGAAATGTTTATTGAAACCTGAAGGCGAATTGTTGGAGACCATGCCATGCATTCGGTAGCACTTTCATCGGAAGCGAGTGTGCGGAACACCGAATTTTACCGGCGATTTGAAACCTTTGGCCGCTTGCCGCTTTATGCTTTCGCAACGGATGCAGGCAGATGTCCCTCTTCTATTTCAAGACCATAGACAATGACGGCACGGTTCCCGGCGATCTGCCGTTCGAATTTCCCGATCTTTTCGCCGCCGTGGAAGAGGCAAAGCATGTGCTGGCCGAAATGGCGCTCGACGGTTTGCCGCAATGGCCGGGCGGATCGCTGGGCATAGAAGTGCAGAACGGTGATCACTCTCCGATCGTGCGACTGCGGCTGGAACTGAAAGTGGATTACATCCGGCCGGCCTGAGCGGAACCAATATTGCGTCGAAGCCGTGTTCCGCGAACATTCACGAGAGAGGACAATCTCATGCAACTTGTCGGCACCCAGGTCATCCCCGCCTACGGCGGCAAAGGCGGTTTCACGGTCGAGTTCGTGGGCGACGGCGGCGAAGTCGTCTCCGTGCAGATCAAGAACGTCCCCGGCCAGCAATTGAACCGGCTGAATGCGGTCGAAAAGGCGAGGGAAGTGATGAGCCGTTTTGCCACGGCGAAGATCCGGGACGACGATGATGGTGGCGCCAGCGTGCTCCGGAGTGCCCGTGCGGCGGGTGACACGGGAACGATGGAAGAGCAGCTTGACGAAGGGCTGGAAGGCACCTTCCCCGCCAGCGATCCAGTCTCGGTCACCAACACCGCAATCCCCAAGGGAAGCAAACACTGATCTACCCTTTTATGGTCGCTATGCCTGAAAGCGCCCCGCGATCATCGGCTTGATCGTGGGGCGCCTTTACCGCCGCTCGGCGTGCTGATCCTGATGGAAATTATCGGAGCGCCGCTCTGGCTCGTGCGGAAAAACAACGTCTATTCCGATGATGTGGCGCAGATACGTCGCGTGCGCAGCGCGGTAGCCGATCTGCTTTCCACCCTGCGGGATGCCGAGACTTGCCCGCGTTGCTTCCTGCTAACCTCGGCCAACTCGGTCTGTTCTTCGCTGTCATTCAGATTCCGCAATAGATTGGCAAAGAGAAAGGCGAGCAGCCGCAGCACGCTCGCCTTTGACGTACTCTGACAGTTCAGACGACGTTGATCAGCAATGGCAGGCTGATCATGACGCCGACGAGAACGGCGACAACAGTTGCGACACGCACGATGCGAATACGCCACGTGCGCTCCCCACTCCAGTCATAGGTCATTTTTCGTCTCCTCGGGGAAGGACGTAGAGCCCGGGATTCCGGGTTCAATATGTATGACTGTGTTTGCTTGTGTAAGACTGGACTAATTTACGAGGACTATTCAGAAACGCAGCGACCAGCGGCGACCGTCATGCGTCATACGCACTATCCCAAGCGGCTGGACATCGATGGTCCAGAAGGCGGTCGGCGGTGCTTTCAGCACATTCAGGATCGTGGCGCGGATGACGGCTGCGTGGGTGACTGCGATGATATGGCCGCCGAGCGGCATCTCCTCGTTCATCCAGCCGGCGATTCGCTTGCCAAGCTGTTGCAGGCTCTCGCCCTCATGCGGGGTCGCTTCGGGATCGGACATCCAGAGTGCAAGATTTTCAGGCTCCTCGGCGTGGAGACTGACCAACGGTTTGCCGACCCAGCGGCCGTAGTCACAATCCCTGAGCGACGGGGCAACGGTCGCGTCGAAGCCCAGCATTTCGGCGGTCTGTCTGGCGCGTAGGGCCGGGCTTGTGAAAACCCTATCCGCCCGTCCCGGCGCCGGCAGCGTGGTATCGCTCAGCACCTTTTCCTCCAGCGGTTCGTCCGCCGGAAAGGAGGCGGTACGATTGGCTGCTGTCGCGCCGTGGCAGATCCATGTGAGGCGGGTGGTCACGTCTTTCGCGCCTTGCGGAGATGGGGCGGGATCGCCGCCGCCCGCATATGAAGTTTCGTTGACAGTGTCTTTGGCGTGCAGATATAACCGTGACGTTGCGGGTTTGGAAGCCGGTGAGAGTCCGGCGCGGTCGCGCCACTGTGACCAGCGTGTCGAAATTCTTCGCGTTGGAAGTCAGACCTAACTGCACGCAAGATTCTCGACTGAACGCGTCATTCCAGGAGGAATACATGTCTGACACCACTTTCGCGCCCGTCGCGTCACCCGCCCCAATTCCCGTAGGCCAGATTCTGCCATGGGCGATCTTCGGCGGCCTGCTGATGCTGATCGCCATCTATTTCGTTGGCACCGAAGAAGGCGCGATGGCGCTCTTCAACGGCATGTATGTGCACGAATTCGTGCATGACGCCCGTCACCTCCTCGGCTTCCCCTGCCACTAAGGGAGTGCCTCACATGGTTGGAAATCTTCTGCTTCGCGGCATGATCGCGGGCCTGATTGCTGGCATCCTGGTTTTTGCCTTTGCGCGCGTCTTCGGTGAGCCGCTGGTCGATGCGGCGATTGCCTTTGAAGAGGCTACATCGCAGGCGGCCGGTGCGGCAGCCGAACCGGAAATCGTCAGCCGCGCCACCCAGGCGGGGCCTGGGCTCTTTATCGGTGTCATGGCCTATAGCGTTGCCATTGGCGGGCTGTTTGCGCTTGTCTTCGCCTTCGTGCACGGCCGCTTCAGCAGCCTTTCGGCACGCGGCACCTCGGCCGTTATCGCAATCGCAGCTTTCGTCGCCATCGTCATCGTTCCGGCTATCAAATATCCGGCCAATCCGCCGGCTGTCGGCAACTCGGATACGATCGGCGTGCGCACAGAGCTGTTCTTCCTGATGATTGTCGTCTCGGTTGCTTCGCTGATCGCGGCCGTCGCAATTGCCCGCAGCCTGAGAGCGCGCTACGGCTTATGGAATGCGGCGGTCGTTGCGGGTATTCTCTTCGTCGTCTTCATCGGTCTGGTGGAATATCTGCTGCCTCCGATCAATGAAGTGCCGGAGAATTTCTCGGCGATGGTGCTATGGCGCTTCCGCACGACCACGCTCGGCATGCATATGATCCTCTGGTTAGTGCTCGGTCTCGCTTTCGGCGCGCTGGCGGAGAAGCGCCTCGGGGCGAAGAGCGGGTTGCGTCCGGCCTATCGATAAGGGTCGGGAGAGGGGGCTTGCCGCTCCCTCTTTCCTTGCAAAACCTATCGGCTCTTGGCTGCTGCGTCGGGACGTTGGACTATTGTGAAAAACGGATTCAATCTCCTTTGTTTCGGCCTTGCCCTGTTGATCGCTGGTAGCGCATCCGCGCATGGAGGCGGCGAGGGCAGCCGTGCCGGCCTGCCGGTGCCCGAAATATCTCACGGGGAAATGGCTGTGATTGCCGACTATCGCGGCCGTATCATGGATCTCGCCGCAAGCGCGGTCGATACGAACGAACCTTTCCGGCGTGTCCTGAACTATGCCGAAATCCAGTATTCCTACTGTCTCTGGGGTCGGATGCCCGGTAGCGTGACGGATGAGGAAAGTCCGTTCAACGAATGCGCCCATGCCTATCTCGCCGCGACCAAGGCGGTGCTGCTCGCCATGCGCGACATGCCACAGGAGGCGGTAGTGGCCGGTGAAATCGCATCGGCTGTTGATGTCGATATGGTCAGGCGCGGGCTCTCGCTGGTGACCTGCCGCTTCAGTGGTGAGGGTTTCAACACGGCCGATGTTCTGCGCCCGCACTGGAGCGAAATTCCGCTGCATCCGGCGAGCATGGCCTCGCTGACCGGATTTGCGGCGATCCTCGCCGCAGGGTTCTTTGTTCTCAGGCGGCTTCTTCGGATTCAGTCCTCGGAATAGCGCTGCTCGCGCCACGGATCACCATACATATGGTAGCCGTTCTTTTCCCAGAAGCCGGCCTTGTCGGCCGGCAGCAGATCGATGCGGCGCAGCCATTTGGCGCTTTTCCAGAAATAGAGATGCGGTACGACGAGACGCATAGGTCCGCCGTGATCGCGGGTGAGCGGCAGGCCTTCCCATGAGGTGGCGAGAATGGCGTCTTCGGCGGCGAAATCGGATAGCGGCAGGTTGGTCGTGTAGCCGTCATAGCTTGTCAGCATGACGTAACCGGCTTCGGCTTTCGGCATGGCGAGATCAAGCAGGTCTCGGGTCGAAACACCCTTCCACTTGTTGTCGTAGCGCGACCATGTTGTGACACAATGGATGTCGGTGATCATTGTGCTCTGTTCCAGCGCCTGGAAGGCGGCCCAACTAAGGTCGAGCGGTGTCTCGACCAGACCGTGAACTTCCAGCCGCCAGCTATCAATAGAAATGATCGGCTGCTGGCCGAGGTCGAGCACCGGCCAGTTCTTGACCAGATGCTGGCCCGGCGGCAGGCGCTCGGTTTCCGGACGGCTGATGCGGCCGGTCAGAAATTTTCCCTCCACCGCCCAGCGGCGCTTGGACGTCGTGAGTTTGCTGTCTTCCGGGATCTGGTCATCGCTCATAGCGGTCTCCTTGCGGTGCAGCAATCAGACATCCGCGCCTGATACGTGTCAAGTTTCGGCGCCTCTTGGAAATCTCCACCGCGCTCATTACACTTGAAGCCGTCGGGGTATGCCTCCACGGGGAGCGGAGGCGGAAAGGGAGGAGCGAGACTTTGTCTTCGCGCTATCGTGTCATTGCGGCGCTCTGCGCCGCACCCTTGCTGATTTTCGCTTTCTTCTATTACGGGAGCGCGGTCGCTACGCGCGCCTATATGGGCGAGGCTTCGGCGCAGGCCGGCACGGCACTCCGGCTTGCGGCCTCGGCGCTGAGTGGCCATCTCAGCCGCTACGAGGCGTTGCCGGCGCTGATCGCCGATCATGACGATGTCAAGGAGCTGGTGAGTCGGCCGGATGATCGCTCGCTGCGCGACAATGCCAATCTCTACCTCAAGGAAATCAACGGGCTGCTGAAATCATCCGATATTTATGTCGTGCGTCCGGATGGCGAGACGATCGCCGCCAGCAATTATGATGGCCCCGGCAGTTTCATCGGTGAGAACTTCAGCTATCGCCCCTATTTCCAGGAGGCGATCGGCGGGCATCAGGCCCGCTTCTATGCCCTCGGTACGACCTCGCTGAAGCGCGGCTATTATTTCTCTTCGCCGATCTGGGTGGATGGCGAAATCCGCGGCGTCATTGTCTTCAAGGTCGATATCGACGTAATCGAATCCTCCTGGAGCGGCGGCGAGTACCGCATCTTCGTCTCCGATCCCGAGGGTATCATCTTCATGTCCGACAGTCCGGACTGGCTCTATGGGGCGATCCTGCCGCTGAGTTCGGATCGGGTGGCGCGCACCGAGGCATCGCGACGTTATGCCAACGCGAAACTGGTGGAACTGCCGGTCATCCGTCATCGCTTCGAAGATCATGACCTGATGACGCTCGCCAGCGATCGCGGGCAAAGCGAATATCTCGTGCTCTCGCACTACATGCCGGCCGAGGACTGGACGGTGAACGTGCTGATGGACACGAGCTCCATCCGAGCGCAAGCCCGTACAGCGCTGGTCGTCGTCTTCCTCATTCTCTGCATTGCCGCTCTGACATTTGCCATTCTTCGGCAACGACGCATGCGGCTTGCCGAGCGCCTGCAGCTGCAGGCCGAGGCGCGGAACGAGCTGGAGCGGCGGGTTGATGAGCGTACGGCCGATCTTGCCCGCGTCAACAGCCGCATTGAGGAGGAAATTGCCGAGCGGCGCCTGACCGAGCAGCAGCTGCGCCAGACACAGGCTGATCTCATCCAGGCGGGTAAGCTTGCCGGTCTCGGTCAGATGTCGGCAGCACTTTCGCACGAGTTCAACCAGCCGCTTGCCGCCGCCAAGACCTATACAGACAGCGCCTCTGTCCTGCTCGAACGCGGCCGTACGGCCGAAGCGCAGGACAACATCCAGCGCATTGGCGGACTGATAGATCGCATGGCTTCCATCAGTCGGCATCTGCGCAATTTCGCGCGCAAGCCCAATGAGAAGCTAGGCCCCGTGCCGCTCGATGAGGCGATCCGCGATACGCTGGAGATCATCGCCTGGCGGCTCAAGGCTGCGGAGGCTGATCTCCGGCTGCATCTCGGGGCGCGGCCGCCGGTGGTCAAGGCGGGCTCGGTGCGACTGCAGCAGGTGCTGGTCAATGTGATCTCGAATGCGGCTGATGCCGTCGAGGGGCTGGAGGATCGGCGCATCGAGGTTTCGGCGTCCGAAGAGGCCGGCAGGGTAATCCTGACCGTGCGTGATCATGGGCCAGGTGTGCCGGCGGCGATTGCCGAGCGCATCTTCGACCCCTTTTTCACCACTAAGGGCGTCGGCAAGGGGCTCGGGCTGGGGCTTTCCATCTCCTATAACATCATCAAGGATTTTGGCGGCAGCCTGACCGTCTCCAACCATCCGGAGGGTGGAGCCGTGTTCCGTATCGAGCTTTCTGCGGCAGCTGGCATGATGCCGGAGGCGGCGGAATGAACGAACAGAAGATATTGCTCGTCGATGACGAAGAGGAACTGCGCCGCTCGACGGCGCAGGCGCTGGAACTCTCCGGCTTCAGCGTCGAGACCTTTTCCAATGCCGACCACGTGCTGGAACTGATCGGCTACAGTTTTCCCGGCGTCGTCGTCACCGATATCCGCATGCCCGGCATGGACGGCATGACGCTGATGCAGAAGATCCGCGAACTCGATACCGAAGTGCCGGTTATTCTCGTCACCGGCCACGGCGATGTACAGCTTGCCGTCAAGGCGATGCGCGAGGGCGCCTATGACTTCATCGAGAAGCCGTTTACGCCGCAGATGCTCGCGGGCGTCATCCGCCGCGCTATGGAACGGCGCAGCCTCGTCTTGGAAAATCGGCTGCTGAAGGCGGTGGCCGGCAAGCGCGACGATATCGAGGCGCGCCTGCCGGGACGAACGCAGATCATGGTCGACCTGCGCTATCGCATCCGTGCGATCGGGGCGAGCGATGCCGACACGCTTATTGTCGGCGACACTGGTGCGGGCAAGGAAGTGGTGGCGCGGGCGCTGCACGATATCAGCGCGCGGGCAAGCCGGCCATTCATCGCTATCAATTGCGCAGCACTTCCGGCAAACCTGATCGAGAGCGAGCTTTTCGGGCATGAGGCCGGCGCTTTTCCGGGGGCCGTGCGGCCGCGCTACGGCAAGTTCGAGCATGGGCGGGGCGGCACCATCCTGCTCGACGAGATCGGCTCCATGCCGTTTGATCTGCAGGCGAAGTTTCTGCGGGTGCTGCAGGAGAGAATGATTTCGCGCCTTGGATCGAATGAGACCGTATCGCTCGACGTGCGGTTCATCGCCACGAGCAAGGTCGATCTGGAAGCGGAAGTCGCTGGTGGCCGATTCCGCGCCGACCTCCTCTACCGCCTGAACGTCGCGACCATTCATGTGCCGTCGCTCTCACAACGCCGGGCCGATGTTCCGCTGCTCTTCATGCAGCTCGTCAGGGAAGCGGCAGCTCGCTACGGCAAGGACGACATGGCCGTGCCGCCGGATGTGATTTCCGATATCGCGCAGCGCGACTGGCCGGGCAATGTCCGCGAATTGCGCAATGCGGCCGACCGCTTCGTGCTTGGTCTCGATGGCGGCGGCCGGCAGGCCGAGGTCGCGGGGCTTGCCGAACGCGTCGCGGAATTCGAACGTGGCGTGATTGCGAGTGCGCTTGTCGCCCATAGCGGCAGTCTGAAGCCGGTCTATGAATCGCTCGGCATCTCGCGCAAGACGCTTTACGAGAAAATGCAGAAATACGGTCTCGACAAGAAGCTGCTGGCCAATGACATGGCCGGTGAGATGCGCCGCGAGCTTTGATGCCCCTTTCGAATTTGATCGTGATCGCGCTGTTTGCGGGTCTTCGTCGATTCATACCTTGACAGGCAACCATTTGGTTGCCTATAAGATCGCAATAGGCAACCAAATGGTTCCATATTTAACATGGATGAAGATGCGGTTTTTCGAGCTCTGGCGGATGGCAGCCGGCGACGCCTGCTGGATCGCCTGCATGCGCGCAACGGCCAGACGCTCGGCGAATTGTGTGAAGGACTGGAGATGACGCGCCAGGCGGTGACGAAGCATCTCGGCATTCTCGAGGAAGCAAACCTTGTTTCCACGCGCCGGCAGGGGCGCGAGAAGCTGCATTACATCAATCCGGTTCCGATCAACGAGATCGCGGACCGTTGGATCAGCAAATTCGAGCGCCGTGCGTTAGAGGCGCTCTCCGATCTCAAGAAGAGCCTCGAAGGCAGCAAAGACGAATGAATCGTCCCGCCTGCCGGCGAGGGTGTGACCAAGCCTTGGCCAAAAGGAGTACGATCATGGCTGGCAGCGCATTCAATTACGTCACCTATATCCGCACTACACCGGAGCAGCTCTGGTCGGCACTCACGACATCGGAATTCATGAAGAAATTCTGGCTCGGCGTGCAGTTCGAGACCGATTGGAAAGTCGGTTCTGCCTGGCAGATGAGCTATTCCGACGGAACCGTTACCGATACAGGCGAAATCCTCGAATTCGATCCGCCCAAGCGGCTTATCCTGAAGTGGCATAATGAGTTCAGGCCGGAGCTCAAGGCTGAAGGGTTTTCCCGGTGCGTGATGGAGCTCGAGCCGGTCGGCGAGGCGGTCAAGCTGACGCTGACACATTCGATGCCGATAGAAGGCTCTAAATTCATCGGTGCCGTTTCCGGCGGGTGGCCACAAATTCTCTCCAACCTCAAATCGCTGCTGGAAACGGGCGAGGTTGTTCTGCCGCCCAACCGGTGAAGGACCAGCGATGGGTGGATTTCCACCCATCGCTTTAACCATTTGTTTCCAAATCAACCCATGCTGCGGTGCACTGTCGCAAAATCGTCATTCCTCTCCTCGCCTCGCGATTGCGACTATCCGTCCCTGGCCTGCAAATGGGACATCCGAGCCGGTGCGGAGGATGCGCCGGCGGAACGACCATTTTCATCAGGGAGGAAAACGATGAAAATCCTGAAGGCCATGCTCGGCGTGACCGCCGCCGCTGCCGTTTCGCTGCTCGCTTATTCTGCTTCGGCGCAGACTTATCCCGAACGCACCATCACCATGGTCGTGCCTTTCGCAGCCGGTGGCCCGACCGATACCGTCGCGCGCCTCGTTGCTGAATCCATGTCGAAGGATCTCGGTCAGCAGATCGTCGTCGAAAACGTCGGCGGTGCTGGCGGCACGCTTGGCGCCGGCCGCGTCGCCGATGCCGATCCGGATGGTTACACGATCCTGCTGCATCATATCGGCATGGCGACCAGCGCCACGCTTTACCGCAAGCTCGCCTACGACACACTGAACGCCTTCGAATATGTCGGTCTCGTCACCGATGTTCCGATGACGATCGTTGCCCGCAAGGATTTCGCACCGACCGATCTGAAGGGCCTGATCGACTATGTGAAGGCGAATAAGGACAAGGTCACCGTCGCCAATGCCGGTATCGGTGCGGCTTCCCACCTCTGCGGCATGATGTTCATGAGCGCCATCCAGACGCCGCTGACGACCGTTCCCTACAAGGGAACCGGCCCGGCCATGACTGACCTTCTCGGTGGCCAGGTCGATATCATGTGCGACCAGACGACCAATACGACGAAGCAGATCAAGGGCGGTACGATCAAGGCCTATGCCGTGACATCGCCGGCCCGCCTCGATGTGCTCAAGGATATTCCGACGGCGGTCGAAGCCGGCCTGCCGGGTTTCGAAGTCGGTATCTGGCACGGCATCTACACGCCGAAGGGCACGCCGGCCGAAATCAATGAGCGCTTGTCGAAGGCGCTGCAGGTCGCGCTGAAGGACCCGAACGTCGCCGCCCGCTTTGCCGAACTTGGCACCGCTCCCTCGTCGGACGCTGATGCGACGCCGGCGGCGCTGAAGGCGAAGCTCGAGAGCGAAATCACCCGCTGGAAGTCCGTCATCGAAGCTGCCGGCGAATACGCGGACTGAGCCTGACTGCCGCCTCGCCACCCTCCTCCCAATCGGGAGGAGGGTGTTTGCGCAGCCTCGTATCCGTCGCGACGCTTCATCTCCAACCCCAGGAGACATCATGAAATCTCTCAGTTTCGACACCACCAATGTCATCTGCGGCGCCTTGCTTGCCGCGACCGGTGCCTTCTTTGCCTATCAGTCGCTCAACCTCGATATCGGTACGGCGCTGCGCATGGGACCCGGGTATTTTCCACTGGTCCTGTCCGGCATCCTCGTCCTGCTCGGCCTCATCATTCTCGTGCAGGCGGTGCGGGTTCAGGGTGAGCCGATCGATCCCTTCGCCTGGCGCGGCATGCTCTTCATCCTGCCCGCACCGGTCTTTTTCGGATTGACTGTGCGCGGGCTCGGTTTTGGGCCGGCAATCTTCCTGACGGCCTTCATCGCTTGCTTTGCATCCAGTCGCATGAATGTGCTGTTCGCGCTGGTTCTTTCGCTGCTGCTGACGGTCTTTTCGGTTGGGGTCTTCAGCTACGCGCTCGGGCTGCCGTTCGAGCGTTTTGGCCCCTGGGTCCGGTTCTAGGAGGCGGGTATGGAACTCTTCAGCAATCTCGCACTCGGTTTCTATACGGCGGCAAGCCCGGAAAACCTGTTCTTCTGCCTGATCGGTGTGCTGCTCGGCACGCTGATCGGCGTGCTGCCCGGCATCGGCGCCACGGCAACGATCGCCATGCTGCTGCCGATCACCTTCCAGCTCGAGCCGGTCTCCTCGCTCATCATGCTCGCCGGCATCTATTACGGCGCGCAATATGGCGGCTCGACGACGGCAATCCTCATCAATATGCCGGGCGAATCCTCCTCGGCAGTGACAGCCATCGACGGCTATCAGATGGCGCGGAAGGGCAGGGCTGGTGCTGCGCTTGCGATCGCCGCGCTCGGCTCCTTCTTCGCCGGCACGGTATCGACCTTCCTCGTGGCTGTCTTTGCTCCGCCACTAACGGCGATTGCGCTGCAATTCGGCTCGGCCGAGTATTTCTCACTGATGATCGTCGGGCTCGTATCCTCGATCGCACTGGCGCATGGCTCGGTCGTCAAGGCACTGGCGATGGTGGCGCTGGGGTTGCTGCTCGGCCTTGTGGGCACGGATATCTATACCGGCACGCCGCGCTTCACGCTCGGCATCCGCGAATATGCCGATGGGCTGAATTTCGTGGCTCTTGCCGTCGGCGTCTTCGGCATTGCGGAAATCCTGCGCAATCTGGAAGGCGAGAAGACCCGCACCGTGCTGATGGCAAAAGTCTCAGGGCTGTTGCCGTCGAAGGAGGAATTCAAGGAGATGATCGCGCCGGTTATTCGCGGGACGGTCATTGGTTCGGCGCTCGGCATCCTGCCGGGCGGCGGAGCGATCCTTGCTTCCTTCGCTTCCTATACGGTGGAAAAGCGTGTCTCGAAGAAGCCGGAAGAGTTCGGCCACGGCGCAGTTGCCGGTGTCGCCGGACCGGAATCAGCCAATAATGCCGGTGCGCAGACCTCGTTCATTCCGCTGCTGACACTCGGCATCCCTGCAAATCCGGTCATGGCGCTGATGGTCGGCGCGATGATCATCCAGGGCATCGTGCCGGGGCCGAACGTGGCAACGGAGCAGCCGGCGCTATTCTGGGGCATCATCGCCTCCATGTGGATCGGCAACCTGATGCTCGTCATCCTCAATCTGCCGCTGATCGGCCTGTGGGTGAAGCTGCTGACAGTGCCTTACTACGTGCTTTTCCCCGTCATCATGGCCTTCTGCTCGATCGGGGTCTACAGCGTCAATTCCAACGTCTACGACCTCTACGCCGTCGCCTTCTTTGGCCTCATCGGCTACGTGCTGGCGAAACTGCGCTGCGAGCCGGCGCCGCTGCTGCTCGGGTTCGTGCTCGGACCGCTGCTGGAGGAAAACCTGCGACGGGCCATGATCCTGTCGCGCGGCGATGCGACCACCTTCGTCACGCGGCCGATCAGCGCCATCCTGCTGACGATTGCCGTGGCGGTTTTGATCATCGTCTTCCTGCCGAGCGTCAAGCGCAAGCGCGAGGAGGTCTTCGTCGAAGAGGCGTAAGGGCTTGCGCTTACGGCCTGTTTGTTGAAAAAAGAACGATCTGATGCGGGCGCCGTCGGGCGCCCGTTTCGCTTTACAGGATATCCAGGCTCATGAGCATTCCCGCCCGGATCAGCAACGATCTGCCTTTTCTAACCTCTCTCCGCCGTGATCTGCATGCCCATCCCGAACTCGGCTTCGAGGAAGAGCGTACCAGCGATATCGTCGCGAAACTTCTGGATGAGGCGGGTATCCAGGTGCACCGCGGCCTTGGCGGCACCGGTGTCGTCGGAACGCTGCAGATCGGCAATGGTACGCGCAGGATCGGGCTGAGGGCAGATATGGACGCGCTCGCCATGCCGGAAACGGCGGATCGCCCTTACAAGTCGACCGTGCCGGGCAAGATGCATGCTTGCGGCCATGACGGGCATACGACGATGTTGCTCGGCGCGGCACGGTATCTGGCTGAAACGCGCGGTTTTTCCGGCACCGTGCATTTCATCTTCCAGCCGGCCGAAGAGGGCCGTGGCGGTGCGAAGCGCATGGTGGAGGAAGGGCTGTTCAAGCAGTTTCCCTGCGATGCCGTCTATGGGCTGCACAATATGCCCGGGCTTGCCGTGGATGAGATCGCGGTCGTCGAGGGGCCGCAGCTTGCTTCTTCGGATAGCTGGCGGATCATCTTCCGGGGTGTGGGTACGCACGGCGCAAAGCCGCACCTCGGCCGCGATCCCATCACAGCTGCCGCCACTTTCCTTTCGTCTCTGCAGACGATCGTCGGGCGCGTCATCGATCCCCTTCAGCCGGCAGTCGTCAGCGCCTGCTCACTCCAGGCCGGCAATCCGAAGGCATTGAACGTCATCCCCGATATAGTCGAGATCGGCGGAACGGCGCGGGCCTATTCGCCTGAGGTGCGTGACCAGCTTGAAGCCGAAATCGGCCGTCTGGCACAGGGAACCGCCGCCATGTTCGACATTTCGGTAGACTATGAATTCGAACGCCGCATTCCACCCGTCGTCAATGACGCGGATGCGACTGTGCGGGCGCTAGGCGCCGCACAGGCGGTGTTCGGTGAAAAGGCGCGTACGAGCTTTCCGCCGTCGACTGCCGGCGACGATTTCGCCTTCTTCGGGCAAAATGCGCCCGGTTGTTATGTCTGGCTTGGCAACGGCCCGGCCGTCGATGGAGCGCTGCATCATAATACAGCCTACGACTTCAATGATGAGGCGCTCGGATATGGAGCTGCCTATTGGGTGGCGCTGGTTGAGCGGGAGCTCAAGGCTGAGGCGTAAGCCGCCTCAAAACGTTTCCAGTATGGGGCTTTCCAACACCTTGCCGGTAATGACGTCGGCAATGCCGCGGTCGGTCTGATGTGGGCCGATATTGCAGGCAAGTGTCGCGCCGAAGCAGGCTTTGAAGACCAGATAGGGCGGTTTCCAGTCGACGATCTTTTCCATTGCCTTGCGGATGGCAGCAAAGCCATCGGCGGTTTCCTGCAGGGATGCATCCGTCACGAGGCCGGAGAGTGGCAGGGGCAACAGGGCTTCGATGCGCCCATCCTTTGCCACGGCCATGCCACCGCCGGCGTCGATGACGGCATTGGCGGCAAGCGCCAGATCACTGATATTTCCTCCGAACACAGTGAGGTTGTGGCTGTCATGTGAAACCGTGGTGCAGAAGGCGCCGCGCCACTCACCCCAGCCGGTCAGGAAGCCGATGCGCGGCTTGCCATCCGCCAGTCCATGGCGATGTGCAACCGCTATCATGGCGCTGCCAGCCGGCGGTACGACGAAGCCGTCGCGGACATCCGCTTCGGTTGCTCCCCACTGGGTGAAGCGTGGACGGTCGATTGTTGCGAGGCGCACCTTCGTGCCGTTGGCGGGAATGCGGAAATCGTCTTCGGCAAGCGGTGCGAGCTTGACCGATTGCATGAGCGGCCCGGCGTCGAACGACGGAAGGCGATCCCTGACCATGCCATTTTCGGCGATTAGTCGGCCGTTGGCGATGACGGCGCGGGTCTTGAATTCGCTCATGTCCTCGAACAGCACGAGATCGGCGCGGCGTCCGGCGGCGATGAGCCCGAGGTCGGAACGCTTCAGGCGTTGCGCGGCATTGAAGGTCGCGGCGCGCAATGCCCATTCCGGGCGCATGCCGTAGCGCACGAGGCGACGCACGACGTCGTCGAGGCCGCCATTCTGATAAAGTTCATCGGGGAAGACATCATCCGTGCAGAGCGTGACGGTCGGTGGAAGGTGGCCGATGCCGTTCAATGCATCGACAAATTCCTTCAGCAGATGATCGTGCGAGCCGCGCAGCTCGATCGTCATTCCGGCCGCCAGCTTCTGCAGCAAATCGGCGCCCGAAGTGAGCTCGTGATCGGAGGTTATACCAGCGGCCATGAAGGCGTTGAGATCGGTACCCTCCAGTCCACGGGCATGACCGCAGACGAGCTTGCTGGAGGCGAGGCCGGCATTGACGATATCAGTCATGCGCGGATCGCCGTCGATGACGCCGCGCATGTTCATGACTTCCGCCACGCCACCGATCGCCGGCGAGCGCAGCAGCTCGGCGATGACACCGGCGTCGAAATCTGCACCGGCGAGTTCCAGGCCAGGGGCGGAAGGAACGCAGGAGGGGGCAAGCAGGATCGTGCGCAGCGGCAGATTGCGCGAGGCTTCGATTGCCCAGCGTACCCCGTCGAGACCATGGACATTGCCGAATTCGTGCGGATCCCAGACGATCGTTGTCACGCCGCGAGGCAACACGGCTTCAGCATATTCAGCCGGCGTGACCATCGAGCTTTCGATATGCATATGCGTATCGATGAGGCCGGGAGAGATGATGCTACCGGCTGCGTTGATTATTTTGGCAGCGTCCGTGCGGCTCGCCGGTGCGTGGACACTTGCGATCAAAGCGTCGATGAGGCCAATATCGGCCTCGCGGATCAGGCCTGTGACGGCATCGAGAATGCGGCCGCCGGCCACAAGCACATCGAAGGGAGCATCGCCGCGGGCGGCAGCAACAGCGCGGGCGCGTAAGGCGGGCTCGTTGAGATCGGCGGGTTCCTGGCGCGGAGTAGCGGTCATTTGCGAGCCTCGTTGACCAGGGCGGCGAGAATGATGACACGCGCCATGTCGGCATCGATGTCGGCGGCGAACTGTGCATTGAACGTGGCGTGAGTGGCGCGGGTTTCAACGACCGTGCGCCCGCGCGTATGCTGCCCCAGCAATTCGACGTCGATGCGGGCAGGGCGGAAGCTCACCACTTGCGGAGCGACGAAGGCGACGGCAGCCGAAGGATCATAGATCGCCATAGCGGGACGACCGCGGTTCGTGCCAATGCGAACATAACCTGCGAACATATCGGCGATCAGCTCGGCATTGGTGCCGCCGGCAGCGCGGACCGGATCGGCATCCTCGGGTTTCGCAAGAACCTTGCGGCAGAGATCGAGATCGACCATGCGCAGTGGCAGCTCGTGGGCGATGATGATTGCGAGCGCCTCTGGATCGGCGAGCGCATTGAATTCTGCGGAGGCCGTATGATTGCCGGAGGTAACACCGCCGCCCATCCAGACGAGTTCGGTGATGCGGGCGGCAAGATCGGGCCGGGCGAGCGCGAGTGCGGCGATATTCGTCAGCGGTCCAAGCGCCAGAATGCGGTGAGGGCCTTCCAGTTCCAGCCAGCGGCAAAGCGCGACGAAGGCATCGCTATCCGGCAGGATCGGGGCCGGCGGCAGATGTCTACCGGTCGTCGGAATGCCGCTTTCGCCGAGGATCGCCTGGGCAGTCTCTAGCTTGCCGAGAACGGGCATGTCGCGGCCGGTGTGGATCGGAAATTTCCAACCGAAGGCCTTGGCTGCGCCCGCCGCATTGGTGCGCACCTGCGGCAGCGGCGCGTTGCCGAAGACCAGCGAGACACCGTCGATGTCGATCTCGGCATTCGTCACCACCATGATGGCGGCAATGTCGTCGAAGCCCATATCCGTGTCGATCCAGACGCCCATGATGTTCACCCGAAACGTTTGAGGCTTGCGGAGGCTGCGACCGGCAGGTCGAAGGAGATCATACTGCCGAGTTCGTATTGCGGCAGGGCGGCATCGACTTCCGCCTTGATCGGGCCGAGCACGCTGTCCAGCAGATATTCGCGGCTATTGCCGGCAAAGGATGTGCCACGCACGGTGCCGTGGAAAGGGCCAGAACCAAGGACCACCGCACGCGGCCGCCAGGCCAGGCCCGCCGCACCGTCAGGTGCTGCGGCGGAAAGCGCGACAGGGCCGTTCGGCGTCGCAAGCTTTCCGTCCTTCAGCGCAAAGATGTTTTCGAAACCGACGAAATCGGCGACGAAGGAGGAAACAGGCTTGTTGTAGATGTCCTCGGGCGTGCCGATCTGTTCGATACCGCCGTTCAGCATGACAATGATGCGGTCGGCGAGCGCAAGCGCTTCTGCCTGATCGTGGGTGACGAAGATCATCGTTACGCCAGTTTCCTTCTGGACGCGCTGCAGCTCGGCACGCATTTCAAGGCGAAGGCGGGCGTCGAGGTTGGAAAGCGGCTCGTCGAGCAACAGCACTTTCGGCTCCATGACCATGGAGCGGGCGAGCGCCACGCGCTGCTGCTGGCCGCCCGAAAGTTCGCCCGGCTTACGGCCGGCAAATTTCGCAAGGCCGACGGATTTGAGGCCGGCATTGACCTTGCCATCCAGAACCTCGCCGCGAAGGCCCTTCAAGCGCAGGCCGAAGGCAACGTTTTCATAGACAGTCAGATGCGGGAACAGCGCGTAGGACTGGAAGACGAGGCCGACGGCGCGCTTGTTGGCGGAGACGCGGGTGATCTCGGCGCCATCGAGATTGATGCGGCCGGAAGCGGGGTTCAGCAGGCCGGCAATGGCGCGCATGGTCGTCGTCTTGCCGCAGCCGGAAGGGCCAAGAAGGGCTACCAACTCGCCCTTGGCAATCGACAGGTCGAGGTCCTTCACCGCGACCGTATCGCCATAAGCGAGCGTCAGCTTGTCGAGTTGAAGGTAGGCATCAGACATAGCGTGAGAATCCCAGGAAGCGTTCGGCGAGGAAGACGATGCCGATCGAAAGGAAGGCGAGCAGCGCCGAAAGCGCGGCAACGGACGGGTCGTAGGTTGTCTCCATATAGCCCAGCATGTCGATCGGCAGCGTGCGCACGCCAGGGCCGGAGAGGAAGAGCGAGACCGGCACCTGATTGAAGCTGGTGACGAAGCCGAGGATGAAGGCCGCGAGAATGCCGCCGCGGATATTCGGCATGACCACGCGGAAGAAGGCGCCGAGCCGCGAGGAGCCGAGCAAGACCGCGGCTTCCTCGATGTCCGAGCGCAGGTTGCCAAGGCTTGCGGACACCACGCGCACTGCGTAGGGCAGCACGAGTGCGGTATGGGCGAAGAAGAGAGCCAGCGTGATGTTGAAGCCGAAAGGCACGACCAGGTAACGTAGTAGTGCCAGGCCGACGATGATGCCGGGCACGATGATCGGCAGCGAGACGATGGTTCTCACCGTCTCTGCGCCCAGCAGACGGTAGCGCGACAGGCCATAGGCGGCGGGGATGCCGAGAATGAGGGCCGCCAGCGTGCCGAAGACCGCAAGGAACATCGACATGGCGAAGCTCTCGCGGAAACTATCGATGGTGAAGACCTTGGCGACCCAGCGCAGTGACAGGCCCTGCGGTGGAAAGGCCAGCGTGTCGCCGGCCGAAAGCGAAGCGGCGATGATGATCAGGAAAGGGCCGATCAGGAAGACCAGCAGCAGGAACAGCACGACCGGCGAGAGGAGGCGGATGCTCATCGGCTGTTCCTCGCTGTAGCAAGCCTTTTCAGCAGGATATTGGCGGCAAAGCTCATGACGATCAGGATGAAGGCGATGACGCTCGCCGAGACGAAATTATTGGCGACGGAGACCTGCTGATACAGCAGCGTTTCCAGCATCAGCACCTTGGAGCCGCCGAGGATGGCCGGCGTGATATAGGCCGTCAGCGAGCCGGTGAAGACCAGCGTGCCGCCGACGACGAGGCCTTCCTTGGTGAGCGGCAGGATGACTTTCCAGAAGACCTGGAACCAGTTGGCACCGAGCACGCGGGCAGCTGGAATGGCATCCTTCGGCATGTTCTCGAGTGCGCTGATGAGCGACAGGATCATCAGCGGCAAGAAAAGTTGCAGCAGGCCGATGAAGACGGCGGTTTCGGTGAAGAGCAGTCGCAGCGGTTCCGCACTCAGGCCGAGGCCGGTGATGGCTTCATTGACGATGCCGGTGCGGCCGAGAATGACGATCCAGGCATAGGTGCGGGCGACCGGCGAAATCATCAGCGGCAGGGTGATGAGGCCGATCATGCGGCCCTTGCCCTTCGGCGGAAGATTGACGATCGCAAAGGCAGCGGTATAACCGATGATGGCTGAAACAGCCGTCACTTCGAGGCCGAGCCGGAAAGTGCGGAAGAAGACGGTGCGGTTCAGCGTTTCGGAGAAGAAATCCGTATAGGCGGCAAGTGTCCAGGCTCCACCACTGCGAAAACCTTCGGAGAGCAGGATCGCGACGGGCAGCAGAAAGACCACGGCGGCGAAGATCGCTGCCGGCAGGGCAAGCGCCAGGGCTTCTGCGCGGTTCTGAAACATGAGACGCCTTTCGAGCGGAGGAAGGGTCGGTCCCGGTCGGTGCCGGGACCGATTTCAGCAGTGGCTTACTGGCCGACCTTTTCGTTCCATTCCTTCAGCCAGCCATTGCGGTTGTCGAGGGCGGCTGCGGAGGGGATCAGCTTCAGGCTCTTGGCGGTGTCTTCGCCATAGGTGATGTTGTTGGCGACCTTGTCGGAGACCTTGACCTCCTTGTTGGCCGGGCTGTCGATCAGCTTTTCGGCGAGCTTGGTTTGGACTTCGGTCGAGAGCCAGAAATCCATGAACTGCAGGGCGAGGTCCTGGTTCTTCGAACCCTTGGTCAGGACCAGCACGTTCATGCCGCCGGTCTGGCCTTCCTTCGGCGTTGCCCAGGCGACGGGGACGTTGAGCTTGGTAAAGCCTGCCCAAGAGAAGCGGCCGATCGGAGCGGCCCAGATTTCTTCCTGCTGCATCAGCTGTACGAGCTGGGAAGACTTTTCATAGAAGGTGACGATCTCGTCCTTCTTTTCGCCAAGCGCCTCAATCGGCGCCTTGAGATCAGGCGTGTCCTTGCCGAGCGCGAGGCCGAGCATATAGAGCGCCGGTGGGCCCTGGTTGGTCGTGACGTTCGGGAAGGCGACGTGACCGACATATTCCGGCTTCAAGAGATCGGCCCAGGACTCGATCTTCATCTTGTCGGAGCGATAGGCGATCGAGGTGGCGTAAAAAGTGTAGCCGACGCTCATGCCGTCGCTGTTAGGATCCTTGGCGACATCATAGAGCTTGGAGAAGTTTTCGAGCTTGGACGTATCGACCTTGTCGATCAGGCCGGCGCGGGAAGCGGCAAGGCCGTCAGCCATGGAGACAGCGGCGAGATCGACCACAGGATTGGCCTTGTTGGCTTCCATCTTGGCGATGCGCTCGACGCTGTTGCCGGTTTCGACAACGAGCTTGCAGCCGCACTTGGCTTCGAAGGGATCGTAGACGATCGTCTTGTAGTCATCTTGCGCGAAGGCGTAGACGGAAATGGTGAGCGTGCGTTC
This sequence comes from Rhizobium sp. KNZ14-9A, assembly GCF_056755015.1. Taxonomy (NCBI): domain Bacteria; kingdom Pseudomonadati; phylum Pseudomonadota; class Alphaproteobacteria; order Hyphomicrobiales; family Rhizobiaceae; genus Rhizobium; species Rhizobium sp. KNZ14-9A. Next base: position 4,699,501 of record NZ_JBPGXB010000002.1, read on the forward strand.
CTGTGCCGCGGCGCCGAGGGGGGAAAGTGCGGCGAGCGCCACTGATGCAATAAGAGCTTTCTTCATTCTATAAGTTCTCCATCTCTGAGGTTTTTGGTGCCGGGTTCGCGAGCCCGGATGACTGGCGGATGATGAGTTGCATGGGCACACGTTCGGTCTCCGCCGTAACCAGCACGCCCTCTCGTGTGCCGCTTTCGTTTATTCTGTCGACCAGTGCCGAGACGGCGATTTCGGCGATGGTATCCATGTCCATCCTTACCGTCGTCAGCGACGGCGTGACGACAGGCGACCAGATGAGATCATCGAAGCCGGTGACGCTGACATCGGCGGGCACGCTGATCCCCTCCTGCTGCAGTTCGGTCAGCGCGCGCAGCGCCTGCAGGTCGGAAAGGGCGGCAAAGGCGGTGAAGCCCTGACGTGCCTTTTCCGCAAGGCCCAGCCGGCAACCGGCGCCCGTCTCGTTCTCCAACCGCTCGATCCAGAGTGTTTCGGAGCGCATGCCAGGCTGCAGGCCGGCCCTGATGCCGCCGGCTCTGTCGTTCTGGACATTGGATTCGTGATTGTTGCCGATGATCAGGATCTGCTTGTGACCGAGGCCGGCGAGATGGGCGGCGATTTCCCTGCCGCCCTGCCAGTGGTCGGCAGCGACCGTATTGCCGGGCGTGGAGGCGGTATCGATGACTGCGACCGGGCAGCTTGCGGCGGAAATGCGGGTGGCGCGGCGCGGTACGACCACCATGCCGTCGACGCCACGCTCCACCAGCCGGTTGATCGCCTCAGTCTGCGCCGTGATATCGCCGCGGGAGTCGGCGATCAGCACGCCATAGCCTGCAGCTGATGCAGCATATTCGATGGCCTGGGCGATCTTCGGAAAGAGAGGATTGGCAATGTCGGGCAGGACGAGGCCCAGCACGCCGCTGCGGCCGGTGCGCAGAGCCCGGCCGGCCTGGCTCGGCACATAACCGAGTTCGGCAGCATGCGTGCGAATTCTCTCGATCAGAGCGTCGGAAACCCGGCCTTTGCCGGAGAGCGCATTCGAGACGGTCGCAACAGAGACGCCGAGCGACGTCGCTATCCTGCTGAGATTGGGTCCCGGACGTTGTGAAGCCATTGTTTCGAAGTGCTGCGCTTAATCGTTTAATCAACTGCATAGCGTAGCGATTGCGGCTTGTCGAATCCAAATTCTTCCCATGCGCATATTATCTATCCCGGCAGATATCCACGCAAAGAAAAAGCCCCGCGGAAAACCGCGGGGCTTCGAATAACACTATGCGAGGACCTTAGCTGCCCTTGGTAACCTTGACCGGTCCCGGACCGGTGGTCTTGCCGCCCGGAGCGAAGCCGCCACCGGTTGCGATGTTGAGCGCAGCGTAATCCTTCGCCATCTGCTGAACAGCGGCGGCAAGGCTTGCCTGAGCGAGAGAGACCTGACGCTGGGCGTCGAGAACGTCGAGCAGCGAGGAAGCGCCGTCCTTATAGGATGCCGTCGAAAGCTCGAGGGTTTCCTGCGTCGTCCGGACCTGGGCGCGCAACGCGTCAACCGTCTGGGCGTCGCGGCGAACGGCCGAAAGGGCATCCTCGACCTGCTGGATTGCCGTCAAGACGGTCTGTTTCCAGGCGAGATAGGATGCGACTGCATCGGACTTGGAAACGTCGACATTGGCGCGCAGGCGGCCACCATCGAGGATCGGCAGGTTCAGCGTCGGGCCGAAGGACCATGCCGACAGGCCGCCGTGCAAGCCGCGTTGGTTGATGTAGCTCGGCGAGATCGAACCGGATAGCGAGATCGACGGGTAGAGCTGAGCCTCTGCGACACCGATCTGGGCGGTAGCCGCGGCGAGGTTCCGCTCGGCCTGGCGAATATCCGGCCGGTTGCGGATCAGGTCGGCCGGAATGCCGGAATTGATGCCGCCGCGGAAAGTCGGCTGGCCGGAGCCACGCAACAGTTCATCGACCATCGAACCGGCCGGCTGGCCGAGGAGGGTGGCGATATGATGAGCCGAAACGCGGATGTTGGTTTCGAGGCCGGGAATTTCTGCCAGCGTCGACTGGACAAGACCTTCAGCCTGAACCACGTCGAGGCGGGACGCCGCACCTGCATCAAGCTGGAACTTAGTGAGGTCGTAGGTTTCCTGACGGGACTTCAGGTTGGCCTTCGAAAGCGCCAGGCGCTGCTGGAAGAAGCGCAGATCAATGTAGGTTGAGACAAGGTCCTGGATGTAGGACAGCTTGGCGATGTCGGCACCCGCGTAAGCGGAATCAAGAGAGGCGAGGGCGCTTTCCTTGCTGCGCTTGTAGAGCCCGAACAGGTCGAGCAGCCAGGACAGGGAAAGCTGTCCGGCGCTGGTATTGCGGGTGTTAAATTGGTCGCGCAGCTCGCCGGTCTGGCCGCTGACGGTGTGGGAAGCGCCGACATCGAGGGCGGGCAAGGCACCGGCGCCGGCGATGGTTACGTTGGCGGATGCGGAATTGATGCGCTCGATCGCTTGTTGAATCGTCAGGTTCTGGCTAAGGCCGGTCTGGACAAGGCTGTCGAGCTTGCGGTCGTTATAGGCGGTCCACCAGGCCGTGGTAGCGACATCGCCGATGTTCTTTTTGCCACCTTCACTGAATTTTCCAGGAAGCGCCATTTCAGGAGGTACGTGATCAGGGCCTACTACACAGCCCGACAGCAATAACAATAGCGCCGGTGTGGCATAACGAAGAGATACCATGCATTTCATCCTGTAACTCGAGCAAGTCAATTCTTGTCCGAAGCGTCATGCTTCACTATCGGCCTGACGCGCCTCGTTCCTTACGCTAAACACATGCCGAAGCAGTCCGTGCGCAATGTAGCAATCCGGAAAGCTTTCTCACAGTGCATTTATATCACACTCCCGCCTCATTTTTTTGCCGTGTGGCAAAGATGCGGCGGATCACGACGAAGAAGGACGGCACGAAGAAAATGCCGAGCATCGTCGCCGAAAGCATGCCCCCAAGCACGCCGATGCCGATCGCATTCTGGGCAGCGGAACCCGCGCCCGTTGCGATGGCCAAAGGCACGACGCCGAGAATAAAAGCCAAAGAGGTCATGATGATCGGGCGCAGGCGCAGCCTTGCTGCTTCCAGCGTTGCCTCGATGAGCCCCATGCCCGTCTCCATTCGGTCTTTTGCGAATTCCACGATCAGGATCGCGTTCTTCGCGGCAAGGCCGATGGTCGTGAGCAGGCCGACCTTGAAATAGACGTCGTTCGCCTGCCCGAATAGTGTTGCTGCGGCAAGTGCGCCGAGCACGCCGACCGGCACTGCCATGATGACCGAGAACGGGATCGACCAGCTCTCGTAGAGGGCAGCCAGGCAAAGGAAGACGACGAGAACCGAAATCGCGTAAAGCATCGGTGCCTGCGAGCCGGAGAGCCGCTCCTGATAGGAGATGCCCTGCCAGGCGACCGTGTAGCCGCCGCCGAGCTGTTCGGTCAGGGCTTCCATCTCGTTCATGGCTTCACCCGAGGAGACGCCAGGAGCTGCCGCTCCGTCGAGCGGGATAGCACTGACGGCGTTGAAGCGAGCGAGCGACGGCGCGCCATCGACCCATTGGGTTGTCGTGAAGGCGGAGAAGGGCACCATCTCGCCCGCGTTGTTGCGGGCATACCAGTGGTTCAGATCGGTCGGCTGCATGCGGAAGGGCGCGTCGCCCTGAACGTAGACCGGCTTGATCTCACCGTTCAGCGTGAAATCGTTGACGTCGCGGCCGGTGAAGATGATCGACAGCATGGAGTTTACCGAGGCGAGGTCGACACCCATGGCGCCGATCTTCTCCTGATCGATCAGGATCTTCATCTGCGGCTCGACTTCCTTGTTGTTCGAACGAAGTGCCACGACCTTGCCGGTGGCGCCAGCCATCTGGATCAGCCGCTTGGAAGCGGCCGTCAGAGCTTGATTGCCATGACCGCCTGTGTCCACCAGATACATGGAGAAGCCGCTCGACACGCCGAGACCCTGGATCGCGGGCGGCAGCAGCGCAAAGACCTGCGCCTCGCGGATCGTGAAGAAGTTCTTGAGAGCCCGGTTGACCACCGACTGCGCGCTGAGATTGGGATCGGTGCGCAGCGAAAAGTCCTTGAGCTTGGTAAAGACGATGGCGCTGTTCTGGCCCGAACCGTTGAAGCCGAAGCCGAGCGCGCCGAAGACGGAATCCACCGCATCCTTCTCGTTTTCGCGGAAGTATTTTTCGACCTTTTCAACGACGGCCTGCGTCTGCTGTGTGGTGGAGCCCGGCGGCGTGGTGACGATGGTCAAGAGTACGCCCTGGTCTTCCTGCGGCAGGAACGAACTGGGCAGGCGCGTGAAAAGATAGGCGCAACCGACGCCGACCAGCAGGAACAGCAACATGACGCGGATTGGCCGCTTCAAGAGGTAGCCGATGGTGCGGACATAGCCGTTGGTCGAGCGGGTGAAGTTGCGGTTGAACCAGTCGCCGATGCGATGCTTCTTATGCTCGTTGACCGGCTTCAGCATCGTGGCGCAGAGCGCCGGCGTCAGCACGATGGCGACGAGTGCAGACAGCAGCATGGCCGAAACGATGGTGATGGAGAACTGGCGATAGATGATGCCGGTAGAGCCGCCGAAGAAGGCCATTGGAATGAAAACGGCGGTCAGCACGAGAGCGATGCCGACGATGGCACCGGTGATTTCACCCATCGACTTCTCGGTCGCTTCGAGCGGCGAGAGCTTTTCCTCCGACATGATGCGTTCGACATTTTCCACGACGACGATGGCGTCGTCGACGAGAAGGCCGATCGCCAGCACCATGGCAAACATCGTCAGCGTATTGATCGAATAGCCTGTTGCCGCAAGGACGCCGAACGTGCCGAGAAGCACGACGGGAACGGCGATAGTCGGGATCAATGTCGCGCGCAGGTTCTGCAGGAAGATAAGCAGGACCACGAAGACGAGCACGATCGCCTCGATCAGCGTATGCACGACCTTCTCGATTGACAGCTCGACGAAGGGGGTCGTGTCGTAGGGATAGGTGATCTCGACGCCTTCCGGCAGGCCACGGCCGATCGTTTCGAGCGCGGTGCGGACGCGGGTGGCGGTGTCGATGGCATTCGCGCCGATCGCAAGGTTGATGGCGAAACCTGATGATGGCAGGCCATTATAGCGCGAGCTGCCACCATAGCTTTCCTGACCGATCTCGACGCGGGCGACATCGCTGAGGCGGACTGTCGAACCGTCCTTTTCCACCTTCAGGATGATGTGCTCGAAATCTGCGACGGTGGTGAGCTGGCTCTGTGCGGTGATGGTCACGTTGATCTGCTGGCCCGGGACAGCCGGCTGGGCGCCGAGCGAGCCGACGGAGACCTGGGTATTCTGTGCCTGAATGGCCGAGGTCACGTCGCCAGGGGTAAGCTGGTATTTCTGCAGCTTGAACGGATCCAGCCAGACGCGCATGGCGTAGCCGGAGCCAAATACGTTGATGCTGCCCACGCCTTCCAGGCGCTGGATCTGGTCCTCGATCGAGGTCGACATGATGTTGCCGAGGTCGACGGAGGTGCGCTTGCCGTCCGTCGAGACCAGCGAGCCGACGAGAAGAATGCTCGAGGTGGAGCGCGTGACGCTGATGCCGGCATCGATGACGTCGCCTGGGAGCTGCGACTGGACGAGCTGCAGCTTGTTCTGCACTTGCACCTGCGCGATGTCAGGATTGATGCTGGTCCCGAAGGTCAGCGAGATACTGGCTGAGCCTGTCGATGAGGTCGAGGTCATGTAGGTGAGGTCGTCGAGACCAGTCATGCCGTCTTCGATGATGGTGGTCACCGATTTTTCGACCGTCTCGGCGCTCGCGCCGCGATAGCTGGTGTTGATGCGGACCGTGGTCGGCGCAATGTCCGGATATTGCGAGATCGACAGCGTGAAGATGGCGAGCAGACCTGCGAGCATGATAGTGATCGCAATGACCCAGGCGAAGATCGGTCGTCGGATGAAAAACTTGGCCATCGGTTATTCCTGTACGGCTGGGACGGTGACGATACGAAAGTGCCTGCGCATTACTTTGCTGCAGGTTTCTGTTCGCCTCCGGCCACCGGCTGATCGGCAGGGACAACCACGCCGTTGTCGTTGATCTTCATTGGAACCGGCTTTACCGGCATGCCTGATACAATCGACTGCAGGCCGCTGACGATCAGCTGATCGCCGTCCTTCACGCCTTGCGTCACCAGCCAGGAATTGTTGGAGGGTGTGGCATTTTCGAAGACACGGGTCTCGACCTTGCCCTCGGCGGAAATGAACTGTGCGGTCAGGCGGCCGTTGGCATCGCGAGCTGTTGCAAGCTGCGGCAGGGAATATCCGGCTTCAGCACCGAGCTCGACTGTGGCGCGGACATACATGCCCGGCAGGACGACGCGGTCTGGATTTGGGAAAACCACGCGAATGATGAAGGTGCCGGTCGTTTCGCTGACGACCTGCTTCGACATGTCGAGCTTGCCCTTCTGATTATATTCACGGCCGTCTTCGAGGATCAGCCGGAACGCGATGTTGTTGTCCTCGCCCTTGACCTCGCCGGCAGCGATCGCATCGCGCAGCTTCAGCAGGTTGGTGCTCGATTCCGTCAGCGAAATGTAGATCGGATCGAGTTGGCGGACGGTGGTCAGTGCGGTCGACTGGTTGGCCGCAACGACGTTGCCGATGTTGTAGGCCGTCTGGTCGATGACGCCGTCGAAGGGGGCAGTGATCTTCGTGTGATCGAGGTCGATCTGCGCCGCGCTCAATGCCGCCTTCGCGGATTCGACCTCTGCATTTGACTGGGCAAGGGCCGTGCGGGCGGTTTCGAATTCGATCTGTGTTGCGCCGCTGCCGACCAGACGCTGGTAGCGGTCGAAATTGCTCTGGGCGCTCGGCACGCCTGCCTGAGCCTTGGAAATCGCAGCCTGGGCCTGCTCGACCGCTGCGCGGTAGGCGGCATCGTCGATCTGGTAGAGCAGATCGTCCTTCTTGACTTCGCCGCCTTCCTTGAACGCGATTTCACGGATGATGCCGTTCACCTGCGGGCGGATATCGGCCACTTGGAAGGCTTCGGCGCGGCCAGGCAGGATCGTGGTGATCGGATAGGTATCCTTCTTCAGTGTGACCACACCGACCGGGGCAGCCTGCTGGGCAGCGCCGCGTGCGCCTGCATTGCCGGCGGGTTTGCTGCCGCTCTCGTTGCAGGCAGCGAGGCCCATAACGAGCAAAAGGGCCGTGGAGACGATGAGGGCACGCCGAATCATGCTGAATTCCTGTGCGGTTGGCAGTAGCGGTTCAATCGCCGGCCCTATGAGGCGCCGCTCTATATAAGAGTGATGATTGATCCGGAAACAGATGCCGTTATCCCATATTAAGAAAAGCTTTACGAAGTGACGTAATTCAGCAATCGTCACTTAGCAAGGGTTATTTTGCAGTGCGGCATCCACGAAACACACGATTTTTTCTGCACGGTGAACAAGTGTGTTTTTGTCGTCCTTGGCAATGAGAATGGGATGCAGAACACAGGCCAGAACGTCTGCAACGGTGCGGGCTGCCGCGTCCGTATTGTCGCAATGGTAATTGCCTTCGGCCACGCCTTCGCGGATGATCTCGCCGAGCTTTTGCTCTATCCGTTCGCGATAGCGATGACCGGCGTCGAGCTTGGCGTCGATCGTCGAGATCACCATTTCGAAGATGTAGGGGTTCTGCTGGATGTCCTGCAGATGACTGTCGAGTAGGCGCAGGACGAAGCTCAGCAGTTGCTCCTTCGGTGGCAGGCTGGTGTCGACGGTGGCGAAGCGCTCCGTGGCATTGCCGAGATGGCGCTCGGCAATCGCATCGACAAGCAGCGCCTTTGATTGAAAATGCTTGAAAACATTGGCCGGGGACATGTGCAGCGACGAGGCGATATCGGCGATGGAAACCGCGACGAAGCCGTGCTGGCGAAACAGCGTCTCCGCCATCGAGAGGATATCCTCCCTGGTCTCTTCGGCCTTGCGTCTGGGCCTGCGTGCCATCTGTCCCCCGCCGGGCTTGGCCCGGCACCCCTTTTCCCAATGCTAGCGCGTTTGGTTTAAAGGCTGCAAGCAGGCTTGCAGCTTTGTCTTTAACGGTTCAGGAAAAATAGGGCGCGAGATTTGCCCGGACACGCACCGCTGGCGTTTCACCGCTGTCGTCGCGTACGAAGCGCCCACCGGTGATCCATTCATAGGCTTTGATATACACGGCCGAGGTCTGCTCGATCAGCTCGACTGGAATTTCCGGAATTTCATCCTTGTAGGGGTCGCAGCGCTCGACCACCCAGGCGCGCACGAAGTCCTTGTCGAAGCTGTCCGGCCGCTTTCCGGCTTCGAAGGCAGCGGGATAGGTTTCCGCCACCCAGTATCGGCTGCTGTCGGGCGTATGGATTTCGTCGGCGAGAATGATGTTACCATTCTCGTCCGTGCCGAATTCATATTTGGTGTCGACAAGGATCAGGCCGCGTTTTGCCGCCATTTCCTGGCCGCGGGCGAAAAGTGCCAGCGCATATTTCGAAAGCGTTTCCCACTGCTCTTTCGTCAGCAGTCCGCGGCTGACGATTTCGGCCGGCGTCAGCGGCTCGTCGTGGCCGCCATCGAACTCCTTGCTGGTCGGCGTGATGACCGGCTCGGGAAGAATCTGGTTGTCGCGCATGCCGTCGGGCAGGAGCATGCCGTACATCTCGCGCTCACCCTTTTTATAGAGCGTCAGGATCGAGGTGCCGGTCGTGCCGGCGAGATAACCACGCACAACGATTTCGACCGGAAGAATGTCGAGCCGCTTGCCGATGACGACGTTCGGATCGGGATAGTCGAGAACGTGATTGGGGCAAATGTCCTTCGTTGCCTCGAACCAGTAGCGGGCCGTCTCAGTCAGCACCTGTCCCTTGTAGGGAATGCAGGTCAGGATGCGGTCGAAGGCGCTCAGCCTGTCGGTGCTGATGATGATGCGCCGCCCATCCGGAAGATCGTAATTCTCGCGCACTTTGCCACGATAGTAGTTCGGCAGTTCCGGGAAATGGGCTTCGGAGAGAATACGCACGGTGCCTGGCTGTCCTTCTATCGGCTTAGACTGTCCCTGCTCTAGTTTCATTGCCGGGGAAGTCAAGCAAAGGCTCATTCAAAGCCAGAAGAGGGCGATGAGAATGAGCGTGACTATATAGCCGGCGAGCGTCAGCGGCCAGCCGGCGCGCAGGAAATCGCCGAAGCGGTAGCTGCCGATGCTCATCGACAGGGTATTGTTGTGATGGCCGAAGGGGGTCAGGAAATCCTGCGAGGCGCCGGCCGCCACCGCGATTAGATAGGCCTGCGGCGGCTGCTGGCCGGCTCTTGCAAATTCCAGCGCAATCGGCGCAAGCACGATTGCGACCGTCGCGTTGTTGACGAAGGGCGTCAGCGCCATGGCGAGAAACAGAACGAGTGCAATGCCCCAGAGGGGATGGCTGATCGGGAATGCCAGGCTCAGCCATGCCGCGATGGTCTCGGCCGTGCCGGTTGTTGCGACCGCCTGGCCGATCGGGATCATCGCGGCGAGCATGATGATGATTGGCCAGTTGAGATCCGCCATTGCATGGCGAATGTTGAGATAGCCGGGCAGTGCGAGCGCCAGCAACACGAAGGCAAGAGCAATATCGGGGCGTAGGCCGAAGGCGGAAGCGACAACGCCGCAGGCAAAGATTGCAAAAGGCTGCCATGAAGCTGACGATCCGGGGGAGGGCGCTGCGGAGGCAAGCGGCAGGCATTCACACTCTTCCAACGCCTCAGCTATCGCCGCTTTCGGGCCTTCCAGCACCAATATGTCGCCGATCGACAGCTGCAGATCCGCAAAGCGTCCTTCTATGCGGGGAGAACGCATCGACAGTGCCGAGATCGTGACCCCGCGATTGCGGAAGACCTCGAGTGAGGCGATGCGGGAGCCGACGACCGTGCTTTCCGGCATGACGACGGCTTCGATGCTGACGAAATCCGGCTGCAGTCCGTGCGGATGGGCGTCTGGCACCAGCGCCTGCGAGGCGGCCAGATCCGCGAAGACCGAATCCGCGCCCTGCGCCAGCAGAATATCACCCGGCTGGATGACCGATTGTTCGAGCGGGCCAAAGACGAAAGCCCTGTCGCGGATCAGGGCATGCGCCTGGATGCCGAAACGCTCGGGACATTGGGCAAGTGTTACGCCGACGAGCGGCGAATGCTCGGGAATGCTGCGTTCGACGATGATACGGCGGGCCGGCGGAGTTGGCATTTCTGCGGCCTCGTCGGGCTTCGAAAACAATCGCTGCACGATCAGCGCAATCAGCAGAATGCCTGTTATGGCGACCGGAAGCCCGACATAAGCGAAGTCGAAGAAGCGGAAACCTTTGCCGGTGGTTTTCTCAAGCGCATTGCTGACGAGAAGATTTGCGGGCGTGCCGATCAAAGAGACGAGACCGCCGAGAAGAGCGGCGAAGGAGATCGGCATCACGAGCTGCCGGCGTGGAATGCTCATGAGCGTGCTCAGCCGCAACGCCAGCGGCAAGCTGATCGCAAAGGCACCGATATTGTTCATGAAGATCGAGATGAAGCCGGTCAGAGCGGAGACGCCTGTTATGACCCGGAAATGCGAGAGACCCGATGCCACGAAGCGCTCGGCGAGGCTGTCAAAGAGTTTGGTGCGCGCCAGTACTTGGACGATCAGCAGGATTTCGACCACGGTGACGACGACAGGGCTTGCGAAGCCGGCAAAGATGCTATCGGCGGGATAAAGACCGAGCACATAACCCGCAAGCAATCCGCCGATCGAGATAACTTCCATGCGCAGGCGGTCGAGGGAGAACAGGAAGAGCATCGCCACCAGCAGGATCAGGAGGGCTGCTTGCTCAAGCGTCATCGGTGGTTCCTGTCTTCGATCACACGCCGAATGTAGCTCTTCGTCTCGCGCTGTATAGCCTGTTCAGACGAAAGAATGATCGGTCCTCACATGTGATCTTGATGTCGCTCAGGCAGGTCTGTGCCATTTTCCTTCGGCTGTTCGCTCCAGGATGGGCGTGGTAAAAACGCCTTTCGTGCGGGCCTGCCATTGAGGGCCTGCGGCGTCGAGTTTGGCGCGCCAGCGGTCCGATTGCAGCATGGCCGCGCCAATGACGACGGGTTCTGTGCCGCAGCTTGCGAGCAGATCGAGACCTGCGACGATCGAGGTCCCGCTCGATATGACGTCATCGATCAGCGCGACGCGGCGTCCTTCCAGGAGGGGTAGCATGCGCGGATCGACATAGAGCCGTTTCTGTTGTTCCGGCGTGGTGATCGATGAGAGGGCGACCGACAGTTCGTCGCGATACCAGAATTTGCGGGAGGTGCCGAGCGGCACATAACGGCTGTGGCCGAGCTTCTGGGCGACGGCCGCCGCAAGCGTCAGGCCGAGTGTCGGCAGGCCGGCGACCACATCGATGCCTGATGGTTCTATCTTTGCCGCAAGGTTTTCGGCGAGCACATCCAGCACCGCAAAGCTTGCCTGATTGATGATCAGCGAGGCCAGCGCATGCTCACCATCCGAAAGTACCCGGATTGGCAGCCGCAACTGCCTGCCATCTTCCAGTTCCGCTGTAAAGAAGGAGGTGAAATGGCCGCCCGGTTCGAAACTGCCCGGCGGATGGATCTCCTGCCAGAAATCATGCGGCTTCATCTCGTTCATTCTCAATCCCGTATTGCCTTGCCGGTACCTACCTTCCGGCGAAGGTCCTTCAGTTCAGATTCAGTCAGCGCCCTGACCGATCCCTTCGGCAGGTCGCCAAGCTCCAGCCCACCGATCGCGACACGCACGAGCCGCAGGCAGGCGATATCGAGCGCTTCCAGCATTCGGCGGATCTGCCGGTTGCGGCCCTCCTGCAATTCCACTTCGATCCAGGAATTGCGGTCACCCTCGCGCAGCTTGCGGGCAGCGGTCGCGCGCAGCAGTTCGCCGTCATGCCGAAGACCTGACATCATCGCCGCCAGCATGTCGTCATCGGCGATCCGATCGATCTGCACATGGTAGGATTTCGAGACGTGGGTGATTGGATCGAGCAGCGTCTGTGCGAATTCCGTATCGTTGGTAAAGAGCAGCAGCCCCTCGCTCGCCTTGTCGAGCCGACCGACAGGAGAGAGGTGTGGGGCATCAAAATCGGCCAGACAGTCATAGACGGTCGGGCGGCCCTCCGGATCATGACGAGTAGTCACAAGGCCGCGCGGCTTGTTGAGCATCAGGTAGATCCTGGCCTCTGCGACGATCTCTTTGTCATCGACCTTGATAAGGGCGGTCGAAAGATCGACCCATGCCGAGGTATCTGTGACAATGCGATCACCGACCGCGACGCGGCCCTCAGCGATCAGCCGTTCGGCCTGCGTGCGAGAACAATAGCCAAGCTTGGAGAGCGCACGTGGAAGCGTGACCCGCTTGCCGGCCGGTTCGGCCTGAGGTCTGTTGCGTTCGTGTGTTTTCTGTGGTGATCGCCGGCCTTTCACTTCGCCATCCCTGATGCGATTGCGAAAGCCGTTCTTTGCACGAACGACGCACGGATGCCAGCAATGGTGCTCGAAATTCTGGGGAGTAGGGGATTTCGGATGCCGAAAGAAATCATCGACGCTTTAGGCAAAGCGCAGTGGGCAAGAAGAGTTTTTCTATCGCCTCAAGTGCAGGCCATAAAACCGGCGAGTTCCTGCCGGCTCATCACAATGCCGGCTGCGGCCTTGGCCGGGTCCGGATGCGTATACGAGAGGCTCGGCATTTCGGGCAGATCGAGCGCCTGGCGCATGTTCATAATGCCGACTGCGCGACGTCCATCGCTGCCGTCGACGCTGACTTCAACGATCAGCTTCTCTCTCTTATTGTCCATAATGTCCTCCCTTCATTTTTATGTTCCTATCAGTCGCATTAAAAATTGGTTTTTCTAAGACATAAGTGTTTACGCATCCTGCAAAAAATGGATCTGCAGGATGCGTAAGAATACGGGATCTGGAGCTTGGCAGTTCAACGCCACCAGTGACGCGGCTCGGGCTGCGAGGCGCCCGACAACATATAACCTGCCAGGAAGCCGATCGCGCCGGCAACCAGAAGCGCCGTCGTGGTCGCTGCCGGGTGTTCGCGGGCCGTGCCGGCGACTGCGGCACCTTCGGCCCGGATCTGGGCGACAGCGCTCTTTGCGCGGGGAAGCGCGTCTTCGTAAGCCCTGCCGGCGCGGTCGCGCACTTCATAATAGGCTTCGGCGCCCTGAGCGGAAATCATCTTCTGCAGGCGGGAGACCTCCTGCTGCAGAGCGGCGATATCCTTGCTGACGGAAGTTCTGAGATCATCGGTATTGGCGGCCATGTCTGTCTCCTTTCCTTCAATGGGGAGGGAAACACGAAAAACCGCGTTAGGTTCCGAACCTTTCGCCACAATCCAATATGACGGTTGTTTGACATTAGTGATGGGGTCGGCGTTTATTCTGTGTTAACCATAAAATTGGCCAAGGCACTGTTTTTTCCTGGCCTTTCCGCGTTTTCTGGAGGGGTTCCGAATGATTTTTTATCGCCTGGTAAAAGATTGTTCGGGGATTTTGCCCCAAAGGGCGGCCTGTGGATAACTTTCCACCAGAAAATCCCCTGTCGAATCAACCTGTTACAAAAATGTCAAAAAAGTTGGATGAGTAGTGTTGACTGTTTTGGTGGGGTGG
>NZ_JBPGXB010000003.1:0-69979 GCF_056755015.1 Rhizobium sp. KNZ14-9A
TGTCTGTCGGCATGGCACGATGGATACCGGCAGCTCGTCAAGGAAATGCGATTGGAAATTTGAACTCTGCACCACCACACTTCTCGCCACACGGGGCCGGGACTTTCCGGTGTTCGACCTGAAGGACCGCCTACGCTGTCCTCGATGCGGTTCTCGCTCTATTTCCGTTATGCCTGTCATTCCGGGAGCACCCAACCGCAAGAGTGCATCTGGACGGTAACCGGCTCCCCAGAGGCGATCTCCTTCATCCGGTACAAGGCCGCGTCTCAACGTGGTTGTTTTCTTTTCTCCCTTTTACCTCGATCATCCTCATCTCCATCTCTCCGCCCTGGACACTGCATTGCAGCTCGATCCGGCAGGGTCGGGCTAAAGCCCTCAATGGGTGCGCTACGCCCGTCCTCGCCATGCTCGCCACTACGTGCCTGCGCGTGGCTCTGGGCGGCCCTTGCCCCTGTCAGCTCGACCCGCATTTGGTCCTTTAAGGGCGAAGCGACGGTGACAAGGATGGCACTACTGAGGAAAGCGATCCCATGCCTTTGTCGGCATGGAACTCGAAGGTCGGGGCTCGCAACAGCTCTCAGGATGGCCGACGGGAACGGTTTTCTGCGGGCGGTTCCGTTTGACCTGCTGGCGCGTGATCGCGGCCGATCCTTCCATGACACCGAGATCATACCGGCTGGCGCTCGGTTCCGGAATTAGAAGAACGAGTTTCCTTGGAAGGGACAGCTCGTGACCGGCAGTGTTGCCTTGGTCTCCCAGGCCAGGATGTCAACATTTGCACCTAGAAGCTTTCTCGGCGGAATTGCAGGGCGCTCATAATAAAATTGAGGGACCGTCAAAAGAAAATTCGTTGACGACTACTCGGTAATCCTCGGCCTATTCATTCGAAATTCTCTCAGCAACATTCAGCAATACAATAGTCATTGCCGCCCGTACGAGGAGGAAACATAATTAAATCATAGAGTTGATCACGGGGATCAACGGGAGCGAGACAATGAAGAACTTGATCGAGGCCATCAATCCACAAGGTGAAACCGTTCTGACGGCGATCCTTGGGCCACGTAACATCATCAACATGGCGAAGGTCGCCAAGAGAGCTGGCAACAGCCTGCGCATCGGCGGTTTCGATGTTCGTCCAGCCGACCTCTACGATATGGCAAACTTCCATTCTGAGTTCGATCAGTATGACCCGAAGAAGTCACTCTTCTACGGCCGGATGGTCAGAGATCGCATCATTGTCGACCTGAAGGATGCCGACCGTGAGACACTTGTGCGCCGCAGCTTCACGATCAAGTGGACAGTCAGCGAGCTTCTCTACCGGCCGATGTTCCAGGTGATCACCGATGGCCTCGAAATACGCAGTGACTTTTACAATTCCTGCGACCGCGTGGGCATCCACGCCGAGAACCATTACCTCGACGGGTACAGCAATCCTCCCACCGAGTTGATGCGGCTCGGCACTAACTTTGCCCACCAAATGACTTGGCCGGGCGTCTTTGCCGAACTGGCCGAGCGTGGCTGGGACATCGAGCACACCGGCGAGGTTCCGGAAGAGCTGCTTCCCGCGTCCCAGATCGCCGCCTGACCAAAACGGGAGGGCAACGACCCTCTCCCATCGCAACCAAAAAATCATCCAGAGGAAATACCCATGCTTATACAGAATTCCATCCACACCTTGATCAACATCGCCCAGGCCTACGAGGCAGCCGCTTTCCGAGGCAATGAGGCTGAACGACTAGACCAGCTTCGAGATGATTTAGGCAGGTTCCAGCGCGATCTCATGATCGATCTGTCTGCCGTGTCAGACCTAAACCCAATCTACGGTGCCAACCCCTATCACCTCACGTTGAACCTAAAGTTCAGCGATGGCGAAGACCATGTTCTCCGCTTTGGTCTCGGTGCCACGGGTTTGTATCAGGCCATTCTAGGGATCGAGGAGTTCAGTGAGGTCGATGAAGGTTTGCGGGCCGACATCACCATCCGTTTCGGCGGTTCCCCATATGGTGTCCCGACGAAGACAGTGGAAAGCTTACTTTCACGCGCCTCAGCCAAGGGACAGCTCATGGCGGATTGCGAAAACTACATGCGGGCGCGCATCAGCGAACTGCGCAAACGGCCGCTCTGATCCCCTGACCTGACTTCTTACAACCACAGCCATTTCGACCGGCTCTCCCTCGGGCCGGATCGGCACCCCTTTGCCTATTTTCTGGAGAAACCACCATGACCGATCACGAGAATCCGCGAAAGACATCGCCCCTCGATCAGATAATGCCCTCATTCACCTTTGCCGACATGAAAGCCCGCGCCAACGAGCTGGCGAACTCGACCGTCATTTCTCAGGAAGAGATGCTCGAATACCGGGTCCTCCGGAACTGGATCGCCAGAATGGACGGCTTGAACGACGATGCCACCTTCATCCTCGACGAGGGCAGGGTGCTCGACGGTGGAAAGCCGGTCACGTTGTTCAACGTCCCTTATCGCCTTTATCCAACGGCCATGCCGACGCTACAGGTCAACAAGTCGATAACGCTCACTGCCAAAGAACGGACCCTTGTTGCCGAGGCCATCGAGAACTTGATCGAACAGGTTAGCAGCCGCGAGGAAGAACGCCTACTCAATGGCATCCTGGAGCGTCTCCGGGGACCAGGGCAAGGGTTTGAACGCGAGACATCCGCCCCGGCATATCCATTTCCAGGAGCCGGAAACCCATGAGCATCAAGGCCCACCTCGACCGAGAATTCTTCGTCTCCGAACGCAAACGACTGAAGCTGACCCAGACGCAGATCGCAGCCATCCTCTTCCAGAGCCTAGATACGATCAAAAAGTGGGAGGGCGGTTCTCGACGAATCCCGCCGTTCGTCGTCTACGCATTCGCGGCCTTGGACGCCGGTATCGAGCCCCTCGGGAAGGGTCGCATCCTTCACACCGAAATGGGCGGAGAGGTCGAATGAACACGATCTTCGATTACGCCCTTCTGGAACTGACGCTTTGCGAAAGCTCCCTGGCTCACTTGATCCGAGATGCTGAAGCCGAACTGGAGACCGCCCTCGAAACCTTTGACCGGGCTCTCGCGGCTATCCCGTTCGGCGGTAGCCCGGAAGCCTATGAAGTGGCCGGGATCAGAAAGAGGAACGTTTCCGCGCTTCTGAGGGACTTGAAGGTCCTGGCACGGACGGTCTCGCAGAAGCGGGTTCTCGCGGAGGCGACCGCAGCAGGGATTGCAGAATATTTCTGAAGGGCATCAAAGCCGAATTCGTTGACGAGCATTGGTGTCGTCAAGCCCGCGCTACAACCGCGTCAACAACTCGTCAAACTAAGCAACATTCGGAAATACGATGATGCTGCCGTCCTCATCAACCAGGCTATTTCGCTGCTGAGTGAGGCCGGGGACTGCGTGCAGACAGCCGAGCTGAAGCGTGAGAACGAAACCCTGCGAGCTGACACTGGCGAAATGGATGACGGCGTAGATGCCCCGCTTTACATTCATAAGAACAGTCGGCGCGAAAAACCCGAACCCTCGTTTCAGGGCCACCCGCTCTGGTACAATGTGACAGGCAACTAAGGGAGATTGCGATGATAGCCACCAACCATCAGGAAATCCCAAGAGGTGTTCTTTCGCCCGAAGAAAAGGCCGAGATTGCGGCTGAATATGTAATCCGTTTCGCCAATGAGAGCCGTCAGACCCAGCAACTGGTTGATGCCCTGTTCAACGAAGAAAAAGCAGCTGACGGCCGGATCGTGTTCACCAACCATGCCTTGGAGAGCATCAAAACGACGAACGACCGAAAGCTGACAAAATGGGTTCTGCACAAAATGGAGCCGTTGTCCTGTCAGCCTGGTGTCACCGCTGAAATGCTGGATACCGTCCACACGATGCTGATCGACATGTACTATTACGGCCGGGAGCGCCTCCTGACCGAGGCCTACGACATGGGCGCTTCTGTCAAGGTCTAGGCACTCGCGGGAATAGAGATGACAAGAAATAAAGGGGCTTCGGCTCCTTTTTCATGCCCAAAATCCTGATCGGCCGAAAACCGCAGAATCCTGCGAAAATATTCCGTTGACGACCTCCCATTCTGCCTCGTCTCTATTTCCGTTTTTGCCCCAGCAATATTCAGACACACAATAATCTTTGTCGCCCGCACTTTCCAAAAGCATAATTAAATCATGGAGTTTTGGAGATTAAGACAATGAAAATGATCAGCAAATTTGAGCGCCGCTACTTGCTTATCGAAGCCGGAAAGATCGAGCCTATCGACACATTTCCGCTCACGGAGCGTGGTCACCAGCTGGCCTGCGAAGCAGCCTACAATATGCAGATCGAGCCCGTGATCGTTTCGGGATGGGCGCAGGTTCAGACTGCCTGCCCGCTGGACGAGCTGCGCGAGGCTGCTCTTGAGCCCTTGAAGGTCATCGACCTCCGCCTTTCGGTTTTCTGCTCGAAGTTCAATGAAGGCCAGATCGATACCAAGGCGGCCGAGATCATCGCTGCAATGGCAGACACTCGCTTCCTTCCGATCTGGGACACAGAGGGCAAACTGAATTTCCAGTGCAAGCAGTCCGACCACCTCATCACCGAGGATCGTCAGAGCGCCCGGATACATGGCGAAGCTGCCATGCTGGTCCCGGCGAGATCGAGCCGGATGTCGTTCGCAATCTCCGCGCCGGAGCCTGCACAGGAATGTACTCCTATCCCTGCGAAGGACGAAGACCAGCTTCGCAGACTGGCTCTGGACCTACGCAGCCAGGGTGCTGAGAACACCCATCTGATCGCGAAAATTGAGATTGCCCGGTCGAAGCTGACTGGTTCCAAGCGCGACGCCTTCGAGGCCCGTTATCGAAGCGAACATGAGGCCATGAAGACCAGTGGCGGTTTCGGCCCTGGCGCACTCGCCGGGACACTTGCAGCCGTTCGCGAGATCATGGCTGCCTGACACCAATTCGGCTTCTGACCAATGCGGCCGGGAGCCCCCAATCATCATCGAAATCGGAATTAGAGAGGAACAATCCATGTCCGACATCAACGAAAACGAAGATTTGACCGAGGTCGGAATGGACCTGGTCGCGGCCATTATGGACACGGTGAACGATACCGCCAGATCGATGGCAGAAGTTCACAACGCAAGAGCAGCCGCGCTCAACGAGAAATATCCGACCAATGAAAGCATGGAAGAGGCTGGGTATACAACGGCTGCCATCTGCTACAATCAAGACATCAAGACCATCACCAAACTGATGGACCTTGGTAAGGAACTGGCCGTGGTTCTGCAGCAGCTCGAACACGTTCAGTCGCTCAAGGCGAGCTACCTGATCCACGCGAGTGATGAAATCGATCTGGCGCAAAACGCGACGTCCAGTCGCTCGATCATGTGAGGTCACCATGTCAGATTTTGATCAGAACACGGACTTCACCGCTGAGATCGAGGACCTACTGAAGCAGCTGGACGTCCGTCTCGCCGCTTTCGACCGCAAGAGCACCGAGGTTTCCAACGAGCGAATGTCGGCTCTTGAAGCTGAGATTGCATCACGTCCGACCGAAACTTCCATCGCCTTCAATAAGCTGTCGATCATCGGGGTGAGTTTCCAAACAGATGTGAAAGCGATCATTGCGCTGAAACAACTGCGCTACAACATGCACGAGACACTTTTGACCCTGCAAAGCATGCAAAGGAGCAGGGCTACGTCGGTTCAAGCGATGCAGGATCATCTCGACAGCATCGAAGCTGGAAACGGCCCCACCCTTCAGGCCTCGCCCGGTCGCAAGATGCACTGAGGAGATCAGCGATGTCGAACCCCAAAAAGACAGTGAAGCGCCTGAAGTCCGATCTCAGCTCGCTGCGAGCTGGAATGCAGCACACACTTCAGCTGATAAAGCAGGTCGCCCGCGATCAGCATCTTGCCCTGAACAATAGGCCTCAGGCTATCGATGAACAGGAGAGGTACGAGGTCATCTGCGACCGTGAACGGCTCGACCTGATCGAGACCTCAGGCTCTGCCCTGCTGCAGGCCATGGAGTTGTTCGACCTGATCATCATGAACATCGACACCGTCGCGATGGAAAATTGCAGTCTCGAATACATGAAGAGCCAGCTCTCACCAGCAGCTCTTGCAGATTGGAATGCCGGTAATAGCCGCCTAGCGAAGCAGGATCACGAAGACATGCTGAAACGCATTCTTCAGGACCACGCTGCAAAGCGGAGGGCGATGTGATGTTGCGGATCAGCACCGTGATGGAACTGGGCGGGAGGGAAGGGCGGCAGGCTGTTTTTGCCGCTCATCTCAGCCGATCCAGAATGAATCTCCTTCACCACGACAAACGACCGACGGATCAAGACTGGCAACAGGCTCATGAGATCGTTCGCGAGCAGATCGGCAACATCATTTCCGTCGAGAGGCTTCAGCAGATCGTGGACCTCGACCGGGAAGCCCTCATTGCGCTGGCGATGGAAGGAGCCGAGGACATCGCAGTTCGCGACCTACTGCTTTGCTCGATCAGTCTGTTCTATTTGGACTGTTTGTGGCCGTCGCTTGGCGATGGCATCGACATCGAGCGGTTCATCGAAATCCTGAAAGCCAGGGTTTCCGAGTTCAACGCCGGGTGCCCTGATCAGGGACTGGCATCGACAATTATCAGCCTCAAAGCTTGGAAGGAGAGGGGGAAAAATACATGAGAACGGTACGACCAATCAAATTGCCGTCGGAGGAGCCGTTCTTCTGGCTGCTCAATAAGCGTGAAGCGCAACACATTGCAAATCTGCTGGAAGGAGATGAATTCAAATCATTGCCGGTGACTTTCAGGGCGCTCGTGGCAAATTTCGCCGTCCATTTTGGGGACGGAAAAGGCCGTAAGCCGCTGGATATTTCGCTCGACTGGCTCGACTTCATCGAACGGTTTACCGCCCCCGACGTGGGAGATGGTATCGGAAAATTGACAGACGAAGCTGGTCAGCAGGTTCAGTTCATCCGGCCGATACCAGAGAAGGCGGCTATCACGGCCGACGACGTGGCCCTGTTAGACAAGTATTTCGGACCGGTCGAGGCTGCACCCCAGGCTCCAAAACATTTGCGTCCTGGCACCATGTTGCCGGTCCCGGATTACCTCAGCAAGCTTGGTATCGCGCCGAGGAACCCCGGCTATGCTGCGATCAAGGTCAGCATCGAGCGAATCCGGATGAAAAAGGCCGTCTGAGATATGACAGCGATCATTCATTAGACAAGGCTCCTTCACCGGGGCCTTTTTTGTTCACAAAAGGTCATGTCCAGCAACATTCAGCAACACGATAATCGTTGCAGCCCATGACTTGGGAAATGACAATCTTCTCATAGGGTTGGTCATTAGGATCAACCGGAGAAGCCAAAATGAGACTACCGATTCCGAACCACCTTTTCTTGCTGGAGGTGTCATTGCGATTAAAGGTCGAGATGTACGAAATGATCGATATTTTCGACGTTACTGAGCAGATGCTGAGCAACATTCAAGAGTTGCATGAAGCCTGGAAAGGTGACGCATCGAATAACAATTCCGCCGATCTGGCTATGGAACAGGCTGATGTCGATGATGCCAAGGTGGTCCGCGATGCGTATGATAAGCTTTCGAAGGCATACACCGAGGCTTTCACAATGGTTTCGAACCGTCACATCAAACGTGCAGAAGCGCACAATGCGCAGCTCTCCAACTGAGCATAGGCCGAGCAAATCGATTGTTGAAGAGGCTCCTTCCAGGGGCCTTTTTCTTTGCCCGCCGATCAGTGGTGCCTTGCAAGCCCAGACCGGACGCTGAAGTCCTTGAAACTGGGAGAATACATTATGATTGCTGTGATTTGGGACCACCGTGAACAAGAGGGCTTCGCGCTGGATTTCGCCTTCGATGTCGAGGTTGATAAGCAGGGAACCGTACGCGGCTTCCGAACCGGTCACCTCCTCAACCATCCCGTCGTCGGCATGGTCGCCAACACCGCCGCCCGCGCCGGGTATGTGTATGACGAAGATCGCTTGGCCTTCAAACCTGACCTTGGTCTCGGAACACCTGATATGATGGCACGAAGAATGATCGCAACCCTTCAAAAAGAAGGGTATCAGCTCAGACACGTCGGCCACCTACCACCATGCCTTCAGAAGGGAAGCGATCATGACCGCAAAACTGATATGGACCTCGAACCCGTTCGCCTTTCGGCCGTCGCTTGAGGATGTACCGGACGAGAACCGCACGACCGTTCAGGAACAGATCGTTCGGGCCATGGTGGGATTAGAAGGAGTGAAATTCGACTTCAAACGCGGGCCTTTCAAAGCGGCTTTTGTCGTTCAGGATCACGCCGTCGAGGCCGTCGCTGAAGCTCTTGTAGGTGCAGGGATTGAAGTCGAACATGAGGGCGAGGTGCCTGACTTGATCGCCCAAAGAGGCCTTTCAATCCACTGAAGTAATCAGACACATTCAGCAACAAAAATATTTCGTGGACGGGACTAGCAATTCCGTCCTTTTCTATTTCCAGCAGATTTTCACGTTCCTGTCGGCTATTTTTGCTCGCAGAAGCCCATGTCACGCTTCTCTCCTACACATTTCCTTGGGAGGGAAACATGACGTTCATCAGCAAATACTTCGACAACAGAAAATACCAGCAGGACGCTGCTCAATATGATGCGCTGAAAAACCAGTCGCATGGCCCGTCGGCATTCCTTCGAGGCGCTGACCAGAAAAGCCGCGAGAAGATTGCTGCCGAGGCCGCCGCCGCCAAGGCCCCGGTGAAGGAAGAGATCGAGCGCTCAGACGTAGAAAAGATGGCGCGCGCTAAGAATGCTAAGGCAGCAATCGCCACGGCCAAGACGATCATGGCAGAAATGCCGCCTGAAGCCCGTTTCAGGCCCGCCGATGCAAACTCATACCGAGCCCTAAAGGGTGTTGAACACTTCCAAGTGTCAGTCGTCGGGGCATTTAGTAACCCGAGAACCGGAGAGGAATTCACTCTCTACCAGTCAAACTTTAAGGGTGACACGAAGCTCTCGGAGAGCGGTGGTCTCGAAATCGATATTACGCGCATCGAAAAGCCTAGCCAAGAACGTCAGGATGCCAAGGTCTTCTTCGCTAAACGGAAAGTACGTGGTCGTGATGGTCAAATGGTCACCGATCCAAAGCTTGCTTTCCGCCATGAGAACGAGAGCGAGCTTGTATTGAACTGTTGCCAACTAGCGGGTGTACGTCCTCCGGCGTCGGCACTTATGAGGATACAGCAAGCGAAAATCGAAGCTGCCAAGGAAGCCAACAAGGCAGCAGGCTGGCCTATTCGCGATAAGATCGACGTCAGTCAGATCAACAAGGCCGCAGGTGTTAAGCAAGGGAACGTCATCCGACCGCAGTTTCCTGCCTATCAGGAAAAGCCGTCTCCGGCCATGAAGCACGAGCAGGAGCCAGTCCGCCAACACGCTATGTGACAGGGACATCCTCCCAGTTCTCCATCCCTGTCTCTAGACCCTCGCAGCTCCGGTTGCGGGGGTTTTCTCATGCGATCTATAGGGCACCGGCACTCTCACGCGCTCATTAAACTATTGATAAATCCAGCAACATTCGGAAACACAATAGTCTTTGCGGCCCGCAAAATTCCAACTCAGAATGAATTCATAGGGTTATTCATGACCGATTGAAAGTGAGTTGGAGGATAATATGGGAGCGAACAAGAGGGTGTCTGCGATGACCTACCCGCTTATCAACTGGTGGTTCGACATGCCATCATTCGGACCCGAGGGCAATGTCCACATGTGGGCTGCTGTGGCGGTCTGCCGGAAATTAAATCTCACGGAGTCGAACGTTAGCTTGGAATATCTGCCGAGCATGATGACCATGGTCGAGCTTGCATCGGTCAACGCCAACGATGTGCTCATTCTGGCAAGGGACACACGTATCGAGAACGGCGAGCTGATCTCAGTGCGCCTCGATTACAGGGTCGTGTCGATCAGCGATCATGAGATCACCTTAGAAAGCCACTTTTCGGCCCTGGCTGCGATCAGGAAAGCCCGCAGGGTATCTGGCGCAAGCGTCACGACTGCAGTGATCGGCCGGAATGGCATTCGCCGCTCTGCTATCCCCACCTGCGACCCGGCTGGCGCTTGGGTCATAGAGGCAATGGAACGAGCGGAGCGGCTTCTGGATGCCCAGGATGTCCCACTGGACAAGCGCCGGGAAGCGGAATGCGTCATAATCGACAAGGGCGCTCGCGTCGAACTCAAGCGCTTCCGTGAGGGCTGGCGGCTCAAGAGGTACGGTCAGAACAAGGGACGCACGACCATCAGTCTCAAGGTTCCACGCTTCGGATCGACAGCTATCGGTTTGGGAGAGGCAGCATGATCGAGATCAAGCAAGGCCACCTCATGCTGCTCCCTGCTCTCATCAGCATGACCAGTAATCTTCCGAAGTTTCTGCGTTACGTGAACCCTCGGACGAAGGACGTGGACCTGACGATCAAACATATGCGCAGATGCTGCGACGAGGTCATGTCTCAGGCCCGCCAAGCTGCCCGCTTCGATCCTGAGGTTCGAATAGACGGGACACGGCTCCGCTACTGGGTGGCGAAAGAGCACACCAGAGCGTGTCGAATGAACGAAGCAATGTTCCTTTGGACCTATCTCGAATTCCAAAAGGACGAATGGCGGGTTGTAAACGCATCGCACGAACTAACACGTATCGAACCCGGATATGGAGACCGGTTCGAATTCCTGAACTATGGGAGGAGAGAAGAAAATGTCTACTAGAATGGCATGCCAGCACTGGCGTTTCATCGAAGAGTTTCCGTGCGTGAAGCTCGACGAAATGGATATCCCCATTCCTGGGGACGATGGACAACCACAATTGCAACGCTATCCGATTGTCCTGGAACTCGGTGACAAGATCGGCTCGATGTTCGGCGGGGTAGAGCTGATCCCCAGCCCCTACGACAAGTTGTCGAACAAAAAGGTCATTACCTCACTGATGCATCATGCTGAGCGCATCGCTCCCTTCGCTGAATTCATTGTTGCCCCTGCTTTCAAGGTCTTCTGGCTTGATGGACAAGGTTCAACAGATCACGAGCACGCTGCAGACATCTACGACGTGCTAGAAAGCGGCGTGTATCGCCGAGCACCAACCGCACTATTTTCAGCAGGTCGAGACGCGCAGGCCACAAGAGAGATTTTCTGGAAAGCGCTTATCACCACGGTAGCTAACGAGAAAAAATTCCTGGAGGAGGCCTATGACCACGGTATCTTCCGATGGAGCGACATCGCGCTTGCTATCCAAGGATGTCACACCTTCGCAGCAAGAGTGTTGGGTAAGATTTTCGAACCCGGAAATCAGCGCCCAAGAATAGAGACGGCAATCGAGAGAGGCGAAATCAGAAGGGAACACCTGCCCCGTCTGCGAACTGAGTTCGAAAACGGCCCTTGGGCTGTCTTTACCTACCTGTGGACCGTTTACGCCGATCTCGCGTGTGAGCTGCTGGATTGCGAGAAGGAATTTGCGGCTCCCCACAATGAAGCAGAAGATCACCTCTGGTTTTTTTATCGCGTCTTCCAGGGGGTCGAGGGTGACAAGATCGAAAGCCTTTACACCGGTTCCTGGTACGACATCGATTTGATGTATCTCCTACGCGCAAATTATCTGGCTCCGGCCGACAAGCCCAAGGTGGCGGTCAAGCCCATGGCAGTCCACCCAGTACGGAAGGCGGGTTGACCTCAGTTCAGCGCAGGCTCTGTCGGAGCTTGCGTGAGCTGCCGACGCTTCATCGCAATCTTCGCTGCATCATCTGAATTGATTTGGTGGAAACTGTCTGGACGTTCCTGACCCGTGAGGCGGAGGGCTTCCTGAGTGCGGTGCTGACGGATCGCTCGCGCTTCCCGGCGATCATGCAGGAATTTCTCCGAGAACCGGATCGAGAAGCGGATGTCAGTCTTCACCTTTCCCTGCTTCACAGCTTCACTCTGGACGTCCGCAATGACCCCGCACGCCTTCAGCTTCAGGATGCTCTTCTCGATATCGGTGAGAGCATCTCGTTCGCGGGAGCGAGAATGTCCGCAGCCCTTCATCAGATCGGAAGCAAACAGGCTAATCGAATCCGTCTGGCGATCTTCGTCGGCAAGGAGGAGAGACGCGAATTTGAAAATCCAGCGGGGCAGGGCACCACGGACCTGCATCATCCAAGCGTAGTTGACCTGTTCGAATTCCAGTGCCCGGATTGCCTGCACGAGTAGGGGATTGAATTGGGCATACGACATAGCCTTCGGATCGTTGTCGTCTTTGTAGACGAGCACAGGGAGGGCTGAAGCATGGACGACCGGCTTCGGTTTTTT
Source organism: Rhizobium sp. KNZ14-9A (assembly GCF_056755015.1). Lineage (NCBI taxonomy): Bacteria > Pseudomonadati > Pseudomonadota > Alphaproteobacteria > Hyphomicrobiales > Rhizobiaceae > Rhizobium > Rhizobium sp. KNZ14-9A. The sequence goes on from NZ_JBPGXB010000003.1 coordinate 12,313, forward strand.
CTGCCCCGGCTGAACGACCCGCGAGATTTCGATCTTCGAACCGGCGAGAATTGCCAGCGCTTCCTTGATCTCGGTGTAACTCAAGGTGTGCTTGTGCTTCCGCAGCTCTTGGTCGATCTGATAGAGCGAGAACGGAACCATCAGTTCCTCTTTTTCACCAAAGGCCATCTTTTCGGCCGCGAAACGACGAAGAACGTCTTCGATCAGAGCCTCACGATCACCCGGAAGCTCATCCAGCTCCTCACCTTTGGCGTCAGTGATGCGTGCCGGGTAGACGGTGACCGAGTATGTGTCGCCCGCGAAAGGGAATTCACGGGTTACGCGGGAAAGGTACGGCGTGTCGTTCTCACGCTCCGTTCGCTGCACAAATCGGGGTGCCAGGTCATAAAGCGCGGTGAAGTTGGTGTGCTTTTTGTCGGGCGTCTGAAAGAGGGATAGCTGCAGGACGTTTGTCATAGGACGCTCCGACTTGGTGATGCGAAGGTGCCCAATGTCTTAGATTCGCGCAAGCCGTTTCGCCCAATCGCGCGCAGCTCCTCAGCAAGTGCGTGAAAATCCTAGGTACGATTTCCGTCCGGGAGATGGTGACGACTCAAGTGCGCGCAATTCCTCAGTACCTCAATACCCTGTTGAATCAACGCCTCAACAGGTCAGTATGCTGTGAATAGAGCTTCGATCTCGCCGTTCCGACCTCACGATCCGGCCGACCCTGCGTCCGATCTGCTCGACTTTGGGATTGAGATCGGCCCAAACGCGCGGAATTCCTAGATAGGTGAGGAGGGTGAGCCACCAGTGAATTTTGCAAACGCGTGAAATTCCTAGGCATCCGCGTGAGAATCCTAGGTATCCGCGTGGAAATCCTCGGCTTTAGCAACGCTGTAGAATCGGATTATGGTTCGGCAACCAAAACTACGACGTGACGAGAAGATGAACGCATAAAACGAAATCGCCGCCCACGTTGGCGCGTGAACGGCGATAATTTCAATGGGACCGTTTCCGAGCCCGATTTACATCTCGGAAATTACCCCATCAACCATTGATCCGCAAGGACTTTCGGCAATTCCGGAAGCGAACTTTTGCGTCCTTCTGGACCTGAGTGCCTTGTATTCGACCGACCGGCTCTCCGGCGGAAAGGTTAGGTATGTCCGATATTCTTCCAGCCGACTGCGCAGCCCTGATCGACAACGATCCGTTGAAGAGCATCCAGCGTCTTACCGCTGCAGTCGCGGCCGGTGATGTCGATCTCACGGTTCTCAAGACTTTCGTCGATGCCACCGCAGCTGGTCGGGCCGTCCAATTTCAGAAGACCCGACCCGTTTCATTGATTATGCTGGAGCATATTCGATCCCACCCGAACGAAGAGCCGCGTCGTGTCGTCTATCGCGGCTACGCGGACGGCCTCTGGTCTTACGAAGATGTCGAGCAGTGGGAGGTAAATCACTCGATTCTCTCAAGTGCGCGAAAATCCTCAGTACGCCGCGCTGCCTACCTCACGCGGAAGCATCGTGTCCGTCGGGCTTTGCCGAAGGTCTCCGATCAGTTCGTCCCCAAGATGTCGATGGATGTCATCTGCCATCGCGATCTGCCTGATGGCGCGAAAGCTTGTCTTGCAACGCTTTTGACCCTGGCTGGCAAGAAGGACGAGGTGGTCACGTTCACCAGCTCGATTGCCACGATGCTCGGCCGGACGCCGCGCACTGTCCGGAACTACTTCATCGCTTTGGAGGAATGCGGACTGATCCTCCGCAGACCCGGAACCAACCCCAACACCGTCCACATTCGCATCCTGCCGATTACAAAGCCCGAGCCCTATCAGGAACCGAAGGACATCACCGCTTATCGGTTGGCGCGTCGTTCTTCTAATCCCGCGCTTCGTGAGATGGCTGAGACTGTCGCTGCGTTCTCGTGGAACCTGCACCAAGGCCTCCGCCGCAAAGAGGAGGGGCGGAAAGAAGTTTCCGCATTTAACCTTCTATTGATTCATAAACCTGAGGAAGAACCGAAACCCCAGAGATCGGGGCCGACTTCTCATTCGAATTTCCAGCCGATCATGAAGACGAACAAGTCTCACTGGAGGTCGATCATCCCTCATCAGGCCTCATCCTCTTCATCGTCAGGGTACTCACCAGACGGACCAGACGCTTTAACGGCTGCGAATGCTGTATCCAGATCAGCAGCTGAGAGACGGAATGCATTTCGATAATGGAACGCTTCTGGCCCAACCTCGCTTTCGTTGGGTGGGTTCTGGGGTATCAGGGACGCGTCAAATAGCTCTGGCTCATTCCCGACAAGCTCGTCATTCCCATGTTTGAGGACGTTCACAATTTGGCGCAAGCGATCTATGCCGACCTTGTCGATTTTGAAGAAATCGGAGGCTTTGTCGAAGACCGGGTCTTGCTTGTAGCGCTTTATGTTTAGGTGGAAGCAGGCTTGATGTTCCCAGTAGTGATACAGGATCAGCGCGAAGGCTTCGCGAACCGCTTTGATCGATTGCTCTGACTGAAGCGCGATCTCACCCAGGTGTTCAGCATGGTGTCGGGTTTCTTCATCATTTGCATCGAAGTCAGGCTCCGACCGCATTCGCTGCCAGCGCTGTTCCGATGTCGCGCCTTCAGCTTCAAACGCCCTGATGCTCTCACGGTATGCTCGCTCGATACTGCTGACGCCATTCAAATAACTAAATCTCACCCAATTCATTGACGGCACCTTCCTTCAACCGTGAAAAGCCTGGAATATATGGTTCAGCAGAGCATCCATCTCCGGAAACCGAGCCCGCACGCGGGCCGGGTCACCGCCAGCCTTCAATGCATCGAGAAAGTGCTGGGTAGCCGCGTTCTTATTCTCAAGTTCGCCTTGATATTTGGCAGCAGCCTTGTTCCATGCGGTCCAGCGGACAGGTCGAAGTTTGCCTTGCTCATCTGAAATGGCTTCGCGCCCCAGGAAAAGCTCGATGGAACATGCGGAGCCGTTGATGTCCATATTCCTGAGACCCTCAGGACCAAGCGTGGGGTAGTCCTTGCCGATTTCGACGTCGGGGAGGACCATCGTCCGGATCGAAGGGGGAAGATTTGTCATACGGTCGAGGAGATTTTTCTGTTCCCACCCGGCGGCGTCATTGTCAAAGAGGCCGATTGTCTTCTGCGCCAGCCGAACCCCGGCGAACGCCTTTATCATCTTCGTTACAGCCGAGACCCCGCCCTCGATCTTGAATTCCTCGAAGTCGATGAACTCGTACATATCTGCGAATTCCGGATACATCGCCCGGATTGCTCTCGAAAGTATCTTCGTGTCTGAAGTCCCTTCCGTCAGGATCAGGACGTTCCCAGAGGCTTCGATAAAGTCGTATTCGTAGTCGACGGGAAGGGCGTCGAGGTTCTCTCGGATCGACAGTGTGGGGTCGTAGTCGAAGCTTTCAGTGAACTCCGTCCAGATCAATTCCGGCTTATAAACATCGATATAAAGTGCCAACGCAGCAAAGCTGTCTGCGAAGTTGAAAATGTGGACCCCGCCGAAACGAAGAAATTCGTCGACTCCTGCAGCAGCCTGCTTGGCCTCCCAGGTTTCGAAGGTGAGGTCCTTCTGCTCGGCAATTTCTCTGGCAAAGTCTGGGTGGTCGCCGTTGGCGACCAATTCCTCCGCACGAGCTATATGGTGAGCAAATTCTCGTTCCCACAAAGCTCTGCATCGTTCGGCAGTGTACCCCTGCACCTCCATACGGCGGCGAACTTTGGCTGCCGGTGCGCAGAAGTAGCTAATGACCTTCTCCTCGTCCTCGTACCAGTCGAGGGCTTTAGCTCTTATGACGGGGTGTACGTCCTTGATAGGGCGCTGATAGAAGTCGTCGTCTGCGAAGCATAGTCTCGATGCGCCCTCCCAGTTGTATTCCAGATCGCGGAAATCCTTGTCGTCAGTGTAGAAGTCGCGCTCGCTCATTTCGTCCTGATCTCGATTGTTTCCTCCGGCATAACATTTTCGTCGGCCGTTTGTCCCTTGCATCCCGTCGACCAATAATTTGCTCAGGTAATCGCAACAATGGGAGGTTTTACCTATGGCTAAACTACTTCATACAATCGCTAAGGCGGTTTTGGCAGCATTAAAGACGACCAAATCGTTGGGTCGTATGGGCATCAGAAAGGCTGGCAATTTCAGCAAAGCCGCATTGGCGAGCTTGTTTGGAGGTGGAGGTCGCTTCCAGCCGCCGGAACCAGAAGAAGAAATTCAGACCGTACCGGATATGTCCGGACTCGATGAAGCCCTGGCCCAACTCAAGGCCGATATGGATGACGATAAGCAGGATGAGTTGAATGCTCAGACGCGCGCTCTGACCGACGGCATGGAGCCCAAGGACATCTACGACTACTCCAAGGCTGATAGCGTTGAGCAGCGCGAGGAGATCGCAATGAAGATGCGTAAGTCTACACGCGAATGGGTGCAGGGTCTGACTGATGACCATCACAGCCGGATCGCCAAGGCCGGTGAAGATGGTGTTCGGTATCATATCATGGACGGAATTCGTCCGATCCCAGGAGTTCCTGCGTTCCCGAAGAACAACATGGAAAACGTGGCCGAGTTCAAGCAGCAGGAACCAGCTGCTGTGAAGAAGGCGCTGAAAATCGATTTGGCTGATGCTAGAATAGTTGCCGAGGCTTCAGCTAAAGACCCTTTGCAAAATGCAACACCGGTCGCGGGAAATTCTCCTCGCAAGCCGGTCACAAGCAAGGCGGTCAATAAGCCGGAGCTAGATTATGACGCTGCGCCGGGATTAGCTCTCCGCAGATAATTGAGTAATTTCCTTGTGGGATGTAGAAGGGGGCGGCAATACCGCCCCTTTTTCTTGCCTACTCCAGGAGTGCAGTACCCCTATGGCGTTATCGATGGACCGGGATTTCTTCGTCGCTGAGAGAAAGCGGTTGAAGTTGACGCAGGAGAAGATGGCCGAGGTGCTCTTTCAGAACGTCTACACCATTAAAAAATGGGAAGGCGGCTTGCGGAAGATACCGCCTTACATGGTTTACGTGCTCGCAGCGCTCGAAGCCGGATTGCCTCCGAGGGGGAAAGAGCACCTCCAGAATACGGGGTTCAAAAAGATGCCTCATTTGGATGAGGAAGAGCTGTACCCTGACGACGAGCAGGAAGTCCGATTTGCAAAAGAGGACGAAAACTGAAATTGATGTTGCGTAGCACGACAAAAAAATAAAAAAGGCCCCCTAAAGGGCCTTCCTTTATTTAGAAGTGAACAGCTGTCGAGATTTCTCGAACTTCTCCTTCCATAGGCGGAGGAATTCCTGGGCGGTGATGGTATCCGGATTGCGTCCCGGAACGTTGAGTGCGATGGCGTCTCGCGAGGCGACGCTCTTTGCAAGTTGATCACTAGCGCGCGCCAGGGAAATCGCAGTCATCCCACCCTGCTGGTGCATCAGGTAAAGATCGCTGCCAGCGGGCTTGTAGCCGAGTTGCTTCTCGAAAAGCTTCGAGTTGTCCTGCCACAGCGATGCGCAGGCTTCGAGGTTTTTCCGAGCGTCGAAGGGCTCTGTCAAACCGTAGTGCTTGGAAGTTGCATCGATGAACTGGCACAGCCCCGAAGCGCTGCTGTCCGGGTGCTTGGCTCGCGGATCGAATTTGCTTTCGATCCACACGAGGGCAGCAAAATCGGCTTCCTCGATGCCTCGGGATTTTGCAACCTGAGCGGTGAGGTCGAGGACCTCGCGCTGAGACGACGACAGAGTTACCGACGCCTTCGCACTACGCGAAGCACTCGCGCCCTTTTCGGGCAAAGGCGCGACGTTAGAGTGCGTCGTGTTCGGCTTCGCCGTTGCAGGCCCGCGCTCCTCGATCTTCAGATCGAGAGAGATCGACGGTTGCAGACGACCGCTGCCATCTGGCGCAATTTTCACAGCCAGTGTACCATCGGTGATGCCAAGGCCGGTGCATCCGGCAAGGCTAAAGGCTACCGCGATTGCGGTAATGAGCTTTCTGATCATTGGTCTTCCTTTCGGTTGGAAAGGAGACCGGGCCCGATCTCTGAAATCGAAGGTGCCTCGGAACCATCGGCACAATACAGACACAGCTATCGGCAACTCGTCGGATCAGTTGCCGATGACTTGCCGATGACTTGCCGATTGGCCGTTGCGGCGCGTGGAGATCGAGGTAGTCTGTGGCCGTTGAGCGATTTTCAGGAAGCGGGGGAGCTGATGATCAGGGTCAAGCCAGACGTGAAGGCACTAGATGCTGCGATTGAGGCCTATAGGCGAACGCAGCGGGAATCGCTCACTTACGAGCAAATTGCTGAGAAAACTGCGCGGGTAAGTGGCCCGACCGTCTCGGCCAAATCCTTTCAAAATATCCGGATGGGCTCCAGGACGACTTGGGAACGGCTTGCCAGCATCGCAGCAGTGTTGAAGGTCGATGTGGATTATTTGATCGCAAACGAGAGTATTAGTTCGGCGGTCGTCCCGTTCGCGAAAAATCAACTGCAGCTCGACGTTCTTGACGAGGTTGTTGAGGTTTTGGTCGACACCCTCATCACTGGGATGGTGTCTCAGCTAGGGCCGGATCAAAAATCGGAAGAGGAATTCTATTCAGATATCGCCGGAAAAATCCTCTCCAGCTCGCTCGCAGACGAAGTGCAATCGCCGGATGCGAAACGCTATTTTACTGGCCTGAGGAATAGCGAACGTGAACTTAGGTTCGAACGAAACATTCGGCGGATCGCGGAAAAGACATTGCCTTTTCTCCGCAACACCTCATCAATCGAGAAAGCGCCAGATCAAACGTGGCTGGATACCTACACATCGTTTGCTGAGAAAATATCGGATGAGGAGCTGCAGACGCTTTGGGGCCAGGTTCTGGCGCGGGAATTGACCTCAGCCGGATCGATATCGCTGAAATCGCTTCGCATCCTTCAGGACCTGACGAAGAGGCAGGCTTTGCTTTTCACAAAGCTCTGCGGTTCCGTTGTCGTCGTAGAGGAGCCTGGTGAGGCCCCCGCGTATCTTTCCATTCGACTAGATGGCAGCACGGACAGCTACCTCAGGATGTCTGGTCTTGAGTGGCCCGACCTTGTTGAGCTTTCCGATTTTGACCTGGTAAATATCGGCACCCGAGGATTCGAGGCTGACGCGGGAAGTTGGTTCATTTACTTTGACCAGAAATTCCAAGTCACTGAGAAGGTCGCATTAAAGTCCAATCCGCTCTCGACCGTCGGCCGAGAGCTTTTCCAGCTGGCTCGGCGAGAGAAGAGCGACGCTTACTACGAAGCTGTCAAAAGCCTGTTTAAGGGTAAAACTGGTCCCGATGTTGAGGTGCCATCGGCCTTTCAACGTTCTTGACAGCTCACACTTTGTGGCGCTTCATGGGAGATGGCCGGTTAGCTCATCGTTAGAGCGCTGTGATAACACCACAGAGGCAAGAGGTTCAATTCCTCTACTGGCTAGCCACCCCTTAGCTCATTATGGCTTCACCTGGCAGCACTCGATGGCGTCGATGATTGAAAATCCCGCCGAGGGTTCCCCGACAGCCGTTCCATTTCAATTCCCCCGCCAAGTTCGGCCTGCCGTTCCTCCGCGCCACGCGTCGCGTCGAAACGGGGCCTCTCTAGGCGAAAGAATGGAAAGTGGAACCTTCGTCTGCCGGTGCCTGTGCTGACGCCGCTTTCCTTGATCTTCGATCACCGCCAGGCCCTTTTGGCCTGGCGGGTGGAAAGCCTGAGCGGCGTCTGCAAAGGCAACCCGTCGCCTGACCGGAGACGCTTCCGGCCGGGTCAGTAATGTTGACACTCCGGGGCCTGCTGGCAGGGATTTTTCGTCAACGTATTTTGTTGACGGGATTTCACCGAGAGGCGAGGTGGGGTGAGTTTCACAGCAAAATTCAGCAACATTTCAATAACGTTGACGGCTTCTTCGAATATATACCTCAGAAACATTTCATATTGTCTAGCAACATTCGGAAATACATTATCCGTTGAAGCCGACAAGCTCCCGTTCAATAATAAAAATATAGAGTTAATCGAAAGGCGATTAGCTCCGAACTGGGAGAACCACAAATGTTGACTTTCACACCACCGCAGATCGCTCACTCCATCATTATCGAAGTCGCCCGCTTCAAGGGTAAGGAGAAGGGTTTCAAATACCAGGAGGAGCAGAGATACCCGTTCCACGCTCGCGGTCTGGCCCTGGCGGTCATGGGCGTACGAAACATGACCAACATTGAGGGTCAGTTCGGACAGTATGCGGACATCCGGATCAAGTTTCTGTCGGAGTCCGGAGATGAGGCATTTTCACCGGCTTTGAGCGACGAGAAACTGTTCGATCTGCTTTGGCTGGCAAACGAGAACCCGAGAACGCTCTTCAACGATTGCAAGGATTATCTCGAAAAGCAGGAGCAGCAGTGGGCAGTGAAAGCCGCCGCCTGAGGGTGGCTCTCAGTTTCCGGACTGTTGGGAGGCAGCGCCGGAAATCGAGCTTCACCGCTCAGAACAATAAACCTCAGAGGAACAGGGAGCAGGAACATGAAGGCAGTTTTTAAGGAGTTCGGCCGGAGCCATGTGGCTTTGGCCTACGATGACGGCGACGGGAAACGCGTCGAGCGCGATTTCATCAAACATGACAACGGGCTTATCTACGAGGTGTTTTTCGATAGATCAGGCGGCGACCGCTACGATTACGTCCGCGAAGGTCTGAGCGATAGCGGTTCACCGGTCATTGCAGTCGAACCCTTGGTCGAGACCATACGGGCTGAATTCGAAGCCATGCTATCCAGGACGGAGTCGGCTCGATGTGGTATCTGATCGAGGCGAATTTCGAGAGCTACCACGGCTGGACCGAAAACGAAGCCGTTTTGGAAGCTGCCCTCAAATGGCTGAATCGGGACAGAGAGAAAAATCTGTTCTCGGCCGTCGAGGTCGATGATGCCGAGGCGTTGGTCAACATGACCGGCCTTCTGTTTCACGGCAAAACCCGCCCGGAAGATTTCCGACATTGAGACGAGGCCGCAGGAGGCCAAACGGCCTCTTTGCCTATTCCCAGGTCCATAGTGTCAACATTTGTTCCTGGGATATAGAAGTACCGAAAGCGGGGCAAAAATTTCGGAGCCCTTCGGGCTCGTGGGTGACCGCTGTCGCGTAGTCACCTGCCGAGCGTGGGCAGATCACGTTGCGCCAGCTCGCGGGCATCGACAGCGTGGCGTGTGAAGCGATCCAGCCGGTGACTTGGTATCTCGTTTTCGTAGACGACATCGAACTTGAACGGGTGAACGATGTCTTCGATCTTACCTTCGATGGCGTAGATCAGGTCTCGGGGGCAACGTCTCACCAAGAAATCGAGATCGGAATGCTCTTGGAACCGGCTTTCAGCCAACGATCCGATCACGAGAATTTCGACATCCATTGATGCCATTGTTTCCGTAACTGTGATCGCCTTGCTGATCGCGTCGGCAATTCGTTCTTCGAGCGTCATCCGATAATCAAGCCGGAATTCGGCCCGCCTTCAAATCGTCGTTCTCGACTTCCAAGCGAGCGATCTGAGTACGAAGCTCAGAGATCACCCGGAACGCTTCCGATTGCTGTCCTTCCAACATTGCGAGATAATCGGCTGTTGCCTTGCCGCCGCCTTTGACCAACTGCTTGTTGGCACCGACGAGCTGCGTTACATGGCCGATGAGCTTCTGAATGGCGTCGTCGCGGTTTTTGATGGCGCGATTAGCCTTTGCCGAAAACGCATTCATCTCAGCTTGCGAGTAGCCGGTCTCGATGACCTGTGGCTGACGAGGAGGGGAGAGCATGTCCGCAATCATGTAGGCTTTCGCCATTGTCCAAACATATCGTTGCCAGCCATTTCGATCCCTTTCCCTGTTCTTCCTATTCCGATTCAAATCAGGCCCGACGACGCGAGCCCCAGAAACGACCGGCGACGAGGCCGATCAGACCACCGACACCCAGGAGGCCCAACGTCCCGAGGGAGACAATCCACCGGGTCACGGTTAGGAAGAAATCATTGATCCCTTCCGAGGTGACCATCGCTTTGCTGACCATGACGTTTGGACGGCAAGCAGCGGCACCACGAAACTCGAACTGACCCACCCCACATTCCGCGACAATCCGATTGAAGTCGTTGAACTTCGAAAGGGTCATCATCGCGGTCGCATCAGGCCTTTGCATCAGCTGCTCCATCCGGAGCGCTTCTGCAGTGATCATTTCGCGACCGAGGAAATAGCCGGAGCCGAGAGCCACCAGGACGATAGCCGCACATCCACCCGCGACCTGAGTCATCCGGAATGTCTGACGGCGGTCAGCTTCCTTCTGGGCCATAATGTCAACATTTGTAGCCAGCTGATCGAGGGAAGCTTTGAGAGCTTCATCGACCTTGGCGGCAAGGTTATCGGGAACGGATGCGAGCGCCTTTTCGACTTCTGCTTTCAGATCGTCGGTGACCGCCTCCCGGATGTCCTCGGGCAGCTTGGCGAAGAGTTCGGAGATTTCCTTGTTCAGGACGCCCATTCTGGCGAACGTCATGAACATGACCGACATGAATTCGTCGTCGGCAAAACCCGTCTTCGTCAGGATGTCCCAAGCGAGGATGCGATCTTCCTGTTTGAGTTCGAGCGTCGTGGCGATCCGGTTGAAGAAATCGGCCGCCTCCATTTTCACCCGCATATCCTGCCCCTCTTATTCCTATGGGTGGAGCCCGGTCCCTGGCAGAGACCGGGTATTGCTTTGATCAGATGCCGAAGAGAGCCTTGAAGGATTTCGCCGTTTCGAACTGCGGGTTCGTCGCCTTCTCAGTGTCAGTGAGCGCCTTGACCATCTGGCGATACCAGCGATCCACCTGCGCTCGCTGCGCCAGCGTCAGGAGCTTTGACTTCGGGTTGTCCTTGTCACCTGCTTCGCTGAAAAGCAGGTTGTTGCGCTTGATGCGCGATGCTGCCGAGAGCATCAGACGAGGGACCACGATCTCAAATCCGCCAGTGGCGAGGAGGCGTTCACGGGTTCGACCGCCTTCACGTTCGCCCTCATGATTTTCGAAGCCATACCACATCTCGAAATCTTCCTTGGCTTCCGCGTCACGGTAGTTGAGGACGGCGATGTGCACGATGTCGAGGCCTTCGGTCGCATCCAGAAAACGAGCAACGGACTCGGTGCTTTCATCTTCATGGTGGACGAGGTGGAAAACGACCGGCTTCTGATCGACGGAAATGATGCCTTCAAAAATGCCGTGCAGGCTTTCGCCGCCGCCATCAACGATCTCGGAGATCGCATCGAAGGAACCACCGGGAAGATCGTGCATCGTGATCGTGCCGCCGAGGGTAGCGGAGTTGATCAGGGTTTCACGGGGGCGAGACTTTCGCAGATTGTAGGGCTGGATGCCTACGGCCGGGTCCTGGTCATCGAGCAGATAACCGTCATTATCGCGCTTGCCGAAAATGCGGAAAGAGGAACCTGTGCCGCCGTCGCCGTCGAACAGCAAAACGCCGTCCTTCTGCTTCCGGAGGAATTCAGCCAGGAAGCGGAAGAAGAAGGATTTACCAACGCCACCTTTGTCGGAGGCCATGATCACGAAGAGACCGGTTGAGCTTTGAGCTTCAACCTTCTTTGCTGCAGTTGCCATTACACAATACTCCTTATGGCGCTGTCGGCATTCTTAGAGGGACTTACGATCTCTCTGTGCGGGATTGATGGGTGTCTTGGTTTCAGGCTTGCTGCCGTTATCGGAACCCGTTTCCGGTGCTTTCGCATCCGGCTTTGCGGACGTTTCCGCAGTCTGCTCGGAACTGGTTTCGGCAGCTTTCGGCGCGGACGCCTTGGTGGATTTTGCTTTCGCTCTGGGTGCCGCGTTGGCCTGGCCTTCACGGCTGACCTCAGACCAGTAACTGCCAAAAGTTCCGGCTGTCGTAATGACGCCCTTGCTCCGAAGAACATTCACAATGTCTTCGTTGCTGTATCCAGCAGATTTTGCAGCTTCGATTGCGGCTTTCATTTCTGGATCGCGCAGATGATCCTTCAGGGTCTTGTTCTTGCGGTTTGGCGTTTTCGCCATTTCCTTGAGGGCCGCTACAATGTCGTTGTAATCGACCTCTTTTGCTTCTTCGTCTGCCATCCGAGAAAACCTCATCACGTTATCGTGGCGACATTGATGAAGTGGACATTGGGCTTTGTCAATCAGATTTCGAGGTTAATCATTTCCTCGCTTGCTCATAAATTCGCGCGTCGTCAATACGGCGCTGAAATCGGTCTGCTTTGAAAATCCGCAAACGTTAAATGACGGTTCGTCAAATCGCTACCATTCGATAATTCGAAAAACATCGGATTGACGTTATAAAAAGGCAAGATAAGGTATCTCAACCTTTTATAACCTGTGCCGTTCACAAAATATGTTGTCAGTTCCATAATTTACCTTATGCGATTGATCAGGATTTAACTGGGCTCTTCATAAATTGATGCTTGGTGTTGTGCATTGTTGACACTGTGGACATTACCTATGGTGTGATTTCAACGTTGTCATCGTCGGCAACAAGATGGGATTGAGGCTGAGTTCAGAAATATTCAAAAATCAATTAGGTTTTGGTTGTGGAAGGAATTATTAATGAAGTTGGATTTCGGCTGTTGTGACAATTCACAAACTGATGTTTGATGATTGCGGAGACGCTTCTGGGGAAGCGGTGAATACTAGACGCCATCGGGATGGCCCTTATTGTCCCGGCTGTCGCCGGGTAAGTCTCTGAAATCTAACGATTTCTCCGCCGGAAATATTAGAGGAAAATGCGATGCCTGCAGGGACATCAAAGACGTTGACAAAAAAGAAGGCAGCACCCGCCAAGGCGAAGGCATCGTCTGGTTCGAAGACTATTGAAGTCTCTCTTCCGCCGCACGTTCTCGATCTCATCGATAAGGAGATCGACGCTCATCGTCTTGAGAACAGAAAACTTCTGAAGCGTGCAGACGTCATCAAGGAAGCCCTGCTCGCTCAGCTGGATCGCGGCCGTCGCCTTGATGATGCCGTGTCCCAACTTACCTCTGTCATCGGTATCCTGAAGGATCAGGCTATGGGCGATAACGCCCTCAACTTCCTGTTCCGCGCTCTGACTGAAGGCGAGATCGCAAAGGTCGAACTCGAAGCCTCTCAGGCCCACAATGAGCACCTGGAACGCAACAACGAATTGATCGCTGGACTGCTCGAAGAGAACGCGGACCTCCGCAATCAGCTGGCCGCGAAGAATGCCCTGCTCGGCATCAAGCAGAGCGCGTAAGGGGTTCCGAATTGTTCACTTCCGTCGCCATCTCCCACCTCGGGTATTTCAGAGAGAACGCCTACAAGGCGAAGATGTCGGCTGCGAAATTGCAGGCTGAAGGCAAACTTGATCATCGTCAGTTCCGTTATTTCGATAACGAGGATGCGCCTGGTGTTGCATTCTCCCCTGAGCAAAAAGTCCCTTCCTCTCTTCCCGTACAGGCGCTCTTCGAGAACGGCCAGCACGTCAGCTTCGACGTCATGGAAGATATGGCGAAGGGCCGTCACCCACTGACCGGCGACTACTTCGTGAAGGTTTCACCGATCACTGGTGAGCCGGTTCACGCGAACCGCCGCCCCGGTTTCGACAACATGACCGCTCCGCCAAAGGATGTCTCCGCTCTGTGGGCGCTGGCGATGGCCGAGCTGAAGCGGAACCCGAACGACAAATATTCCTTGGAGCTGGTCCAGGGTATTGAGGCTGCTCTGCATGAGGCAAACGATGCCATGCTGCAGCACGCATTCGACAATGGCTGGATTGTCGGCCGCCGCTCGAAGCCTGTCATCGATCCTATTACCGGCGAACATAAACACGATCCGGAGACCGGCGAGCTGTTGATGGAATATGGTTATGAGGCCGCTGTCGATGCTCCGATCATCAAGTTCTTCCATCGCACGAGCCGCGATGGCGATCCGCAGCTGCACATCCATAACGTCTGGATCAACATGGTCGTTTACAAGGACGGTCATATTACCGCTGGCGATAACATCGAATTGAAGCGTTACGGGGGCGCATTGGCGGCGAACTTCCGTGGCAATATGGTCGACAAGCTAAAGGATAAGATCGGCCACTTGGTCCCTGGAATGGATTTTGAGAAAATCCGCAAAGCATGGGGTATCGTCGGTTTCGAATCCGAGCTGAAGGATGGTTGGAGCAAGCGCACGAACACGATTGCGGAAATGGCCGAAGTCCTTGGCTATGACAAATCGAAGGATCGTGAAGCTACCGTCAATATCAACCGCAACACCCGCTTGGATAAGGATGAGCTTCCGCCTTTCGAGGAGCTGGTTGACCAGTGGGCAAAGGAAGCAACCGATCTCGGAATGGACCTTCATTCGGTCATCGACAAGATGACGAAGGCGAAGGAAGCTCGTGACGAAGAGCTTGATAAGTCGTGGGCGGCATATCGTGAGGAAGCTGCTCGAATTGGTATCGAACTCGGTGAGAAACGCCCGGTCGAATTGGTTGAAGAAGATGTCGTCGAAGAGGCGTTCAATCACCTGGTCGAAAATGAAGTCGCATTCTCTGAGAGGGAAATGCGTAAGCACATCTATGAGGCTGTCCAAGTTTATGGTGGAACGCCGATCCAGACCCGCGTTTACGACAAGATCGCTGGTGACGAGAAGCTGATCGCACTCGGCAAGAAAGGTCCTGATAGCTTCTTCTCTACCCAAGACATCATCGACCGCGAATGGAAGATGCTTGCCAAGGTGGACATGATGGCAACGACTGCCCCTGCCCTACGCAGGTCGATGGTCGAGCGCATCATTGCCGAGGGCAAGACCGTCCAGGTGAAGCAGAAACAGGAAGACGGATCGTTCCTGACCGTTGAGAAAACCCTGCACCTGACGAAGAAGCAGGCTGATGCTGTTCGCTATGCTGCCGGGGAAGGCCAGATCAAGGTTATCGAAGGCCGAGCTGGTGCCGGTAAGTCATTCACCATGGGCGCTCTCGTGAAGGCGCTGGGCGAAGACGGCTACGAGGTTTACGGCACAGCTGTCGCTTGGAAAGCGGTCAAGGTTCTCTGCGACGACACCGGCATTGAGTTCGGTGGCGACAAGCGCGGTATGGCCATCCACGGCCTCTTGGAAAAGTGGAAGGCCGGGAAGCTCGACATCGGGAAACAGTCGGCCATAATTTGCGACGAGGCAGGAATGCTTTCGCTACGACAGATGGAAGACCTTATCGAAATGGCACGGGTCACCGGTTGCCGGGTGATTTTGACCGGGGATAGCCGTCAGCTCGAAGCCGTTCAGGCCGGTGCGCCGTTCCGAGCCATCAGCTCGATCTATGGCTCATTCGTCCTCGACGAGATTATTCGCCAGAACCACCAGTGGGCTCGTAAGGCCTCGGTACAGCTTTCGATGCGACAGACCTCTGATGCTCTCCGCGAGTATCATGACCGTGGCTTCGTTCATTTCGTGAACGGCCGGGATCAGGTTGTTGATCGCGCCGTGTCTGACATGCTGAAGAAGATGGAGAGCAATCCAGGCGAGTCCTGCTACCTAATCGCTCAGACCAACGCTGAAGTTCGCAAGATCAACCAGTCCGTCCGTAAGGCCCTCATCGAGAAGGGTGCGCTGGGCGAGTTCGAATATAAGCTGGACGTTCTCGCAAAGGACGGCGAAACGATCACCAAGCTTGGCGTCCGCGCTGGCGAGCGTATGCAGCTGGGCGAAAACCTGAGCATCGACCAGGAGAAGCTGTTCAACGGCCAGACCTTCACGGTGAAGGAGATCATCCTTGCCGACAAGCAGAAAGGCACCGAGGACGTCTTCGTTGTCCGCTTCGATCACATGAAGCATGACATGGCAATCAAGGTCAGCGAGCTGGTCGGCTTCCGCGAGGAGCCATCGGAGAAAAACAAGCGCCCTACCCCGAAGGTGCCACAAGTCAACTGGGCTTGGTCAGGAACCAATCATTCCGCCCAGGGGTCAACATTTTTGCATACATTCCTGCTGGTTTCGGACGGCTGGACATGGCGTCAAGCATATGTCGCGGCGACGAGATTCAAGGAATCCTGCAACATCTACGTCGAGCGCGAGCGCCTGATCGACAAACTGGCTTCTGCCGGTGGCGTCGAGATGAAGTTCTCGCGCGGTGGCAAAGTCGTTGCCAAAGAGAACCCTGCGGACAGCGATAAGATCGTGACCGACGAGATGATCCTCGAAGACTGGCTTCGTGAGAGCCAGAAAGAGGACGCAAAGAAAAACATCAGTGATTTCGTAGACGCACCAAAAGAGGTCATCGAGGCCTACAAAGAAATTGTTCTTTATGAAGAGAGAGTGAGAGAGTTTGAAATGATGGAGGAAAGCCAGAAAAACACATTGCCACGTCGTCAGCCCCCTACCCGGCCGACCGGCCCATTCGCAAATGGTTGGAAGCCGAAAGTAGAGGAGAAGGCTTTATCGAACGCCGTTTCGAATAAACCCATCAATGCCAAGGAGAACCCGGCTGAAGCGCTGAGGCAACAGGCGGCGAAGAGCGGGTATGAATTCAAGGCAAAGGATAAGTCGAAGAAATATCCGGAGAACCTGGGTCGCGTCATGCCCAACGAAGTCAACGAGTTTGTCAGGAAAGACCTGGCGGAATTCATGTTGTCGCAGGGTGGTACTAAGGATCATGAATCGATTTGGGGCCGCAACACTCATCATGCGGAGTTTGGTGCAGGCACTGAGTACACCGTCCGCTTCGGCAAGGGCGTGAAATATGTTGCGACCCAGTGGCTCAAGGGCGACTGGACTTGGTTCCTGCGCGGGCAAAAAGGCGCGAATGGTAATATCGTAAGTTTCCTGGAACACTTTCGTGGCATGACAAACGGCGATGCGAAACACTTCCTGCGTGGGGTGTTCCGCACCCGGCCGGACAAGGAATTCACTTCTGCTAATTCCACCTACAAACCGGAGCCCGTCATTCAGCTTCCGCCAAAGGAGAGGTTTGAGCGCGATCTGCCGAAGATGGCCGATTTCGACGTTTCAATGATCAAGAAGCAGGAGAAGCGCTGGGCTCTCGGTCGCGAGGTCGGAAACGGCGTCTACAGCCAGGACCTGATCAACAGGGGGATCAACGAGGAAACTCAGCGTCGCCTGGCAGCGTTCGGCGTCCTTAAGTTGGAGAGCGCAGAGCAGAAGGATTGGATCGTGGATGGAAGTGGCGTCAAAAAGACCTACACGCCAATTCCGAACCGCAATATCGACGGCTTCATGTTCGCTTTGAAGTTTGAGGATCAGGTTGTTGGCGTCATCCGCAAGGGGCCGGTAGGCCGCTTCGAAGGCAAGCGCATGAACGAGACCTCTGCGGACACCCAACGTGTTTTGATGACCTACGGCAATACGGTCGATCCGAAGTTCATCGCATGGGCGGAAAGCAGCTCAGACTTAGCAACCGACTTCCAGGCGCAGAATTATCGCGAGGACACCCTGTGGGTCACCACGGCTGGCAATCCAAAGGAAACCGAGCTGGCGATGTTCTACGATCTGGCACGGAAATACCCCGATGCTGATTGGCGCGGCATTGGTCAGAACGACGAGCAGAACGTCAAGTTCGAGGCTGACGTTCGGGAGGCTGTCGAGACCGGAAATCCGAATGCCAAGCACGAGGTTGAGCGGCCTGAGCGACAGTTCAAAGATATCAGCGAAGCCCTGCAGGCTCGTCTGAAGTCCGAGCGCGGCGAGCAGAGGTCGGAGCAGGCTGAACAGAAGACCGGCTTCCGCAGACCCCGCACGATGGAAGAATGGGCCGATCAGCTGGTGAGGGAACAAGGTAGCAAGGTTTCGTCCAAGGAGCTGGAGCAGGCCAGAGCCAAGCAGCGTGAGGACGAGGAAAAACTCACTCAGGGTCCACGGCGCGGCCGGTAGTCCCCTCACCCATCGAGAACGAGGCCCGTCGCAAGCGGGCCTTTTTTCACTTTTGGGTCGCTGATCTTACGTATTTTGATAACGTCTTATGAAATTCGATGTCGCGGGATCGATCTGCGACGATCCTTCGCTTCTCCATTTCGAAGACGATCTCAGGGACTTTATCTGAATTGTCGATGATCGCGGCCGAGTGGACCAGCTTCAACGCACGGCTCAGGTTCGAGAAGGAAGCCTTGTAGCGCCTGATGATGTCCGGAGACGGAATGTGATGGCCGCCGTCCGCTACGCGAAACTGCACGCGCTCCACATTCCTTTGAGGATGATCCAGAGCTACGAAGAGAAGTCCGACCTCAAAACCGTGGTCGATGGCGCTCTCGATCACGTTAATCGAATGGTGGCTTGCCAGGGTGGTTTCGAAAACAAAATCAGCTCTTGCGTCTATCAACTCGCGAACGCGGGTGACCGCACCCCTGCCCGCTTTGATTTGCCGCTCGCCCTTGCTGAGGTCGCCTTCTAAAGCGGCCTCAATGACGTCGGCATTTACGAATTCGCCCGGCGGCTTCATCTTCGCGTAGATCGAGGACTTTCCGGAGCCGTTAGGACCGGCCAGGATCGTGCATTGCGGTTTCGACATGCTGATTTACCGGCTGGCGAGCTTGCCGGTAGGAGCCGGGATCGAGGGTGCTGTCTCTCGGGTGATTTTGCTGACAGTCGTTGACTTGGCTTTCGACCAGGACGGCTTGATGCCAAGCTTCTTGCCACGCTCCTCGGCTTCGACGCCAATGCGCTCGATCTCAGGCAGCTTTTCATGCAGCAGCTTCAGCAGCATCGTGTTTCCTGTCGTTTCAGCGGTTACATCATACCAGAACCGTCGCCGATATATAGCCACGATCTGAAACGGAATCGAGGCCTGTCCTCATGTCGGTTGCATCCTCTAATACCGGCCTAACGCTCTGGATTCATAGATGGTTCATTCTGAATCATAGGCGCAACAGATCATCAATCCATCATTAATTGTGTTTCGACCATGATTTACACGTATCTTCCATGGTGGACAATGAGCACCTATGGTAATGACATATTGGATCGTTGAACCA
Source organism: Rhizobium sp. KNZ14-9A (assembly GCF_056755015.1). Taxonomy (NCBI): domain Bacteria; kingdom Pseudomonadati; phylum Pseudomonadota; class Alphaproteobacteria; order Hyphomicrobiales; family Rhizobiaceae; genus Rhizobium; species Rhizobium sp. KNZ14-9A. The sequence goes on from NZ_JBPGXB010000003.1 coordinate 31,268, forward strand.
TGAGGATAATTGCATGCCCACCACATCATTCGAACTTACTGACGAGCAGTTTCGGGTCATCAAGGAGCTTGCCCTTGACCGGATGGCGAAGGGGAAGACCAAGAAATATTCGGCGTCCGCAATAATCCGCGAAGCCATCGATAACAGTCTGCCTGCATTTCGCAGAGAGCTTGAGGGTCAATAATGACTGACGTCCTGCCTACCTCGACCGAGGTCCGTCCATCGCTTCTCAGCAAAATGCGACTTCCGAAGATCAAGCGGCCGACTTTCCGTGTTCCCGCTGCTTCTGATGGCGTGCCTGATGAGTACCGCGCCAACTGGTCGGATATGGAGGTCTCAAAGATCGCATCTCGCGGTCGGGTGCTTGGTGCTCGTGTTTCGAAGCTGACTGGATCGAAAAGAATGAGACGCGGCTTGATCTGGGTAGGTCTGTTCGCCGGTTATCATCTGGCGATCAACGCTGCATCGGCTTGGATGCCTGAAATTCAAGAGTTGCCTCACGTGAGCCTCGGCACGCAGATCGACCACAGGCCTCCGGACTTCATCTTGAATATGGGGCAGAAGTCTGCCTCTACCTATTTCGATCTGGGAGGAGGCCTGCAGGGTGATGGTCGTCTTGCGTGGATGGCGGATTATCGTCCTCGTCCGGATGGCCTCACCGTCGGCAATCTCAACGATCTTGTCGCAGCAATGCGAAAGGACCTTCCTCGCTTTGGCAAAGTGTCAAAGCCGTGGGAGAACGTTGTTGCACTGTCATTTGGACCTAAGGTGTCCGGAGCGGAACAGGCAATCTCGAAGTTCGGTGACAGACTGCAGACTGGCATTCTGATCGTGCTTCGTGACAGCGACGTCGTCCCATTCGTGGGCCATGCCGAAGGTCAATGGTCGGTCCTGCTATTCAAGGACAAGGCTTGCCGCGCTTTTGTGGGGCCAGTCCCGTCGGGATGTGAAGACAGAACTAAGTCTGGCACCGTTCCCACTGACGTTCGCCCCGTGCTCTCAATGATCGCTCCAAGAGGCTGATATGTTCAAAGGCATTTCCAAAGCGCTCGTTAAAGCAAGCGATCACGCATTCAGGTTCAGCAAAAACAGTCTTGAAAGGGGTGATCTGTGGGACTTCGCAGGCCGCACCGTTCCATTCAATCAGTACCCCTCTGCATGGTACGCAGCGCCTGCTGATGTGGTCCGACCGCCTCTTTGGGATGGTAAGCTTATCAACGGCCAAAACGCTGCACTGCTCGCATGGAATCAGGTCGATGATGATGCGGTAAGCACCTTGCTGGCGAAGGCGGGTCGCAAGGCTCTGAAACTCAGCGCCTTCCTCGCAGCTGGTGTTGCGTTGATCTCTTACCCGTTCCTGATGGAAACCTGGTACATGCTGCCGGAATTCCCCACGTGGGCGGTTGAGAGCGGTGCATATGGCGCAATCGCATCCTGGTCTCTGCAGGCAACCGCAGCCATGCTGTGGACATCTGGTTCCGTCGCGATCTCGAATGGTTGGCCTATCGCCCTCCTCTTCCCGATCTTCTGGTGGAATGCTTTCACTGCCGGTATGCAGCGAATGTGGGATAGTATCAGCTGGCGTCTTCGTGCACCTACCAGCGACGTGCTCACGTTACATCGGATGAACGCTTCCAACCGGCCCACCGAAATCACGGCCTATGGTCGTCAGGTTGAAAGCGCTGCTACGCGCAAGGAAACGAAGAGCCTGATCCTTCTCGGTCAAGCGACCGGCATCATGCGTGACCGTGGCAATCTGCGCTCTCCCACGGAAGGCCAGATGATGTGCCTCGACGAGGAGTCCCTGGGCAAGCACGTGATGATTCTGGGCCAGAGTGGTAGTCGAAAGACTACCTTGGTCATCACCCCCATGTTCCGGCGCATCATGAATACTCAGTTCGCGTCGGGCCGCACCATGGGTGCTTACGTCACTGACGGTAAAGGCATTCTGTATCGGGACCTTCTTCCTCTCGTTCCTGAAGGAAAGAAAGTCTACGTGGTCGGAATTAGCGGCGATGACCAACACGGTGTCGATGTCCTTGCAGGCATGGAACCCGAAATGGCCGCTGCCACCATGCTGAGAATGGCGCGACAGCTCGACGCTGGTAACGGCAAAGGCGAGGGTCTTTGGAACGACGCCGCTGCTGAAATCTTCTTCAACTGCGCTCAGATCGCGAGGGTCCTTGACGGGGAAGAAATCGCCACTGACCTTATGATGAAGCAGTTTGAGGCTCGTCCGTACTCTCTTTATGGCATCTACAAACTCGCCACAGATCGTGATCTGCTCAAACTGATCATTCTCGCGACACGAGCGATATACAACAAAAGGCATAAAGACGATGGATCAGAGACATCTATCCGTCTTCAAGACGCTTATAGTGCGTGCCGTGACCTGGAAACAGCATATCTCGATATTGCCAAGGAGACGGCTGATGGCTTCATGGTCAACGTTCGCCGCGTGTTCCAGGCTGCCTTCCGTCACAAGGAAGTCCGGAAGCGCTTCTTCTGCGGCACCTACGGCCAAAAAGAGAATGAAAAGCTTGTAGCGGTTGAAGAGGCGTTGAACGGCAATGTCGTCATGATCGCGATCAGCTCCAACACTGAAAACGAAGCTGGCACCTTGGCGACGATGTGGATGAAATCCCGCCTCATGTCGCAGGCGCTTCGTCGCCAGAAATATCAGCCGGAGCTGATTGAAAAATATTCCTGTTGCATGGTGGCAGACGAATACCAATCCCTCATCACCCATGATGAGAAGGACGACGCGACCGACACCAAATTTTGGAATGTGGGACGATCCACAAATTTGCACCTCATTGCCGCAACGCAGAGCATCGCCGCAATACAGCTTATGATCGGGGAGGTTGCGACACGAAATCTGTTGAACAACTTCGCTACCAAGATCGTACTGAAGACCGACGAAGAGGAAACCATCGAATATTATTCGAAGATGATGTCTCAGGGAATGATGGCTCCAGTCTCATACGATGATGTTTACGCCAACTATGAGGAAGTGATCCGGAAACAAGGCCCTGAGCCGGGGCCAAGCTGTGGAGTGAAATTGTTCGACGGTCTCTGGTTGAACAAATTCATTCCCAATACGGAGCCGCGCCGATCCGTTAATCTCGATCATGTCCGAGCGATGATCGATCAGCTGAAGCCCGAAGAGCAGGTCAAAGCCCACATGGACCTGAATAAGGAAATCCGCGAGAAAGAGCAGAAGGTCGTGGAGGCAATGCAATCGCGTGCCCGCATCACGGTCGATGACTTCGGGAAAGGTGAAGGCTACGCGCTCTGCATGGTCGAGCGAGCTGGTCAGATGCGTGCCGACTTCGTGGACTTCGAGAAGACGGCTGATCTCTGAATTGGAGGGGGCGAAAGCCCTCACCTTGGAAGGAGAGAACAGGGAATGTGTCCAAGTAGTAGTCAAATTAGATAAAATCTTACGAGTGTTCTATACTCGGATTTAAGAGATTTTATCAGCAATATCAATGACTTAATACTTGACAAATCCGGCATATTTCAGCACTATCTATGCTGACGGCCGACCCTTTGTTTCAAAAAAGGTCATCCCCGTTCTGTTTGTTTTGCGTTCGAACGAGGTTGAAAATGGCTGACAATGAGGGTGGCGGTAATTCATCGCCTTACGCTGGGCTGGTCGAGAAGATCGCCGCAAACCTTGATGCTGACTGGCAAGAGGTGCAGCACCAGCGGTCCAACGAACTTCAGCAGTGGCAGGCATACGCCAACCAGCTAAAGGGGCAGGATGCCCTGGATGATGGACAGCAGCGTGGCGCTGAGACTCGCGACAGGAACTACGCTGCAGCAGGTGAACATTGGCGCGGTGTGAAGGCCGCTTCCAACACCCAGAAAGCTGAAAATGCAACCTGGAGCGCGACCCGGAAAGATGACCGGGAAGCCGCCAAAGATGTGCAGTCCGCTTCTCGCGGCCGAGCACGCTGATCATCCCATCCGTCTAATTCCGAAATCTTAGAGAGAGAGGTACGACCATGGCCGACGGCTTAAAAGAGCGCATTGGTAAACTCCTGCGTCCAATCTACGAATTCCGCCCCGGCCTTGGAATGGGTTTCGGTCGCGGCGGCTCCTTCATGTCGCAAGACGATTACGTGCTGCGTTACGGCCGCCTGATGCCAGGTGGAGGCTCGGCTAACGCCTATTCGCGTCCATCTGTGATTGAGACACCTGAACACAAAGCTGCACTTGCTCAGGTCCAGGTGGATCAGGAAATCGAGATGGCCTACAAGATGGGTGGCCTAATCAATCCTCAGCAGCTCACCGCTCTCTACAAGCAAGGCCGCGCAGCCAAGTTGCCGATTGATACGGGTGCGGTGTTCTCCATCGAGTATAACAAGGTTGGCACCCCCACTCATGTGAAGCTCGATTTCGGGGGTGGTGATGTCTGGCGCTCTCGTGTGGGCTTCATGTCCGAGGCGATGACCGCGCATGCCCGTCTGGAAGCTGCAAAGCAGTCCCAGGCTAAGGCCAATCCGACTGCGAGCGCTCGCGATCAGGTCCGCGCAGCTGTCTTCGCGCCCGTTCTCGACAAGCTCAAGGCTTCTCGCGACCGTGATGTGTATGACTTCCTCACTCGGGTCGAGGTTGCGCCCCGTAGCGTTCCCGCCTCTCCTTCCAAGGTTGAGAGCCAGGTAGAGGAACAGACGCTCAGGCAGGTGAATGTCCTGAGGAGCCATTACATCTCGCATGATGGCAACAAGACCTATGAAAGCCTGAAGGATCACCCTGCCGCCCTTCGCGGTCATCCCGACGATACCGGCGTTTCACCCAAGCTGACCCAGCTGGCAGCGATCCGCGATGTCCTTCGCGCTGAGCCAGAAGCGACTGTCAGCAATCAGTCGGCTGCGCTCGGTCAGCCGGGCGAGACCTATTACCTGTCTGCCGACGGCTCGGAGCTGCGTCAGACCTCCATCGTCAAGGATTATGACGAGGAACTCGATGACGTAATCGACCAGCCTTACGACCGTTCCTATGACATCGCCACCCTGAAGCAGATCGGCGCTGAGAACGAAGGCGTCGAATGGAAGGAAATCGATGCCATCGAGAAGGGCTTCGAACCCGATGACGAGCAGGCAGCTCTCCGCTTGGAAGTCGTTGAACGCTTGCGCGAAGGTGACCTCGATACCCTGAATTTTGAGGACGAAGGCGTTTCCTTCCACCTCGACGGCGACAACCTGATCGAGACCTGGACCGATCCTGACCAGTCCTTCGCCTGGGATGCCAATAAGTGCGATGTCCCCCTCTTCGCCACGGAAACTCAGGATCAAGTTCTGACGCTTCAGCAGGTCGAAGATCAGGAAATTCGCGAACTCCTCAGCGAGAGCGTCGTCGTTGAGCCTAAGGTTCGGGAGCCGGTTGTTGAAGCCGCTCTGGTTGAAGTTCAGGAGAAGTCCGTCGAGCAGGCAGAAGCCAACGCTTTCGATGTCTCGCCCGCCTACCTGGAAGAGCGCGAACGCGCTGTTCAGGAGCAGGTTCGCGAGAACCTTGAGGCTGGCGTCATGGAAGAAACCGACCTCTACACCGATTACGACAATCAGACCATCGAGCAGGAGCAGGCACTAGAAAGCGAAGCTGCACGTGAGCGCAACGACTATGTCGCCCAGCTCTACAGTGAAGCTGAGCAGACGCACGCTTCTTTCGAGATGGGCAACACTGCGGTCGCCATCGATCTGTCTGTCGTACCGAACGGCGTTGAAGACTGGGAATGGAAGCGTGCCGCCGACAACAGCCGTCTTGAGCAGGAAGCCGCTGTCGAAGCAGAAAGAGCCAATGTCGAACCTTGGCAGTACGTGGACTATGACGCTCGTGTTGAAATGGTCGCTCAGCTTCGCGAACAGCCTGAGGGGACTGTCCTGCATCATGATGGTGACGGTTATATGCTCAAAGGCGGCGAGCTGCTTCAGCGCTCCTACTACGGTGAGTCCGAAGGTTGGGCTATCTGGGATGCGAACGATCCCCTTCAGCTGATCGACAGCGATACTAAGCGCGAGCAGGATGTTCTTTCTAAGTTCGGCCATCCCGATTCTGCGGAGGCTCGTGAAGCAGCGCGAGAAGCCCGGCGTCAGGAAGCTTCCCAGACCAAAGCCGCCGAGGTCGAGACCGTTTCAGCAGTTGAGGCCCCAAACCAGTCGGAACTGCTGAACACGTTGAAAACAAGCGACATTCGCCTGGAGCAGGTCGAGACGACCGAGAAAGCCGAGAAGCCTGTCGAGGCAAAGCGCCCTTCCTCCTGGGAGGAATACGCCAAAGGTCTTCTCGACGAAGCGAAGAAGGAAGGCACGCTCCGTTCTGACGTAGCTGCTGACCTCGCCCGTCAGGAGAGCAAGGAGAAGGCTAAGTCCGTATCGAAGAACGAGGGTGAAGAGCCCAGCCTTTCCATCTGATCAACATTGGGAGCCGTCTTCGGGCGGCTCCTTCCATTTGTATTCTGGCAGAGGAAAACCGTTATGAACGATCAGAGTAAGCAATACTTCAAATCCCTTGGTAAACCGGTCCTAGTCGTACTAATGGCTGCTGCGCTTTTCTATCATGAATGGATCGTGGCTTTTGCTACTCTAATCTCGATCTTAGCCTGGAATTATCACTACCATTTTCGATATGATCGAGCGTCGAGGTCGAAGACGCGTTTGGCTTGGCTCAGCGTCGACCAGGCCGTCATTGCCCTGCTTTTAGGTGTTCCGCTTTTCCTCGGAGCCTACAGCCAGCTCAATGAGCAAGGGCACCCCTCAGCTTCGCAGCTAGCTTCCTACGAGCGCACCTTCGAAGTCCTATGCCTGAATTGGCGCGACGGGAACTGGTTTGACCGCAGCATCGGTCAGTACCGTGACCGCCGTTGGTGTAAGGACTACGTCCACCGCCTCCCAGGCGCGGATACTCAGGCCCTCGCCTCGCAAACCACTGCTGTTCAGCTCTGGAAATAATCCTTTCTTCTGATGCCCTAATAGCCCAACGCCCTATTGACAGGGTGCCCATTGTCCACCATCATTTAAGCGTATCGAGTTTTTGAAGGTGATAGCCATGACGAAGAAAGTTGATCGCGCCACCAAGGCGGGAAATGCATTCGGTGAACTGCTCAGCGATTTGCTGGCAATCGCTCTCTTTGGTGCGCTCGTCTACTACGTCGCCCTTCCGGTTGTCGGTTCCTTCATCGGTGCGATGATGACGAACAGCTACTACCGGAATTACTGTGATGTATCGGCATGTGTCCGCAAAGGCTTCGGATACGAACGCGCTGATGCTGCCCAGCAGCTTAAGGAAAGCCGGGACCGCGTGGCTGCCAGCCTTTGCCCAACCTACCACCAGGCCGGTGTCTGGGGTCAGTGGGTCGTTCACCGCAACATTTCCTGGTGTGAAGCCTATCCTCAGTACGACGTGAACAAGTGAGATACAGAACATGAGAGCCGTCTCTAAAATGAACCTGCCATTCCTCACCATCATCGCGGGTTTCGTGCTGATGATTGCGGGCTATTCCTTGGTCGGGTCAGTCATGTCGGGCGCGGTTTTTTTGTTCATGTGCTACAGCGACGTTCGCTGGAAAGGCGTATCGCCGCTAGGCAACTATCTTTTTCAGAACTGGCTCCCAGCACTGTTCACTATCTCGGCTATTGCAGGCGGCTTTTACGAGGGCTTCCACAAGCTGCCGCCAATTGTCTCGTTGGTGGCAGGAAAGGATTCGGATCGTGGTATCAGGGCGATCCGATCTGAGAAGGAATTCCGTGAGCAAAATGTAGCTGCCCTTTGCAGTGACTACTTTTCCGCGCTTCGGGAAGGCCGCGTCAATGACGTTTGGGACTTGGAGTGGTGTGAGCTGAAGGGCGGCAAGTATGCATCGTCAGCTGTTCCAGAAGATCAGTCGGTCAAAGGCCTCATGACCGGGCCATCTTTCCCGCCTGAAAGGATGAAGGAAATCCTGTACGCCCGCAACTTCTACACGCTCAGCTGGGATGAGCTGCTGCATGAAGAGGGCTTGCTGGAGAAAGTTCTGACTGAATTGCACCCGTGCTCTCAACCGGCAACCTTTGGAAGTGACCATGCAACACACACCTGTTGACCCAAAAGTTCTGGCCGCCTTCTCCTCTAAGGCTGGGCTGCTTGTCTTGGCTGGTTGTGGCCTGGTCCTTTATGGCACCAAGCCCAATAACGAGATGTTTTTCTGCGTTGGGGCAGCGCTGATTGCGATCCCCTCCGCCTTCTCCCTTTACCGAGTGCTTCAATACCGCCGCTATGGTGCTGCGTTCCGCCGACTGATTGTCATAGGCCTCTGCCTTCTGCCCAGCATCTATCTGTTGAACAAACAGCCGAGCGCTCGTGAGATCGCCACCCGGAATGAGATTCATGGTGACCTCTGCCCCAGCTGGTTCAACATGAATCTCTTCGACCGCTACGTCGTCTATCGCCATCGCGCTTGGTGCCGGAATTATGCTGATCGATATGAGCAAACCTCTTCCGTCCGGACCTCGGCGGAACAATCCACCAGCAATCTCTGGAAATGACGCCTACCCTGCCCTGATCGCTAGAAGGGGAAGGCTCACGCTTTCCCCTTTTTCATTTCCTCTCATTCCGGAGACCGTCATGAAAGCAGACCAGATCGAGACCTTGCGGAAGAGATATCCGTGGTACTTCGACCCGAGCGTGGCAGCGCTTCCGGACGGTTGGTTTCATGCCGTCGATCATTTCCTCTCCCAGCTGAAGGAGATCGGTGACCTCGCTGATTGCGTGATCGTTCGATGTGAGCGCATGCCCTATGGTCTGCAGGCTTTCGTCGCCCCTTGGCAATTCAATTGGACCGGCGAAAGCGCCCTCGCCCTCCTGAAGGCGCAGGAAGCGCTCCTGCTGTCGTCCCAGTCGCATTGTGAGGTCTGCGGTCTTCCAGGTGCCAGTGCGTTGCCTGGCGCGACGGAGCGGGCTCATACGAGCTTCATCTGTGAACAGCACCTGCCCTCTGCCGCCGCCCAGGTCGAACAGGACGAAGCTCGTTGGGCCGATCTCGCGTTCCTGTTCCGAGATGGACCCCCTGCCCTCGATCCTTCAATGCCGGTTGACATCCGGGAGATCGCGTTTGACTACCTCGGGAAGATAGCTGCCAAAGTCCGCGAGTGGGATCAGGCCGGATACGTCCATATCAAGCTCGCTTTTGAAGATGGCCTCCTGGTCCTCAGACCCACCTATGTTCCCGGCTATGAACTGCTTGTGGGAATGGAGATTACTGAACTTTGCGGGACGGCCGAGGAGCTAGCTGACACTCGGCCGTATATCCAGGACTGGACTGACCGCGCTCGGGGAATTTTTGGCAGCCTCATTGGTGAGGGTTGCATTATCCGCCTGACCAGCCGCCAGTTCTACATTTTGCAGCAAACCATGAAGATCGCGGCTTCGATGGACGTCGGCTTCGTCCTGAAAGACTGCATCGATTGGAACCCCGGCTACGAGGTCGATTACGACTGCGACACGACCCCTCACCTTGAAAAGGAACTCGATGGGCTGATGTCGGTGTTGGTCGTTCGCTTGGGTTTCACCGAAACTGATCGCCCTATCCTTCCCGAAGCTCCTGGAGGTCGCCCATGATGGCTGATATTCTCAATCCTGCCCCCACGTACGAGCAGTTGGCGAACGCCCCGTCCCTCAATCGTTGGCGGGTGGTCGGTTACGGTCGCGAGGACCACATGCTGACGGGTGTCGTTCACGATCACCCGCGCCTCGATGATGGCAAGGTGATCTACACTTCGAAGCTGGTGCGCATGGACATGGCCGACGAACCGCAGTGGGCTGAAACCCAGAACAACTATTATGCCTTGGTCTCTCGCATGGGACCGTGTGAGAGCCGCATCTGGGACCTGATCGAGAAGCATCATGTGGTCGTGATCAAGCCAGGCCATCCATCGTATATCGAGCAGATGCGCGAGCTGCTCGGCCCGAAAATCATGCGCGTCGGCCAGTTCGAGTCCACGCTCCTGGTGATGCTCGGCCGTAGGATCGTGACCAGGGAGCAGGCGTACGACCTTTACATGTCCTACTGCCAGGAAGTGGGCCTCGATCCTTTCGCTGGAGGTGACGATGACGCATGAGGAAACGCTGACGCTGATCCGGAGTCTAGGCGTATACACCTAGGCACGTCTACACCTAGGGCGAAGCGGCTTTGAAGAATGCTTCCCAGACAGCGGCGACAGCTTGGGCTGCGCCGACGATCAGCAGGATAATCGTCAGGGCTACGATGGCGACCTGAATGCTGCGATTTTCGTTGTGGCGGCGCTCTTCCATCCCATACGCGGCGATTGTGTTCAGAGCCTTTGGCTTCAGGGCATAATTGCTGCCATTATCAAACGCCTCGATGTCTCCGGATTCCTGCAGAGCCCCAAGGAGCAGCGTGTAATAGGTCATAAGCTCGTCCTTGTCGGGACGGTTTACCCACCGGTCGGTGTAGAAAGCCGAAAGAAGCCTCGTGGGGCTCGTCCTGAAAGCGCGATCTTTGACGGTTTCCGATTCAAGGTACTCTAGGACCTTGATCCGATCCATCCTTGTCAGGAGCTGCTTGTTGAACTTCGCCTGGATGCGGCGCTCTCTCGTGGTGGCGAAATAGGGATAGTTTATCGCCCAAGGCCACAGGAAGGCCCAAATGCCACGCGATTGGAATTCAAATCCGCGATAGTAGTGCCGAATGTCGAGCAGATAATTCGGTAGATCAGTGTGCGATACCGATCCCTGAACCGGTTCACCTACGCCATTGTTGATGAACTTTCCCTCCAGGCCAGTCGAGGTCATGGCATCCACGACGAAATCGACCTTCCCCTCCCCGTTCACGAGGTAGACGACGTAGATATCGTTCGTTCGGCTCTCTGCCCCCGTGAGTGGGATGAGTGTTTTGGAAGTCCGCTTCTTCAACGCGATAGCGATGACGCGCAGCATAAGCCAGCGCCGAATGACTTTCCCTACCCCCATGAAGACCCCTGCCCCGACTCGGTTGTGCCGAGGGCCACCATCGCGTCACTTAGGCGTGTAGGCAATATTCTTGTCGTAAATCTTTGCCTTCAGTTTCAGCAGACGTTCCCAGGCCTCCTTCGCTCCGGTGATGTCTACCGTCACGTCCTTGTGCTGGCATTCCGGCCAATGCAGCTTCCAGACTTCGCGAACCATCTTCTTCCCGGCGAAGATCGCTTCCATCTGCTTGTCGTCGTCGAGGTTATCGATGCGCTTGCCATCGACCGCCACTCGTGTCGGCTGGTAATCGCAATCTGAAGGGGCTGCCGCCGACGCCAGGCCGGTGTGCTTATCTGTGATTGTCATGATCGGGATGCTGTCGAACTCCCCCGGCCTCGATAGGTATGCCGTGCAATGGCGCTTGAAGCGGATGTCGCCGTAGTCATCGAGTACATCGGCCCGGCACCAAAGCGACCATTGCTTGAACTCGACGTTTTCTGCGGACTGATGTGCAACGCGTTCTTGAGCAGTTGCTGACGATGCGGCCAGAATGGCTGCGACGCAAAAGGTATGAGGTTTCATTCTATTCCGATATTTGTCGAGGTGTATAGCTGTAGGTTTGCCTAGTTGCCTACACGGTCTCCAGGCATACCACGGCCTTCCTATGGCGGTTGCCGATCCGTATGCGTGCCGACAGCTCTAGGTGTTTACATCTCAATTCCTAGCGTCCTAGCGCCCTTCTTCACGAAAAGCATCTTCAGTGCTTCTTCGATGAGATCGCGTTGCGACTGGCCGGTTTCGGCCGACAGGAGTTTCAGCGCCTTGCCATATGGTGCCGGTAAGTGTGCTCCAACGAGGACCGTACTCTCACGGCTTGGAATGGCCCCTACCCTCTTTACGGGCTCGACAGGTGTCTCGACGGTCGGTGTTGCAGCTACTGGCGCTGGCGTTACAGCATCAAGCGCGCTTAACAGACTTGGTTTTGGCTTCGTTGCCATCGGTCGCTCCGTCTAGCTGTTGAGAAATATACGTGTATAGGAGTCTAACTTCTTCCGCTGCCTTGCCATCGGGTTCGAACTCCTGAGGCGTAAGGCCCTGCATCTGAGCCCGGCCGTAGGCTTTGCGTTGGTGCATATCCACTGGAGCGAGGCTTGCTCCCTGCATGGTGATGATAGCCTTCGTTTGTTGGACTTCTTGGCCTTGGGTTGGGCAAAACGTCAGAACCACAGAGACTTTCTTTCCCAGGCTTTGGGCGACCTGCACGGTGGCCTGTGTAGCTCGGATCGAGAATACCTCGGGTTTCGTCGGGATCAGCACCAAGTCTGCATGGGAAGCCGCGTCGTGAGCGATGTCGCGGTGTACCGGCGGGCAGTCTAGGATTACCAGGTCAGCACCGGCTTCGCGCATTGCATCAAGATAGTGGGCTAGTCGGGAAATCTGGATGTCCCGGACTGCCAAAGCCCCCTTTTCCTCGCCTAGCTCCTTCTTGCGCTGGTCGCTCCAGAAGCAGGCGCTGGATTGGGGATCGAGGTCGAATACGGCAACCGACTTGCCGTCTTCTTCTGCGGCGACCGCGAGGGCCGTGGCGAGCGTGGTCTTTGCGACGCCGCCCTTTTGTGAAGTGATAGCGAGAATCTTCATGAGCCCTATCTGTATCTGTGTCGATTAATATACGGTTAAATTTGGATAGGCGTCGATGTGTCGGGATGTATACACCTAGATTGCATCGGTTTCAATTCCTGATATGGTTCCGAGCATGCGAACCACGACATCAGTCCTTGATACGATAACGGAAGCGTGCGGCGGTAAGATAACGACCGACGTCCTTGCCCGCCTGATCGCTGATCCCGCCAGCGCCCGCGAAGGCGACCCGTACGCCTTGGCGTTCTTCAGCGATGTCCTGCTGAGGCAGCAGCTCGATTTCGTTCAGGAGATGCACGTCGATCTCGTATCAGCGATCCTGGTCGCCCGCGAGTTCACAAAGCTGGCCGGTTGGGAGATGCCGCTGGGCAAGCTCGACCTTAATCAGATCGTCAAGGATCGATACCGGCTGAAGTATCTGCCGGTTGATGCTGAACACGTAGATCACTACCGCGACTTCCTGGAGCGGACGGTTCAGGATCAGGATGCGATCCTCAATACGCTCGATGGGCCGGAGTACGAGCTGTTTCAGTCTTTCCAGGTCGCTCAGGCAATGTACGAGTCTCCAGACCAAAGAGCCGATGGCAGCGTGACGCCAGAAAAGATTGCTGCAAACCCAGACCGATACTGTCGAGAGCTATAGAATGCTATCAATCTACAAATCTATGCGTATACATCTCAATTCCTCGACTTCGCCAGAAGCCCTGGTCAACGGTACCGTTCGGAGAGAGCTTCCAGAATGGAAGAAGGCGATCCTGTTCTACATGGCAAACTACGAGCTGATCGAGCACCACAAGCTTAAAGTCGGTCAAAAGGTGAGGCTGGGGGACAAGGACAATAGGGTTTGCCGGTTTTGTGGAAAAGCAAAGCCCGAGGTAACCTTTAAAAAGATCGCCCACGCGATCCCGGAAGGCCTTGGGAACAAGTCTCTCGAAAGCTACTACGAATGCGATCCCTGCAATGAGATGTTCGGCAATGGGATCGAAGACGACCTTGGCAAGTGGTCGAAGCCCATGCGGACCCTCGCGCGCATATCGGGCAAAAACGGGGTTCCGACGCTGAAGAGGGGAGGGGACCAGAGCTGGAGGGTCGATTACGACCGCACCGACGGGTTCAAAATCGTATCCTACGAGGATGATCCGATTTTCGAACTCGACGAAGAGAAACAGCAGCTGACCCTGAAACTTCGTCGCGAAAACCATATCCCGCTTAACGTAATGAAAGCGTTCTGGAAAATCGCCTACACGCTTCTGCCAGAGAGCGAGCTTCCCAATTTTCCTCACGTTTTGAACTGGATCACCACACCTGACACAACGTTTGCGACCGGGAAACTCGAAGTTCAATACGTCTTCCAGCCGGGACCTATGCCGCCCGATCTGCTGGAAGTCTCCCTGATGCGAAGGGCATCAGGTGGCGCGAAACTGCCCTACATGCTTCTGGCGCTCCGCTATGGCAACGAGACCTTTACGGTAGTTGTGCCTTCCCAGGCCAAAGACCCGAGCCCACCTTGGGAGCCTTTGCCGCCCTTCCGGTTCCCGGACCTCGTCGACCCGGCCACGTTTGGTGAGGCTAAGTCGGCAAAGATCGATCTCTCGTCGGATCAACCTACCAAGGCTGATTTCACGGTGGTCCTACATGCCGAGGTCGTTAGCTCAGGCCCACCGGCAGCCAATGCGCTATAACGCCTACGACTATAGGACGCTACGTGTATATCTGTAGCTTGGTAATGCTGGCGTCTCCGGCGGCCTAGATATCGCGCTGCTATTCAAGTACGTTAGCGCGAAATTGGGGGTGTTTTTTGCGGAGGGGGGCCTTAGCAATGTCTTTTCAGAAATCTTTACTGACACTAGCCTTCATTATCACATCAGTTTCGCCAGCTCTTGCGGGTGAGTGCGACGCAATCCTGAAGGACGGCGTCCGCAACACCTATAAAACGCTACAAAGCGGCAGTTTCAGCTCGACCTTCAAGCAGAAATTTTGTGATGCCTACAGCTCATCGAAGAGCGGGAGCAACTCTGGCAGCGCGGGCGGTTCGTATGGGCCATTCTCGGCAAATGGCAGCGTGAGCAATTCAAAAATGGAGAGTATGTCAAAGGACTATTGCGGCGACACTGCTAGCGCACAGTCTGATGAGCGCGACCTAGAAGTCCTCAAGCTAATAGCTGACAAAAACATCGTGGACGCGTGGGCAAGTTGCACTGGCAACCAGACCGGTTTGTTCTTGAATGGGCAACTGAACGGAAAAACGCTCGTTATCCAATACAAGATGCGTTCGGCTGGGGCAGTCAACCAGGCTACGGTTGAGGGTAACCCAACCGTAATCAATGCGAAGTGCGATGAGGCAGTCAAAGACGGCACAGTGATCACGACAGGCGGGAGATTTCAGACCTGCACCCGCGAAAGCGACGATCCCATTACGATTGTGGTGAATACGTCTTTTGAATCAAAGATGTTTTTCATTCCCGCCTTCATCAAGGACGAGGTCAAGAAAGTCGAACCGGCCGCCGCTACTCCTCAGGAATGCACCCTAAACTGCCTCCTGCCGGAGAACCGTGCAAAAGCGCAATGCCATGGACCCGATGGGCTCAGCATCCTCGGGGTCGTGAAGTGCTGAGCGGCAGCTCTACGACTCGACGTGTATAGGACTAGCTTCCTAGAGCGTTTCATCCGCTTGAAGTGAAGCGTTGATCCTTTGTACGCGCTCAATGAAGCTTAGGACGGATAACCACGTGGTGGTGTCCGCAAATGCCTCGTTTGCCTCGATGGCATCCAACTGCTTTTCAGCCAGGTCCATCAGCTCATCAAGAGAGAGAGTCTCGTCCATCAGCTATCCCTAAATTGTAGCGACCTATAACCCTCGACTTCTCAAGCCGCAGGTTGAATGGGTATCTCGATCACTTTGAGCGGGTCGAATTCCCTGTTCTCGTATTCGCCAAGATTCCTGCGGAGATAGCCGCGAGGATTGCAGACCACGCGGGTTCCCGTACCAGGTACTTCGTAATCGAAGCTGGTATGCGTGTGACCGTGAATCCAGAACTCCGGCTGGTAATTCTCGATCAGCTTCGACAGGTCCGAGGCGAATGATGGATTATAGTCGTCGCCCGCGTACTTCTCGGCAACCGAGAGCGGGTGAGGGGCATGGTGCGTCACCACGACAGTCGGACCATCGAAAGCCTCGTTCATCGACTGCATCAGGAACCGAACGCTGGCATCGTGCATATCGGCCGTCATGTACGGCACGAAATCGCGGCGCGATCCTTGAGGGGAAATAGAAGTGATAGCTCGATAGTCGTTCATTCCACGGAGAGCGTGCATCGCTCCTGTGAAAGGGTCTCCGTAGAGGTTGAAATCGGTCCAGAGTGTAGCACCCAGGAAACGAACCCCGCCAATGACGACCTGCTCATTTTCGAGGAAGTGGACCCCAGGATATTTGGATCGATATCTGAGCGCATCGCGCAAGCTGTATTCGAAGCAATGCTCGTAGAACTCATGGTTGCCCGCGACAATGACAACCTCGTATCCCGCCACGACAAAGTTGCGGTGAGCCCAAGCGAGGCTGCTGGTGATCGGCGCGGTGATGTCGCCAGCCAGGATCACAACGTCGACGTCGTTCGGCAGCGTATGGCCGTACCCACCGGCAGCTCCATGGCGGAGGTGGAGGTCGGAGATTACAGCAGCCTTCATCGTCTTACTTTCCGACATGTCAACATTGCTAGGTGTATAGGGCTATAGGTGTATTATGATCTATAAGCCATATTTTCGCTGAACTATGACCTATAGATCATATTTCGGAGGGGTCACCCGAGACGACTGACGCTCTTCACTCTTCGACCTCTTCTCCTGTTTCGATGTGATCCGGAACTGTGGACTGAATAAAGTCCATCGTCATGGGGCCAAAACCCATGTCTGCAACGTCCAGGCCAATGTCACGAGAGCGAGCCCAGCCGGGCAGGCGACCGTGACTGTGTCCATACAGGTGGATCGCACCCTTATATTGTCCCGGCCAGGCGCGGTGAGCGTAGTGAGCCAGGAACAGGCGAGTGCCATTGTCTTTGGTGATCAGAGAATGCACGGGAGCTTCGTCCCAGGGCAGGGCGGCGATGACCGGCTTCAGCATCCCATCACGATCAACATCGTGGTTGCCGATGATCAACAGCTTGCGACCGTTCAGGGCATGGAAGCAGCGCTTGATATGGTTCTCGTCTTTCCCAAAGGCGAAATCTCCCAGGATGTAGAGAATGTCATCCTTCTTCACGCGAGCGTTCACGCTGTCGATGATCGCCCGATCCATCTCGTGCGTTGAGGAAAACGGGCGGGTTTCAGGGCAGAAGCCCAGCATGGCCTGATGCCCGAAGTGGGTGTCAGCCATGAACCATTTACGTGTGAAACCCATCGTCATTTCCTTTCGAACTCAGACTCAACACTGACATCACCATACTTGACAGGGTGCCCATTGTCCACTATTAATTCATCAGATCAGTAGCTCAATGGGTGATTTCTGAAGGGCATTGACTGACCCCGTCAAAAGACGAGGCGGCCCTCAGCTGCCTCGTCCTTCTACTACCAGTATTGCGTCTAAAGGATTGAGAATGTCGAAGTCTTACCCGCGTGAGCAGATCGCTGCTGAACTTAGTGAATTGCGCCAAATTCGTTCCCGGATCGCTGACCTTCAGCAAATCGGGTGGTCGTTGATGTCGCAGACAAATGCGACGGACACTCCAGCAACTGATGATCTGGTCAAGGACCTGGCCACGGCTATCGGCCTCATCGACCGCATGGACAAAGTCGCGTGTGCCCGTGCGCAGCAGCTGTACGGGATGCCAACCCCTAAGACGAACGATAACAGCAAGGTGGAGGCGGCCTAAGCCGTCGCCCGGGAGGTCGATGTCATGACGAAAGAAGCTCAGATCATTTACCTCGGCCCGTATATCGCGGCTCGCAGGACCTCCGAAATCAGCGGTCTGGTTGCTGACCTGGCGCTTGCGGAGCAGCACGCTTTCAGCCTTATGGACAAGCTCTCTGCCCTTGGCTCCAGCTCTATGGTCTTGAGCGATCCCCGGCTGAGGGAAAATGTCGTCAATGCAATGCATGTCGTCGAGGCGGCCTGCGGTGCCTACGAATTGGCCCGTGATGAAATGGCCGTCGCTACAAACCGTATCTACCTCACCCTCTTCAGCGACCAGATGCCGGAGCTACCCGATTTGTCAAAAGTCGAGATCGAGCGCGTCAAAGGTTTCGATCTCGAAGATGTGGTGCGCGAGATCGAGGCGGGCGACTAATGCTCTGGGATACTCGCAAGACCGATGCCCTGATGCTCGGCATGATCGCCCTCTACCTCTGCATTGAAGTGCCGTTTTCCGGCTACCTGATGCACCTGATCGCCGCCGGTGCCACTCAGGACCAGATTTCTGTCGTCGAGAAATTCGGTCGCATCTTGACGGGTGTCGCGATCTTCCTCGCATTCGTCGGCGGCTCATTGATCCCCTTTTGCCGGTTTGAGTTTCCAAAGCTGTCTGAGGCGGTCGGGGTCGCTCTGCTGGGAGCCCTGCTGACCATAGGAGGCACCTACGCTGCGCTCTGGGCCATCGGGCAGTATTCTCCGCTCCTGGTGCCTGAAAAAGCGCTGAAGCGCTCCTATGACAGCGTGATCCTGCAGAATGAAATGCGGGAGAGGGGGTTTGGCGATCTGAAGCCTGATCTTTCCAGCGCGTCCTGGAACGCCTTCATTGCTACGATGCCCGTTGTTGCCGACGGTGGACGTGCGCTTGGCATGATCGATGATACAGATCAGCTGCAAGAACGTGAGGCAAAGCGTCAGCTCGGGAGCATCGAGGAGTTCCAGAGCCGTTTCTTCGATCAGCTCTCCCCTGAGATCGAGCGATCCTATTCCAGCTATCGGCAGGCATCTGATGCCTACCTGAACGCGGTCGGGCGGATTGACCACGATGCTGCCGACGAATGGAATAAGTACGTCGATGAGCTTCGTCGCCGGTATCCTGACGGCGTGCCGACCGTCGGTTACACTGCGGCTGGAATCCGGAACAAGGTGCGCGCTCAAATCCCCGTTTCCGAGAACTGGCATGTCCTCGACCGGGGCAGCTTCGTCGCCGCCTACCGTAAGAAGGCCCGACAGGAGATCGCCAGTCGATCCACCGGCATGGACCTGCCTGCTGGTCTCAGCAAAGCGGAGTTCTGGCAAACGGCAAAGGTTCAGAACGAGATCGGTCGTCAGATCGGCCGCGACTTCGGATTCGAGCCGACCGGGGCAGTTGATCCGGCCATGTCGCCCAAGCAATTCGCCGCTCGTGTCTACGGTCCCGCCTACGCCCGTGTTCTTCAGGGAATTAGAAGCGAAAAAACCAGGGATCAGCTGGAGGAGGCGCACCGTATCGCGACCCTTCCTGCAATGGCTCTGCTGCTGTCATTGGCTGGCGCTGCGCTGCATGTGTTCAAGGGTTCAGGCTATGCGGCGTCCCTGATCGGCCTGAAGCGCTACCGGCATTATGTGGCAGGTGCAGTCCTCCTCACTGGCATCGTCGTGATGTCGGTAAAAGGCGACACAATCACGGAAGCATCCGTTTACCAGGATTCAAAAGCAGGTGGCGTTTACGCCCAAATCGTTGAACGAGCTGTCAAAATTCAACCTGCCTTTGACACTTTTGCGGAAGTGTTCCGCTCGACAGGTATCTGGAACCAGATCGAGGGTGTCATTACCACTCTCTAGTCCCGATTTCGGACGTCCGTTCGCGAGCATGATGATCGCACTATTGAGCCAATGACATATTGACATGGTGCCCATTGTCCACTATTTTGGGTTCATGCAGTATCGGCTGTCTCTCATCTGCACTGCCAATCCCGAGGAAGGAAACTTGTAATGCTTAACCTCCTGAAGCGTAAGCCTGCCACCGACATCACCGTCGCCTACAATGGCGTGAAGTTCCCGCTTGAACTGGACATGCCCATCATCAGCTCGAAGCTGTCGGCAATGCTGGCCGAGCACAACGACCTGCGCCTTTCCTCGCATCGCAACGGCAAGCTGTCTCCTGAGAAGCTGGTTATCGACTGCAAGGCTCGCCTCGCGCAGATCAAGGCATACCGTGACGCCGAGGAAGTTGCACCCTTCAGCGGTAGCCGCTCCGAGATGGACCGTACCGCCAAGGTTCTGAAGATGAAGCTGGACAGCCTGGCAGGCGGTGAGCCGATTGTGTTTGTCGGTGACAGCACCACTTTCAACCTGGCAGACTTCGCCTTCAAGGCCGCGCTGGAAGTCGCGTCCAACGCTGACGCTGCCTATGCCCATCAGGTCAAGGCCCTTCTGCAGATCGGCCTTGAGGCTGCGGAATCGGAACTGTTGGCGGCTCGTGACCACATCCTGAAGCTGGTTCCGGACTTCCTGTTCAATGAGCAGACGGTTGTTATCGAGATCGAGGCGAACAAGCCGACCCCGATTTCGCGTGTGGCCGTTCTTGCCGATCAGCGCGACGGTCGCGATTGATCCTCATAACCTGACGGGAGCGCAACATGGTTGAGACAACCCCGGAATTTCGCGCCCGTCAGGAACAGTCGCTGGCAAAATCGCGTGCTACGGCGAAGAGTTTGGAGGCGTTCATGTTGTTCGAGGAGATGGAGAGCAAGCTGCTCCGCGCCATTGATCGTCGCGATCCCTGGACTGGCGCTGACCTGATCGGCTGGGTGACGGAACAGTACCCGTCATTCTTGGTCGAGGCAGACGAGCCCGAGATCAAGATCGCTGAATTCGCTGAGGAGGTTGCAGACAATCTGCAACACGACCCTGCCTTCCCGCTGATCCTCACCAACCTCCGTCAGATGGCGACCGAATGTCGTTCGATCTGGGAGAGTCGGGCAGGGGAGGCACCATGAGCCATCCGGGCGTGAACAACCTGCTGCGACTGTTTCATAAGTATGCCGACAACTTGATCCTCCTGCAGGAGCAAGCAGCAATCATCGAACGCGATGCAACTGCGTCGGCCGCGATCCGCCAGGCCTGCGGTGAAATCGTCAACAGCATCAATCAGGCCTACGGCAGTGCCACCTTCATCATGAACCAGAAGGATCATGATACGGGCACGTCGGTCACCGATCTCTGAGGAAATGACCGTGAACTACTGGGAAGCGCTTCAAGCGACTGTCACTGCCCCTGAGGTCATTGCCGAATGCCGTCGTCATTCCATCGCGGCCGAGCTGCGGGAGAGTGACCGGGCAATCATCGAGACCGAGACCGGCGATGTCGTCGCGGAAGCCGACGAGCATGGCGAATACGAGGGTTCTGCTGTCCTCGATTTCCTTGGGTACTGACATGAAAACGATCAAAGTCGCTTGGCAGGAGAAGGACGGACATCCGGCCTTGGCCGTCCAGTTCCCTCGCATGTTCCCGTTCCAAATCGAAGAGGTTGAGCAAGTTGCTGACGATCTCGGTTTCATCGTCGAAGGCGCTGGGCACCAACGGGCATTGGGCGCTCTTAGGGGAGTGTGGTCGGTTCCGGGTCCTGGCAAAAAGCTGTCATCCGCCAATGCGATCTCGGTTCTGCGCGATGCTCTCGAAAGCCGAGGGTATGAGCTTCTGGCTGATAAAGCAGCCCCCAATTCTAAGGTGATCGTCGCTACCTGGCTGAAAGAGCCAGTCGGTGCTTTACGCCTGAGCTATCCCCTCGACCTCTCCGAGGCCGAGCGTCTGCTGGTCGAGCGGCTTGGCACCATTTTCGGCTTTGTCGTCAATGGAGAAGTCTGGATCGCGCCCAAGGGCGGCGAGGACATCGTGGCTTGGCGTATCGAAGTTAGGGCGGCCGGTTTCGAGACCGATTTCCGCGATCAGCATAACGAGGATGATCAGCCGTGATCAGATTGCTCCCAGCCATCGTCTTCGCTTTTCTTTCCGCTGCTCCCGCTTTGGCAATAGACGGAAAAAGGCCTGCATTCGTCGGCAGCTATTCCTATCAAGGACCGTGTGCGGCCGAGTATCAGTGCGCGCTTGAAATAGCTCCAGCTCATCGACCACAGCCGACAGACACCGTGCTGGTGATGTTCATCATCGCTGATCGACAGGACTACAGCGACATCCGGAAATCGATCCCACTCTACATGCGCAACGTCCAGGATGGCCGGTTGGTCGCGGGCTTAGCCGGTTATGTCATCGAGATCACCAGGCAGCAGAATGGCGACGTGATAGTTTCCGGCCTCCCGGAGCGGAATGGCGTTTCCCTGGCTGGCACCTATCGTCCGATTGGAGACTGATATGGTGGACGACGATGAGGACAAGCGGAACAAGCTGCTCGCCGCAATACTGGCACAGCCAGAGGCAGAAACCGTGTCTGACCTGATCGGAAACGACGGACCAAACCATATTGCCAACGGCATCCAGGTCATTGGCATCTTCGGCATGGTCCCTGTTCAGGCTCACGGCAAGATCGACGGTCATTTCTTCTACTTCCGGGCGCGTGGCGCGGAATGGAGGATCGAGATCGGTAGTTCCGACGACGGCAAACAGCTCCCGATCTTCTGGCATTCCGAGGAATGGGGCACCTGGCCTGATGCTGGATACATGTCTCAGGACCAGGCCTTCGAGCTGATCAAGCAGGGTGCTGCCATGTTCCGCGCGCAGAAGCCAACCCGACCCGCGCCGGGCGATCCTCGCTATGAGCGCTTTGTCCTGCAGGCATGGAGCGACAATGCTTTCGGCTATGAGGAAGCCGCCGCGCATCTCGGCATCACCGTCGAGGAAATGGAAGCTCGCGCTATCGCCGCGAACATTCCATGGCCGGAACTCTACGAGTTCTCGCGTAAAGGCAATCTTCAGCGTCGGTGGCAGAAGGCACTGACAGGCTATCGCGCTGATGCCCATGCCCGTTTCCCTGCATTCTTCGAAGCTCTCTGGAACTGGTCGAAGAGGATGATTGATGAAGCAGAGGCCCGGAAGGTCGTTCACCTCGATGTCGGTGAAACGATGGCCTCTGTTGCTGCCAGATACGATATTCCGCCGCCCAGCGATTATTACATCACCCGATCAAACGATTACACCAGCGCGAGCTTGAAGGTTCTCGACGGCCTCCCGCCCGCGCAACCCCGCCCACAGGGGTTTGTTTCACCTGATGAGCCTCTCTTTGGCGATGAGGTCTGGAACGCCGCTGACAATCCGCAGGATTTCGAGCGCGACATCATAGCAGCATGGGATCGGGGAGGCATGGGGCCGATCAGGGCAGCCTATTTCCTCAAGCTCGAACCGGAAGAGTTCCTTGCTAAGGCAAAAGGCCTCGGTATCACCGCGCCGAAATACACGGCCGAGAACTGGGTTGGCCTTCACAAGGCTGGCTACGACGCATTGCGCGAACGGATCGATATGCCGAACCGTCGGGCCAGCACATTCGTCACCCTCGTGATGAAACACGACCGCATCCCTGCCGAGAAGCGCGATGCATATGCCGAACTGAACGACGATGAGATCGCGGAATTAGAAAGGATCGTGCTGAAGGCGATCCAGCAGAAGCAGGAGACGACTGATGGCTGAGATCACCCAGGACCAGATGAAGGAAATGATCGAGAACCTGGACAGCTTGATCCATCGCGCCAAGACCCAGGCATTCAACCTTGCCACCCATTTTCATGATACGGCGCAAGAGAAGGAAAACGAGGCTGCAGCATCGCTCTATACGAAGGCAGCCGACCAGATGAGTGTCGCCAGAGATGCTATCGAGGCGGCGAAGGCACTGTTCGCATGGGCTGAAGATCAGATGGACATCGGTCCGGTTCAAGGCGTGACCGCGCTATCATACGCGCCGGAGCTGAAGATGGTCGTTCTCCCGACTACCCGGTTTTGGGATGGCCCCCCGATGTGGGAGGTCCTGAATGCACCGTTCGAACGGATGCAGAAGGATTCCTGGTACTTCTACATCAACGAGGATGCCAAGATGATGGGCACCCTCGAAGTGTGCGCCTACGTCGATGACGATGAAGTTCCCATTCTTCTCGGCATCAATCGGGAAGGAGAGGATGAGCGCTTCACCTTCACCCCTGATCAGTGGGCGGAATACATCATCCCTCGTGCCACCAAGTACCGCGAGGCGATGACGACGATCCAGGAAGCAGGCCCGGCCGACTATTTTAAATCCCTGCGAAAGCGCTCTGCACCTGAATGGGCTGCTGATCGAGGAACACCCTTTCGTGGCATTTAGTGTTTGAATGTATAGCCCTATAGGTGTATACACACTGCCAACTTGTATAGCGTAGGATGAGTTTTATGACGGAAAAGACCGAGCAAGAAATGATGGAGGAGACATGCAGGGAGGTTTTCGACGAATACAATGAAGAGCTGCGACAGCGTTTCTACGCCACGCCGGAACTCGTGACGGAATATCTCGAATTGCTCATCTCTCAGGTTGGTGAAGCTGAGGATCAAACATCCGTCGCCATCAACGAAGCGACTGAGAAATCAGAGAACCCGAAGCGCTTCCGAGAAATTGAACGGCTCGCCGTTTACGAACCTCAAATCTGTTCGGCCATGAACGATATGGAAGAAGCCTTAAAGCTGATCACGTCGACCAGACAACGATTGGCAGCAGTGCTGGACGAATTTACCGAGAAGGGGGAAGTGACTTCCGACTTCAGTTGGATGCGGGCGAAAAACGAGGTGTTCGGCACGAAACGGCTTGACGTTGTGCGTGGCTACCTCGGCGGCGCTGAGTACGATGGTCCTAACCCTATGTTTCTGAGTATCGGAAACGAAGTCACTGACGAAGCGGATCAAAAGGCAATCTCCGCCATCTTCCATGAAAACGGCTTCTTGGTGCAGAATTACGAACCCGGCAAAGAATGGGCTGCAGAGCCCGGCGAGGCCTGCTATCTTTCGCTGGACCGAGAGTTCGACACGCTCTATCGCATCGATCAGCAGTTTCGCGCCTTAGGTTTCGGATATGTCGAGTGGTCTACACTTCGAGATTATGACCGCGACGGAAATAAAGTCGATATTCAGGGCGAAATTGACCGTGGCGCTGCTCACTACAAATCGCGAGCAATGTGATGTCTACCTACCAAACCGACTTCGTCGGCTGGACCCAGGAGCAGTCAGCCTTGCTGCGAGCGCTCCCGCGTGAGGGCAACCCCCTCGATGTGGAGCACCTGGCTGACGAGATCGAGGCGGCCGGTCGTAGGGAAGTCACCGAGCTATCCATCCTGTTGATGCGCCTGATGTCGGTCCTCATCAAGATCACCATCGCGCCTCCAGGTGATGACCGCCGCCCGTGGTACGACGAGGCCTTCACCTTGAAAGGCAGTATTGACGTAGTCCTTGACGAGGGTCTGCTATCTCATGTCGATCTGCAGCCACTGTGGTTGAGAGCCTGGCAGACGGCGGTTGTGATCCTCCAGGAGGGGGGGCGATCCTTCCGCCGAGAGTGGAGTCGTGCCCCTTTTCAGTTGATCAGCTGATCGATCCGGAAATGCACCCGAACGACGCGAGGGCGATTATCCTCCACACAATTCCCAAAGCTTTCCAAACATTTTGAGATGGACTCGGTTTACAGGGGAACATCACGGGCGGCCCCGCCAAAAAAGTCGCCAAGCTCGCTCGAAAACCCGTCCCTCGAAGCGTGAGACCAGACTAAGGATCAGGGCTAAAAATAATATGTTTCCCAAAAGTCTTGGGTGAACGGTTCAATCAGAAGGTCAGCATGGGCATCAGCAGCTTCTCGAAGAGCGTCCGCTTCCCGGACCGCGAATTCGTCAATCTCCCGTAGGGCGTCCTTGAGCTTTCGCATCTTCTGCGATTCCCAATTCGGTTGCGGAAATTCGCCGTTTTCAAGGAAGCCGCGTCGCGAAGCCTCGTCGAATTCGTCTCGGTCGCGACCCATTACCCGATAGGGCTTCTCATAGTGGTCGCTCATGAGGAAAATCTTGACCTCATGGTACACACGTAGAGCATTAAGCGCCGTGCGTACCGCTTCCACCTTTTCATCGAATTGGCCCGTGACGTCTGCACTGGAGGTGCCTCGATAGGACGCCTTCAGCTCGGCAACAGCCTGGCGATCCTTCAATTGCTCCATATCGGCCAGCTGCTTCCTGAGGTTTGCAATCTCCTGCTCGCTTTCGTCAAGCTCACTATGAGCTTCTGCCAGCTTGTCCTCCATCGCTTTAAGGTTCTCGGCCGGAACCATTGTTGGACCCAATACCCTGGCGATCAGCGGGTCAATTTTCGTGAGAAAGGCTCGGCGTTTGACATCCCATTTGGTGGATGACTTCGCATCGAGCGACACCTCCTTCACGAGGTGATCGCGCAGCTCGTTGAATTTGATGTCGTCTGTGATCCTCGACACTTGCGTGCCGAGCAGAACGTCCTTCACGTCATCGTAGCCAAGAGGAGGGACCAAGATCGGGAAAATATAATGTGATTTCACCCAGGCCGCCCCGAGTTCGCTAAGGCAAAACTTGCTCTCGAAATATGCGGGGGTCAGGAGAAGAATGACCACTTTAGGTTCAAGCATTTGCTCCTTCATGAAGGTGACGAAGTTTTTGCCGGTGGGAATGCCATAGCCGTCTAGCGATGAGCAGAATATCTCCGCCTCGGGGACCCCAATGCCATCTTCGATAAGCTCGACGATTTCGGCCGCAATGGCAGCGTCCTTCGTGGCGTGGCTGACAAAGACCGACTTACTCATCATTTCTCCCTGGCGTTGTGTATGCGCTATAACACCAAACCTCGGTCGGGGACCTAGAGCCGAAGCGGATGTGCCTATTTTACGAGCAAGCCGACGGCGAGCAACCCTACCGCGATCCATAGCGGCACGGTGAGCTTCGAAAGCTTCTTTTCAAGAGTAGAAAGATCGACTGAGGGTGCCGGTGACACCGGCCTCTCCTCAAAGATCGACGGCGGATCAGCTTCCGTGTCGTCAGCCTCGATCTTGCCGGTCACACCTTCGCCCTTCAGAAGCCGGAAGGAGAAGGAACCGATCTTCCCGAGCACTGGCGGATCGACCTCGGTCGCCCCTTCAGT
Source organism: Rhizobium sp. KNZ14-9A (assembly GCF_056755015.1). Classification (NCBI taxonomy): domain Bacteria; kingdom Pseudomonadati; phylum Pseudomonadota; class Alphaproteobacteria; order Hyphomicrobiales; family Rhizobiaceae; genus Rhizobium; species Rhizobium sp. KNZ14-9A. The sequence goes on from NZ_JBPGXB010000003.1 coordinate 57,858, forward strand.
CGCAACCTTTTGATCCTTTAGGTTTGCCAGGATTTTAATGTCAGCGGTCCGGATCGATGGCGACCACTCTGAGTAAAATCCGTGGACCCCGCCCAGAGTTACGACGGCTTTCGGATTGCCGGATTCGATAAAGCTCGCGATCCGTTCGAAGCGGCTGGCAGGAAGCACGACCTCCACCTCGACGGTATCGGTCTGTAGGAGGTTTTCGAAATCCCACTCATGCTCATAGCTGGGAGACCCGAATACGTGGAAACTCTCCTTGTCGTCCTTGGATTTCACGATCCGCAGCGTGAAGCTCTCGATTTTCCTGTTCGTGCCGAAGAATGAATAACTGGCTGCAGCCCGACGATCAGAGGTCTGAGCAGTCAGGCGACCGTAGATGTGCTCGTTCACGTCGCTTGTCTTGTCGGTCTCGAATTCCAGCGATCTGACTACAGTCAAAGCCCTGGCGTCAAAATAGAGGCTCCAGCCCCAGGGAACGTAGTTCGGGCTGATCTTCTTCGTCGCGGGGTCTAGCTCCTCAACGAACCAGCTGTATAGCGACTCGTGTGGGCTCTTCGTGCTGACCCTCACCAAGTTTTCGAGTTTGTATTCCAATGCACCGCCCCCACGCCCTTTGGTTCATGAATTGATAGGGTTAGGGAAGGGGCCAGCGCAAGATGGGAGGAGCTTATCCCAGGCCAATGCCGGTGTTATAAGTTGCTCGGTTTCCGCCCGCCTCGATGCAAAGCTTCGACGGCTGATCGCCTGATGCGCTTTAATATAGTCTTTGCCTAGCATCGATGAGGATACTGCTCGTGAGTAAAACACACCGTCTGGACCTTTTGAATAACAGCATCTCCTATTTCAAAGAGGCTGTTTCCTATGCGCAGCAGGACACGGCGGAGACCAATCAGTGGAAATTCGCGATCCTTCACGTCGTCCAGGCGATGGAATTGGCGTTCAAAGAACGGCTGAGGAGAGTTCACCCGGTCTTTATATACGAGTCGGTGGACAGGCCAGATAAGACCGTCTCGTTACGAGCTGCGATCACCAGGCTCCGAAATCCACTGATCGGCAATTTGACGATTTCGGACGCAGATAAAACCAAAATTGAAAAAGCGTTCGATTTGCGTAGCGAGCTTACCCATTTCGAATTCAATCACTCTCACGAACATATTGAACTGAAGTTCGCTGAGATTTTCAGTTTCATGATCTTCTTCTACCGAAGTCAACTCGACCTTCAGACTGCGGACTTCATTGATGAGGACCAGCACAACAACGTTATTCAATTGGTAAAAGCACGCCAGGAGTTGCTTGAGCGAGCCAAGGAACACATCGCCGGGCGCGACGAAATCATCTGGATATGTCCGGAATGCAGCGAGAACACCTTTATCGTATCCGAGCAGCAATGTTGCTTTTGTCACCGCAAGGAGGAAATCGTAGATTGCCCGACATGCGGTACTGAGAACTTCGAGCATGACCTGATCGATATCTCCGATGCCTTCGACTGGGCGGTCGACGAAGGCCGGGTAAGCGTCCAGAATTTTGGGATGGAAGAAGTATGTTGTCCCGATTGTGTCGCAGAGACACGCGGAAAAATCGAAGACATCCGACGTTCTCAATATGACGAGGACATGGCGATGGAGGAGTATTATTTCCGGAAAGGGAAATGATACCATTGGGATGTCAGGCCCAATGCGAGCCCGACCAAAGGCTTCCCGAGCCGCTAAAGCTTTGCCAAGCAATTAGAGGAATCCAATGGCATGACGGAGCCTGAAAATGCTGGCTTCTTGTATCCTATTGGCAGCTAAAAGGCCTTTGCTTCCAACGCCTCATATGCGTGCCCGCCAACTTCTGGGGTCCGATAACCTTCCTTATTGGACACCAGAAAAGGGGAGGGCTGGTGTTGTCGGCAATATTGAAAAATCGCCTATAACCGGCCACTGTTTGCCGCCATGAACGGTCAGTTTCCAGGGGCGTTAGATATGAAGCAGGCGGATTTGCTTGTCGCGCTGCGCCGAGCCAACGAAGAGTGCAACCGGGGCACCAGCCCAGGTGAAACCCTTGTCGTTATCAAGCAAATCCTGGCGGCGCTGGAGGCGAGGGCTCCAGAGCACGAGAAGAAGAAGAGGACCTAAGTCGGTAAATTCCACACAGCTTCACTTGTCCTCGTCCGAGCCCTTGCCCAGGCTCAGGAGTTTCGAACAGGCTTCCCGCCAATGGCCACGATCTTGAACCTGGACATGTCGAGAGCGCCGAAGAACGAGTTTTCCCGACGCAACTCCTCTTTCGAGAGTTCACCAAGGCCAGGCGTCGAGCGTCCTCGTCCCGGCTGGCCTGCTTAGCCGCCGCTCGTGCTTTTGATTCAGGCTTGAAAACTCGTGGCTCATGGCCGGAATCCTACGCGATCTGATCAAAACTGCTAGCTTTCGGCTTTGATAGGGGGAAAATGCGCCATCAGCAATCATGGAGCAGGGCGTTGACGAATACGTTCGAGGAGGGTGAGTTCGAGGGCTTGAAGCCTGGTTATTTCGACAATTTTCTTGATGATCGTGATTACCTTTACACGCTCGTTCACAACATCGACTGGCAGTCGCAGCTGCATGCTGTTCGGCTGATGATCACCCGTAACCGTGAAGCAGGGGAAGCTTTTTCCAAGGCCATCGAAGAGGACTCAGCCGAAGTCCAAGCATATACAGGTCCGCACCACGATCATTGGGTGGATCAGAATGTCGATATGAAATACGAATCCGTATATCGCGACGCGGCCGAGAGCATGGCTGCAATCGGTATGATCGCCCCGTTGGTCGAAAGCACGCTTGGCCAGTCTCTTGCTGCACTGGGCGACATGTATGATCGTAAAAACATAAGCCCTGGCAGTCACAAGCGCTGGAAAAGGGCAGGGGACCACCCGGCGCGTTGGAACTGCCAGTATTATTTCGACAGCAAGAAGGAAGCGAAGAACAACGTCATCTTAGGGCTGCCTCAACTTGCTGCAGCGTGCGGTCTCGACGAATTCCTGTCACGGGACTTTATGACCTGGTTCGAGGCCATGTTCACCTATCGAAACTACATGTTCCACGGTGGTTTCGAATGGACCATCGACCGGCGCGAGGTCTTCGAGAAGGAAGTTGAGAAAAAGGGATGGGACCGGTTTTTCAGCTGCTCGACGACCAACCGGCGTCCCTGGATTTACTACATCGAAAACGCAGCCATCGACGCCTTGCCTACCATGGTCGAAGACATGCTCGACAGCCTCGGGCGTTTTGCAAAATCATTGCCCTCCAAGCTGATATCGGACCCCTGATCAGAAGAAGCCTCACTCTTCCGCAACGACACCGGTCTGACTGACCGTTCCGAAGCGGTGCCATGCCTCGCGGAATTCTGGTCTGTCGTAAGCGGTCGGTTGCAGCCACATCGAAATCTTTCCATTACTGCTCTTGGCCGGATCGCTGCGGTGGCAGAGCGCCTTCACTTCTTCCAATGACATGATGAAGCACACTGGTTCATCGGATTTGGCCTTGATGGTGATGATCCACCAATCAGACCGAAGGTTGTCCAAGTTGCTGCCCAGCCCAACGGGGTCCCGCTTAGTCAGTCCCTTGCTCTGCACGCCGAAGAAGATCGTTTCAGCATCGTTCGCGCAATAAATATCACTGCCCTTGGAGTTCCGCGCGGTGAGCATGACATTCCAGCCTTTGCGAGATAACTGCCACGCCGCATAATGTAGCGCAGCGTTACCGGTTACCTGCGACGATTTTACATCCATGATTTCAAGCCTTTGAAGAGTTCATCCGAGGATCGCGATCTCATCTTCGAATTCGCGGATGCCTTCAACGGCTTCTTTCTCTGTCAACCGACCGGAAGCCATAAGCTTGGCGCTGCAGACCTTAAAGAGCTTCAGGTACGCTTTGCCTTTGTCGCTCAGGACACCCCGATAGAGGTGCAATTGCCCGGTCATAATTTCAGCCGAGGCATATTCCGAAAGGATCATGTAGGCAGCATCGGGGACAGACCAGCCGCCTTTCACGATCAGGTCGTTGGCGTATTTGTTGTCGTTTCGCAGGCCTCGGGAGACCTCTTGTACTACGGTGTCAACGGCTATGTCGTCGTGGGGGCCTTGCCCTCGATACCGAATTCGGAATTTCTCCAGCTCTGTCAGCAACAGCTGGTTTTCAGGCGTGAATTGCTGCTGTTTTTGCTTCCGCTTAAATAGTCCGAACAACATGATGGCTCCCGCATCTTTCAATGCGAGAGCAACTGGTTTGCGCCGGAATGTCAACATTGGTGTCAGTCGTCGAGATCGGGAAAATCAGCGCTACATCCGTCCCTTCAGCTCCGAAGAATTCGAACCAATTCGCTTAGCAAAACATCGAAGCTCTGTCGGAAATCAACTTGAGTGGCGGTGGGAATTGTTTCTCTTCGCCGAATATGTGTGTGGAGCGCACCGTCCGCAATATGACGAAGCGCCGTTTGAATATGCTCGAACGACCCGCGTATTGATCGAGAAGATGCTTGGCTCGTCACCTGTGAAAAGTTCGTCTGGCCGAAAATTGGTGGGACGTGGTCCACCATAGCTCTCGCAAGCATCGCGACAGATATCGTGTCACCGGCTTCCCAGGCTCTATTAATCTCTTCGCACATCCTCAGGAGACGTGTGAGATCGAATTCGCTGTTCGAAATCGCGCGTAGTTCAGCCATCCGGGCTATGTCGACGAAGTCGCCCCGTTGCTGCCGGGGTATGTGCGGCGGCTTGGACGCTGGCAGCCGATCCCAGGCAGCTTTTGTCAGTCGATAACAATCATCGGGAACGAATTGGATCAATCCGGAATTTGCTGCCTCATCTATGAGGTCGCTTGCGCTGTCTTCCGAGGCGGCTCCCATTATGGCGCAGACGTCCGTCGCTGAAAATTCTAGCGCGGCGAGATGGTCTTCACCTACCTGCTCTGCCATCCAGCGCAGAAGGTTCTCTATCTGCTGATTTGGTGACGGGAGCTTTTGCGCAATCATTTCGTCGATCAACGCAGAATCGATCTCCAGCCAATCTTCCTCTGTCGAATGCGTGCGAATGTAGTGACTGATCTTCGCCACAATGAGGTCGTTGACTCTCCCAGTTGGTTGAGTACGGCCCTTCAAGACAACGGCTGCCGTGCCTGTGATTTTGAAAGGTCCGCAGCGGTCGCAGCGATACTGGCGGACGTCCCCATTCTTGCCAAACTCGGCACCACTGCCGCATACAACGCAGGGTTCCATCATTTTCTATCACCCCTTAGTCCCTGGAAGCCATTGATGCAGAAGCTGTCCATTATCGCAACAAAGCCGCAGGCTGTTCCCACAGGCGTTTGCAAGCAAAATCGGAAATTGCCTGTTCGATCTAAGCAGAAATCAGTCGTCGAGATTGATCGCGCGACGTGGACCACGCTGGCTCTCGGCCGCCCGATCCCTCTCGACCTCGGCCAGCCAGTTGATCGCATTGTCGAGCGTCAAAAATGACATCTCCTTCGCCTGATCGAGGTTGTCCTGCCAGCGAGGCCAGGAAGGCGAGTAACCGGTCTCAGGGTGCATCATGTGGACCTTCCAACGACCCTTCGTTTTCGGGAGTAAAGTGATAACGAAATCATCAGCCTTCGTGGTCAGGCTCCGATCCGGCAACTCAGTCCATGTGAGCGTGTCATAAGAACGCTTCAAACGGCGCTTGTAGCGGACCTCTTGATTGACGAGAGCCAGCAGCTCCCCAGGAACCTTGATCTGCCCTAGCAGCGCTCTGTGGATGCCCCTCAGAATCGTGCGATGCGGCCGGTAATCACCCAGCGACGTCATCCGGTCTGCAAGCTCGACCGGCGTCCAGCCCAGATCGTCCATTGCTTTCTTCAGCTCGGTCGACAGCTCCTCGGACGTCCACTCACGCTCACCAAAGATATTCTCGATTCCGTCTTCATCATCTTCCATGTGTCACCTAGAGCGTTGTAATCTGTCGCAAAGATAGAGACATATTTTTGATTTACAAGGGACAGAAACATTTGCGTAAGTGCTCATTGTCCACTATTTTAGAGCGAAATGTAAACGAAGAGGCACATAGTGGACCCAAAAATCTATCGCATCCGATATCTGAATGACGAGCTTCGCACCGAGGGCAGTTGCCGGAACGGGCGCGTCGTCGCAGCCGGTCGCTTAGCCCAGGAATTCGAGAAGATTGGAGCCGTGGGAGCTGCAGTCGCGGCCTTTGATGGTTGGAATGAAGGCGACGATCCTTACGGCGAGCACGACTTCGGAAAGCTCGATGTCAACGGTGAAGCGGTGATCTGGAAGATTGATTATTACAGCCTTGACGAAATGCACGGCTCCGATCATCCGGAGGACCCGGCTGTAACCGTTCGAATCCTGACCCTCATGTTTGCAGAGGACTACTAATGCCCCTGATCTCGCTCTTCGCCGGGCTGGTCGCCGCCTTGACCTACGTCTCGCCAGCTCCGGCGCTTCCAGCTATTGAGATCGCATCCGCGTTCGCAACGCAGTCGTACACTGTGGTCGACGGTGACACGATCCGCCTTGATGATGGCAGCCGGGTTCGCCTGAACGGCTTCAACGCTCCGGAAACCCACAGCCCACAATGCGACCGCGAGGCGATTCTTGGCAATCGAGCAAAAGAGCGCCTTGAAGAATTGTCAGCCACCGGCAGGACGCAGGTGATCCAGGTGCAATGCGCTTGCAAGCCGGGCACGGAGGGGACAGATAAATGCAACTATGGCCGCTCCTGTGGCATCCTCAGGGTGAACGGGAGGGATGTCGGGACAATCCTGATTTCTGAAGGGCTCGCGGTCCCCTTCATCTGCGGCAAGGAACGTTGCCCACGTACGCCAAGGCCGTGGTGCAATTGAGTGGGGTCGATGACGAAGTTAGTAGGAAACTGGAGTGATGACTGGTTGGACATGTCGCCGTTTGCGGTGCATTTCGCCAAAGCTTCGGAAAAGAGCACCGCTTATGACAATTGTCTGAGTATCTTGGCGGCTCGACGTATTGAAGCACGCTCTAAATTCGGCACTGGCAGGAATTACCCGGCCGCTCCGAAATCAGTATGCTTCAGCGAAATACCACTCCATCACTTGAGCCGACTCGCCAAAGAGCGCGGGCCATTTGGGATCGGTTTCCGCAAAGAATTTCTCGTTGCTCGTGATGGCGGGCCGATAATGTACGCATATAAGGATACGTCACATGCCATGGCCATCAGTAGCCTGGTTTCCAAAGCGAAAGACGATCCCAAAAATCCGGTTTGGAAGATCGCTCCATTCGTTGATCAGCCTGGAGATTACGGGTCTACGACTTATTTCTACGAGTGGGAAAGGGAGTGGAGGCACCTTGGCGACTTCGACTTTCACCAATCAGATGCGGCATTCCTAATCATACCCGAAGATTTGCATTCGGCAGCACGCGACTTTTTCAATGAAGCGGAGTGCGAAAACACTGGTCCTAACTACCTATGCCCGTTCATCGACCCCTACTGGACTGTCGAGAAGGTGAAAGCGGCTTTCAATGAAGCTCAGACGTGACGAGATCACCTACATCGGGCCGGTTGAGCAGCCGTTCGAGGCCGCCGTTGACGATTATCCGGAATACATCGCCCTCGGAGGGGCGTGCCCACGATGCGAGCGCGAGGGCTGGATCGACCGTTTTGAGGTCCGCAGGAAGTGGGGCAATGCGATCCTTGGGTCGCTTCAACCGCGCCTTCGCTGCCTTGGTTGCGGGAATAAAGACGGCAACCGGTGGATACACGGCCAACTGCCGCGATAAGCCTCGAAGAATCTGCTAGAAATTGCTCATGTTAAACGTGAGCGCCGTTGACGAGCTTTACGAGCGGGCTCGCCTGATCGTTTTTGCAGCTGACGTCGGCTAAGCCACAGCGCGCAGTTTATGAGTTACATCCAAGACTGCCGGTAACTGCCAGATCGAGTCCCTGGCAATAAATTTGTGACTATTGGTGTGAGCAACAAAGGTTGATCCGGCCTTGACCTCTTTCGCCGGGATAAGGGCAGCTTTAATGATGTTGTAGTCGTCATCGAAAAGGACGATGGCAAGAGTGTCGAAGCCATCCAGGTCTCGGATCGCTGAAAGTTGCCGTGATGGGTTTCGACGATGCACCCGGCGTCCTTTAATTTGATATCGCACCCCGGCTGCATCGACGGCATCCAATCCTTTTACGGAATTCGAAGCCTGATCCCATCCGAAGGCCTTGCAGAACAGATACTCCGCTAGATCGCCGGTAGGGCTGTTGGCGCTCCTAAGAATATTCCGGGTGCGCAACTCTTCCATGATCCCCGCGTGTGCCTTTAGGAGATCGGCGGTGCTCAGTTGTTTGAAATCATTCATTTCGCGAGCTACCTCAGCCAGATCACGTGGAGCAGTGGGGCTTTTCCGAAGTCATCTTCAAATCGGTGACATCTACCACATCGAATGAGGGCATATCTTCCAAGCGCCTCTGAACAGCTTTATAGACGCGGGTTTCGGTGAACCACTCCGATTTACCACGACGTTTTCCAGTTACGCAAACCGTTGCCGTATCGAAGACTTCCGGGACATCATGGAGAAAGTGCTTGTATCCGTCTTGCAATAGCATCGGAACGTTCTCGGCAAAGAGGAGGGTCCCGCCATTGGAGACCATCACCGAGATATCCTCGAACGTCTGACCGGTCTCATTTGTGAGATTGACGTAAAGCCCTTTCGGAAAGTAGTGGATTACACCGGCGTTGGTCGTTCGCGCGAATGATCCCGGGCTCGCATCCACGCTGATCCATTTCAGGGACGTCTCGACCAACTGCCCTGTATCTTGCTTAATTGCTACTGTCTGGCCCTTCAGCTCACCAAGGTCCTTCTCCACACGTCCGAGGGCGAGTTGGATTTTTTCGATTTCGGGAAACGCCTTCGCTAACGCTCCACCTTCTGCCTCGGCTCCAGCGGATAGTGCGGAGAAGACATAGATCAATCCACCCAGCATCAGGCATGACAGACCAAATGGCTTGAGCGTGGAGCTGATCGAGGAGTCAAAGCCAACCGTATCTGCCAGCCTCGCCGTCACCCACCCAGCCGGTACAATGATCGAGATCGCTCCTATGCCAAAAAGGGCGATAAGAATCCCCGCAAAGATCGTCGGATTTTGTAAGATATCCGCGAAGGCTGCCAAGATCGAGCAGATGCCCATGAAAGTAGGAAACGTGAATCTTTGAACCGTCTGCATAGCTTAGCCCCCTGAAGCCACCCGAAATTAGGTTGCAGCTATGAAGTTTTCATAAACTCAGGTTGCTGAAGCGTCGGTTCCAAACAGTCATTTCGCCCGGCCTCATCCCTCGTCGCCTTTTTCGCCAATCCGGTAGACATCTGCGTTGTCCTGACGCTCTCGCAGTCCCTTGTAGGCCGAATGACGTAGCTTTCCGTCCGAAGTCCACGTGCGAAATTCGATCTCGGCAATCAGCGTCGGCTGCAACCAGATGACCGAACGCTTGCCCGAGTAAGAAACCGGCGGAGCTTTCTTCTTCCAGACCAGCTTATCCATGGTCTTTCGAAGATCGCGAGCGGTGGATTCGCGGAAACCAGTTCCAACCGATCCGACGTAACGGAGATCGTCACCATCGTAAGCCGCCAGCAGCAGCGAAGAAAATGCAGCGGCACTGGACGGCTCGTAGCCAACTATGAAAAACGGTTCCGATTGCACGCACTTGAGCTTGATCCAGTCGCCGGTTTTTCCTGATCGGTAGGAGCTGTCGCGGTTCTTCCCGACAATTCCTTCTAGCCCGAGGCGGCAGGCATGTTCCAGAAGGGCAGCAGGATCAGCTTCGACTTCTTCCGAAATCTTGATGGCTCCACCTTCGTGACCGGCAATCACATCTTCCAGAAGGTGCCGCCTGGTCGAGTATTCAGCTCTCCGCAGATCGTGTCCGTCAAGGTAGAGCAGATCGAAGGCATACATGATTGCGGGGCTGATTTCCTTACCTTGCCGTCGCCCAGCTGAGCCCAGGCTTGATTGCAGCAAATTGAAATCAGACCGACCCGCTTCATCGAGCATGACGGCTTCCCCATCAATGATCATGCTGGCAGGCCCAAGAGCGTTCACGGCCTCGACGATAGCTGGAAATCTATGTGCCCAGTCGTATCCGCCACGCGTCATCACCTTCACGCGCCCTTGGTGCGAATGAACAGTGATCCGGTAGCCATCCCATTTGATCTCCCAACCCCAATCTTTGCCGTCAGCTGGAGGCTTCTGGCGCAGATCGCAAAGCGCCGGTTCTATCCGCTCGGGGAAGGGGTCAAATGGGAGAGCCGGTTGCTCCGGATTTCTTCTGCGGATTGGACGCGACTGTAACGGCGCGTTCTCATCGCGGAGCAGTGGCTTTGACCGTGGAGGGCGGGGCGGTTTCGTCATGGCAGCCATCGCAACACGAAATCTTTAAAAAGCTGCCTATCGCCTCTATCTCCCGCTCATGAAGGAAGACCCGACCGACGATCCGGGCCCGCCGCCTCGCTACCAATGGCGCGAGACATGGAAGGGCGAGGGACACCGCGACTATCAGGCGTGGGATGGTCCGCGCAGCTTCGGCAGGATCATGCTCGAAACGAACGGCACCATGCAAAAGCAATGGCGCTGGTCTATCAGCCATATCGACGGCGTTAAGCGACACCTCGGGGAGCAGCATAATGGCTGGCAACCGTCACCACGGCTGGCGGCGCAAAAGGTCGAGGATCATTATGAGCGGCTGATGGAGTTCAACGGCATCCCTTTGAACACCCGTCGCCCCTAGCTCATCATCCGACGCTCGAAATTGTCGAGCAGCTGGACCGCCCGCAACACGACTCTCCGGACTTGTCCGAGTAGTCGGCCGCCAGGGTTTCATGTTCTTGATCGATCTTGGACGCAAGCGCGTCCATGTGCAGCGCCCCCCGATCCTTCACTGCCTTGGAAACGAGCGCTCGATAGTGGAGCGTCTTTGCGATTTCCGTCAGCACCAGGTCGCGTTGCTGGACCGTGAGCTTGGAGAACGGAACGTCGGACGGCGGGATAATGTCGCCTCTGCGGGCAATCTCTTGAGACATACGCGAAACCTCTAATCAAGTGATTCGCGACTCAAGGGTGATTCGGTGGGAAAGTTCCGAATCGGGTTCTGCGGAACTTCCAGAATCCTTGCCGGTTATCTTTTTCTCGACAAACACAGGAGGTTCAGCATGTCGAATACCAAGCAGGATCGCGCCCGCGTGGCTGGCGGCCAGGATCACGAAGTGCGCTACGAGGCCAACAAAGAAGGCGTCTCGAAGGCTGCCGTGAAGGATACCGTCAAGGAAGTTGGCAACAGCCGGAAGAAGGTTGAGGCCGAGCTAGACCGCAAAGGTTGACCCGGGTTCGTCGCGGTAGAGCAACGCTGTGGGCTGGCGGATACACAGATCGGCAACCTCGAAGAAGGTTTCCGCTAGCAAGTGCGGCCGAGGAGCTTCCGTAGCTGCCTCGCTGACATACCTCAACGCAAACTTGGATTCTCGCGTGTGCAGGACGCTTAGCGCTTTGAGATATTCTACGAGGAGGGCTTGCGGGTCTTCCTCGAAAGCGTCGGCATATCCTACCGCAGGCTTATCAGTTCTGGCGTGCTCGTAAACCGCCATCACCTCGATCAGCGCCTGGTCGCGAAGGCGCTGGTTCTTTGGGTGTTCCCACAAGCGCCAGATGTCGTGCCCGACCGCCTTGACCTCGTTCGCAGTCAGGCCCGATCCGATCAGGTTTGCCTTTAGCAAAACCTCGATACCTTGAGCCGTGACATGGAGCGTCGGGACGAACAGCGCCCGACCAGCTGCATAGTCGGCAGACAGGCGAAGAGTTCGCGCCGCCATCATGTAGCGTTTCGCCATCGCGAACCATTTCACGGTTTCGCTGTTCTCATCGAAATCAGGAATTTCAGGGTTATTGGCTGTCACTGGTTACTCGCCTTCCGTCCCATTGCCCTCAAATCCTCCGTAACAACTAGTCCTATTTGACCGCTTTGTGGACAGTGCGCAAGCTGTGCTATGTTCTCGACTTGTTCTCTTTCTGTTGGACGCTATACTGACAGCATGAGCACTATCGAGACCCTTGGCGACGCCCACAACGCGGGCTGGAGTTTTACCGT